>CALINO010000001.1 GCA_938045295.1 uncultured Arenicella sp.
CGCCGAAACTTGTCGCCCAAGGATTACATTTACAACAATAAAACCAATTCAAACATTGGGGCGAATGAACTGAAAAAAGTGACGATTGAATTGTTGTCGTTTCCAAAATCAGCCACCGGCTATGAAATTAAACTGCTGAACAATTAATTTGGCCGCTAACACCGCCTACTGATTAAAAAATACGCAATTTCTAATCTTAGGTTCTTTACCGTTTTAGCCTTGCTCGGGTATTATCACTCGCCCTTAAGAAAACAAATTAACCTCTGGCTGACACGGCAATGCAAATTGGTCCTTACAATTTAGCCAACCCCGTAATCGCTGCGCCAATGGCCGGCGTGACCGATAAGCCCTACCGTCACGTATGTCGCAATAATGGCGCAGGCTTAGTGGTTTCAGAAATGATTACCAGCCAAGCCAACCTCCGCCACACCGCAAAAACTCGCTTTCGTTCAGACTTGGCGGGTGAGCCAGAGCCTGTAGTGGTGCAAATTGTTGGCACCGACCCCGAACAGCTTTCAGAAGCCGCACGTTTCAATGTGGATAATGGCGCTCAAATCATTGACATCAACATGGGCTGCCCAGCCAAAAAAGTGTGCAAAAAAGCCGCAGGTTCAGCCCTGTTAGCGGACGAGCCTTTAGTAGACACTATTTTGTCAGCCGTGGTTAGCGCCGTAGATGTTCCGGTCACGGTTAAAATTCGCACCGGCACCACGCCCGACTCTAAAAACGCCACCACCATTGCGGCCATAGCCGAACAAGCGGGCATACAAGCCATTACCATTCATGGGCGCACCCGTGAGTGTAAATTCGTTGGCCAAGTCGAATACGATACCATTGCGGCCGTTAAACAACGCGTCAGCATTCCGGTAACCGCCAATGGTGACATTACCAGCCCAGAACAAGCCAAGGCGGTGTTAGACGTCACTGGCGCCGATGCGGTGATGATTGGCCGTGCCGCCCAAGGCCAACCGTGGTTGTTTCAACAGGTTGCAGACTATTTAAAAACCGGCCAGTACTCAGCCATGCCTTGCGCCGAGAAACGCAGCCAAATTATTATTAACCACATTCGTTCAATTCATGATTTTTATGGCGATGGGCTGGGCGTTCGCCTAGCACGCAAGCACATCAAGTGGTATTTATTTCACTGGCCGAACACACTATCGGAATCGGCTCGTCATGAAATTAGTACTACCGAAGATGCAAGCTTACAAGCCCATCTATTAGAATCGTTTTTAACCGCACCATTAAACGCTGACTTAATAGCCTCAGCCGCTTAGATTAACTAAAACATGTCTAAACAATCACCTCTTTGCATTTCGATCACTCAATCAATCGAAAAATATTTTGACGATCTCAATGGTCAGCAGCCGACTAATTTGTATAACTTTTTTATTAATGAAGTGGAAAAGCCCTTTCTAGAAGTGGTTATGCAGCAAGTTGACGGCAACCAAACTAAGGCCGCTGAAGTGCTAGGTATTAATCGCAACACGCTGCGCAAAAAATTGAAAATGTATGATTTGTGCTAGCGTCAGCTGACTCACGGCAGTTGTAAACCCCATTCTCTTTTGTACTCTACCAACGCCGTAGTGCGTTAACTAAACTGGAAATAATGATGACTGATTTTTCTTCAGACTCTCGAATTAAACCGGCACGTGCATTGATCAGTGTGTCAGACAAAACAGGCGTGCTTGAATTTGCTCAAGCACTGCACGCTCAAGGCGTGGAAATTTTATCCACTGGCGGTACGGCTAAGCTACTGGCTGACAACAAGGTGCCGGTTACTGAAGTGTCGTCTTACACCGGCTTTCCTGAAATGATGGATGGGCGAGTGAAAACCCTGCACCCTAAAGTGCATGGCGGCATTCTAGGGCGTCGCGGTACCGACGATGCGGTAATGTCAGAACACGGCATCTCCCAAATCGACATGGTGGTGGTTAACCTCTACCCATTTCAACAAACCGTGGCCGACCCTAATTGCGACCTGCCTACAGCGATAGAGAACATCGACATTGGTGGCCCAACCATGGTGCGTTCAGCGGCAAAAAATCACAAAGACGTTGCCATTGTGGTGGACGCGGGCGACTACTCCTTTTTAACCGACGAAATTAAGCAAGGTGGTTTAACCTACGCCACGCGCTTTAGTTTGGCCACTAAAGCGTTTGAGCACACAGCGCAATACGACGGCGCCATTGCCAACCACCTTGGGCGCATACAAGAAGACGGCAGCAAGGCTGATTTTGCCCGCACCTTCAACACTCAGTTCAAGCATCAACAAACCATGCGTTATGGTGAAAACCCACACCAAAAGGCCGCGTTTTACGTGGAAGAAAACGCCCCTGTTGGCATTTCAAGTGCCCAGCAACTTCAAGGCAAAGAATTGTCGTACAACAACATTGCTGACACCGATGCCGCACTGGAATGCGTAAAACAGTTTGATGGTGCGCCCGCTTGTGTCATCGTAAAACACGCCAACCCATGCGGTGTGGCGGTGGCTCCTACCTTGTTAGACGCCTATCAAAAAGCCTTTGCCACCGACCCAGAATCGGCGTTTGGCGGCATCATTGCATTTAACCAAGAGTTAGACGCAGAAACCGCCAGCGCCATTGTCGACAAACAATTTGTTGAAGTGATTATTGCTCCCAAAGTGTCTGACAGCGCCAAAGCCGCCGTGGCTAATAAGAAAAATGTGCGTTTATTAGAATGCGGTCAGTGGGACAACTCGTCATTCAACGCCATTGAATATAAGCGCGTTAATGGCGGCTTATTAGTGCAAGAAAACGATTTGGAACTGACCAATAAATTAGAAGTGGTCACCAAAGTGCAACCCACTGAACAACAAATGGCCGACCTGCAATTTGCCTGGAAAGTGGCCAAGTTCGTAAAATCAAACGCCATTATTTACGCCAGTAACAATATGACGATTGGTGTCGGCGCTGGCCAAATGAGTCGAGTCAACTCAGCTCGCATTGCCGGCATTAAAGCCGAACACGCAAACTTAGAAGTTAAGGGCTCGGTGATGGCCTCAGACGCGTTCTTTCCGTTTCGTGACGGCATCGACAACGCCGCCGCCGCCGGCATCAGCGCAGTAATTCAGCCGGGCGGTTCAATGCGTGACGAAGAAGTCATCGCCGCCGCCGATGAAGCCGGCATGGCAATGGTGTTTACTGGCATGCGTCACTTCAGGCATTAATTCTCTAAACAAAATCAACAAAAAGCCCGAGCCACTTATCAATGCCTTGGGCTTTTTTATATTCACTGCGAATGAGTGTTACTAATAGCACATTAATCATTCTCACTGCCTTAAGATCTAAAGTGAAGTGCAAGAGTTTTTGTTTTAAGGCAAAGCCTTTGCGCATTATTTAGTTAACAAGTAATATACTGAACAACATCCCAAATATGTCTGAAAAGTCACTACTTAACGCGATGTTATCTCTGATTTATTTCAAACCCCATGGACAAGTTAACAATGAAAGTTACTAAACTACTTATTTCACTCACTCTACTAGTTAGCATGACCGCTTGTGTAAGCGGTACCCGCAGTATTAACCCTCGACTGCCTGAAGCGGAAGTTTTTAAGCAAAAGCTAGGCGCAGTTTATATTGCCTCTATTAATGATGTAAGAGCCTTTGAAGCAAAGCCTAAAAAGCCTGAAATCCCATCTGTAAAAGGCGGGCCAGAGAAAAAAACGGCCGATGAACTGAGCACTTATATTGGCCGCCAGCGTAACGGTTATGGTGGTGCAATGGGATCGGTGGCTTTAACAGAAGGTAACACCGTGCAAAGTGAGGTACGAAGCCTTTTAGAAGCGGGTTTAAAAGCCAACGGCTATGAACTGGCGGATACCCCTCAAGCCGCTGGTAAAAACTTGAATGTTGATATTGAACAGTTTTGGGCTTGGATGGTACCAGGCTTTGTCTCCATTGGCTTTGAATCTAAGGTTAGCCTAAAGCTCAGTGTTGATGGTACAGATCAAAGCCAGCTAGTAGAAGGTTTTGGCAATAACGAAGGCCAAATAGCCAGTAATGCGAATTGGGAGCTGACTTATAAGCGAGCTTATGCAGACTTTTTGAAAAAATTAAGTAGCTCATTAAAAAATCTTGGTTTATAACGGCTAAAAAGCCCAAAACCTATTCGTTAGGTTTTGGGCTTTTTCAAATAATTTAAAATATTAGAACGCCCGAGAGCTCACAGTGATATTTTTTAAGCGTCAATACTAGTTTCAAACTTAAGCAAATAGATCATAAAACAACTTCAAAGCCAGCAGTGCTAGCAATGCACTGGCCATGTAATCAAAGCGGTGCTTGCGACGCTGATAAAAGGCGCGGCTAGGTGCCTTTGATAAACTCCACGCCACTAAGGCATACCAAGAAAAATCCACCACAAATGCGGTTAAGGTTACCCAAAGGGCGGTATAACTGGGCAGTTGCTGAGGTAACGCGGCACTAAA
Source organism: uncultured Arenicella sp. (assembly GCA_938045295.1). Classification (GTDB taxonomy): domain Bacteria; phylum Pseudomonadota; class Gammaproteobacteria; order Arenicellales; family Arenicellaceae; genus Arenicella. Next base: position 4,448 of record CALINO010000001.1, read on the forward strand.
AATACTGGCAATAATAAAGACGGTTTTAGGGTTACTGATTTGCACCGCGAAGCCTTTTGCTAACGAGGCCAACAAACTCACTTTATCACGCTCTAACGTGCGTTCTGGCAAAGGCTGTTTGGCATTAGCAAAAAGGCAATACGCCAGCCACAGCAAGTAACACCCACCCACAAAACGGAATAATGCATACGCTTTGGGCATGCTTTCCAGTAAGCCAGTGACGCCTAAGGCCGCTAACAGCGCAAAACAAGCCGCAGCCGACGCGGTGCCTAAAGAGGTAAGTATGCCGTGCAGGCTCGATTGCGATAACGATTGCTGTGCCACCACCAAAAAGCTCGGCCCAGGGCTCATGGCCCCCCCTAATAACGCGATGCCAATGGGTAAAAGAAACGCGTAGTCGGCCATTAAGTCCTTGGCCTGTAATCAAGCACGCTACTGCGCATTAATGCCGGCAGCTTGAGCAACACTGTCCACCAGTTTAATGGCGTGATCAACGTCAATTGAGTTATACAAATCCCAATACTGTTTACTGTCGACCACCAACTTATCGTCTATGTCATTAATCTCATTTGGCGGCAAAGTAGTGACGTCATTCCATTCCACACCTTGGTGTAATGGGCTTTCGCTGACCAACCATTCTAAGCGCTTTGCATACGGTGAAAAAACCACGGCACTGGGCAAACCGGTTGCTTGCGCAATGTGTCTGGGGCCACCTTCATTGCCGACAAATAAATCGCAGTGAGACATTAGGGCGGCCAACTTAGGCAAGCTGTCAGAATTAATGTAAGGGTGAATGTCTGGGTGTTGCCCCATATTTTGATAAAACGCTTCCACGTCAGCCTGCTCTTGCTCATTGCCGGAAAACAGCACTAATTGAGCTTTGTATGTGTCTATGCAGTGCTGAGCCCAGGCTTGCATTTTAGACATGCTCCAACGCTTAACGCGCTCTTTGGCTGTTACCGACATTAAAAAGACCGGGCGCGTAAAATCAATGCCCGACGCTTTCATGGTTTCACGCATCTGCTGCTTTAGTTCCATGGGCACCGTGACGTTAAACGCATCGTCCTGCTGCACCTCAAACCCCATTGATGTTAGCGGCTCAAGCAACCTAAGACGTTCAGCCACTTTATTGCCGCCGCCCATTTTAGGGTCAACTTTATTGGTGTAGAAGAAACCGCGCCCTTTCTTTACGCGGCCAATACAAATGGCTTTCTTTCGCGCAAGTAACGAAATAATTTCGCTTTTATTGGTCGACTGAGCGTCAATCACCAAATCGTAACCTTGGGCGGTCACCTCGCGTATCTTTTTGAAATATTTAAACGGGTTTTTGCGCTCACTGTTGGTTAACGCAATCACATTATCAATATAAGGGTGTTTATCAAACAGGCTAGCACTGGCCTCGTGCACCAAGTAATCTACCTGCGCCTTAGGGAACGTCTTTTTCAGCGAGTTGCACAACACCGAAGATAAGACCACATCACCAATGGCCATAAAACGGATAACTAAAATTTTAGCCGTATCGGCATAAGGGGTGTTTAGCGGTGATGTATGAGGATGATATGCGTTCATGTGTATTCTTTTTACCCTAAAACTCGCAGTCTACAGGTTAGAATTACAAAATTATTACGATGGTGATTTTTACTGTGTTCATTATGCATAGAGCAACTGGCCGTGATTTTCCTCATGACTGCGTGAAAAACTTTCAGAAAAGGCTTAAAAGTTAGCAGAAAGAAGCCAAACGGATTACTTTTTAACTCTTAGCAACCCTTCTTGCGAGGTGGACGCCACCAACGCACCTTGTTGGTCGTAAATTCGGCCATTGGCAAACCCTCGCCCATTGCCGGTTGATTGCACGCGGCATTCATAAAACAGCCAATCATCGGCACGGAACGGGCGATGAAACCAAATTGCATGATCGATGGTGACTAATAACACCTTTTCATGATGCCGCCTTAAATTAGGCTCATCTAAATTGTGCGGAATAAGCGTGGACATCAACAAGCCCATATCAGAGATATAAGCCAATACTGAGTGATGATCAGCCGGGTTGTCAGGCAACGCATGCTTTGCTTTCATCCAGTATTGCAAACAGTCTTCGCGCGTTACTTTGTCGCTGGGCAAGAAATGTACATCGAAGTATTGGTTTTGAAAATTATGCCCTTTGGGCACTCTTTCATCCAAAGCCTCGTGCAGAGCATCAACCGGCGGCACCCAATTGCGATAATAGTCTAAGCCTTGTTCCGGTTTTTGAAACGACGCCGACAAATGAAAGATTTGGCGGCCATGCTGTATGGCAACCGCGCGGCGTGATGAAAAGCTTTTGCCGTCTAAGCTGCGATCAATTTCGTAGATGATTGGCGCGTCAACGTCGCCTCTTAGTAAAAAGTACGCATGAGCTGAATGAATGCTTCGTTCATCATCCAACGTGTTGTAAGCGGCTTTAATCGCTTGGCCAAGCACTTGCCCACCGTAGACTTGGCCAGTATTAAAGTCTTGGCTCTGACCACGATATAAATTGTGGTCAAGAGCTTCGCAGTCCAAAAAGCTGAGTAACGGGCTAATGCTTGGTTTCATTTAGTTAATGATAAAGCTAAAAATCCACTCAATTGAACTGCGCTGTTTACCTGAATCTAATACGACGTTTTATTCAACGCTAACGCCGGCTTTTTCAGCGGCGGTTTTAAACGTGGCGCACGCTTCGGTTTCATGCACACCGTTTTCAGGCGACATCAACGTTTCGCAAGGCACTTCAATCATAGAATCGGCACACGCATTGGCTTCGCCTTTTAAGCCCGCGTTAATAATTTCGTCTTTCTTTTTATCAAATTCGGCTAAACATTGCTGATCAAGCTGCTGCAACAATATCTGTTTCATTTGCTCAGGAACTTCTTGACCATCAAAACTTTCAATAACGCAGGTCTTCATTTTTTCGCATATTTCTTTGCCTTTAAGCTCAGCAAAACTGGGGGCTGATACCGCAACGACCGTAACCGCAGCAAGAATTGATAGTGACTTTTTGATTTGCATTGTGTGTTCCTTTTTTTGGTAAGGTGGGTTTATTAATCGCAATATTTCAATAAGTGTATCAGCAACCAATGGCTTGCGCGATATGCTAGAGTGTCTGATCGCCTAAAATTAGGTGTCGTAACCTAAAATGGACGCTAACCAGCGCTCTACCGTCAACATGTCTAAGCCTTTTCGCTCAGCGTAATCAATCACTTGGTCTTGCTGAATACGGGTCACTGGAAAATACCGCGATTCAGGGTGTGAAAAATACCAGCCGCTGACCGCCGCCGTGGGTAACATTGCGAAACTTTCAGTTATGGTCATGCCGGCGTTTTGCTCTGGCTCCAACATTTGCCATAAGGTGGCTTTTTCGGTGTGATCTGGGCACGCCGGGTAACCTGGCGCTGGGCGAATACCGCGGTACTTTTCTTTAATCAGCTCTTCGTTGGTCAATGTTTCGTTAGTTTCGTACGCCCAAAACTCTTTTCGAACGCGTTCGTGCATGTGCTCAGCAAACGCTTCGGCTAATCGATCGGCCAACACTTTAAGCATAATGGACTGATAATCGTCATTATCGGCTTCAAATTCGGCAATTTTAGCCTCAATTTTATGCCCTGTAGTCACCGCAAAACCGCCAATGTAATCGGCCACACCGCTGTCTTTTGGCGCAATATAGTCGGATAAACAGTAATTCGGCTGGGTGTTCTTTTTCTTATCTTGCTGACGCAAGTGATGCAGCGTGTGAACCACCTCGGCTCGGCTGTCATCGGCGTAGACTTCAATATCATCACCCACGCTATTGGCGGGGAAAAAACCAATCACACCACGCGCTTCTAACCAATTTTCATCAATAATTTGCGCCAGCATGGCTTGGCCATCGGCAAACAATTTTTTGGCTTCTTCGCCAACCACTTCGTCGTCTAAAATTCTGGGGTAACGGCCGGCCAATTCCCAAGCGCTGAAAAAGGGCGTCCAGTCTACGCGCTCAACCAATTTGGCCAAGTCGTAGTCGTCAAAGTTTTTTAAACCTAAGAACTGTGGCTTTTCAGGCGAATGCTGCGACCAGTCAATGTCGACTTTGTTGGCACGTGCTTCACCAATTTCTAATGTACGATGCACTTTGCCGTGCTTAGCTCGTTCAACGCGAATACGCTCGTATTCATCTTGAAGTTTCACCACGAACTCAGCCTTATTGTCTTCTGACAACAAGTTCTGAGCCACACCCACCGCACGCGATGCGTCGGCCACATGCACGACTTGGTCGGCCTTTAAATTGGGCTCAATCTTTAATGCCGTGTGCACCTTAGAAGTAGTAGCACCGCCCACCATCAATGGCATATTAATGCCTTGGCGTTCCATTTCTTTGGCCACGTGCACCATTTCATCTAGTGATGGCGTGATCAAGCCAGACAACCCAATGATGTCACACTTGTTGGCTTGCGCTTCTTTGAGGATTTGTTCGGCCGCCACCATCACGCCTAAATCAACCACTTCAAAGTTATTGCACTGCAATACCACGCCAACAATATTCTTACCAATGTCGTGCACATCACCTTTTACCGTGGCCATCAAAATACGGCCATTGGTGTCGCCTTCTTCTTTTTCTTCCTCAATGTAGGGCATTAAATGTGCCACGGCTTTTTTCATTACCCGCGCCGATTTAACCACCTGCGGTAAAAACATTTTACCAGAGCCAAACAAGTCACCCACAATGTTCATGCCGTCCATTAACGGCCCTTCAATCACGTGCAGAGGCTTGTCGGCATTAAGCCGTGCTTCTTCGGTGTCTTCTTCAATAAATTCGGTAATGCCTTTAACCAGCGCGTGCGCCAATCGCTTATTAACGTCCCAGCTGCGCCATTCTAAATCTTGCGTGTTGTCTACTTTTTTACCATCGCCGCGGTAATTTTCAGCAATGGCTAATAAGTCTTCTGTGGCCGAGTCGCTGGTGTTCAACACCACGGCTTCCACTTTGTCACGCAGTTCCTTCGGCAGATCTTCATAAATCGCCAGCTGACCGGCATTCACAATGCCCATGTCCATGCCGGCTTGAATGGCGTAATACAAAAACACCGAGTGAATGGCTTCACGCACGGGGTTATTACCGCGAAACGAGAACGACACGTTCGACACCCCGCCCGATACTTTGGCGTGCGGCAAGGTTCGTTTAATCTCACGCGTGGCTTCAATAAAGTCGACCGCGTAATTATTGTGTTCGTCTATGCCGGTGGCAATGGCAAAGATGTTCGGGTCAAAAATAATGTCTTCCGGCGGGAAATCAAGCTGCTGGGTCAGAATGTTGTAGGCACGAGTACAAATTTCCACCTTGCGTTCTTTGGTGTCGGCCTGACCCACTTCATCAAACGCCATCACAATCACGGCGGCGCCATAACGCTGCACGAGCTTGGCTTGCTCAATGAACTTTTCTTCGCCTTCTTTGAGCGAAATTGAATTCACAATGCCCTTGCCCTGCAGACATTTCAAACCGGCCTCGATCACTTCCCATTTAGAGGAGTCAATCATCACGGGTATGCGTGAAATGTCCGGCTCTGAGGCCATTAAGTTCAAAAACGTCACCATGACTTTCTCGGCATCAATGAGGCCTTCGTCCATGTTAACGTCAATGATCTGTGCGCCAGCTTCAACTTGTTGGCGCGCCACTTCTAGCGCGGCTTCGTAATCTTCTTCTTTAATCAGCTTTTTAAATTTAGCTGAGCCAGTGACATTGGTGCGCTCGCCTACGTTAACAAACAGCGTTTCTTCGCTGATGTTAAACGGTTCTAAACCTGAAAGGCGCATGGAGACAGTATTATTCATTACGGTATTTGTTATGAGCCTAAGTTAAAGCGTGCGAGGCTGTTTATCAGCCACACAATCAGCAATGGCTTTAATGTGTTCTGGTGACGAGCCGCAACAGCCGCCCACAATATTTAGGAAACCACTGTCAGCCCATTCGGCAATATGGTCGGCCATGTCATCGGGCGATAAATCGTATTCACCCAACTCGTTTGGCAAGCCCGCATTGGGGTGCGCTGAGGTGCCCATTTCACTCACCCGCGACATTTCCGCCACATACTGACGTAAATCGTCTGGCCCTAACGCGCAATTCAAACCAATGGTTAATGGCTTGGCATGCCGTAAGCTGTTGTAAAACGCTTCGGTCACTTGCCCGGTTAAGGTACGCCCAGAGGCATCGGTAATGGTGCCTGAAATCATGATGGGCAATTCAACACCGTCTTCGTCAAACACCGTTTTTACCGCGAATACGGCGGCTTTGGCATTTAAGGTATCGAACACCGTTTCAATTAAAATGATGTCGGCGCCGCCTTCAATTAAGCCTCGTGTGGCCAGGCTGTAGTCTTCGACTAATTCATCAAAAGTAATCGCGCGTGCGCCGGGGTCATTCACATCCACCGAAACCGACGCGGTTTTTTGATTTGGCCCTAACACACCGGCCACAAAGCGCGGTTTGTCTTCAGTACTGAATTCTTGCGCGCATTGCTTGGCTAGCTTGGCGGCCGCCACATTAATTTCATACGCATAATCTTGCAGGCCGTAACGCACCAAATCACTGGCGGTGGCATTGAAATTATTGGTTTCAATAATGTCCGCGCCAGCGGCAAGGTATTCTTTGTGAATGCTGGCGATAATGTCGGGCTGAGTCAGCACGAGCAAATCGTTCATGCCCTTAAGAGGGCTTTCCCAGTCGGCAAAACGTTCGCCACGATAATCTTCTTCTTCTAATTTTCGACGCTGAATCATGGTGCCCATGGCGCCGTCTAAAATTAAAATGCGTTGCGACATTAATGCCGTTAATTTTTGCTGCACACTCATGATTATTGCTCGACAATACCCAGCTGCAAACAAATATCACGTACAGGGTCTGTTTTGTTCAGCGTATAGAAATGCAAACCTGGCACACCGTTATCCAATAAATCTAAGCACAGGTGCGTAACCACATCAAAACCAAAGGCTTTTAATGACGCTTCGTCGTTTTGGTATTGCTCTAAGCGTGCCCGAATCCAACGCGGCAATTCAGCGCCGCAAGTATCCGAAAAACGCACCAAGGTGGCGTAATTCGTGATTGGCATAATGCCGGGCACAATCGGCGCCTCAACGCCCATTCTTTGCGCTTCGTCCACAAAGGCAAAATAGCTGTCAGCATTATAAAAATACTGAGTGATCGCCGAGTTAGCGCCAGCGTCTATTTTGCGCTTAAAGTATTGCAAGTCGGTGAACGGAGAGGCCGATTCAGGGTGAAAATCGGGGTAGGCCGCCACTTCTAAGTGCAAGTCATCACCAAACTCTTCACGAATGAATAACACTAAGTCTTCAGCGTATTTAAAATACCCACGCTCCACCATGCCACCGGGCAAGTCACCGCGTAATACAACAATGCGCTTAATACCCAGTTCTAAATAGGTGCCAATGGTTTGCTTAATTTGATCGCGCGACGAGCCCACACAAGTTAAGTGCGGCGCCGCATCGGAACCGGTGTCTAAAATCGCTTTAACCGCATCAAAAGTGCCTGCTTGAGTACTGCCACCGGCGCCATAAGTCACCGAGAAAAACGTCGGGTCAAATTTGGCCAGTGCCGCATGCACGTCTAACAGGTTATCAAACCCTTTAGGAGTGCGTGCAGGAAAGAACTCAAAACTGAGCTCTGGAGTTTTGCTATTCATGGTTAGCGTCCTAATTATTGATTAGGTTTTAACCGCAGCGGGTATGAATGCACCGCACACACAATATGTACGCAACACGCCTTATTCTAAAAATAAGAGCAACCCAACCGCAATGTATTAATTCAGGCTTATCGCACGTGGCCCAATATCAACCACGTGCGTCAAACATTTACGTTTTTATTAAGCCTAGTAACGATAGTGCTCTTGCTTATACGGGCCTTCTACTGGCACGTTAATGTAGTCCGCTTGCTCTTGCGTTAACGTGGTTAACTTCACGCCAATTTTATCTAAGTGCAAGCGCGCTACTTTTTCGTCTAAGTGCTTAGGCAAAATGTACACACCGTTACCGTACTCATCGCCTTTGGCAAACAATTCAATTTGCGCCAGCGTTTGGTTAGTGAATGAGTTAGACATCACAAAACTTGGGTGGCCAGTGGCACAGCCTAAGTTAACCAAGCGGCCTTGCGCCAATAAAATAATGCGCTTGCCGTCAGGAAAAATAACGTGATCCACTTGGTCTTTAATATTTTCCCACTCGCAGTCATTGAGCGACGCTACGTCAATTTCATTATCAAAATGACCAATATTACAAACAATGGCTTGGTCTTTCATCGCGGCCATATGCTCGCGACGAATGATGTCGTAGTTGCCTGTGGTGGTTACAAAAATATCAGCGCTGCTAACCGCGTCTTCTAAGGTGACCACTTCGTAGCCTTCCATTGCCGCTTGTAAGGCACAGATAGGGTCTATTTCAGTCACTTTAACAATCGCACCTAAACCGCGTAATGACGCAGCTGAGCCTTTACCAACGTCACCATAACCGCACACAACCGCCGTTTTACCGGCAATCATCACGTCGGTTGCACGTTTAATTGAATCCACCAATGATTCGCGGCAGCCGTATAGGTTGTCGAACTTAGACTTGGTAACAGAATCGTTCACGTTAATGGCTGGGAACGGTAACGAGCCCTCTTTTTGCATCTTATACAAACGCGCCACGCCCGTTGTGGTTTCTTCGGTTACGCCTTTCACTTCGGCCAAACGACGAGAGTACCAAGTGCTGTCTTGCGCCAATGTTTTCTTAATGGATGCAAACAAAAAGGTTTCTTCTTCACTGCCTGGGTTTTCAAGAAAGCTTGGGTCGGTTTCAGCTCTGGCACCTAAAATCAACAACATAGTGGCATCACCACCGTCATCGAGGATCATGTTAGGGCCTTTATCGTCTGCCCAGCTCATGATTTGATGTGTGTATTCCCAGTACTCTTCTAAGGTTTCACCTTTATAAGCAAACACCGGAATGTTTTGCGCCGCAATCGCCGCCGCCGCATGGTCTTGAGTAGAGAAAATATTACATGATGCCCAACGCACTTCAGCGCCTAGAGCCACCAACGTTTCAATCAATACCGCTGTTTGGATGGTCATGTGTAAAGACCCAGCAATCTGCGCGCCTTTCAATGGCTGCGCAGCACGGTATTCTTCACGAATGGAAATCAAACCAGGCATCTCAGTTTCCGCAATCGCAATTTCTTTGCGACCGAAATCAGCCAAGTTAATGTCTTTTACTAGGTAGTCTGAAAATTCAGGGATAGATGGATTTACACTCATCTTTCATCTCCGCTTAATTAAAAGTTAATGAAAAACGAGCGTCGTTGCGAAACTGTTCACACAGTCAAATGAAGTACTTAAGCCTGACAGAAGGGCTTCTGTTGCAACGCTCCTTAAGTACATTTGCGCCGATTATAGTCAGCAATTAGGTCAAACGCTAGCATTAAGGCCAAAATTTGCCTACTTTTTAAACCTAAAAAAAACAGCCCAATAAATCACTTTAAATAGTCATTTATTGAGCTGCTTGAAGCCCAGCTTAACTGGGCTTTTAATACGGCAGTGTCACAACAACACTGTATTGAAAGGATTCAATTAAGCCGCTTGAGTTTCACCTTCTGGTGAAGGGGCATCAATCTGTTCAATTTTTCCAACAACGAACAAATACGATAGGAAACCCATGATCGCAACGGCACCAATGTATAAGAAAGCAGGTGCAAAGTTGTCGTCCGATATAAGCAGACCAATAACGAATGGCGTAATGATGGCCGACATACCACCAAAGCAGTTAAACACACCACCAACAAGACCAACATATTCTTTTGGTGCCAATAACGAAACGAACACCCAAGTGATAGACGCAAGCCCCACACCAAAGAATGAAATGGTCAAGAACATAATCGCTAGCGCATTATCTGTGGTGTAGTTAGCGCCCACAATGGCCGTTGATAGTGCGATACCAATCATAACGGGCGCTTTACGCGCAATTTCAGCCGACCAGCCTTTGCGAACCATCCAATCTGATGAAAAGCCCGACAAAAGAACGCCACAGAACGCACCTAAGTAAGGAACGGCCGCCATAAAACCAGACTTAACAATTTCAATACCACGGTATTCAGTCAGATAAGTTGGGAACCATGTCAGGAAGAAAATAAACACCGAACCAATGGCAAACTGCCCAATATAGATACCCCATAATTTAGGGTGCTTAAATGCAACAGCGAAATCGATTTTTTGTGCTGGTACGTCTTCAGTAGGATTCTCAGCCTCTTCCTCTACAGCGTTGTCGCCTTTTCTGCTTGGGAATAATACATACCAAACGACCGCCCAAGCAACGCCCAGTAGGCCAGTTGCGATCATAAAACCACGCCAGCCGATTTCCACCAGTAATATAGTAAGAACAGGCGCCAAGAACGCTAGACCAACAAACTGACCAGACACATACACGCTGATGGCAGAAGCTCGTTGCTCTGGCGGGAACCACTCGGTCACCACTTTGTTGTTAATAGGGTATGAAGGCGCCTCGAAAGCACCAACCGCGACACGACAGCCGACCAGTGCACCCAAAGAGCTAACCAAACCTTGAATAACGGTGGCTATTGACCAGCCAACTAACAAAATGGGGTATAAAACTCTAGCGTGAAAGCGATCTGCCAACAGACCACCAGGAACTTGGAACGCCGTATAGGTCCATGCCCATGCTGAGAAAATGATACCGATAGCCTCTTTTGATAGGCCAAGATCTCCACTGATAGCTGATGCCGCAACAGAGATGTTAATACGGTCCATGTAGTTGATAACTACAGTGAAAAACAGCAGGGCGAGCAGCATACTCCGCTCTCTTTTTTTATTTATTGGCATAACGAGCCGCCCTTTTGGTTGTTGTTATTAGTAAAAACATCCAACTTCTCCATAGTGTTTCTCACTGGTTGTTATATTTATATGCGTGCAGATTGTGAGCCTTAAAGAGTATTTTGTCAATTGTCGACAATTTTTCATAGGATCAGGCTTAACACTATTGCCTAATAAATGATCGATTTTACTCGTGTCGCTTACTAGAATTTGCTCTGATAGCCGCCTAAAAAAACCCAAACCCTTTGATTTTTTTGGAAAAACTGACCGGGCACGACTAATAAAGCTGGTGATAAGTACTAAAGATACTAGGGCCACAGCCCAAGATAACTCAAGATAGCCCAACAGCGCCTCTCATTCCTAACATTCCTAATAGGCATTTCCATACGCCGAAACGGCGGTTTAATTCCTTTTAGCTCTTACTAATAACTCTTACTAATACAACTCAACGGCGTCTACCGCGGGCTTATTAATCAAGCCCGCGTGCCTTGTGTTTGATGATCGCTTTTACTTGATACTTTTTACTTCACGCCATCTTGCGGGCGGTAACCAAGCACCTTTTTTGCGCGCGCGTTATCGCGAAACAGCTTACGGTTGTCTGACGTTGCCCAGAAAATATCGAACTTAATCTCCGGTGGCGCCTCAATGCATAAGGTCGTCAACTGCTGAAGATCACGGTGGCTCGACCAGTTTGCCTGCCCGCGGCCAGGCCCCGCCGCATCCTCCGCCAAGCAGTAACTGATGCGCAAATTGATCACTGACATATCCGAGGTTGCTGCGTAGTAGCGGCCAAGGTCTTCGCCAAACAACTTAGTCACGCCGTACAGCGACACCGGCTTCGGCTCAGAGTATTCGTTCACCATCTCCCATGAATCGGGAACCGGCACATCCTCAGTAGACACCAAGCTTTTGTATGGCTCATCCAGCTCGTAGCCATTCGCGACCGCGCCAGAACTGGCAAGAATCACACGTTTGACGCCCGCTTGTTTGGCGGCCTCCAACACGTTGTACGCACCCACAATATTGTCGCGCAGCATGATATCCCAGCCGGCATCCATACCTTCAGCGCTGCTTTGCCCGCCGCCCGCGGCGAGGTTTAACACCACATCAATGCCTTCCATTGCTGGACGAAGCGAATCGATATCACCAATGTCGGCCTTAAACACACGCTCTGGTGGCAACCCTTCAACGCCGCTGCGAGACAGAGCGCTGATCTCATAACGCTCTTCCAGCGCGGGGCGCAACGTTCGCCCAACCACACCGTTCAGTCCAGTGACAAGAAGTTTCAATTTTTTTGGCATGAACCACTCCAAGATTGCCGAGGTATTAAAAGTGCAAGGAGAATAACCGCAACCGCTCGGCATATCAAGACACAGCCCTGAAGGCTGAACCCGGCCTATTTCAATCCATTATTAAGCATTTTTGACCTTCAATTTTGACTCAAATGCGGCCTATAAAGAGCGAATGACCGCGCGTAAAGCACTTAACTGTTACCACCCAATTTATAGCGGCTAACTAGAATGACACCAAACCGCAAACTCATTGCCACTTGGCTCTAAAAAGTGAAACCGCTTGCCCCCGGGAAATTCAAACGTGGGCGTACTAATTACCCCACCGGCCTGCACAATGCGCGCTTCAGTGGCCGCTAAATCAGTGCTCAAAAACACGGTCAACGCAGCACCCTGATCTGCCCGACTGGTTTTGTCGGCCCGATAAAAACCACCTTCAAGCCCTTGGTTATCGAAGGCGGAGTAATCGGGCCCATAATCGGTAAACTGCCAGCCAAAAACAGATTCAAAAAACGCTTTAGTGGCGTTTAAGTCGCTTGCTGGGTATTCCAAATAATTAATTTTTTCAGGCAAAGTCATTACACACCGTTTGATTATGCACCATTGATATATCCCTTAAACGCTACCGTCTTTTGATTATTCAAGCAAGGCGGAGCTACCGTTAAACCGCTGTTTAATCACTTGAATTTTACTTCCACAAGCCTATATTGGTGTCATGACGCTAAATACAAGAAATGCAAGTTGTTGTATTTATACTTTATTCAGAGCCGGGTTTATCATCGCTCTAGTCACGATATTGAGTGCGTGCGCGTCGTCTAAAAAAGCACCTTCACCACGCAATGTGGCCTGGTACCAAAACGTGATCGCCTACAAAGACACCTTGAACACAGATCACCCTGATCGTATTGAGCAAGTGCTGTGGGTTAATGATCAGGCACGCCAGTTGGTGCAAGAACAATTCAGTACTGGCAGTAGAAGTAGGCGCATTGAAAAGCTGGCTAATTGGTTGATTTCGCCTGAAGGCCAAGGCATGACTTATGACGTCGAAGCCAACTTAACGCCCAACCAAGCCATTGAACAACAGCTTGGTAATTGCTTGAGCTTCACCATACTGCTGGTAACCCTAGCCAAAGACATTGGCATAACGCTGGCTTACAACGATGTCGACTTGCCTACCCGCTGGGAACTCGAACAAGAGAGCAATCTGGTGTTTTACCGGCACATCAACGCCAAGTTCGTCACACCGCACATTACTCAAGTGTACGACTTAGCCATACAAGACTATGAGCCCAGGTTTCCTCAGCGCACCATAACTGAGCAACACGCAGTGGCACACTTACACAGTAATTTAGGCATACAAGCACTTAAAAATGGCGCGCAAGAGCGCATGTTTCACCACTTAAAACTGGCCGCCTCAATGGCGCCGCATGATGCCAACATTTGGATTAACTTAGGCGCCGCGTACAAGCGCTATCAAAAACTCGACCTCGCGGAAGATTCACTCAAAGTAGCCATCAGTTTGGGCGATAAAAACGGTTTGGCCGCCAGCAACTTAGAGCGTTTATATCGCCAGCAAGGCAAAGAAAAACTAGCCACAAGGTTTGGCAAGCTGGCAAAAAAGACACGCTTAAGCAACCCCTACCTTTTATACCGCAGCGCACAACAGCACTTAAACAACAGCGACATTAAGTCAGCGTACCGCTCCATTCGGCGTGCCATTAAATTGCATGACTCAGACCCTAAATTTTACGAGCTTAGAAGTTTGGTGAACATGGAAAAAGCCAAATACGCACAAGCCATCTTAGACCTTGATAAGGCCATTAAACTAAGCCCCAGCGTGGACGAACGAAAACGCTATGTGGCGCGCGTTAAAGAAATTGTTGAGCAGGTAGAAAACGACCCTCAGTATCAAAAAAAGCATCGCAATGGCTACGACGATCTGTCGTACCGTGTTTTATTTGAGACTGGGTTTTAAACCCTTTTGAGACCAGTATTTTATATAGATATAAACCCTTATTACTTTGCTTTGCCCACAGTTACGGTTATATTCCTCGCCATTATGGGCGTACGCCCCTTTTTCATTTGTCACCTAAGTACTAATAAGTACTGATAATAAGCACGCAGTCAGCCATGTATAAATACGATGCGGTCGATACGGCCATTGTAAAACAACGAGTTGCTCAGTTTCGCGACCAAGTTAAACGCCATTTTGATGGCGAGTTAAGTGCCGCCGATTTACAACCATTGCGCCTGCGTAATGGTTTGTACATGCAAATTCACGCGCACATGTTACGTGTGGCCATTCCTTACGGCTTGATCAGTTCGGCGCAAATGCGAACCATGGCTCACATTGCCACCAAGTACGACAAAGGCTATGCCCATTTCACCACTCGCCAAAACATTCAATACAACTGGCCAGAACTGGCTGACGTGCCAGATATTTTAGACGAATTGGCCGACGTGGAAATGCACGCCATTCAAACCAGTGGCAACTGCATACGCAACACCACCTCAGACCAATACGCCGGTGTAGCAAAAGACGAAATCATTGACCCGCGCCCGTACTGCGAAATTATTCGCCAATGGTCTACCTTGCACCCTGAGTTTTATTGGTTGCCGCGCAAATTTAAAATTGCCGTTACCGGCGCCACTAACGACCGCGCCGCGGTGCAGTTTCATGACATAGGTCTTGAAGTGGTGCACAACCAAGCCAACGAAATTGGTTTTAAAGTGTATGTGGGCGGTGGCCTAGGCCGTACGCCCGTGATTGGCAAAGTGATTAAAGAATTCTTACCGCGCGAAGACATATTGTCGTACTGCGATGCCATTCTTCGGGTGTATAACCTGCATGGCCGACGCGACAATAAATACAAAGCGCGCATCAAAATTTTAGTGAACGCCATGGGCATTGACGCGTTTCGCGAAGAAGTGGAAGCCGATTGGGAGTTCACCAAAAACGGCGAGCTGAAACTGCACGACGAAGACTTTGCCAAAATGGCCGAGTTTTTCCCGGCGCCAGCTTACGATGACCTGCCCGAAGGCGATGATCGCGTGGAAAAATGGCGTTCTTTAGACAGCCGTTTTAAAGCGTGGTACGACAACAATACGGTTGAACACAAACAAGCCGGTTACCGTATTGTGAACATTTCACTCAAAGAGCACGGCGTTGCCCCCGGTGACATCACCGACGAGCAAATGCTGGCCGTGGCCGACATTGCCGACCAATACTCGTTTGGCGAAGTGCGCTCAACACACGAACAAAATTTAGTATTGGCCGACGTTCGTGAACAAGATTTATTAGAGCTGTGGAAAACACTGGATGCCAACCGCTTAGCCACGCCAAACATTGGCTCAGTCAACGACATGATTTGCTGCCCAGGCTTGGATTTTTGCTCATTGGCCAACGCCAGCTCAATTTCAATTGCCAAACAAATTAACGACAAGTTCACCGATTTTGACGAGCTGTATGACATTGGCGAAGTTAAATTAAAAATGTCGGGCTGCATGAACGCCTGCGGCCACCACCACGTAGGCCACATTGGCATACTGGGTGTGGATAAAAAAGGCGTAGAGTGGTATCAACTCACCATTGGCGGCGACGCCAGCAACAACGCCGAGCTTGGCACCCGCTTAGGCCCAGCCATTGCCAAAGACAAAGTGGGCGATGCGGTGTCAGATATTTTGCAAGTTTATAAAGACCAACGCCAAAATGACGAACGCTTGCTCGACACTTTCCGCCGAGTGGGCATTGACCCATTTAAAGAGCGCGTATACGCAGAGGCCAACTAATGACGATTAATAAAACGGTTGCCAACCGCAGTAAAAAAGCACGCCCCAAGGCCACGCCATCACGCATTCAAACCAACATGCAAAGCGCAAAAGCCATTGTTGATCAGGCTATTGTTGATAACAACATTGTGCACATTGCAGAGACTGAAGAATTAACGGCCAGCGACCTGCCCAATGGGTTGGTCAGCGTACCTCTAAATTTATGGCTTGAAGACAAAGACGCCATCAAAGCCCGCGACGGCATTACCGCCGTACAAATTGCGGTGGATGAAGAGCCTGAAGACCTAATTGATGACTTGGCAGATATCGACATGATCGTTCTGCCGTTTGTAAATCACGTCGATGGCCAAGCCTACTCGCACGCTTACAAGCTAAGAACGCGCTACGGCTTTAAAGGCCAAATTCGAGTTATTGGCGACGTAAAGTTTGACCAGCTCGGCTTTTTAACACGCGTAGGCTGTAATGCGTTTGAACTGCCTGAGTCAGAAAATTTAGAAACCGCCCTGCGCGCATTTAATGAGTTCAGCGATTTTTATCAACCGTCAGCCGACGGTGCTCCGTTAATTTTTTCACGCCGACGCGCCGTACACTAACGCCATGCCACACATTACCTTTGTTAAAAAAATTCTCGCCAATGGCGAAATGTGTAAAAAATGCCACGAGGTCAGTGAGCGATTGGCCAGCGAAGGCTTAATAGAACACGTCAATCACATTGCCATTGCCGATGAGCGCGATGCCGACTCTGAAGGCATGCGCCTAGCGGCCAAACACGAAGTGGAACGCGCGCCGTTTTTCTTAGTAGAAGAAAACGGCGAAATCACGGTGTTTGATATCTACTTTAAATTCAAAAAGTACATGGCCAATCAAGGCGTTGCAACTCAGTCAGCCGATTTATAACCATGAGTTGGCTGCTGTTGTTAAAAATAGCCGTCGTTGTATTCGTGTTCGCCCTGCCGCTGTATTTGGTTTATTTATTGATCAAGTCCAATAAAGACAACTGAATCTTCTATTCAAATATTCGATCCAAGGGGCTTTGAGTGCCAGCGTAATGTTGGCCGATAACGTGCGTGTATATTTGCGTTGTCTTCACATCCGTATGCCCAAGCAGTTCTTGCACCGTTCTAATGTCAGTGCCCGACTCTAATAAATGCGTGGCAAAGGAATGACGAAAGGTGTGACACGTTACGCGCTTATTAAGCTTGGCCGATAAAGTGGCTCGTTTTACCGCTTTTCTTATCACCGTATGGTGCAAATGAAAACGGCATAACTCCCCACTCACAGAATGCTTACTAATGGTGGTTGACGGAAACAAAAACATCCACGCCGGTGTTTTATAAGCAAACGGATACTTCCGTCCCAAGGCCATAGGCATGTAAGGGCCAATCCTTTTTTGATTGTCCAAACGCTGCACAGCCAGCGCCACCTGAATTTGCTGTTTCAGTTCTGGCTTTAATTGCTGACTCAACAAACTGACCCTATCTTTACCGCCTTTGCCCGATCGAACCGTGACACTGTTTTTGTCAAAATCGATATCTTGAACACGTAAACGCAAAGCCTCAGACACCCTTAAACCACTGCCGTACATTATTTGCACAATCAACTTATGAATACCACTGAGCTCATTAATCACAACACTGACTTCATTAACACTGAGCACCGTAGGTAATTTCCGCGGTTTCGTTGAACGTTGAAAATTTAAGTTTTCAAGCGGCAATTCTAAAAACTTATTGTACAAAAAGCCTATTGCATTCAAAGCAATACTTTGAGTATTCGCCGAGACCGCCCGCTCATTAGCCAAATAATCTAAAAAAGCAATCACCTCGTCTCGACCCATCTCTTTCGGGTGCCGCTTCTTATGAAAATTGATATAAAAACGAATCCAATACAAATAACTCTTTTCAGTTTTTAGCGCATACCCTCGTAAACGCATCGTCCTGCGAATAGACTCCAAAAACGGGCTCCTTGCATACATTTCACCTTCCCCCTATAACTGTATATTTATACAGTTTATATTTTTAGAAATGATAAATCAAACACCTTTCACCCCCTTTGCTGCCCCCTTTCACACCTTGATTTTAAAAAAAACAATAATAATCAATTAGTTAAAATCATCATAAAATAAATAGTAGGCACCCTCGGTAGAAAAACGAGCACGCCCCCTTTCACTCCAATAAAAAACCAGATAAAGTACCCAAATATTAGAAATATCAGGGAGTTACAAAGAAAATGAACATTAATGGAAAGGCGACAAAGTGCGCTCGCAATCTAATAAGCTGTTATGCATATGAATAAGTTTCTCCCATTCTTTATAGCATTGTTTTGTAAACAAGCTTTCGCACATGATATTGGAGTTAAAAAATTTAGCAGTGGGTTGTATGAAAAATATGAACTTGAGTACCCAGCATCACTAACCGACGATAATTTGGAAATTATTTTCAAAGAAATTGGAGCCGTGTCATCCGATCCAATTTACTCTATAAATCAACGTAGAGATCACCTTTACGATGTGGTTATATGCACAAAAAGAGAAGGCGTTAAAGGAGAATGTAAATCGGGTGAATCCTATTTATTTGGTCAAGGAGAGGTGGCTTTTTCAAACTTCACAATAACACCAAGTAAAATTCAATTTATTTCACCTAAAAGTGAATCCGGCGATGTTGTTAAACCACTAAAGTATTCGCTGGGAAGGTATGAGAATGTCCCTTTCTCTTACGCATCAAGCCTCTCAGAAGAACAGATAGAATTAGTAATCGAAAAAATTTCAGATCAAACGAGCCATGAAATAATGTCTGTTTATCCAGTGCGAGATAGTTTTTCCAAGTACAGAATTATGACTTGCACCTCTGGTGCAAGAATAAAATATTATTGCGATGGAGGAGAGTCATATGAATTTGATTTCAATACTTACAAAATCAAAAAATCAGGTAACTGGGTACAATAGAATGCATAACAAGCTTAAAAACTTACATTCACTACGTTTATTCGGACGCGCAAAAAGCGCGCGCCCGTTTTAAGGGCGTTAGGTTTACGGAGAATAAATCTTGAGTCAATTAATCGGATATATCGGAACCATAATTGTTGGTGTCATTGTTGGCTTGCTTGTTGAGCGCTTTAAGGCGAAGCCCAAATTGTTGTATTGGCTTCCTGGTTCTTTTCACTTCAATCTAAAAAATCATAATCTGGAGTTGAGAACTGATTCTTTAACCATACAAAATACAGGTTCAAAGCCCGCTACTGACATCGAGATAATCTATCAAGAAAAACTTGATCATTTTCAATTTTCAACTGCTATAGCATTTTCCGAAAAAACATTGAGCAGCGGAGAGTACGTGATACAAATACCAAGCCTTGGTGGCAAAGAATTTGTAAATATCCAAATGATGAGTCATGTCAAAGTTCCAGTATTATTAAATGTACGCTCTGCCGAAGGCAGAGCACACCAAATACAAGTGCATTTGCAAAGATTAATTCCTAAGTGGGTTATTTATGGTGTAGCTCTTGTTACTTTTATTGGGCTAGGTTTTATCACATACTGGTTTTTCAACGCTATCATATTCTTATCAAAAACTATCGGCGTAATTTAAGTGTTGCAACCTAACAAGAATAAACACAATGCGCTTACAGCGCTCGGACGCGGGCTACGCCCGCGCCCGTGTTATTGGCGTTAAGTGTATAAATGAATTACGACGAATATATTGAAGAGGCGAGAAAATATTCAAGAGATGAAGTGGTTTCTCGTCTAGTTTCGCTACTGATCAATTGGAAGTCTGATAATAGAAATGCATTAGAGTTAGCTGATTCAATCGAAAGATTTTTTGGTAACTCTTGGATAACCAGCGAAGAAACTCATAATCATCTTTATAAACTCTGGTCTAGTTTCAAAGCTGCTGCAATTTCTGACATTGGTGGTATGACGATGAACGAAAGGCTCTATTTATTTGGGCTTTTCGAACGTTATGAAAGTGCGCTGGAAGAAGAGCAAAAGGCAATATATGCAAAATTGTGTGCAAACACTTAACAAGTATAAAAACGCAAAGCTGCTTCGCAGCTCGGACGCGCATTCTGCGCGTTGATCTGATACCACTTTAGTAGACAGTATTTACTGTCAACTAAGGAGGTATCCCGAATGGGACAAACAAAAAAGCGACATTATGAACGTTACACCTTGGCGTTTAAGCTCCAAGCCGTTAAGTTAGCTAATCACCCTGGCGTTATGCATCAAATTAGAGAGCAACTATGAGTAAAGGTGTATTAACCTTTTTCTGTGGGAAAATGGGCGCAGGAAAATCCACCAAGGCTATTGAAGTCGCAGAGGAAGGCAATGCTGTTTTACTTTCTGAAGATGAATGGCTTACGTCACTTTACCCAAATAAAATTTCATCACTAAATGATTACATTGAATTTTCAAATTTACTTAAGCCGCAGATCAAAAAACTTGTTCAGTCGATCTTGTGTTCGGGAACCAGTGTGGTAATGGACTTCCCTGCAAATACTCTTTCGCAAAGAGATTGGCTTCGAAGTATTTTCTTTGAAATCGAAGCTCCGCATAACCTAATGTACATCGACTTGCCAGATGCTATTTGTCTAGAACAAATTGAAAAAAGGCGCATGGAACAGCCAGAAAGAGCGGCAACTGATACAGCAGATATGTTTGAGCGGGTTACAAAATACTTTGTAGCTCCGACTTCCGAAGAGGGTTTTAACACAATTATAGTTACGCAAAATGCATAACAAAGGCGCTACTACGGAAAATTTACTCGCTAGCGTTCCTAAATTATTTCCGCAGAGTGCGGCGTTAGCCATTTGTTATACCACTTTTACATTGGCCAACAAGTAATCTATGAATGCTCTTGTTTTAACAGGTAAGAAGCGTTTAGATGGATAGACTAACCAAATCGAGGTATCAAAGTCTGCACCAGCCACTTGCCAATTTGGCAAAATACTAATCAGCTTTTTAGTCTTCAGCTCATCTTTAATCGCCCAATTTGGTAGTAATGCGATACCCGCATCGCTCTCAGCGGATTCTTGGATTGCAGACGCAGTTGTCATTGTGAGTACTGGCTCAATCGGAATCGATTCTATCCGTTCGTCTTTTTTGAAATTCCATTCGGTATTAAATGTGCTATATGCAAAACTAATGAGCCTATGTGCAAGAATATCGCGTGGTTTTTCTATCTTAGCTGATCTTGCTATGTAATTTGGGGATGCGACAAGGGCATAGCGAACGTCTATGAGTTTTCTAGCAACCAAACTGCTATCACTAAGGGCTCCATGGCGGATTGCCAAGTCAAATCTATCATCGATCATATTAACTTGAGCATCGCTTAGCATTAGATCAAGTCGGATTTTGGGGTAGCGGTCAAAGAATCCACTAAGAATAGGAGAGAGCACTTTTTGGCCAAATGACGTTGATGCTGTCACTTTTATGTTGCCAAAAGGTTCTGAATTTTGGTTGAAGAGCTCGTCCCTAGCTAAGTTCAAATCATCAACAAGAGCTTCTACCCTATGAAAGTAGTCCTCTCCTAATTGAGTTGGCGTTAATGTGCGGGTTGTGCGTTGAAATAAGCGGGCTTGTAACTGTTCTTCCAAACCAGCAATGGCGCGTGATACTGAAGATGGTGAAATGTTTAGCTTTTTGGCAACGCTGGCGAAACTTTTGGCTTTGTATACGAGTATAAAAAGCTGGATATGGTTGAGATTCATTCGTGCGATTACTGCATTAGTTATTTGAAATTCTTGTAGTTTATCAGCTTTAACGCATCAATTAACATGCTTTTACTTCTTAATCAGAGTTAGGAGAGTAAGAAATGTCATCATTACTACGTATTGACTCCAGCCCACGAGGTGCTGGTTCTCATTCCAAATTTATTGCGGATACTATTCAAAAGCAGCTTGTGATCAACACCGCCGATATCAAGATCTGTCAGCGTGATTTATCGCTCCAAGAAATCCCGTCTATCTCACAAGCTACGATTACCGGTTTCTTCACACCTAAGGAAAATTTTACTTCTGAACTCGTGAAAGCCACATTGTTATCGGATCAGTTAATTAAAGAAGTTAAGAGCGCAGATACGATTCTTATCAGCGCTCCCATTTATAACTTTGGGGTTCCATCGTCATTAAAGGCATGGATTGATCAAATTGTTAGAGTCAGCGAGACTTTTAGTTTCAATGAAACAGGGTTCTCTGGCTTAGTAAGAGGAAAGAAAGCAATTCTGGCTTTGTCATATGGCGCACAGGGTTACGTCGGAAATGGCGATCTAAGTTCAATGAACTTTTTTGAACCTTACCTTGTTGCGTTGCTTAAGTTTATAGGGATAGAAGACATAGCCGTATTTCGTTTAGAGGGCACCTCTATACTCGATGAGGAAGGCTTGTCTAAACAAAAGTATGCATTGCAAACTCAAATAAAAAATTCATTAGAGGTGAACTAACATGGCTCAAACAATAGACTTTACGAATAAGACGGCTTTAATTATGGGGGCGAGTAAAGGCATAGGCTTAGCAACTGCGGAAAAGCTGGCTGAGCTAGGTGCAAAAGTTATACTTACCGCACGTAGTGTAGATAAACTAGAAAAAGCCGTTTTAAGTATAAATAGCAAAGGCGGAGCGGCGAAAGCTCACGTATGTGATGTGAGGGATTACTCTTCTGTAGAGGCCGCCGTTAAGTACTGTATTGATGAGACTGGTCAAATCGATTTTCTAATAAATAATGCGGGTGTTATCGATCCTCAGAGTCACTTGGTTGATAGTGACCCATTTGAGTGGTCTTTAGCAGTAGATATTAACTATAAAGGTGTTTATTACTCTATGCGGTCTGTCTTGCCGTATATGATTGAAGCTGGTGAAGGGGTGATCGTTAATATGAGTTCAGGCGCGGCTAACAGTGCGTTGCCAGGCTGGAGTCACTATTGCTCTACGAAGTCGGGAGTAAAAAAACTTACTGAAGTCGCTCATAGTGAATTACACGCTAAAAATATTCGCGTTGTTGGACTGTCTCCGGGTACAGTAGCAACCGATATGATGGCAAAAATTCGTGATGCGAAAATTAACGCTGTGAGTAATCTAGACTGGTCGGTGCATATACCACCGAGATGGGCTGCGGAGGCGGTGGCTTTTTTATGTGGGCCAGAAGGTAATGAGTTCGCAGGTACTGATTTTTCAATCAAAACTAAAAAAGGCCGAGAACGAGTTGGACTGCCTGAAGAATACTTGGGAGAAAAATAGGATCTAATTTCCAGTAGATTTATTCAAGTATCGGTATGCTCTAACAAAGCCATTATGTAGGACAACTTTTTCGTTGCTTCGTTTTGTGTTTGAATAGCTCAAAAGCAAACCAACTGCAAAGTTACCTCATATGGCGGTGTTATATGTATGAATAGCTCATCACCGAAAGAGACGACTCATTTTAGCCATAAGGTTGCTATAGGTTTATGGCACTTTGTTTGTACATTTGTAACTCTGGGTGTGCTTGCTATTTTGTGTGGTTCCCTTGTAGATTTTGGTTTTACGTTACTTGTAATTTCACTCACTGTGAGGTATGTCTTTACAACGCGCTTCTTGCAAAGGCGTTAGCAGAAAAACACACATATTTGAGGAGAAATATATGAACTACCAATTGGCACAAGTAAACATAGCGAAATTTCGAGTTCCTCAGGATGATCCAGTAAATGCTGACTTTGTGAATAACTTAGATAGGGTGAATGCCATAGCTGAATCACAACCAGGGTTTGTTTGGAGATTTATCGGAGACGGTAACGACGCTCTTGATATTCAAGCGTTCAATGACCCCAACGTTATAATAAATATGTCTGTGTGGAGCGATATTAATTCGCTTGTTAATTTCGTTTACCGAAACACTGATCACAAGCAGATTATGCGTAGACGAAAAGAATGGTTTGAAAAGGTTGAGTTCCACATGGTGCTTTGGTGGATAGAGGAAGGCAGGAGGCCAACGATCGAAGAGGCAAAAATACGTCTTGAACTGTTGCGTCAAAACGGGCCATCGTATTCCGCATTTACTTTTAAAGCCCCATTTTCTGCGCCAAGCGGCGTTGTTATTGATCCGTTCAAAGATGAATGCGCTTAAGTATGCTAACAAGCAGCTGTAAATCGAGAATTCACGCGCTGTCAAAATTGCCATGCTCGCAAGCTTTCATCGTACGGTAATTTAGCCATCGCGTTGCTGGGCGTTATGACGGTATGAGGGAACTGTGGTAACTCCAATAATTACTCTTTCACTGTTGTCCAGCCGTTGAGTGCTGCCTTGTTTATTCATCGTTTAACGGCACACCTCTGAATGTTACTCTCGGCTAATTAAGGCGTTAAATTTACCTAATCTAGGTTAGTGGTATGAATAAAATAGAATTTAGTGCGCAAGAAAAAGAAATTCTTGTTGAGAAATTCAAAACTTATTTCGAGTCCGAGTTAAATTATGATATTGGGCAGTTTGACGCAGAGTTTTTGATTGATTTTGTTTCTGAAAATCTAGGTGGTTATTATTACAACCGAGGCCTGCAAGATGCTCAGGTGGCGATCCGCTCAAAGCTGGATGATGTGGAAGCTGAAATAGAGTCTTTAGAAAAGCCAACGGAGTATCTAAAGTAAGGAAACTTAATAATTCCAAGAACAGTTGCACACGCCGTGAGCATGAAACATGTCTATGAATGTGGTAGCAGGAGCAGGTCACGAGCCCGCTTTAAAGACGTTAGAGGAGCATTAATAAAATGAGAAGCACACCACTTTTATACATACTTGTACTCGCTTTTTCAAAAATCACTTTTGCCGAAGAGCTGTTACCAGACTTAAAAGTAGAAAAAATTGAAGACGGTGTTTATCTTCACACATCATTTGAAAAAGTTGAAGGGTGGGGGCTTGTCGCATCAAATGGGCTAGTAGTGCTTGATAATAAAGATGCTTATATTATTGACACGCCAATGAGGGCTGAGGATACGGAAGCACTTGTACAATGGGTTCAAGATAATGGCTTTATTGCCAAGGCAAGCATTTCGACACACTTTCACGGTGATAGCGCTGCGGGTATCCCATACCTTAATTCTGTATCGATTCCTACGTATGCCTCAAAACTAACGAATGAGTTGATTCATAAAGAAGATCGGGAGCAGGCCAAATACTCTTTTGATAGTACTAGCTATTGGTTAGTTGAAGACAAAATTGAAGTGTTTTACCCCGGCGCAGGTCACACTAAAGACAATGTGGTTGTCTGGATGCCTGATAAAAAAGTCCTGTTCGGCGGTTGTTTTGTAAAGCATAAGAGTCTTGGTTATTTAGGCGATTCTGTATTAGAAAGCTGGCCTGCATCCGCTGAAAAATTGCTATCCAAATATGCCTCTGTAAAACTTGTTGTTCCAGGTCATGGGGCGGTTGGCGACATATCATTATTGGAAGAGACAAAGAGGCTAGCCGTTGAAGGTGTCGTTTCTCGTAAATCACCCCAGCATGATCATAACGCATCTTCTGATTAAAGCGTTGTGCATTAACAGAATAGAGACTCTGTATGAATACTAAATTTGTATTTAAAGATTTTATTATCATCACATTGCTGGTAAGCATTTGGGTGAACGCCTCAGAGGTGTTTCGATATTTTTTTATCGTTAGACCTGAAATGCATGAAAACCTAGCAACAATACCGAATGTGGCGGATATGAATATAACCATTTTTCTTATTTGGGGCGTATGGGATACATTGCTTACAGGCTTATTTGTTTTCTTATTTTGGTTATGCTCTCAGGTATTTGGCAATAATGGCAAATCGATTGTTATTACAAGCCTCGTTTCTTGGTGTTTTTTCTTTCTTTTATTCTGGGTAGGTATGGCAAACATGAGTTTATCAAGTTGGTCGTTCCTAATCATTGTTTTACCCTTAGCTTTATTAGAAACAACTGTAGCTGCGTTTATAACCTCA
Source organism: uncultured Arenicella sp. (assembly GCA_938045295.1). GTDB lineage: Bacteria > Pseudomonadota > Gammaproteobacteria > Arenicellales > Arenicellaceae > Arenicella. The sequence continues at coordinate 30,313 of CALINO010000001.1, forward strand.
AAGCTCTATGCAAGAAATCATGTATAGCAAGTTGTTTCATCGGGAAATTGTTAATGGTAAGGCTAACAGTCGTTAGAGCAGGGCAAATAACAGTGGCTCTTAATAGGAGCCAACGGCCACAAATGAAGAAGGTAGTGAATAAGTATGTTTTAATAGTGTTTGCGCTATTCGTTTCATTTAAAGAAATATCAATTTCTACCGCCATGACTCATGGCGCATTTTTTCGCCTATATCAGAAAGGGTTACGTTCTTGAGAGAATGGATTCATGAAACAAACCGCTAACAAGGTTAGCTAGAAGGAAATTGAATGAATATAAAAATCTTTATCACCTCATGCATTTTGTTGGTGTTTTGCATGAAGCTATCGGCTGAACCGGCTGAACCGGCTGAAACACTTTCTAGCTTTGAAATACCAAATTCCAACGTTGTTACCATTGAGTCGAAAACCCTTGGTCGAGCGTACGACCTTTATATTAAAGTTCCTAGAGACTATTTTGAGGAAGAGAACAAATCTAAAAAATACCCTGTTTTATATTTAAATGACGGCCCCCACACTTTTAAAGTTGCTGCAGGCGTGACTCATTTTTCCAACATGGATAAATCCATTATTGTTGGGATATCTTTCGCACACGGAGAGGATGGGCAATATAGTCGCGTACGCGATTTAACCCCTGACATCGACAAAAGCTGGACAAACTACATTACCGGTGGAGCACCTAGATATTTAAACTTCATTGAGCGTGAAATTTTCCCTTTTGTTGATGAACACTACCGAACCAATGTGAACAACAGAATCCTTGCCGGTCATTCGCTCGGAGGCTCGTTTGGCGCGTGGGTATTGCTAACTAGCCCTTCTTCATTTTCAGGCTATATATTAACCAGCCCATCTTTATGGTTTAAAAACGATTTGATCTTTGAATTAGAGAATCAATACTCAAAAAACAACACGAATCTGGATGCAAAATTATTTATTGCCACTGGTGCTTTAGAGACTCCTGAAAACGGAATGAGAAATAACATGGTGGACGGGCATCAACGGTTTGTTGAGCGTTTGCGCTCTAGAAATTACAAAGGCTTGTCTATAAGTGATGAAATAGTAGAAGGCACAGATCATTACTCAACGTTTCCGGTTGGTTTGGCGAAAGGTTTAAGGCTGTTTTATCAAGATTTGTAGTTTTATTCTAAAATGCCAAACAAATTGGGCAAAAGGCGGAAGAGTTGAATTAAGCTGGCATAAATTGGCTTTTATTTTCAGCACTGCTTGTTGTTCCAGGCCATGGGGCGGTTGGCGACATATCATTATTGGAAGAGACACAGAGGCTAGCCGTTGAAGGTGTCGCTTCTAGTAAATCACCCCAGCATGATCACTAATACGTTGGCTGATTAAAGCTTTATACTTTAAGAACATTTACAGTGATAATTTTATAAGGAAGTGTATGCGAACAATAATTCTGTTATTAACGTCTTTTTTTAGTTTAAGTGCCTTTGCAGAAAAAATTGATGGAACACCTTTCGAGCAATATATTACCCAAAGTAAGAATGACAACCATATTACTTACTATTTGAGCGAGTCAAAAGCTGATGACGCTCCATTGCTTTTAATGATTCAAGGCTCTGGTTGTAATAGAGTTATAACTAAAAACCGTGATGGGGTTTACTCTTCAATATTTAATTTATTGAAAATAGCAAACTCTGGAAAATTTACGGTGTTGGCAGTAGAGAAGCCAAACTCTGGGTTAGTAAACGCTAAGGGGGGGAATGTTGCCCATTCTTGTTCAAAAGAATTTCATGATAGCTTTACCGTTGAGAGCTGGGTTGAAGCGCTCAACTTAGCTATTAAAGAAACATTGTTAAAGCTAAAACGAAAGCCAAAACAAATACTGTTATTTGGCTTTTCTGAGGGCGCAGGCATTGCCTCTCAAGTTGCAGCAACTAACCATTTGGTAACTCATGTAATTACAAGTGGTGGTTCAGGTACTTCGCAAATGTTCGATTTTGTCGCCTTTGCTTATAAAAATTGCTTTGAGCGTTCAAAATGTATAGATGATGCATATTTAACGCTAGAAAATATTCTCAAAGAACCTGACAGTTCAACTAAGTTTGCTTGGGGGCACCCTTATAAAAGATGGAGTTCTTTTTTTCGATTAGACCCAGCGGAAAACTTACTAAAGTCTAATGCAAAAGTTTATTTGGTTTTTGGTACTTCCGACACCGCAACTCCGGCCATTTCTCAAGAAATAATAGCGGCAAAATTAAAGTCAGCGGGTAGAGACATTACGATCAGAAGGCTCCCTAATGCCAGCCATAGTTTTCAGAGCTCTAGGCATCAAGGGTTTGACCAACTCGATAACGAGCATAGGCTGTCATTCAAATGGTTTTGGGATGACATTGCTCTTTAAGTTTTAACATTGCAGAGCAACTAGTTTCGTGACGCATGCTAAATGAAATATAGCAAGCCAATTAAACGTGCCCGTTTTAATTGTGATAGCCTCAAATAAATGTTTTAACCACCCTAAACATGGAGTTGTATTTTGGTAACCTGTTATCTCAATTATGTAATTGACCCATACAAGCTCAAAGAGTTTGAGCATTACGCTAAACTTTGGATACCGCTGGTTAACAAATTTGGTGGCCAGCATCATGGGTATTTTCTTCCATCAGAAGGCGTTAATAACAAAGCGTTAGCTCTGTTTTCATTTCCCAGTTTGGCGGCTTACGAAGAGTATCGAGAGAAGTCACTCTTAGACAATGACTGCATGAGCGCATTTAAATACGCTGAAGACACAAAGTGTATTTTAAGTTACGAGCGTAGTTTCTTTCGCCCTGTGTTTGAATAAACGTATAAACAGGGCAGGGGTGAATCGGACTCTTATTTTCATGCCTAAACTTAATGCATGCATGTAAAAGTGTTATGTATGAACTAGATGTTCTAGGGCGCAATCATTAATGCTCTTTGGTGGTTTTGAGTAGCTCAATAAAAACCTCGCTTGCTGGCGACATTGAGTGGTTTTTGGGCGTAAAAATGTGAACAGGCAGTTCTAGCTTCAGGTTTTCTATTGGAATTTTTTTTATTGTGCCTTCCAATAATTCTGATTCAAAAAAAGCACTTGGTACAAAACCAAAGAAGTTCTCTCTGAGTATCATTTCTCGAATCAGTAAGGGGGCGTCAGTAAAAAGAAAGTTGCGCTTCTCGTTCAGTGTGTTAATTAACTGATGTTCAAAAAACTCAGGGAATAATGTGAGTTGTGCCTTGCCGAATACCCAAAAAGATTCTTCTAAATCACGGTTGCTGATGTTCTGTTTTTGGCTCAACGGGTGTTTGGTTGAGCAGACGGCCACCAGCTCATCGCTGTAAATGTGGTTGTGGTTTAAGTTTGCATTCACCGAATATTGTAAGCTAGACAGCATCATGTCTATTTGGCGGGTGAGCAGTTGCTCTTGTAACTCGTTGAAATAGCCATGCACTACATTGATGAGAAGCTTGGGGTATAAATCGCGCATTTGGCGAACCAGGTTGCCTACTATTCGATGAGAAACCGACGGGCTAATGCCAATGTTGAGTTGCCCTTTATTAATATCTTTCAGCGCTTCGATTTTTCGCAAACCTTCGGTGATGTCAAATTGGACGTTGCTTGCCAGCTCATGGAGTGAGTGCCCCAGCGAGGTTGGCACAATGCCTTCGGGGGTTCTATCAAGCAATTTTCCATCAAGCAAATTCTCAAGATTCGAAATCGCCATACTCAGTGCTGGCTGTGAGACCGAGCACTTGTGAGCGGCTTTAGAAATGCTCTTTTCCTCAACAACCGCACAAAAGAAACTGAGGTGGCGAAAATTAAAATTAAGCATATCTTATATTATTATAATAATTATTGAATTTACTTATTTATCACCGTTGCGTAAATTCATCAAGGTAAGTAAGCAAGTAATGCACAATTTATCTGAGGATAGTTATGTCTAAAGACGTTGATATTAAGGGCGTTTACGAAGTTGCCATTGGTGTTCCAGACCTTATGGAGCAAGCTCGTTTTTGGATTCAGTTTGGTTATCGAATTGGTAAGCAAGGTGAGCTGTCTGCGAGCGAAGCTAAGGCTTTATACAATGTGGGTTCGGCGGTTAAGTCAGTGCAGCTTTTGCATCAAGATGCCGATCACGGATTGGTTCGTTTAATGCAGTGGGAAAAGCCGGTTAATTCTGGCATTGGCATTACCTCTCATCTGCGTCAAGAAGGTGGCCGTTGGACCGTTGCCCTCACAGACAGCACGCTCAACATTCTTAATCATGCGGAAGACGCAAAAGCCAAGGGCTTACCTTGGAACTCGCTTTACCCGCATTGGTTGCAAATTTACCCAATGGATAAAGGCGAACCGTTTATGGACCTACCCATTGGTGTGCGAGAGGCGTTTATTTCTCATCCATTGTGCCGAGTTGCTCCGTTTGAGCGTTATAACTATGAGAAAAAAGGCTATGGCACGGTTAACCCGGCCAGCCTATTGAAAACAAGCCAATTCACGCATTTTGGAACCATGATTCGTCGTGACGATGACAGCATTCTAGACTTTTACGAGAACACGCTAGGGCTTATGCGCCAGAAAGAGTACGTGATGGAAGGCGGTGCGGCTCACTGCGTTAAAGGCGCGGCTGAAATATTCAACCTCACTGGCGATGAAGTTTACTACGTAACTGATTTCGACGATCCTCGCTCTTCAATGGAAATTAAAAACCATCGCTCTGGCCGATTGAAGTTTATTCGAATGAAAGAAGAGTGCGATATGCCCGAAGTATGGGACAGGCAACGCCCGGGTTCTTTAGGTATGTCGTTGTTCACTTACCGAGTGCGCAGCGCAAGTGATTTTCGTGAACGTGTGATCAAAGGCGGGGCTACCGAGATCACCGAAATAAGCAATAATGAATTTGGTAAACCCAGTTTCAGTTTTATCGCACCCGAGGGTTCTTCTTGGAACCTGATCGAAGATGCCGACGTGTTTGACTAAGCCGCTCTTGAAAATGGTAGAGCCTACAAACACAACCATACTGACGCTTTAGAGACGGATACACACATGAGTAACAACACTAATATTACGGTCAACGAACTAAAACGCCTCATTACTGAGCAAACTCCTGTTGAGTTAATTGACGTGAGGTCGCCTCAAGAATACGCCAATGGGCATATTGAGAATACTAACAACATTCCACTGGAAGAGGTTGCGCCTTTATTTGATGACCCTGATAACGCCAAAGCAATGATTTTTATCTGTGAGTCTGGCATTCGCAGTGCTCAAGCGGCGAATTTTGGGCTTCTGGCCGGTTTGCCTGACGTAAAGTCGTTAGAAGGCGGCATGATACAATGGAAAACCTTAAGCTCCTCAGATGACGGTTGATCGTGACAAGTACCGCAATTTCACCATCAGTAGCTTTGGCGTTATTAAGAGCTAAAGAAATATAACGCCATGACAAAAGACCATATTGCCGCCCCAGCTAACTCTAAGAACAATGCTTATAGCTGGTATATGGTCTTTTTGCTGACCCTGATTTATGTTTTTTCTTTCATCGACCGTTTTATTCTGGGGCTGCTCATTGAGCCGATAAAAGCGGAGTTAAATTTATCTGACCTTCAAGTAGGTATTTTACTAGGCCCGTCATTCGCTCTTTTTTATGCGCTAATGGGCTTACCACTTGGCTGGTTGGCCGATAAAAAACGTCGAACCTTCATTATCGGGTTAGGCCTTGCGCTCTGGTCACTGGCTACTGCCGCATCAGGGCTTGCTCGTAACTTTTTGCATTTGTTTCTCGCACGTATGTCTGTGGGGGTTGGCGAAGCAACCTTAAGCCCCTGTGCCATGTCGTTGATTGCTGACAGTTTTCCTAAGGAAAAACGCGGTAAGCCGATCGCGTTTTACTCAATGGCAATTTCATTGGGCGCAGGCATTGCTTACATTGCCGGTGCGGCCGTTATTAGTTGGGCAAACACGTCGCCATCGGTAAGTTTATTCGGTTTCGCTGACCTAAGTGCATGGCGTTTAAGCCTTTTGATTGTTGGCTTACCCGGCTTGTTACTGGTGCCATTAGTGTTGCTTTTGCGCGAGCCAAAACGAACGCAAGATACGTTGACGAACAGCGAAGACAACTACAAAGCGGTATTTGCACACATTGCTAAGCATTGGCCCACGTTTTTAGGCTTTGTCTCGGTATTTGGTTACATCATTCTTATCGGCTACAGCACTACTTGGGGGGCGGCCACGTTTTCAAGAACATGGGGCTGGTCGCCAATTCAATTTGGGCAAGCTCTGGGGACGTTGTTTATTGTGTTTGGCCCCTTATCAATTAATTTGGGCGGTTGGCTGTCTGATAAGTTATATCAACGAGGCAACCATACAGCGCCTATGTTGGTTGGCTTGATCGGCATACCTATTACAACGCTCGGCGCCATTGCTTGGCCGCTAATGCCCAGCGCAACACTAGCGCTGCTGCCTTTGAGTTTGTTAGTCATCGGAACAGCCTTGTCTTCGGCAACCGGTGTTACCGCGTTACTCAATATCATTCCGTCTAATATTCGCGGGCGAACCATTGCTGTTTATTACATGGCAACCAGCTTATTTGGCATCGGCGTTGGGCCTGTGGCCATTGGCTTGCTTAACGACAGCGTCTTTGGCCCAGAGAATTTGCGCATTTCAATGGCTCTATTGCCCGTAATCTTTGGGCTACCACTGATGTTTTTTATGCCAAAAACCTTAAAAAGTTACCAGCGTTTGTACGATCGGTTAAATTAGTCTGCTCGCTCGAGCCGAACTTACTACTGGAAAGTAGAAACTCCACACTGACACTTTTCATTTGTCTTATCAAAAATGTCGTTGACATCCAGTTTTATTGAAATATACTTGACGTATCAACTATTATTCAATAATTACTCAAGGAGTGTCGTTGTGAATTCCAATAAACAAGTTTCGTTGATATTAGATTACGGCTATACAAATATATTGTTAAACAAAAAAATGGATTCAAGCCTGACTCCGCACGGTATCAGCTTTACCGAGTTTACGATTATGCATAAGCTGCATACATCGAAAGGGGATGCGCTCAGCCGTATCGCTTTAGCTGAGTCTATTGGCCTTACCGCGTCTGGGGTTACTCGGTTATTGGCTCCAATGATGAAAAACAATATTGTGCAGAAAACAGCCAACCTTAGAGACGCACGTCAAAGTATGGTGGCGCTTACCGATATTGGTCAAAAATTGTATATGGATGCGTTGGTTTCTATTGAGTACAGTTGTGATTCAGCCTTTTCATTATTAGAAGAATCTGAAGTTGACCAACTACTGGCTCTTCTTAATAAAATTAAGTGCTGAACTGATAAGGCTAATCCGCGGGTATTAAATGGAAGAGAATTTATTATTTATTTGCAGCCGAAACCAGTGGCGAAGCCCTACGGCTGAAAAGGTGTATAGTCAGAAGGGTTTTAGTGTTCGCTCTGCGGGTACTAGCCCAAATGCAAAAAGAACGGTATCGGTAAACGATATCAGATGGTCTAGCCATATTTTTGTAATGGAAAAGAAGCATAAACAGTGGCTTATGGCTAAGTTCACCAAATTACTTAAATATAAAAAGATAATTGTTCTTGATATTCCTGATGAATATCAATTTATGGATGAAGAGTTAGTCAGTATTCTTAATGATTCTATTGAACACCATTTGTAAAAAATACTGAGCAAGCTTTAAACCGAAAATGCCAGTGTCAGTGTCAGTGTCAGTGCAGGTTGGCGAGGCATTAGTCTTTATTTTAATTACCTTTAATCACTGGAGAGGCAAACGCATGAATAAAATTATGGCAGGGCTATTATTATTGGCCGGTATTATTCACTTGTTGCCGCTGCCGGGCGTGCTTGGGGCGGAGCGCTTAACGGCGTTGTATGGTCTTTCGTTTAACGAGCCCAATTTGGAAATCTTGATGCGCCACCGCGCGGTTTTGTTCGGGCTACTTGGCGTGCTATTAGTCTACGCCGCCTTTACTCCATCAATTCAGCCACTGGCAATTATTGCTGGCTGTGTTAGCGCGGTGTCTTTCATTGCCATAGCGTGGTCAGTAGAAGGCTACAATGCGTCCATTCAAAAAGTGGTGTTGGCCGATATTGTGGCAATCATTGCGCTGGTGATTGCCGGTGCAATTCACGTGTTTAGTAAAAACTAGCCAGATCAGCCGTTAATAGCAATGCAACGCTTTTAAAGCGGCGAGGCTTATTGCTCACCGCTTAAGTGTTTACAGCTTAAACTTGGTTAGCCCATAAGTCGTGTTCGTCGCTGGCGTGTACTTTTACGCTAACAATGTCACCGACTTTGTGTTGGGTTTCTTCGTTTAAGTACACTAAGCCGTCAATTTCAGGGGCGTCGGCCTTGCTGCGGCCTACGGCGCCTTCGTCGTCCACTTCATCAATAATCACATCAATGGTTTTGCCCACTTTGTGAGCTAGTTTGGCGGTGCTGATTTCAGCCTGCAATGCCATAAATTCAGCCAAACGCTCTTGCTTAACTTCTTCTGGCACGTGGCCTTCCAGTGCATTGGCGGGGGCACCTTCTACTGGTGAATACGTAAATGCGCCGACACGGTCGAGCTGTGCTTGGTCAATAAAGTCTAACAGCTGTTTAAAATCATCGTCGGTTTCACCGGGGAAGCCCACAATAAAGGTGCTGCGTACGGTCAGGTCAGAACAAGTTTCACGCCATTTTTTGATGCGGTTTAGTGTGTTATCAATCGCGCCCGGGCGTTTCATGGCTTTTAGCACTTTGGGCGAACCGTGTTGAAACGGAATGTCTAAGTACGGCAGTATTTTACCTTCGGCCATGTAGGGAATAACGTCGTCCACATGAGGGTAGGGGTAAACATAATGCAAGCGAACCCAAGGCGGTGTGTCGTTGCCAGAGTTGGCGCCAATGTTCGATAGGGCGTTACACAAATCCAACATTTTGGTTTTAACCGGTTGCCCGTTGTGAAACGTGGTGCGGTATTTGGTGTCTACGCCGTAGGCGCTGGTGTCTTGTGAGATAACCAGCAATTCTTTTACCCCTGACTTTACCAAGCCCTCGGCCTCGGCCACCACTTCATTTGCTGGGCGGCTGACTAAATCGCCGCGCATTGACGGAATGATGCAGAAACTGCAACGGTGGTTACAGCCTTCAGAGATCTTTAAGTAAGCGTAGTGGCGTGGTGTCAACTTAATGCCTTGCGGTGGCACCAAATCAATATGTGGGTTGTATTCTTTTTCAAACGGTAAGTGCTCTTTAACCGCGCCTAAAACTTGTTCGTAAGCATGCGGGCCCGACACATCAAGCACGCTTGGGTGAATGTCGGTAATGTCGGACTCTTTAGCGCCCATGCAGCCAGTAACAATCACTTTGCCGTTATTGTTTAGCGCTTCGCCAATGGTATCTAATGATTCCTTTTTGGCTGCGTCAATAAACCCGCACGTGTTCACCACTACCATGTCGGCGTCTTCGTAGGTGGGCACAATGTCGTAGCCATTGGTTTTAAGCTCGGTCAGAATAAGCTCTGAGTCAACGAGTGCTTTCGGGCAGCCAAGGCTGATAAATCCAATTTTTGGGGCGCTGGTGGTCATGATTTACCGCAGGGTTATCTTTTCTGCGCGGATTATAGGCTAAAACGGCTGCCAGCATAAAAGCCTGAGGCCATTCTTTTTAATCTTTTATTTTTGCGCCTTTCTTTATGCCTTTTTTTGCGCCTTTCTTTGCGTCTATTGATGCGCAGTAAAAGAACGAGCATTTTTTGTCATTATGTCCATTAGTGATCAAATAGAATGTAAACTATCAGCAGCAGTTTTACTTGGTTTGTTTAGGCAAAGGTAAGTTGATGCTAACAACCAAGTTAAGTTATTAATGAGAGAGTCTCAGACATGCAAAAAATTGAAGCCACAGTACAACGTTTAAGAGCGAATTTTGGCCAAGGCTTAACACGGTCGTTGGCTTGGCGTAAAACTCAGTTGAATGCGTTGCTTGATATGCTCAAGACCGAAGAGGCCGCATTATTGGCGGCTTTGAAGCGCGATTTGGGTAAAGGGGAGTACGAAGCATGGTCAAGCGAAATTGGCTTTGTGATAAGTGAAATTCATCTTGTGCTGAAAAAAATAGATAAGTGGGCGTCGGCACGTTCCGTAGCCACGCCCATGGTTGCCCAGCCAGGTAAAAGTTACGTGCTGCCCGAGCCGTTAGGAACGGTACTGATTATTGGGGCGTGGAATTACCCGCTTCACTTAACCGTAGGCCCGTTGGTTGCGGCCATGGCGGCTGGAAATTGCGCGGTGTTGAAACCATCAGAATTGGCACCCGCCACGTCGGCATTGTTGGCCAAACTGGTGCCCAAGTACCTTGATGTTAATGCGTTTTCAGTGGTTGAAGGTGCGGTGCCTGAAACCACGGAGTTATTACAGCAAAAGTTTGACCATATTTTTTATACTGGTGGTGAAGCTGTGGCGAAAATTGTTATGCGAGCTGCGTCGGAACATCTCACGCCAGTGACGTTGGAACTTGGCGGCAAAAGCCCCTGTATTGTTGATGCTTCGGCAAACCTGTCTGTTGCGGCAGCACGAATAGCGTGGAGCAAATGGATGAATGCGGGGCAAACCTGCGTTGCGCCAGACTATATTTTAGTAGAAGAGTCGGTTCGCGATGATTTAATGGCGGCGTTGCGCAATAAGCTCACCGAGTTTTATGGCGCTAATCCAAAGCACAGCGATGATTACGGTCGCATTGTGAATGCACGGCACTTTGACCGTCTAACCTCTTATCTTGAGGGGCAACAGATTGTTTATGGCGGTGAAATTGATGCGGAGCAGCGTTACCTAAGCCCAACTTTGGTGCTCGACCCAGATTTAGAGTCACCGCTGATGAAGAATGAAATTTTTGGCCCCATTTTGCCGATTATTACTGTAAGCAATAAGCTGGAAGCCATTGATATTATTGGCGCACAACCCAAACCCTTGGCCATGTATTTGTACACCCAAGATCGTCCATTTGAGAAAACCGTGCTGGCGTCTACCAGTGCTGGCAGCGTGGGCATTAATGATGGCATGATGTTCATGGCTAACCCAAAACTACCGTTTGGTGGCGTAGGCAACAGTGGTATAGGGCGGTATCACGGGCAATTTGGGTTTGACACGTTCAGTCACCTTAAAGCCGTGCTGAAGCGCACCACCTTGTTGGAGCACCGCTTGCGCTACCCGCCATTTTCTCGCCGAAAGTTATCAATAATTAAGAAGTTTCTTTAGGCATCACCGTCTTTGTCTGGCTGGCGTTGAATATTGAGATAAAGAAGTAAAAAAAGAGGCCATAATACCCAACGTATAGCACGCTGAATATTATGGCCTAATTAGTTTTATTTACTGTGCTGTTGCTTTCAGCAAGGCGGGTTTAACCAAACTGGTTCATAGTGTTGTCTTCACCAGCCGCTTTCAGTGCCGCGTCGCCAGAGAAATACTCTTTGTGATCGTCACCGATGTTGGAACCAGCCATGTCTTGGTGTTTAACACACGCCAGACCTTGGCGAATTTCTTTACGCTGCACACCTGCAACGTACGCCAGCATGCCTTGTTCACCGAAGTAGCCCTTGGCTAAGTTATCGGTTGAAAGTGCGGCTGTATGGTAAGTCGGCAGGGTGATTAAGTGGTGGAAAATACCCGCTTCACGTGAGCCGTCACGTTGAAAATTTTGAATCATGGTGTCGGCACGGTCAGCCAGTTCACTGCTGTCGTATTTTTCATCCATGAGCTCATCGCGGTTATATGCGCTCACGTCTTCATTAGACTCAACCATGGCATCGTAAGCTTGCTGGCGGAAAGACAAGGTCCAGTTGAACGAGGGCGAGTTGTTGTATACCAATTTTGCGTTTGGCACCACTTCGCGAATTCGGCTCATCATGCCACCTATTTGCCCAACGTGTGGTTTTTCGGTTTCAATCCAAATTAGATCAGCGCCGTTTTGCAAGCTGGTGATGGAGTCAAGCACGCAGCGGTCTTCGCCGGTATTGGGTTTGAACTGGAACAAGCCGCTGGGTAGCCGTTTTGGGCGCACCAGCTGACCGTCGCGATGCATGACTACGTCGCCGTTCTGCATTTGCCCAGGCGTAAGCTGCTCGCAATCGATGAATGAATTGTATTGATCGCCCAAGTCACCGGGTTCATTGGTAACGGCAATTTGTTTGGTTAGGCCAGCGCCGAGTGAGTCGGTGCGAGCAACAATAACCCCGTCATCAACGCCCAGTTCCATAAAGGCATAACGCACGGCGCGAATCTTGGCTAAGAAATCAGAGTGTGGAACCGTTACTTTGCCGTCTTGGTGGCCACATTGCTTTTCATCTGACACTTGGTTTTCAATTTGAATGGCGCAGGCGCCAGCCTCAATCATTTGTTTGGCCAGTAAATAGGTGGCTTCTTCATTACCAAAACCGGCATCAATGTCGGCAATAATCGGCACCACGTGGGTTTCAAAATTATCTATTTTTGCTTGTACTTGTTTCGCTTGCTCAGGCTTGCCAGCGGCGTTGGCAGCATCTAACTCTTTGAACAAGTGCCTTAGTTCACGTGCATCGGCTTGGCGTAAAAAGGTATAAAGCTCTTCAATTAATGCCGGAACCGATGTTTTTTCATGCATTGATTGGTCTGGCAGCGGGCCAAACTCTGAACGTAATGCGGCAATCATCCAGCCAGACAGGTATAAGTAACGCTTGTTAGTTGTGCCGTGGTGCTTTTTCACCGCAATGAGCTTTTGCTGGCCAATAAAACCGTGCCAGCAGCCTAATGATTGAGTGTAACTGGCAGAGTCAGCATCGTAGTCGGCCATGTCTTGGCGCATGATATTGGCGGTGTATTTGGCAATTTCCAAACCGGTTTGAAACCGGTTTTGCAATTTCATACGGGCAACGTAATCAGGGTTGATTCCTGCAAAGGCGGTTGCGTCTGTGCCAACCAGCTTGTTGGCGGCGTCAATAGCGTCTTGATAGGTAGACATGCGGTTCTCCTGTAGTAATACTCTTTCGTGTTTGAACGTGAGTTAGCTCAAGCTAAATGCATCACACTCTGTGTTGTATGTAACTACCATAGCCTTAGATCTATTATTTCCCAACATTATGATTTATATAATTGCCATTTTCTATCTGAATAATGGTAGTAGTATTCACGGTTTTTCTAGCTTTTGCGATACTTATTCTTTTTGTGAATAGTGTGCATTTGAATACGTGTTGTGAAATACCGCTAGAATTCGCTCAGTACCACTGAATTGAATGCCTTGTTATGCTTGTCAAAGACTTTGTTAGAGTCTTGTTAATACAGCGCTTACCGGCCAGTTTAGTGTTGATTTTTTAGTTTAGCGTTAACGTTAGTGAAAACGGCGTAACGCTGAAATATATGGAAAGTTGGAGATAAGCCCATGAGTTGCTATATCGAACGTTGCGCAATGCGTGTTGATGTTGAACTAATTCAATTCGTTGAAGAAGAAGTACTGCCCGGTTTGCCAATACAGGCAAATGCTTTTTGGCAATCACTCAATAACTTAGTGACTGAGTTAACACCAAAAAACAAAACCTTACTGGCTAAACGTGATGCATTACAACAACAGTTAGATCAATGGAATCAGGCCAATAAAGGCACGTTTGATCAACAGCAATATAAGGCTTTTTTACAAAGCATTGGCTACCTTGAGCAAGAGGGCGACGACTTTGAAATTACCACCAGTAACGTTGACAGCGAAATTGCCCTGCAAGCGGGGCCTCAATTGGTGGTGCCCACGTCTAATGCGCGTTTTGCGCTAAATGCCACCAATGCACGTTGGGGAAGCCTCTACGACGCTTTGTACGGCACTGACGTTATTTCAGAAGAGGGTGGCGCTCACCGTTCAGGTGGTTACAACCCGGTGCGCGGCGCCAAAGTGGTGGCCTTTGCACGCCACTTTCTTGATCAGGCCTTCCCGTTATTAAACAAAAGCCACGCCGATGTGACGAGTTATTCCATTAAAGACCGCACGCTGCTTGCCGAGTTTGATGATGGCGAAAGTGCGTTATTGCAGGCACCTGAGCAATGCGTGGCGTATCAAGGTGAGCCAAGCCAGCCCAGCGCTGTGGTGTTGCGTAATAACGGTTTGCATGTGGTGCTTGAAATTGACCCAGAGTCAGAGATCGGTAGTCATGACAAAGCCGGTATTAGTGATGTAACAATGGAAGCGGCTGTTACCACCATTCAAGACTTTGAAGACTCGGTGGCGGCGGTGGATGCGCAAGACAAGGTGGGTGTGTACCGCAATTGGCTAGGCTTAATGAAAGGCAATTTGCAGGATACGTTTACTAAGAATGGCCAGCCAGTGACACGCAGCATGGCGGCCGATAGGCATTGTCATTCTGTTAACGGAGAGCCCTTAGTGTTGCATGGGCGCAGCTTATTGTTCTGCCGTAACGTTGGCCACTTAATGAGCAACCCGGCCATTTTGGACGCCAACGGAGATGAAATTCAAGAAGGCATCATGGATGCCATGCTGAGTGTGCTGATTTCCATGCATGACTTAACAGGCGAACACGCTTGCCGCAACACACGTACGGGCAGTGTCTATATTGTTAAACCTAAAATGCACGGGCCAGAAGAAGTAGCGTTTGCCAATACCTTATTTGACCGCGTTGAAGATGAGCTAGGGTTACCTCGCCACACCATTAAAATTGGTGTGATGGACGAAGAGCGCCGCACCACCGTTAACCTCAAAGAATGCATACGTCAGGTTAAAGACCGCGTGGTGTTTATTAATACTGGCTTTTTAGATCGAACCGGTGATGAAATTCATACCAGCATGTTGTTAGGCGCTATGGCAACTAAAGCGCAGATTAAGCAGCAGCCGTGGATTAACGCCTATGAAAATTGGAATGTGGACATTGGCTTGCAGTGCGGTTTTTCCAAAAAAGCGCAAATAGGCAAGGGCATGTGGGCCATGCCCGATGAAATGTCGCAAATGCTAGAGGCCAAAATAGATCACCCCAAATCCGGCGCCAATACTGCTTGGGTGCCGTCCCCCAATGGCGCTACGTTGCACGCCACCCATTACCATCAAGTGAGCGTTTCTGATGTGCAAAGCCAGCTTAAACAGCGCCAACGAGCCTCGTTGCAAGACATTCTAACGGTGCCATTGAGTGATGACATTAGCCAGCTAAGCGCAGATGACATTCAAGCCGAGTTAGACAATAACGTGCAAGGCATATTGGGCTATGTGGTGCGTTGGGTCGACCAAGGTGTTGGTTGCTCTAAAGTGCCAGACATCAACAATGTGGGGTTGATGGAAGACCGAGCCACTTTGCGTATTTCCAGCCAACATTTGGCTAACTGGTTAACTCATAATGTGACCAATGCTGAACAGGTTCGCCAGACTTTTGAGCGTATGGCAGCGGTGGTTGATAAGCAAAATCAAAACGACCCGTTGTACAAACCCATGGCTGGAAACTTCGACACCAGTTTGGCTTATCAAGCGGCTCTTGAATTGGTATTTGAAGGCACACGGCAGCCCAATGGCTATACTGAGCCATTGTTACACGCGTATCGCTTGCGGTTGAAAAAGGCCAGTTGATTATTGCTTAGCGGCCGGCAGGTAAACTGCGCAGGCTATTGTGGGCCTATTGTGGGCCTATTGTGCGGCTTATACAGATCTTTGCCTGGGCTGCTAATGGCTTCAGGTTGGCTGTTTTGTTGCGGTTTTGCCTGTTGATCAGTGTTGTCTTGGTGTAGTGTCTTAATGCGAACAATGTTAGCATTACGCTCCTCACATCCAATACAGTTGCTCACGGCATGTCTGAACAAATTATTACGGCAATAACCAACCAATTACATGCGGTTATTGACCCTTATACGCAAACCAAACTTACTGCAAATAAAGGCTTGGTCAGCGTTCAAGTTGATGACGCTAAAGTTACCGTTAGCTTAAGCCGCGGCTACCCAATTCGCTCAGTGTTAACTGAATTGGCTGATTTAGTAAAAAATCAGTTACAAAGCGTGGATGTTGGTACTCGAAACCTGGAAGTGTTGGTGACGCAAAACATTGTCTCGCACAGTTCTCAGCAAGGCGTTAAAGCGGTTCCTGGCGTGAAAAATATCATTGCCATTGCGTCTGGCAAGGGCGGGGTTGGAAAGTCCACTTGTTCGGCTAACTTGGCGTTAGCTTTATCGGCCTCAGGTGCCAAAGTGGGCATGCTCGATGCCGACATATACGGGCCCAGCCAACCGCGCATGTTAGGCATTACTGGCAAGCCAGAAGCACTTGAAAATAAAATGCTGTTGCCGATGCTCAGCCACGACATTAAAATTATGTCGATCGGCTTCTTAGTGGAAGAAGACACGCCGATGATCTGGCGTGGCCCCATGGTGACCCAAGCGCTTGAGCAAATGTTGCGCGGCACATCATGGAACCAAGACGGCCAAGATTTGGATTACCTGATTGTCGACTTACCGCCAGGCACGGGGGACATTCAACTCACCTTAAGCCAAAAGGTGCCCGTTAGCGGTGCCGTTATTGTTACCACTCCACAAGACATTGCGTTGTTGGACGCGAAAAAAGCCTACAAAATGTTTGAAAAAGTGGACGTGCCCATTTACGGCGTAATTGAAAACATGAGCACCCATATTTGCACCAGCTGTGGCCATGAAGAAGCCATTTTTGGTTCAGAAGGTGCCAGTAAAATGGCGCAAGAGTACGGTTTAGACCTGTTGGGTAAAATTCCATTAGAAATGGCCATTCGAGAATTGGCCGACTCAGGAACGCCAACCGTGGTATCACAACCCGATTCTGAAACAGCCAAACGTTATCAGTCTATTGCAATGAAAATTGCCGGTAAGCTGTCGGCCAAGAAAAAAGACTTTAGTGCCAGTTTTCCTAATATTGTGGTGGAAAATTCATAGCGCCCCCTTGCTATGATGGCCTGTATTTAAATTTATAATTTAGCACTTACGCAGATAAGAAAATGAGCGATAGTAGTATTGGTAAACTGTTTAGAGTAACCACCTTTGGTGAAAGCCACGGTAAAGGCATTGGCTGCATCGTTGATGGCTGCCCACCTGGGCTGGGCTTAACGGAAGCCGATTTGCAACCAGATCTTGACCGCCGCAAACCTGGGCAGTCTAAGTTTACTACTCAGCGCCGCGAGCCCGATGAAGTGCAGATTTTTTCTGGCGTGTTTGAAGGGAAAACCACCGGCACGTCTATCGGTATGTTGATTCACAACACCGATCAAAAATCCAAAGACTACTCCAACATCATGGATACGTTTCGCCCCGGGCACGCTGATTACACGTATCACCACAAATACGGCAATCGAGATTACCGCGGCGGTGGGCGTTCATCGGCTCGTACTACGGCCATGATTGTGGCTGCGGGTGGCATTGCTAAAAAGTATTTAAACGAAAAGCAAGGCATTGAAATTCGGGCCTATTTGTCGCAAATGGGCGATGTTAAAGTTGATAGTGTTGATTTTGATGAAATCAGCAACAACCCATTTAACTGCCCCGATGCCAGTAAAGTAGAGGCCATGGAGCAGTTAATTACCCAGTTACGTCGCGATGGCGATTCGGTGGGTGCCAAAATTACCGTGGTGGCTAACAACATGCCAGTGGGGCTGGGTGAACCGGTATTTAATGAACTTGATGCCGATATAGCCAAAGCGCTAATGAGCATTAACGCAGTAAAAGGCGTGGAAATTGGTGCGGGTTTTGATGCGGTTAGCCAGCGTGGCTCAGAGCACCGCGATGAACTTCACCCCGATGGCTTTGCCAGCAATAATGCCGGCGGCATTTTGGGTGGCATTTCGTCAGGCCAAGACGTGGTGGCCAGCTTGGCTTTAAAGCCAACGTCTAGTATTACCAAGCCCGGCATGAGTATTAATCGCCAAGGCGAACCGGCAGAAGTGGTGACCAAAGGCCGCCATGATCCGTGCGTTGGTATTCGCGCCGTGCCGATTGCCGAAGCCATGTTGGCCATTGTGATCATGGATCATTTTTTACGACACCGCGCACAAAATGCCGATGTGTCGGTATCCACACCCGTTATTCCGGCGAGCCGCGGTTAAACAGCGCGGCGGCATGAATGGCCACCGGTTAAGCCAGGCCTTATTGTTTGGTCTTATTTCCCAGTTCTACTTCGCCGTATTGCGCCAGCAAACGGGCGTAATTGTGTGCCTGAAGCGTACTCATAACAGGCGTGCGCATAAAACGGTACGAGGCATTCGCTAGCACATGCGCACTTGGCACTTTTCTAATTTTTACTTTTTCTACTTTGCAACCATCGGCATCATCATGCCGTACTGGAGCCTGTACTTAAATCACATTGGCTTCAGCGCTAAAGAAATTGGCCAACTCATGGCCATATTTCTGTTCACCAAAATGATTGCGCCTAATATTTGGGCGGCCATTGCCGATTCTGTTGCGGCCAAGCGAGGCAGTTCTTTAGGCTTATTAAAGTTTGCCGCTGTCGCCACCTTGCTTATTTACTCATTGATGGCGGTGGTTGAGAGCTTTTGGGCGGTGGGCGCCGTAATGCTGGGGTATTGCGTTTTTTGGAACGCCTCATTACCGCAACTTGAAGCCGCCACCTTGAACCACTTGCAAGACAAGCGTCAGTACGGGCGTGTGCGTTTATGGGGTTCATGGGGTTTTATTGTTACCGTGCTTGGGCTTGGGGTGCTAATGGATTTTTCTGGCCCCAGCAGTATTTTGCCTGCCGGTGGTGTGGCCTTAGTGGCCTTGGTTATTGCCAGCTTATTTATGCGTGACGGCAGTATTAAGCCGGCAGATACGCCTCAACAAACCGTGCGTGTTTTTGAAGTACTGAATTGGCGAGTGATGACGCTATTAGCTTTATGCGTGCTAATGCAACTCAGCCATGCGCCACTGCAAACCTTTATGAGTTTGTATTTACTTGAATACGGTTATACCAATTGGCAAGTGGGCTTGTTATGGACCACCGGCGTACTGTTCGAGATTGTGATATTCATTTATGCCTACAAAATATTGCACCGCTTTCGCTTATCTCATTTGTTGACCTTCACCTTTGCCGTAGCCGCACTGCGTTGGGTGCTGGTTGCCCAGTATCCTGAATTTCCGGTTGTGGTGTTTTTAACGCAAGCCATGCACGCCATTACCTTTGGCCTGTATCACGCGGTAATGATGCAGCTCATTGATCGTTTATTTGTGGGGCGCTACCAAATTCGAGGGCAGGCGCTGTACAGCAGTTTAAGTTATGGCTTAGGCGGGGCGGTTGGCAGTTTTATCAGCGGCTATATTTGGACGGACATTGGTAAGCAAGAACTGTTTCTTTTTTGTGGGGTGCTGATGATCTTCGTGTCGGTGTTTTCGTTTTTCTTTGTTCACAAATTAACCCATCAAGTTTCACGATAACCTCACTGGCAAAAACTACACTGCGCACATGAAAGTAATACATTGGTTTCGCGAAGATTTACGCCTGTTAGACAACCCAGCGCTCAGTCATGCGGCTGAACACGCCGATGCTGAAGTGGTGCCGGTTTTTATTTACCCCGAAGGCTTAGGTGGCGCCAGTTATTGGTGGCTACATAAAAGCTTAGAGAACTTATCTAAAGCATTGAAAAGTAAAGGCGTTGATCTGGTTTTTGCCACCGGCTCACCGCACACGGTATTGCCCAAATTGGCCGAGCAAATAGGCGCAAATTTAATAACTTGGAATAGGGTGTATTCGCCTGAAGGTATTGAACAAGGCAAGCAGGTTAAACAGGCATTAGGCAATGCATCAGTAGAGCACCGT
This sequence comes from uncultured Arenicella sp., assembly GCA_938045295.1. Lineage (GTDB taxonomy): Bacteria > Pseudomonadota > Gammaproteobacteria > Arenicellales > Arenicellaceae > Arenicella. Next base: position 50,107 of record CALINO010000001.1, read on the forward strand.
TCGTTTAACGGCCAATTGTTGATAGAGCCGACAAAGGTGCTTAACAAGCAAGGTTTGCCGTTTAAAGTCTTTACGCCTTTTTGGCGCAACTGCGTATCATTTTTAACCGCTCGCGAATTAGCCCCTGAACCCAGATTCAAGCCCAGTACGCACTCATTGGCCAGTGAGCATTTGCAAGACTGGGGTTTACAGCCAACAGCGCCGAACTGGGCCAAAGGGTTTGAGCCTTTATGGCAACCGGGTGAGGCGGGCGCACAGAGCCGTTGGCGCGAATTTTTATCGGGCACTATTGATACTTATAAAGACGGGCGAGACATTCCAAGTGAATCGAACACGTCATTACTCTCACCGCATTTAGTGTTTGGTGAAATCAGTTCGCAACAGCTGTGGAACGACGTGCAAGAAGCCATCGTAGGCCAACAAATTAGCCATGAAAATGGGCACAAGTTTTTATCTGAAATAGGGTGGCGTGAATTTAGCCGCTACCTGTTGGTACACTTTCCGCACTTAATTACTGAGCCCTTTAATGCGCGCTTTACTAATTTCCCGTGGGGCGATGACGCGCAGCTCATTAAAGCGTGGCAGCAAGGGCAAACCGGTTACCCCATTGTCGATGCCGGAATGCGTGAACTGTGGCAAACCGGTTATATGCACAACCGGGTGCGCATGATTGTGGCGTCGTTTTTAACCAAGCACTGTTTGAGCCATTGGCATCATGGCATGGCGTGGTTTTGGGACACGCTGCTGGATGCCGACATTGCCAATAACACCGCAAGCTGGCAATGGGTTGCCGGTTGCGGTGCCGACGCGTCTCCCTACTTTCGCATTTTCAACCCCATTTTACAGGGTGAAAAATTTGATAAACAAGGTGTGTACGTGAAGCGTTGGGTGCCAGAATTGGCCGATGTTCCAGCTAAGTTTATTCACAAACCGTGGGAGGCCGACCAGCCGACATTACATGCCGCAAAGGTGGCATTAGGCACTGATTACCCACTGCCCATTGTGGACCACAAACACGCGCGTGAAACAGCACTATTAGCCTATCAAGCAATAAAAACATAAGTGCCATTGATCTTTAAAATAGATCAATATTATATAAATAATCAAATTTAAAGATCGTTATTGGCTTGTTAAGATTCATTCATTGAAACAAACCAGTTAACTATTTAACGAGGGCGTTATGTCAAACGAAACGGTATCAAATCAAGACTTTCCAACAGCCAGCATGCAAGGCCAAGCCATACCCAATGTCACGTTCCGCACGCGCGATGGTGATGAATGGGCAGACGTAACGACCGACGAGCTTTTCAAAGGCAAAACGGTGGTTCTTTTCTCATTACCCGGGGCATTCACGCCAACCTGTTCGTCAACGCACTTGCCGCGTTACAACGAATTGGCCAGCACCTTCGAGAAAAACGGCGTTGATAGCATTATTTGCATGAGCGTTAACGACACTTTTGTGATGAACGCTTGGAAGCAAGACCAAGAGGCCTCTAATATTACGGTTATCCCCGACGGTAACGGTGAGTTCACTGATGGCATAAGTATGTTGGTTGGCAAAGAAGATTTAGGCTTTGGCAAACGTTCTTGGCGTTATTCCATGTTAGTGAAAGACGGCGTGGTGGAAAAAATGTTTGTTGAACCCAACAAACCTGGCGACCCATTTGAAGTGTCAGACGCTGATACCATGCTCGAATACATAAACCCAGAAGCGGTAAAGCCACAGTCTGTGGCCATTATCACCAAGCCGGGTTGCCCGTATTGCGCTAAGGCAAAAACCTTACTTAAAATCAAAGGCATTGCGTTTGAAGAAATTGTACTCGGCAAAGACGCAACCTCAGTGAGTGTGAAAGCTATTTCAGGCAAGGCCACGGTTCCCCAAGTATTTTTTGATGGTGTTAATATTGGTGGCTCTGATGATTTAGAAAAATACTTACAAGACCAATAAGGCAACGGCAGGTCATTAAAGCAGCTACAAGCTAAAGAGTGGGCGCATTTTACGAATTAATTTGTGCCCACTTAAATCCAGCCCGTAATATACTTAGCAACCTAATATTTCAGTCGCGTACGCGTTTACTGATGAATAAATGATTGTTGCATGAGGTTGTGTATGCAAAACGACGAAGCCGACTTCGCCGACAATGTGGGGTTCTCCACCGAAGATTTAAGCAAGTTAGCTACATGGAAAATGCCATTTGGCAAATACGCCGGCAGTGCACTTATTGACTTGCCTGAAGCGTATTTGTTTTGGTTTCAAAAACACGAATTCCCAAAAGGAGAGCTGGGCGAATTAATGAAACTATGCCTAGATTTGAAAATTGAAGGTTTAGATAGCCTGATTAAGCCGTTGAAGAAGTAGGGTTTGGGTGACTTTTGTATTTTAATGATACTTATACAATTAATTTTCTTACTCAGATGAGAAAAGTTAAAAGGAAGTATCAAAGCCAATTAAGGTTGGTAGAAAAATCGTCTCTGACCCTATTTATTGTGGAATCTATCAAGGTGTTCAAGCATACGAAAACTGTGGTAACGAGCCATTTACTAAATTAGCATATGCTATTTTGGTTGGTGCTCTGAGTCTTGCATTTGAGGTTGGTGAGGCTCTTTTGGGTTTGTTGGCGCTCATGCTGGGTGAAGTCTTGGAGGCTAAGGGCGTTATTTATTTGGATGGATGCTAATGAGTCTTGAACAATATAAATTTGATAATACGGCATTAGGTGTTGGTATATTCAGTTTACCTTTGAGTATATTAGAGTTGATTTTTGGTTTCGCATGGGCACCAACTCGGTCCAACCTAATTAACTTTATTTCGAGAGTAGAAGATTTTGGAACTTTTTACTTTTTAATTGGTAGTCACTTATTTGTCTCAGTTACATTTTTATGTATCGGCTTTTATATTAAATGGCTAAACAGTTGATAAAGCTATGAATAGTCAAATAGACCGAGTGTTAGAAAACACATTTTCTATGATGAGAAATAGGAACTCTTTGGGGGCTGAATATTCTAAACTTAAAAATGGCTACAAAATTGATTTTAATGTCATTGTTGGAATGATCTGTATACCTTGGCTTATTTTTAACAAGCTCTACTTTATTGGTTTAATCTTTTGGTTCTTTTTATCAATAGTTTTTCGAGTCACTCACGACCTAATGGATTTAGACATATTGTCTGTATTTTTAATTATATTTTTAATTCATTTTTTGTTTGGGGCGCTTTTGGGTAAATATTTATTTTTTAGTAAGTTGAAAAATAAGGCTAAAAAATTACTCAAATCTGGTTATAGTGAAAAAGATGTAAGCCTTCATATAAAGAGGGTTTTCTTTTAGAGGGATAAAGGAAAGTAATAAAGAGCAAGTAATAAAGGACAGGCATGCTTAGAAAGCTGTTTTGTCAGCTGGTTGTTCAAAAGGTCGGGTTTTAAAATTAGTTTATATTTGCTCGCAAAGTGTGAACCCCACCAAGCTAGAACAATTACAAGCCAGTGTGGAAGAAACGCGTACTATTTTAGAAAGTAACGACCCATCTCAACTGGAAAACCTCACGCGTGATCAAATCTTAGGCGATTTATTCTACGCCGGTGGGTTGGGGTATTTTGCGCAATACAACGGTTTAAGTCATATCGCCGCCTTACAAGCCCAAGGCAACCACAAGCTGGAGTTTGGTTACGGCAGCTATGGCTACGAACCCAATCAAGACGTGTTCTTTGGCATACCCAGGGGCATTAAAACTGGCGGCGCGGCGTTTAATATTCGTTTTGGTAACACGGTGGAGCTTAAACAAGGCGGGGCAGAACAACGCGCGCAGTTTCGCTTTCAAACTGGCTTGATCTCCAGCGCCCTAGAACACGCGGTGCCAGAACAAATGTTCAGCGACCCTGACGACCCCACCGACGGCGTGAGTGCAGTTAAAGCATTGCAATTAGCCGCACAACAAGGGCAAAAAATCTATCAAATAGACAGTTCAAACGTGAACACCGTATTGGCTCAAACTAACTTAGGCAGCAGTATTGAAGATGAAATTAGAAGTTACGTAGGTAGCGGCAATATTGCCATTGCACATCAGAGCAACATCAGCGTGCCGGGTTGGAGTGGGGCGGGGTATATACTTCTTGATCAAGAAACGGGCATTGGCAGTTATAAGATTACTGGTGGGGGTAATGGGGGGTTCCTAAAAAATATATTGAATAGTGCTATTAATAAGCTAATGCTTATTGCTGGTATTTGGCAGGGGTTTGCAAAAAATAATCCAGCTTTAGCTAAATTACTCGGAGGTTCTATTGGCCTTGTAATAGGTGCGTTGACTCGTATAGTAAAATTGCTTAATGAGTGCCCAACTGGAATTGCTCTTATAGGAACTCTTTTAACCATCGGCTGGAATATATTGTTTTTAACTATAAATGTTGCTTTGGCGGCCTCAGGAGCAGGGGCTTTACTGTTATACCCTCTTGCTGCTATGGAACTTTATTTAGAAGCAGTGGTAATAGATAAGTTTATTGAAAAAGGTTGTTCTTAATGAAATGTCCAAAATGCTATAACAAACTTTCTTTTAGTTCGATAATCGGCTGGATAAATTCTGCAAGTAATGATTTGGTTTGTACAAGTTGCAGTAAGCCAATTGCAGAAAACTATTTTTTACTGTTGATTTATTTAACTGGCGGTGTGTTTTTAGTGCTAGGTGTATTAAATATTGGTTTCGTGTCTGAAGTTGTTGGTGTATCCAGCTTTTTTGCTTTGATGTTAATTATTATAATCGGTATTTTTGTAATGATTAGTCTAGCTGTGTTGATTGTGATAATTAAAAAAGAAAGATAAGGGGGCAGGTCTTTGATTTATGATTCCTTCTAAGGCGGAGTAATAAAGGACACAAAGTAACGCTTTGTTAGCTGGTCCGTTCTGATTATTTATTTTTCTATTTGCTGTTGCTCTTATGAGTATTCAAGTTGCTATAGTGAGCAGAGTGGTTGAAGAGACACTAGAGTTAGAAGCATGCAGAACATAATTGATATCATAGTGTTTAAAGTTAAATACCGTTATTCATTGCCGTATTTATTTCCTTTAATGAATTGTTTGTATGCTTTGGTTTATCTGTATTTCAAACTCTCTACCAATAGGGAGTATTTGTATGAAGTAGCATTCATTACATTAGGAGTTTTGGTCGTCACATTACTTTCATTATCACAGAGACTATTCGTTTTGAAGATGGTGTTATAAAAATTAATAGGCTTTGGCGTATTAGTACAATTGATTTTGATTTAATGAAAACCGAAGTAAAGTTAAGTAAGGATAAGAATCACCTTCGTTTTCATGATAAATGTAAAACTTACATCTTATATAATCAGTTTTCTGATTCAGACTGGAAGAATATAAAGAGAGAAATAAAGAAAAGAGGAAAAATAGCAAGTAAAAGATAAGGGGTCAGGTCTTTGATTTATGATTCCTTCTAAGGTAGGGTAGAAACCAACAGGGATTGTTGAATGAGTTAATCTATGGCTAGGCCCTTAAGATTGGAATTTGCAGGCGCGTTGTATCACGTTATTTCAAGAGGTGATCGGCGTGAAGATATTTATGAAACAGACGCTGATCGTTGTTTGTTTTTGTCGATATCAGGTGATGTGTGTGCGACGTGTAACTGGGTATGTCACGCTTATTGTCTAATGGGTAACCATTACCCTTTATTGATTGAAACATCTGATGCGAACTTATCTAAATGTATGCGCCAATTGAATGGTGTGTTAACTTAAGATTATTACTCGAACCTTGATTGCGTTAATATACTAAGCCATTGCCTGACTGGTGACATTTCCTTATGACTAAGTGGCACAAAACCGAAGAGCAAAAATTAAAGTCGCCTTGCGTGCATTTTTGCAATTTCCTGGATGATGTGAAAGTGTGTGGTGGGTGTTTTCGTACTGCGGAAGAAATTAAAGCCTGGCGAACGTTGGATGAAAACGATCGCAAAGTTATTTTAGAGAAAACCAAGCAGCGTCAACGACGTTATCAAGACTAAATGACACGATTCCGTGGTGTTGTGTTGAGTGAGTCAGAGCCGAATTAGTGCTGGTAAACTTTTTGTGGTTAACCAATTTCTTATTTTCCGATCGAATTTCAAATATACAAATATCGAAAGCGTCATTGATGCTAGTCATGATGACTGTTGCTTGAATATTGTTCGTTTTTCATTCATCTTACTCAGATGAGATTTTTGTTTTTATTTGTTCTGTGCATGTCTGGGTGTGTGTCTCACCAAGCCCCAAGTTCTTCTGTGATTGTGGCGGAGGGGTCTTTATCTATTGTGGTAAAGGTGGGCGGTGTGAAATGTTGTGATGGCGTGCTTCGGTTGGCGGTTTATAACGACCCAAGCAGTTGGATGAGTGAACATAATATGGTGCGTGGGCGCTTGGGGTTTATTCAAAACAGTGAGCAAACTTTTGAGATTCATGGCTTGCCCGAAGGTAGATACGCCATTGCGATTTATCAAGATACCAACAGTAATAATAAGTTGGATCGCTGGTTATGGAGTGTGCCTAAGGAGCCTTATGGTTTTTCAAATAACGTCGGGCGATATGGGCCAGTGTCATTTAATAAGGCGGCATTCAATTTGAATGAAGACCTAGATATTTCAATAGAGTTGAACTCATGGTAAAAGCTGACTTTTTTGTTGCGGTTTTATTTATTTCAGCGGCGTTAATGTTGAGTGCGCACACACAGGCTAAATCGTTTAATGGGTTTGATTTAAGCAACAGCCTGATTGATAAAAAAGACATTATTCAAGGAGGGCCGCCACGCGATGGAATACCCGCTATATCGGCCCCGGTCTATGTCAGTGCGAGTGATGCGTCGTTTTTAAAATCAGAAGACATCATTTTGGGTATTGAAATTAATGGCGTTGCGCTTGCTTACCCTAGGCATATTATGAATTGGCATGAGTTGGTTAATGACGAAATTAACGGTGTCGCGTTTTTAATTAGTTATTGCCCTTTATGCGGCAGTGGTATGGCGTTCTCTTCTAAGGTTGCTGAGCAGCGTTTGACGTTTGGTGTTTCAGGGTTGTTGTATAACAATGATTTGATCTTTTATGATCAGCAAACGGAGTCATTGTGGTCGCAAATTGAGCGTCGGGCGATAGCGGGAAAATACGCAGGTGAAAAATTACAGCAGTTGTACCTTGAACATACTTCGTGGCAAGACTGGCAAGCAAAGCACCCCAAAACAAAAGTATTAAGCGAACAACAAGGCTTTAAACGCAACTATCGGCACGACCCTTACACCGGGTATGACACATCCAGCCAAGTGTTTTTCAAAACGTTAAGGCAGGCGCCAGATGATTTTCATAGTAAAGAAAAAGTGCTCGGCTTACAGATCAACGATAGTGCAAAAGCCTACCCGTTTAGCGAACTCAAGAAGCATGGGCTTGCCAATTTTGAGGATGAATTAGGTGGCGTTCGCTACCGAGTAATTTGGAATGAAGGTGCTGGGTCGGCCACGGTGAAGGCGCTAAATAGCGAGCTGGTGTTAACACCAACGGTGGCGTTTTGGTTTGCATGGTATAACTTTCACCCTGAGACTGAGGTATTTTATGCAAAGCCGAATTAGCGTTGGTCGAAAAACGTTTCTAATCCATTTGCTTACTTTCTGTATTTTCTAAACCTATTCAATACTCGTTTATGCTCCACCGCCATTTTGGGGAGCAGGTAAGCGCGCACAGCCGCTAAGGCCACCAACAGTGCGCCTATGGGCCACATACTTCTAACGTGAATTGACCAGGCCACTGAGGCTAACAACAGCACATACTCAATGCCAACCACCAAACTTTTGCGGCTTTTGGGTACGGTGAAGCAGGTACCGCATTTATCGCAGCACACGCGCTCGTCGTGAATAATAAAAATCACTCCAATCGAACTCAGGCCGCGTTGTTTGCAGTTTGGGCAAGTGCGTTTCATTAGAATATTTCCGATTTCATAAAGCCAGTCTACACCATTGAATACGGTGCTCTATGTTTATGTATTAGGTTTACTAGCAAGCCATTGTTCAATAATATTTTCGAGTATTGAGAGAGGTATTGCGCCGTTCTCCAAGACTTTGTCGTGAAACTCCCGCACATCAAAAGAGTCACCTAATTGTTGCTCAGCTTTCGCGCGCAGCTCACGAATTTTTAGCTCGCCAATTTTGTATGCCAGTGCTTGGCCTGGCCATGTGATGTAGCGGTCTACTTCCGACACTATATTGTTCATTGATAAGCCTGAGTTTTCGGCCATATAATCGATGGCTTGTTGGCGTGTCCAACCTTTGCTGTGCAGACCGGTGTCCACCACCAAGCGGCAAGCACGCCACATTTCATACGACAAGCGCCCAAAGTTTGTATAGGGAGTTTGGTAAAAGCCGACTTCCAAACCGAGGCGTTCACTGTAAAGCCCCCAGCCTTCAATAAACACGGTTTGGCCGCCGTATTTGCGAAAATTTGGCAGATCAAGTTCTTGTGCTAAGGCAATCTGCAAGTGATGCCCGGGTACCGCTTCATGCAAAGACAATGCTTCAAGCTGATACAAAGGCCGAGTATCGAGCAGCGATGTGTTTACGAAATAAAAGCCAGCGCGCGAACCATCGCCAGCGGGGCGTTGGTAATAGGCCGTGGTTGTTTTTTCGGCTATGTCTTTTGGTATTTCTTTTAAGCCATACGGCATGCGCGGCAATTTGCCAAACAGCTTGGGCAGTTCTCCATCCATTTTTTTGGAAATGGTTGCCACTGCTTGCATTCGTTCTTCCGGTGTTTTTGGGTAAAAATCGGGGTTGGTTTTAAGAAATTCTAACCACGCTTTAAAGTCGCCTTTGAAGTTGGCTTGTTTGATCACTTCGTTCATTTCTGAACGAATACGGCTAACTTCGCTTAAGCCAATCTTGTACACATCGTCGGCACTTAAATTTGTGGTGGTAAAAAAACGAACGCGATGTTCATAATAATCACCGCCACCGGGAAGGGAGTCAGTGCCCACTTTTTTATTACATTTGGGTGCGTAAGACGTTTGATAGAAATTGTGGAACTTCGACAGCGCGGGTATCAATTTGTCTTTAATGCTCGCAGCCGCTTGCTGTTTTAGCGCGTTAAACTTTTTAGCATCAACCACGCTGGGCTTGGTTGAAAACGGCTGCATAAATGCGCTGTCTTCTGCCTTGTCAACCACATGAGCTTTAATTGATTTTTCATAACCTCGCATGGGCTCACACGGTTGTACCCAGCCAGCATCAAGACCGGCCTGAATTCTTGCGGTGGCTTGTTCAAGAAAGGCAGGCATCTGGTTTAAGCGCGCAACATAACTCTCGTAATCCTTTGTGTTGAAAAAAGGTAAGCGCCCAACCATTGAGGTTAATTGCAAATGTGGCCCGCCACGATTGGTTAATATCATGTACTTCGCGCCGCCATAATTAGCGGCCGCAACTTGGTTTTCCAAGTCGAGTTTCAACAGAGAATGATTGAGTTGGTTGGGCGCTGATAAATTATCAGTACTGATGTTGTTTAGCCGAGTAAGAAACGCATTAGCAGCGTCGACTGAAGCCTCATAGGCTTTTAGTGAAGGGTCAGGCAATAACGCATCATAGTCTCTCACGCCCAAGCTGGTAGCAAACGTAGGATTCTCAGCCAGAACGCGCTCCCAATGATCGTCTAACAAGTTTTGAAACCGCTGATTAGCTTCAACATCAGCTGAGTTTTGCGCAATAGCGCTAAGGCTATAGGCTAGAAATACAATCAGTGTCAGCAGGGTTGCGGCTAAGTGTTTTTGGAGTGTTATGTGCATTTGCCAGCCTCGTGGTTTGTGATGATAGGGGTAACACCTATCAAGATATTGACAATAACACAGCCTGTTAATGCTGATAAAAGGAGCAAATTCATAAAAATATAAAAAACACAAATACATGCACTGAGTCAAATTATCTGGCTTTTGAGTGCAACATTACAGTCATTGATTTGGCAACGACGGTTTGTTTCCTGTGATAACGACACACAACCAAGTTTGCTTATTGTGCTAAAGGCGTTGCCAACATCACAAAAAATAGACATATGTTTGTTGCTGACAACGGCTGTGATTATTTGATCACCAACTTCAATTAATGGTAACCCTGTTTGCACACGCGATAAACGAATTAAAGATTATGGTACCTCCTTCATAACAACTAACTACCTATGAGGAACTCTAATGAATATCAAATCAATCTTATCTGCCGTTGCAATCATTGCGTCATTTGCCGTTGCGTCTGTCAGTTTTGCCGGTGACGATTATGGTAAAAAAAACAAAAAAGACATTGTTGAAACAGCGGTGGCTGCAGGTTCATTCAATACTTTGGCTGCAGCATTAACCGAAGCGGGGCTAATCGAAACCTTAAAAGGTGATGGGCCATTCACTGTATTTGCCCCAACCGACGAAGCGTTTAATAAAATTCCTGCTGATCAGTTAACGGCTATTTTGGCTGATAAAGAATTGCTGACCAGCATTCTTACTTACCATGTGGTGGCGGGCAAAGTGTTGGCTGAAGACGTGGTGAAATTAGAGGCCGCTACCAGTTTGCAAGGCACTGATATTGCCGTTTCTACTGACGACGGTGTTAAGGTAAACAATGCATCGGTGATTAAAGCCGACATCATTACCAGTAACGGGGTTATTCATGTTATTGATACGGTGCTAGTACCTGAAGCGAACGCGGCTTCATCTGAGTAAATTCTGAAATTAGGTTTCATTCTACCGCTTTAAATGGTCGCCTTTGGGCGGCCATTTTTATTGAGTCAAAGAAAACTACGTATTGAGGCATGGTCATCTACTGGTCGGCTTGCCTGCCTAGCCGGCCAGCAAGGTGTTGTCGCTGTCACTGCTACTTTACCTCTGAAGTATCGCCTTACCGCGTTCTTTTTTATAACTTTCGTAGGTGCTTGCTCGGCCTTCCCATGGCGCTTGAGAGTCAAAGTAATTCGGCTGTTCGGCTTTGATATAGTCTTGCAGTTCGGTTGATATTTGTGAGGGTGAGTTGATTTTAGAAGCGACCCCTCGCCACATGACAAAGCCGGGCGCTCCGTCCATCAATAACCACGGTTCCCATGAGAGAAAAGCGGTCCAGAACAAGGTGTAGTCAACGCGCGTAAGAGTGGGGTCATTGATTTCGTCGGCGGAAACTACGTAGCTGGTTTCTGAGCCAAAATGAAACTCTTCTCCGGAACTTTCACGCGGCCATTGATCTGGCGGAAAAGGCGTTTCAAAGGTGCCGCCGCGCTGTTCTGTAAACCACAGTTTGTCTCCTGTGGTTTGCCATTCAGATTGCTCTTTGTTCTCTATCGATTCTTTGGTATGAATCACCTCATTGCCACCGTAACGAAAATGAAAAGGTGAAACCGTTTCATCCGTAATAGGGTTGGTGAGTGAATTCAGTGGTGCTTTTGAATCAAGGTCGCCGAAGTAGCCAATATCGAAACTGCGTTGTGAGTAAGAGCCGTCATCTAACGGGTTCCAAATCGAACGGGCAAGGCCATGAAAACTGCAAATGGGGGCAGGGGCTTTGTTGGGCGCAATGCCCCAGAGCGTGCCATCTAACGCCACATACACATCTTCTTGCTCAAGGCTGCCGATTAATTTGATGTGGGTCTTTAAGTCGTGTTCAGCTGGGTGGGTGGGTTTGCTGCCTGTTATAGGGCGTTGCCCGGCACCGTAGCTTGCCGTTGATAGCAGTGTCATTCCAGCGCCGAACTTGAGCAAGTTGCGCCGATTAAAGGTAACGCCTGATTGAGCATTGAGTAGGTTAAGCATGGTGATACCTTAGCAAGCTATCTATGCAAGTGTATGCAATAAACGCTAAATATGTCTGGTTTTAACGAGGTCTGTCTGACGGTTAGACAAGCGCGGCTTGTTCGAGCAATTCTGAAAGCAGGGCTGGTTCGGTTACCATGGCGTCGTGACCAGTGTCCATTTGAATGTACTTCCAGCTGTTATCACTTTTAATTCGCTGCGCTATGGCACCGATATTTGACTCTAGCATGGGGTTTACACAGTGCAAATAGACTTTGTGTAGCCCCTGCAATGTGTCTTCTTTTAATGAAATGGTGTCTAGCCACGTTTTCAGAGGGTGAGCTGTGAGAGATTCATTAACCCACTTAAGATTTTCGGTGTCTGACGCTGGAATGCCAAACGTTACCGCGGGTGGCGGAGGCATTCTAATGCCATCAGGCGACAATTCGCGCACGCTTTTTTCGATGCCTGCGATCATATCTGGGTCTTTCGGCAAGCCGCTTGTTATCAGGCTGTCGTTGTTTTCTGGAACAATGGCATCTAAGTAAACAATGCTTTTAATTTTAGAACGTAATTTGTCGGCCACGCCGGTAATTACCATACCGCCATAAGAGTGGCCGACAAGTACGAAGTCGTTTAGGTCGTTGGCATTTATATAATCTAGAATATCTTGAATGTGTGTTTCTAAGCTCACACTCTCATCTAATAGATGAGATTCCTCAGCCAACCCAGTGAGAGTGGGGGCATGAGTGACGTGGCCTTTTTGCTGCAGCTCTTGTTCTACGTATTTCCAACACCAGCCGCCATGCCAAGCACCATGAACAAGGACAAAAGTTTGGCTATTTGGCACGTTAGATTCACCTGCTGATTCATCATTATTCTTGTTAGCTGCATCTGCCGCCAAGCCTTTGTTAAGGCTGACGGCAGATACTAGGCTAGCGATTATTGCTTCTCGACGATTCACTATTCGCTCCTATTTTAATTTCTGTTGAATTTCAGTATTAAACTGTGAATTCTTAGAAATTATATTTAGCTCTTACTCCAACTTGGCGTTTGTCACGCAAACCTAAACGGTTTCCGATGCCATTGAAGTTAAAGAAACCACCTGGAGCAAGACGAACATCAAAACTTGTGTCTGCAAACGTCTGGGCTGAAGCCGGTGTGTTTTCATCAAACAAGTTGGTTACAAATAGCTCAATGTCGAAGCGCTCATTACGTAAACCGGTTCTAAGGTTTACATCAAATGCGCTGTCAACTTCGGTCAAGTTAGCATTCGATGTGTAATATTCGCCTGTGTAGAAGAAGTCACCTCGGAAGAAAAATTGGTCAAAACCTAATGTTTTAACGTCTTTTTCATACGTGGCATTCATTGACGCAGTTAACGATGGAAACTTAGGTGCTTCTTGGCCAGCAGGGTTAACATTTGGGCCAAAAACCAATCCAAACCTATCGGTACCACCGCCATCAGGGAATGACGAAACTTCAGCATCGATGTACGCAAGAGAGCCGCCTAACGTCAGGCTTTCGGCAGCGGCAACGCTGAAATCTAGCTCAAAGCCATAGATATCGGTTGTTGCGCCATTTGAACTGAATATTACGGTTCTTCGTGGGTTAGCAGCGCCAGGGCGGTTGTCGGGTGCTGTTTCAATGGCTTGGAAAATTTCGTCAGAGCGCTCCATGTAAAAAGCAGCTAAGTTAAATGACGCGCGGCCATCCCACAGAGTTTGCTTCCAACCCAGTTCGTAGTTCTCTAGCTTTTCTTCGCCAAATGTATTAGCGGCGCCCGGCGAGCGTGATAACACGTCATCAAGGGCGGCCTGGTCTAGCTCAGCAACTTCTGGGTTAAAGCCACCAGGTAAGTTACCTTCACTGTAGGTAGCATAAACGGTTGTGTCGTCAGAAGGCTGCCATCTGAGAGTAGCACGAGGTAGAAAGTTCGTGATCTCAGCAGGCGACAAGCCTGGTACGTTTTCGTTTACAGTCTCGTCTATGATGGTGTCTTTTTGGTGACGCCCTTCAAGCGTTAATGAAAACTGATCGGTGAAAGAGTAATCTACCGACGCGAAAACCCCAACGGTTTCAGCACCCGTTACCCTTGGTGTGGCTCTAAAGCTGTCGCCAAACGCAATGGGGAAGAATAGGTTGCTGATGGTGCCGCCCAGACTGGCAATCTCGACATCAACGTAACTTGCTCCAACAGCCCAGTTGAATTTGCCACTTGAACCTTGCAGGCGAGTTTCAATTGAAAAGTCTTCAATTTCGTTGGCCACATAAGTGGTGAACGAATCATCCGGCGTTTGATCTAGCTCAGCAAACAAACCATAAGACTCTTCACTGTAGCCTGATAATAAGGTGAACGTCATATCGTCGTTAATGTCGTAATCTAACTTCAAGCTAAGTCTTGTTTCTTCAAGGTCTAAACCAAAATCGTCTTTCTCAAACGGGCTAAACGTGAAGTCGTTTGCGAAGGCATTGGCCGAGGCGTTAAAGCGAGGGTCACTCGAAATCACCTGACGCCAGTTTTCTATTCGCTCAATGCCTGTGTTGATACCAATTTCATTTAACGGAATGCCATCGCCAGTGATGGTGCCACGGAAAATAGAGTTAGATCTTCCGCCTACACCAGGAACACACTGTGAATTCGAGCTTGGTATTACAGAGTCGGCTCGATTTGCGGTACAGCTTGCATCAAGAATGAAACCGCCAAAATTGTGTGTGGCTGGCCCGAAAGCACCGCCGGTAATGGCTGATGCGCCATCGTCCAACTCACGATACGACAGTCTGGTCTTGATTGTTAGGTCTTCGCTTGGTTCAAAGTAAAGCGTACCGTTAATGTTCCATTGCGACTCATCACCTAAGGTTTCGCCTGGAACCGCAAAGTTATCATGGTGGCCTTCAATGTCATCCGCTCTAACGCCTATGCGATACTTTACATTGCTTGAAATAGGCCCTTCGATGCCTGCTGCAAGCCGGTATTCACCACGGCTAGCAACGGTTAGCTCGGCTTCGCCGGCAAACTCATCGCCTGGGTCTTTAGTGATGTAATTGATTGCACCAGAGAATGTGTTTCTTCCGTACAGTGCCGATTGAGGGCCTTTGGTAATTTCAATAAGTTGCAGCTCGTTCACACCAATTGATTGAATACCGCCCGATATGGCAACACCGTCTAAGAAGACAGTGGCTGTTTGTCTTAGCCGATCGCCAGTATCAAGAAAGATTCCTCGAAAGCGGGGAGTGGTGTTTACACGAGCATTGTTATTTACGCCGCTGTTAAACTTTTCGATAAATAAGCCGGGTGTTGCCTTAGAAATATCAAGAATGCTATCAAAACCGCCCTGTTCTAGCTCAAGCTGCCCAAAAGCGCTGACAGCCAAAGGCGCGTCTTGAATTGTCTCAGCTCTTTTACGTGCGGTAACAACAATTTCTTCTAACACTAAATCAGCGTATGCTGGGAACGAGACACAAGGCGCCGTTAAAGCAAGGATGCATGCTTTGGCAAGTTTTGTTTTATATAGTTTTTTCATTTTTTTCCTCTTCATAAAACCTTCTATAAAATTCATCGCGAAAGCGACAAACTAATTCTGCAACACTTATTGTTATAATGCTATATCAATATGCTATTATTTGTGTACACTATAGGCTCGTATTCATGAGTCTATATAGGAAATATTTTGATGGATGGCGTCTTTAACAGTTCTAGAATGAGCGATTCGCGAGCAACTGGTTTAGATTCAGAGCATATGCATACCACAACCGGCGCTTTGCCGACGTCGGTCATGGTGCAAAAGTTAGACTGTTCCGCGAGCCCTCTTGATCGCTTGCATCAGGATGTGTTTGAGTTGTTCTTGCCCAGCCGGCCTCTGAGCTTGCATGAGGTATCTGGAGAGTTTCATCGTCAGTGCTTTAATTATCGAGTGGGTTCTATTGGCTTTAGCAACCCCGGGGTTGCATGGCGCATTGAGTGGCAGGGAACGATAGAAGGGGCGCTGCTAATGTGGCAGCCTGAAGTAATGCAAAAAGCGGCATCGGCTCTTTTTGGTGAAGATATTTCACAACTAACTTGGCGTAAGGCGTTAGGTGACTACGTTCCTGCGATTGCTTATTTGGGGTTAGATATTGCTAACCAAGTGACTTCTGATTACCCAGCCGGAGAAAAACACGTTGAATTACTCATTGAGGCGTTATTGTCATTGTGTTTGCGCCGATACGCGTCAACAAAGGTAAGAGATACGGCATTGGCCGGGATTATGAGTCGGCAAGTGCTGTTGGCTATTAACTTTATTAACGCGAACCTCACTGTTGAGTTTTCTATTGATGAAATATGCGCGCAGAGTGCGGTTTCAAAATCGCACCTAAATAGGCTGTTTCGAACTGAAGTTGGTATTAGCACGTGGGAATATGTTCAGCGCCAACGGATTCAGCAGGCTGGAAAATTATTAAAAACATCGAACCATACAATAGGCCACATTAGCATGTTACTTCGCTTTAATAGCCGCTCGAATTTCGCACGAAGGTTCTTTCTTGAGTACGGCTGCACACCCAGTGAATACAGAGAACGAGGTTAATAGCTTGTTTTGAGCAATAATGTTTGTAGGCGTTCTCAAGAGCTGTTTTTTCTAATATTTATAGCTAAATTATTATGTTACGAACATTAATTAAAGTCAGTTCTGTGCTGCTTATTGTCAATTTTTTTGTTTTCAACCTGGGCGCTTGTTCAACGTTTACGGCACGTGAACCTTCTCAAGGTATTGAGTTTGATGCATCGGTATCGGGCGCGCAAAAATCAACTTTATTGGCGGGGCGTCAGCGGCTATTCAACCCTCAGCAGCGCAGTGACTTTAAAGAGGCGGTGACATTGCTAGAGAAGGCGACGCGCTCGAGATCTGTAAGCCCGTCAGTATGGATTGATCTGGGTTACGCATATTCAACCCAGAACCGCTTTAACGATTCTCGTCTGGCGTTGGCTAACGCGATGCAACACAGTGAGAGTTTATCTGCGGCTGAAGTAGGGTGGGTGGACGCATTGAGTGCTCGTATTGCGGACAATGCCGAGGATGAAATTAAGGCATGGAAAGCGTTAACTAAGTTACAGCCTAAAAACCGCTGGGTTTGGTATCGGCTTGGCGCTGTTCTTTATCGAATTCAACGTTACAGCGAAGCAAGTAATGCCTTTGAAAACGCACTGTTGATAGACTCGCTAGATCAAGCTTGGCAAGCCTCGCATATTCATTATTTAAACGCTAAGTCGTACTACCGGGCTGGTAAATTAGAGCAATCACGCATAGCCAGTTTGCCGGGGCAGCGTATTAAAATAAGCGAAAGAGCCAATTTTTATCGTCAAGCAATGGCCGAATTAGCCTTAGGGCACGATAAAAATATTCACGCTGTTATTAAAAAGTATCGTCGTCTGTCTGATACTCGACCGTCATTTGACGAGTCTGTCTTTCTCACCAATGTGGCAAACTTCTTTTTTGAGCTGGGAGACTACAGTTCCGCCATTGAGTACGCCAGTGCGGCTTACGACTTAAAGCCCGGTAACTATCAAACGTGGGCGTTGGCGTATGCGCTAACCGAAAGTGGTCGAGCATTAGAAGCGATTAAAGTATTGCAAAATAGCCCGCAAAAAACACCGCAAAAGCTACACACGCTTGCCGTTACGGGCTGGGCTTATTATCGTTTAGGGCAACTGACTAAGGCGAGAGAATTTCTGCTTGCCGCCAAAGCGACTCAAGCTCGAAAGCATTACGGTGTTGAACGTGACCTTGCGATTGTTGAGCTTGCGTTAGCAAACCCAAATACGCCGCAAGTGGGTAGTGTTCGCTGGTTTGGCGACTGAAAAAGAGTCAGTATTTATTTTTAGTGCTTTTATAACTTTGCCTTTACAACTGTGCTTTTAAAAAATAAGCGCATTACCAAGTGCTTGTTTATTAGAGCCTGTTAGACATCAAATACAACTCATTTTAATTCCCCCGTTCTCACTTTCCGGTGTTGGTTTTCCTCCATTGTCTGATTAGTGAATTATCTTAATTGCAAAAAAATGCAATTGATTACCGCTATTTAGGTTCTCTTTCTACAGTTAAACAAATTTATTGCTAAGCGGTAATTCGTTAGCAACAACTTACTAGGAGGCCCTATGTTTCAACCTACTTTAAAATTCCCATCCAAGCCCAAAATAGCGCTTATAACCGTGCCATTGATGTTCACCTTATTGCCATTGCAGGCTCAAGCGGGTGCGTGGGTCGCGGAGAAGGGGGCTTCTTACAACAAAGTGGGAGTGACTGATTACAGCGCGACTGATTTCTTTGGTGGTAACCCAGATTTGGGCGAGTTTGAAGGCACCAATGTTTCGTATTATGGGGAGTGGGGCTTAGGCAATAATTGGGGCGTTTTCACTTCAGTGTTATACCAAGACATTACTCAAAGCGACTCTTCGGGTGCGGTAACGCAAAATGATGGTTTTGGTGATTTGGATATTGGGGTTAAGTATCAATGGCAAGCTGAGCCATTTGTGCTCTCGACTCAATTGTTAGCAAAATTGCCTTACTTGTACGACGAAGATGACACTTTGCCGTTGGGTAATGGCCAAGAAGACCTCGAAGCCAAAGTGTTGATTGGTAAAAGCTTGGGGCAATTAGGCTATTTTGGTGTTGAGCTTGGTTATCGCTTTAGAACCGATGACCCCTCTGATGAAATTAGATATTTAATCGAGTACGGCGTTTCGTTGAGCGAAAACTTTTATCTGCGTGCCAAGCTTGACGGTATCGAGAGCGCGAACAATGGTGAAGATCAATTTGCTGGGGTTGGCAACCTCTCGCGAACGCTTGAGTTTGACGTGGGTAAATTGGAATTGACCGCCGGCTGGAACTTCGGCCAGCCAAGTGATGGCGGGCGTTGGGGTGCCGAGTTTACCTATACGGATGACTTGTATGGCGACAACACACTGCGCGGCGATGGCGTTCAAGTTGCCTTAACACGTAGCTTCTAGCACATACCCAGAGCCGTTTTATGGAAATAATACTCAGTTGGGCCGTGCTTGGCCTGCACTATGCCTTGTTGTTGGTGCTTTGCTTTTTCGGTCTGCACCGTTTATCAATGGTGTTTCGTTCTGGATACTATCGATCTAAGTCTAAGTTTAAGTCTAAGTTGAATGCGGCTCAAACCGTACAAGAATTTGAAACCTTACCGGCGGTCACCGTACAAATACCCGTATTTAATGAGCGCAACGTAGCGCTGAGAATTATTGATCAAGCAACGCAGCTGGATTACCCAGCGGCGTTGTTGCAAATTCAAGTGGTGGATGATTCAACCGACGAAACGGCTGACATTATTCGTGCTCGCGTAGATCAGTTGCGTGCTCAAGGCGTGAACATTGAACACGTGCATCGTGAGAACCGGCAAGGTTTTAAGGCCGGTGCACTGCGCGATGCTATGGCTCATGCTAGCGGTGAATTTATTGCTATTTTCGATGCTGACTTCATCCCAAATACTGACTTTTTAATGCAAACCGTTCACCACTTTAGCGACCCAGAAGTGGCCATGGTGCAAGGCCGATGGGGGCATTTAAATATTAACAGTAACCGGCTGACCAAATGCCAAGCGGTGATGCTTGATTCGCATTTTGCGCTTGAGCAACAAGTGCGTTATCAAGGCGGCATGTTATTTAACTTCAATGGCACCGCCGGTATTTGGCGTGTTAGCGCTATTGTTGATGCCGGTCATTGGTCGGCAGACACCTTGACCGAAGACCTTGATTTGAGTTACCGCGCTCAGCTTAAAGGTTGGAAGCTTATTTATCGTAACGACATTGTTTGCCCAGCCGAATTGCCAGCCGATATGCGCGCTTTTAAGAGCCAGCAGCATCGTTGGGCTAAAGGCGGTGTTCAAGTAATGAAGAAGCTCTTGGGCACGGTTTGGCGTTCTAATTTCAGTATTGCGAAAAAGCTTGAATCAACGTTTCATCTATCAAACAACTTTGCTTATTTTGTGATGTTGGTCGATACGCTGTTCTTACTGATACCGAGCTTGATCGCACGTGAATACCTGCAAATGCCGTTTGTTTTCTGGCTGGATATTCCGTTGCTGATGTTGGCTTCAGGAAGTCACTTAATTTATCTTTTTTATGGCCAAGTGGCGCTGGGTAAGGCAAAACTTAATGCGTTAATCAACTTACCGTTTTTGTTGTTATTGGGCATTTGCCTGGCGTTTAATAATGCGCGCGCCGCACTGGAAGCACTGGCTAACCAAGAAAGTGAATTTGTGCGCACGCCCAAGAGCGGTGAGACCGGCAAAACGATAGATACAGACACGCCGCAACCATCAACGCCATTTAAAAAATACAAAACTCATTTGCCATCCAGCGAAGGGGTTGAATTGGCGTCTGGGCTGGCTTTTTTCTATGGTGCAGTTTGGTCATTAGAACGTGAGAGTTGGTTGATGTTGCCATTTTTCATTCTGCTGGGGCTAGGGTTCTCATTATCGGCATGGTCGAGTTTACGTTCACGTATCAAACTCAAGCTGTAGTTGGCTCTGTGTTTGCATTACGGCGTTTAATTGTGCTGGCGGGTTATTATGCTTAAGCACAGTGAACATCAAGCTATTGCAAAATCTGGGGCGGTAAATCTGACTCTTAAGTTGGCAATGGCGCTGTTCGTCATTGTCATTGCTTACAGCTTAGTATTGGCGCATCAAGTTGGTGGGGGTTCTCCCAGCCACATTGGCACTCAGGTTGTGATACAAACCTTGAGTGCTTATGTATTGATGTTTTTGGTGTGGAAAAACGCGCCTCAAAACCCAAACCTTGAGTGGGTACGAACTCTTTTCTTGGTCGGTATTCTGGCACGCTTACTATTGCTGTTTGTGGAGCCATACACGTCTAACGACGTAAGCCGCTATTTGTTTGATGGGCGCATTTTATTAGAAGGCTTAGACCCATACCGCATTGCGCACGATGCCCCAGAATTGATGAGTCTGCGCGCGCAATGGCAGCCACCGCAGGAGCATGCCAAGTACGTTACCTTGTATCCGCCATTGGCTTTAAGCCTTTGCGCCATCGCGTCCTCTTTCGGCTCAGAACACGCGTTGATTGTATGGAAATCGATGACCACATTAGCGAGTATTGCGACTTCGTTTGTGGCCTATAAAGTGCTAAAACGAGCCGAACTGGTACGTCATTTACCACTTGTCTTGCTCAGCCCTTTATTGATTCTCGAAGCCGGTGAATCGGCTCACATTGATGTGTTCTCAGCCTTGGCCGTCATTACCGCAATCTGGGCTTGGCAATGCCAACGAAACCTCTTAGCTGGGTTAGTGATCGGTTTGGGCGTGTCGGTCAAATTATTGCCACTGTTGTTGCTCATGCCACTGGCTGTGTTTTCCAGAACGTGGCTGGCGAGGGTTAAATTGTGTCTTGGGGTGTTGATTTGTTTGGCGCTGGTTTATGGCGCTGCGCTTTTTACCGGCTTGCGACCTGTGGGCTCGATATCGGTCTTTTTTACTAAATGGCGATCAAGCTCGCCACTGTTTCATTGGCTAGAGCCTTACCTTGGCCAAGCGGGAATGCTGTATTTGGTGTTGAGCTTAGCCACGGTTTTTATGTTGGCATTATTGGTGTGGGGCTGGCGTTCGAGAAACAAACCAATGGCGGCCGCATTTGTGATGATGCAGACCACTTTGGCGTTGCCATTATTGCTGTCACCGGTGGTTTTTTCGTGGTACTTAATGCCCATGGCCGTGCTGTTTGCATTACGCCCGAATGTGCTGCTGGCTTTGTGGTTGATTACGTTGCCAATCAGTTATGAGGTGTTGAACCAATTCTTATGCTGTGGTGTGTGGAACCCCGCAGCGTGGGCGGTAAACCTGATCGGCATGGCACTGGTAACAGGTAGCGTGTATTCAATCATTAATTTTTTTAGGAGCTTGCTGCCAAAAAATCAGTCAATCAAACGCTCTTTAACAGCCAGTTAAGCGGTGAGCTGTTTTGGCAAAATTCGATAGCCCGTTGATTGTTAAGTTTGATGGATCAAAAGAAGGTATGATGCGAGCCTATTAAACAGAGGACATACCAATGGCACGCATGAGCGCAAAAGATAAAGCTGAATTCAGAAAAGCAATGGCGGCAAAAGGGTATTCGCGGATTCCTGTTTACGCGCCGACTAATGCCAAGGAGCTTAGGGCGGAAATACTTGAAGTGACCCAGAAAATGGTCGAAGAATATGAGCGGCTTAACCCTAGTAATTAGTTAAACTAGTGAGACTTAACTTAAAGGTGAAAATAAACCCTAAGTTTGAAGCAATAATTGACATACTGGTATTCACAGTATTTTGCGTGATAGTGTTGAAAAACCTTAAGTCTCCGCCTGTCTGGCTGTGTTTGGTTCTAGTGTTAGTCAGCGTTTCAGTTTGTTCTTTGTGTGTAAAAAAAGAATTTGATAGGCCACAAGAAGATGCGTTTTATTCTCTAAATATTCATACATTAAAGTATTTATCATTATGGTCAGTTATATCATTAATTTTGATCTGGATATTTAATCCTGAAAGTCTTTTCTTCATTTAATTTATTCGGATTTTTTGCGAGAAATCAGCGTCATCAATATTTGAAAATCTGGGGTTGATTAAGGCTGACTCACGTACTTGATCTAGACTCTCAGTATTACTGATATAACCCAGCTCATAGGCAATTTCATCTGAATTGCCTGGCAAGATAATGCGGCTATCCACCCAAGAAAACACACTTCTGAACTGATCTGATTGGGCTAACAGCCCGGTCATGCAGTTGTCGATTAGGGTGTTGTAGAACGTCGGTTTTCTGGTTAGCACCTGTGCTTCTCTGAGAAAGTTCAGCAATAACGGTTTGGTGTAAAGTTCTGGCACATTCAGTTTGTGCAAATAAACCGGTTCACTGCGAATGTGGGTACGTAACCCGATCACATCTTGTTCCGTTGCCAGCACAATTGTTTTGGTGTAGTTCCTAAATAGCCCTTTAATTGGGTCGTAGCCGTCAGTGTGCTTTTCTTCTAATCGCGCCTCTATGGACACCACTAAGAATGTGTCATTAGAAAATTCAAAGCTCAAAAAAACGTGTGCTAGGCCGTTATCACCAAAGTGAGATAAGCCGTACCAAGCCTGTTTGAATTCTGACAACTGATAGGTTTCATCTAAATAGCGTATTTGAGCAATGGTGCCATCGCGGTTATAACGATAGTCGCGCACATTATGTATGCTGATGGTGTCTTTTTCTAACTCTACGGTTGGCAGAATTTGAAACTGAGTTTGCCATGATCTCTCATTGCTGGGGGTTTTAGACGCTAAAAACAGCAAGGCAATACTCAGAGCGCTAAAGATGAAAAACGTTATTTTTTTGATAGGCATTACTTTATTTTATCGATATTGCTTTAGCAGTCATTACGATGGGGTGCTTTTTAGGTTATATTGCGGCGCAATTATATTTTTACAGAAGCCGGACGAGGCATGTTCATATAAATGCCGCCTTACTTTCCGTTCTAACAGCCTTAAGCTCTGACAGCATTTGATTTAACTATTTTTGCTGCGTGGCTTTTTGTTTTGCTTGCTTAATCCAGTCAATATAATCATTGTGTTGATACGCGGTGGCTCACTGTAATTTTGTATTAGATTTTGTTCTTGCAATGCTTTTTCCACGAATAAGGGCATTGGTGGCGGTCACGCTTTAATTTAGAAAAGTCTGTTTTCATTGGTTCTCAGTTTTTATTGGCCATAGCCGTTTGATTTGGCTGTTTGGTTTAGCGACTCAATTCGCAGCCGTTCGGGTTAATGTCTGTTGCCCAATGAAATTAAGAAAGCGAAATAAAATAAACACACAGTCTTTGCATGATAGGCGCTCGCTCTAGAGAGCGCAAATAGTGCATTTTGAAAAACTGAACCTCTTGCGGTAATAAACAATGAAAGCAAAAGCAGCAATTTTTCCAGACGCCAATGGTGGCATTTCTATTGATGAAGTGGAGCTTGAATCTCCTCGAGCTGATGAGCTGCTGGTGAAAATCACGGCTTGCGGTATTTGCCATACTGATTTAAGTATGATGGGGCCGGCTCCATTCATTCCTCTGCCGGTTGTATTAGGTCATGAAGGGGTTGGCATAGTGGAAAAAGTTGGCGCTGAGGTAACCGATTTTAGCCCTGGTGATAAGGTGCTTTTATCCATAGACCATTGCGGTACTTGTTCAGCCTGCGATATTGGCAGCCCCGCGTATTGCGAAGAGATGATGGTGCGTCATTTTTCTGCCGGGCGCCCCGACGGAAGCTCCCCAATAACGTATAAAGGCGAAAGAATGGGCGGCTCATTTTTTGCTCAGTCATCGTTCGCCAGCCATTCAATTGCTCCGGCTCGTGCCGCGGTAAAAATGGACGACGACATTCCTTTAGAGCTAATGGCACCGCTTGGTTGCGGGGTGCAAACAGGGGCTGGCACGGTGTTGAACATTTTCGAACCCAAAGCAGGGCAAGGCATTGCTATTTTTGGCGTTGGCGCAGTAGGTCTTTCGGCGGTAATGGCGGCCAAATACGCCAACTGTTACCCGATAATTGCGATTGATAAAAATGCGCAACGTTTAGAACTGGCCAAAGAGTTGGGTGCGGATGTGGGTATTAATACGCAAACTCACGATGCGTTAGAAGAAATACAAAAAATAACCAACGATCGCGGCGTTGAGTATTCTTTTGATAACACCGGCGCGGCCGACGTTATCAAGACCGCACTAGACTGTCTGCATAAAAACGGAACATGCGCAATTGCAAACAGCCAAGAGGAGCTCACCATTAACGGTTTTGGTATTTTACTCGGCAAAACGTTAAGAGGTTCACTTGAAGGCAATAGCGTGCCAAGAACCTTTATTCCTGAGCTGGTTGAGATGTATCGGCAAGGTCACTTACCGCTAGAAAAGCTAGTGAAATTTTACCCGTTTGAAGAGTTAGAAACCGCCCTAGCTGATGCGCATTCAGGGGCTGTCATTAAACCCATTTTGACAATGAGTACTTGAATTAAAAAGAGCAGGGCAGCATCAACGGGTAAGTGAAAATAAGTTGAACAATTTAGTTGTGATTGGGGTTAGAACACGACTTGTTGTAGCCTAATCGGCAGGCTCTTTTGCTTGCCCACGCCATATAAAGTTTGTCACTTAAGCCTTTCAATACTGGCCAGCGCGTAATTGCAAATAACCAGCCTAAGCGTGTGTGCTGCCATGCATGAACGGTGGCATCTAGGGCTTGTAGCCAAGTTTTGTCGGCTTTTTTAAGGTGCATGATGGTTAACAAATTACTGCGTTCAACACCCAGTTGGTTGAGCTGTGAGCCGGTTAAGTCGTGAATATTTAACAGCGTTAGTTGTTGGTCTTTCAAGCGATTTAAAAGGGCGATTTCTTTTGAGCAAAGCTCACATTTACCGTCGTAATATAATGTGTCCAAAAGGTGCCTCGTAACAACTTTTTTTCTTACGTTTATAGTTTCCACATTTTAACGTAGCGGCTAGAACGGCTTGTGATGATAGCGTTCAAAAGTTAGACTTTACTCACTAATAATAAATAAAACGAAAAAATGGACAATCAACGCGAACAATTTGGTTCTAAACTTGGGTTTATTTTAGCCGCGGCCGGATCGGCCGTAGGGATTGGAAACTTGGTTGGTTTTCCGGTCAATGCCGCCAAAAGTGGCGGTGCGGCTTTTTTAATGGTTTACGCTTTTTTTGTGGTGGTTATTTGCCTGCCCGTGATGATGGCAGAAATGTCATTAGGACGACACACTAAGCGAAACCCATTGGGCGCTTACAGCTCAGTATCCGGTGGCCAATTTTTATGGAAAATTGGTGGTTGGCTAGCTCTAATTACGCCATTCATGATTGCGGTGTTTTATCAGGTCTTGACGGTATGGTTGCTGGCGTACTTTGTTGGCGCAATCAGTGGCAATCTTCAAGCCATGGCAGCCCCTGCTTATTTTGGTAACTTTATTCAGTCAAATTCAGTGTTTGTTTATTTGGTTGTACTGATTTTCATTGTTGGCTACGTACTCAATTCTGGAGTGCAAAAGGGCATAGAACGGTTAGCAAAAATACTTATGCCGACCTTATTTGTAATGCTGATGTTACTCACCATTTTTGTGTTAACGCTGCCAAATGCCTTAGTGGGTATTAAGTATTATTTGGTGCCCGACATCAGCAAAATCAGCCCAGAGGTGATTAGTAATGCTTTGGGGCAAGCGTTCTTTTCATTATCTCTTGGCATGGGTATTTTGATTACCTATGGCTCGTACGTTAGCCGTAAAGAAAGCATCGCCGGCGGCGCTAAAATGGTGGCCTTGGTTGATACTTCGGTGGCCTTTTTTGCTGGTTTGTTAATTTTGCCTGCCATTTTTGTGTTTAACCCGGCTACGGATACCAGCGAGTTATCATCATCGTCGGTGTCGCTGGTATTCACATTTTTGCCTAAAATTTTCTTATCATTACAGTCGATTGTGGGGTATTTAGGCGCCAGTATTTTTGCCGCTACCTTTTTCTTATTAGTGTTTTTTGCCGCGTTGACGTCGCAGGTTTCGATATTGCAGGTGCCATTGTCGGCATTTCAAGATGAGCTTAAATTAAGCCGTTTGAAGAGTGTACTAAGCCTTGGTGGCTGTGCCATTTTGCTGGTGGTCGCGTGTACGGTGTCGTTTGGTATGGTCGATTACTTTACCAATTTCACTAATTACGGTAATGCTAATAAGTCGTTTTTTGATGTGGTGATCGATGTGTTCTACGACACAATTTTGCCGCTCAATGGTTTCATCATTTGTGTGTTCGCAATGCATTATTGGAAAAAAGCAAACCTTAATGCCGAGATGTCGATCGGTGACGAAAACTTTCAAGGCTCATTTACGCAAAAGTACGTAAACGGTTCGCTCAGTTATGTGATTCCAGCGGTGTTATTGATCGTGTTTATCAACACCGTTTGCATTAAGTTTTTCGGTTTCAGCTTAACTGATTATTTGTCATAAGCATCATGATGGTGACCGTGCTTTTTACTTGCATGGGCAAATAAACCCTTAGCGATCAGCATAAAAAAGGGCGACATACGTCGCCCTTAAATCAAAAATAGTTATCGTAATAAAAAGTCGCTTTAGATGGTAAATAGCGTCTTAGGTAAGGGTGCTGAACTAGCCGCCTTTAAGCACTCGTTGTTGATCGCGCTTCCAATCACGCTCTTTAATGCTGGCACGTTTGTCGTGCTGTTTTTTACCCTTGGCCAGGCCTATTTTTAACTTGGCGCGGCCTCTTACCCAATATAGGCTCAATGGTGCAAGCGTATAGCCCGCGCGCTCTACTTGGCCGATTAAACGGCTAATTTCATAGCGTTTGAGCAGTAACTTACGTTTTCTAACTGGGTCGGCTGTTTTGTGAGTAGACGTAGTCGCTAATGGCGTTAGATGTGCGCCGTATAAATACAGTTCGCCATTATCAATGATTACGTAGCTTTCTTTGAGCTGTACACGGCCTGCACGCATACTTTTGACTTCCCAGCCCTCAAGTGCGATGCCGGCTTCAAATTCTTCTTCAATAAAATAATCGAAGCGTGCCTTTTTATTAGAGGCAATCGTGTTTGGTGGTGTTTTTTTCTGCTTGGCCATGGGGTTGGTAAAATATCGTGCTAGGGTATACTCAATATTGCTGGTTGGTTTAATACGAATGATACAGTTACTGAACCTAAAACGAAACCAACCCTTTTCTAAGATTGCTTTTTTACTGGCTTAATATAGTTTGGTTTAAGGCGACATGAACCTTGTAAATTAGACACACATTACTGAGCTTAAGCGTTGGCAAATACTGCGAAAACAATCAAAAGCAATAATCGCGGCTGGGGTTCGTACAGTGCGTTCTTATTTGCGGCCATTGGGTCATCCATTGGTTTGGGTAATTTATGGAAATTCCCTTATGAACTAGGTGTGCACGGTGGCACGTTTTTGGTTGTCTATATTGCCTGTGTGTTATTGGTTGGCCTGCCTCTTATTCTGTCTGAATTAATGATTGGCCGTATTGGCAAGGGTAACTCGGTGCGCAGTATTGGCAATATTGTGTCCGAATACCGTTATTCTGGGCTGTGGCAGGTTATTGCTTGGTTGGGCATTGTCACTAGCTTTATTATTTTCTCGTATTACAGTGTGGTTGCCAGCTGGATCTTATTCTATGTCATGCAGTCGCTGGCCGGTGCCTTTGCCGATGCGCCGGCAGAAATCACGCGGCACTCTTTTGGCGCCTTATTACGTAACACAGATCAAATGTTACTGTGGCACTCGGTCTTTGTGTTGTTGGTGGTGTCAGTGTTAGCGCAACCGGTTCGCAAAGGCTTGGAGCGTGCGGTGCGCTTGTTAATGCCATTGTTTGTAATTTTCGTGATTTGGCTTTATCTGGAAGTGTCGTCGGTTGGCAATATAGATGCCGCACGCAGTTTTATGTTTCATTTTGATTGGAATGACATTACCCCTGAGTTGTTAGTAAGCGCATTATGTCAGTCGCTTTTTTCGCTGAGCATTGGCGTCGGCATTCTGATTTTGTATGGTTCTTATTTAAGTGAACACCGCCCGTTACTTATTGGTGCCGGAGCCATCGTTATTTTTGATACGCTGTGCGCGGTACTCATGGCGGTGTTTATTTTTTCGTTTGTGTTTAAATTTAATCTAGACCCAGGAGCCGGAGCTGGATTGATTTTTGAAACTTTGCCGTTGGCATTCTCGCAACTCTCCGCTGACTATTCTTGGGCTTCCAGCCTGTTTTTCTTGCTGTTGTTAATCACAGCCTTAGTCTCCGGTTTTGCATTATTAGAGCCGTCGATTGCCATGCTGGTTGAGCAGACTAAGTTACGCCGCCGTGTGTGCGCGTGGTTAGTGGGTGGGGTTGCGTGGTTATTGGGCTTGTTGTCGGTTTATTCTCTGCAAGGCAATTCCTTCAGTTTTTATTACTTCTCTAAAGAATATAAACACGGCTATTTTGATTTTTTTAATATACTCAGCACCCATCTGCTGTTGCCATTAACCGCATTATTGATTGCGTGTTTTTCTGCTTGGGTGGTGCCAAAAGTCATGGCGCAAGAAGCCATCAGCATTCGGCCAAAATTCACATTTAGGGTGTGGCGCTTTTGCAGTCGTTACATAGCTCCGTTTATAATTAGCGCGGTTTTACTCATCGTGTTGGTCTATCCATCATAATTTCACTCCTGAATTAGGCTCTCTGATACAAATGAAGGTTCAAAGATCGGCACTACTGCCGTACAGCGCAGCGCAAATGTTCGCCATTATTAACGACGTGAGGGCTTACCCTGAGTTTCTAAATGGTTGCGACA
This sequence comes from uncultured Arenicella sp., assembly GCA_938045295.1. GTDB lineage: Bacteria > Pseudomonadota > Gammaproteobacteria > Arenicellales > Arenicellaceae > Arenicella. The sequence continues at coordinate 79,203 of CALINO010000001.1, forward strand.
GTGCGCAAGTGCTGGAAGAGTCAGCGCACCACTTGATTGCGAAGTTAAAAATAACTTATGCCAAGTTAAGCGTTTCATTCACCACCAAAAATCAATTAAAACCCGCTGAGAGTATTGATATGCAGCTGGTGGAAGGGCCGTTTAAAAACTTGCACGGCCAATGGCACATTAAGTCACTCAGTGACGCCGCCTGCAAAGTTTCGTTAAGCATGGATTTTTCGTTTGACAGTGCCATTACTCAACGCATGTTTGGTAAAATGTTTCAGTCTGTTGTGAGCGCACAAGTCGATGCATTTGAGAAACGCGCGAATGATATTTATCAGAATGCTTAAAAGAGGTTAGTGGTGCAACATACGATTTCAGTTTCAGTGGTTTTTGCCACACCTAAGAAGCAATGGTTACAGACGTTAACGGTGCCTCGCGGCACCAGTGCTTTTGAGCTGGTTGAACAATCAGGCTTGTTGCAGGATGTTGGTATGCTTGAAAACAGCCAACCCGAATCATTATTATTAGGCATTCACTCACAGAGAGTGGAGCACGACCATTTATTGGAAGAGGGCGACCGTGTCGAAATTTACCGCCCATTAACCGCTGACCCCAAGGAAGTAAGGCGGCAATTGGCTAAAATGGGTAAAACCATGGGTTCTAAAAATACAGGCAGCAAAAGTGCTGACCCCAAATAAGAGTCATTGAGTTCTATCTTCTTAAAAAGTATTAAAACGCGCTTTAAATTACAGGCTTACTAATATTAAGTTGTGGTTGCCGAACGTCCATTGCCATTCGCTGCTTATTGAGCGCAACCCCATTGTGCAAATTGCTTTAATCTAATTTTACTTGCCTGAAACAGCATCTCGGTTTATCTTAAAAGCGGGGATGTTATCTATCGTTACAATTTATCCACACTGTATTTACATAATCTACACTTGGCTTACGCCATAGTGTGTTGAGTCTTATGTTTTGTAATGTTTGGTCTTATAAAAGTCATAAGTAATATAACTGAAATAAATACACCTCAATTTGACGATTGTTTGATAGTGTGTTTAAGTGTCTTTAAAATCAATAACTTAGGCTGTTTTTATTGGAATTTACAGACCACCCCAAATAGACAATATGTTTTTGAAATTTTCAACAATAATGATACAAATAGATTTAGCGGTGACTTACTTTTAAAAAATATTAAATACAGTGCACCGCATGGCATCAACGAGAATAGAAGAATTAGGTGTTTATCTTAGGCTTTAGGTACTGACAGAGTGGCCGAGTATAAGGCCGTAAAATTGTTCTCACAGAATGCTAAATACAAGAATGAACACAATAATAAAAGTTTAACAAAACCTTGAGAGGGGGAGTATAAATGAAATATTCATTCCGAAAACTGGCCATTGCGGCGGCTGTTTCTGCCGCAGCTATACCGATGACTGCGACTGCTCAAAGTGATGCTGTCTTTGAGGAAATTGTGGTGACCGCGACTAAGCGTTCATCGACATTGCAAGATATTCCAATTGCTGTTTCTGTAACATCAGAAGAAACGATTAATCAAGCACAAATACTTGATTTAAGCGATTTGCAAAGTGTGGTTCCGACGCTAAGGATTGCTCAATTACAAAGTTCCATCAATACTAACTTTTCTATTCGTGGCTTTGGTAATGGGGCGAATAATGCCGGTATTGAGCCTTCTGTTGGTGTTTTCATTGACGGCGTTTATCGCTCTCGATCTGCTGGCGGAATATCGGATCTTCCTAACATTGAACGCGTTGAGGTATTAAGTGGCCCGCAAAGCACGCTGTTTGGCAAAAATGCCTCTGCCGGTGTTATCAGTGTGGTCACTAAGAAACCATCAGGTGAGTCCTTAGGAAACATCTCTGCATCTTTAGGTAACTTTGGTCAAGCTGTTGTAAAAGGTTATTACGAAGGGGGTATTTCTGATAACGCAGCGTTTAGCATTGCGGCCAGTCATAACGAACGTGACGGTTATGCTACGAACTTGGCCACTGGCGAAGACTTGAATAACCGCAATCGCCAGGCGGTTCGCGGACAGTTGTTATTGAACCCCAGTGACACTACCGAAATTCGATTTATTGCCGACTATGACACGATTGATGAACGCTGTTGTTTTGCGGGCAATTTGGTGTCTGGTCCAGCCTCGTTTGCGATACGAGCGGCGGGTGGTCAACTTGTTGATAATGACCCTGAGGCCTTAGAGTTTTTCGGTAATGTTAACTCGACTAATGAGCAAGATAATGCGGGCATTTCGATGCAAATCGATAAAGAGTTCGACAATTTTCAGTTGACGTCGATCACTTCTTTTCGCGATCTTGATACATTTTTTGTTATTGACACTGATTTTACTAGTGCTGATATAGCGTCTAATTCCACCGACAGTCAAATTGAAACGTTGACTCAGGAAATTCGTCTGACATCGACCAGTGGAGATCGATTTGATTGGATGGTCGGCGGTTACTTTTTTGATGAGTCTGTCGAGAGTGAGGATAATTTGACTTGGGGCAATGGCTTTAGACCCTATGTCGATGTGTTATCAGCCGCAGCCGGAGCCCCAGGGGCAATAGGCAGCATTGAATCAGCATTAGGCTTGCCTAGCGGTGCGTTTTATCGACCTGGAGATGGCACCACGGAAGAGTCGACTCTTGATAACCAAGCGGTCTCTATTTTTGGCCAGCTGGATTTTCATCTTACGGACTCGCTGACGGCGACAGTAGGCTTGAACTACACCAAAGATGAAAAAGACGTGTCTATCAATCAAACGCGCAGTGATCCGTTTGGGTCGGTTGACTTAATTCAATTGGGTCGTGGTTTGATTGCACAGACACTGATCGCTCAAGGTTTTCCGCCAGCGACAGCACTTGCGGTAGCCGCGGGTGTACCGGCCGATCAAACGCCGCTTGCGGGGCTAAGAACACTGCAATTTCAAACACCTTTGCCGAGCTTCCCTAATGCCGTAGAAGACGGACAAAGTGATGATGACGAATTAAGTTATAACCTTCGCTTATCTTATGATATTAACGACAACGTGAGCATTTATGGCGGTGCGTCAACCGGTTTTAAAGCAACGTCTTGGAATCTGAGCCGAGACTCTAGACCTTCAACGTCTGATGTTGGTGCCCTTACTAATGCCGGCCTAAGAACACCAAACCTGATTCCGGGAACACGCTTTGCTGGCCCAGAAGAAGCAACGGTGTACGAAATAGGCTTGAAAGCTAAGCTTGATAATGTTGCTTTTAATGTTGCTTTATTTGATCAATCTATTGAAGGTTTTCAATCTAATGTGTTCGTAGGTACTGGTTTTAATTTAGTGAATGCCGGTGAGCAATCAACCAAAGGCATAGAGTTTGATATCACGTATTACCCGATTGACTCCTTGCAACTGAAGTTTGCTGGAACACTGCTTGACCCGATTTATGACTCATTTGAAAATGCAGATCGAGACCCATTAACGGGTGCCGTTGTGGACTTAAGCGGTGAAGTAGCAGGGGGCGTGACTGAAACTAACCTTTCACTGTCGGCGGCTTATCGTTTCAATATTGGATCGAGTGATGCGTTTTTGCGGGCGGATTACTTCTATGAAGATGAGACCCCCATTGGCGACTTAGAAATTGCTCAGTTTACTCGAGATAGCCAAAACCTTAATATATCGGCAGGCTTAAACACTGAAAGTGGCTGGGGTTTCTCGATTTGGGGGCGCAATGTAACCGATCACGCTTCGTTGATTTCAGCATTTGCCTCGGTAGCACAATCCGGAAGTTTTTCAGGTTATCGTACTCAACCTCGAACCTACGGTGTCACCATACGTAAAGATTTCTAGTCTTTGTCAATTTAAAGAATGGTGTTTAAATGGAACCGGTGCTGAGTAAAATCAGCGCCGGTTTTTTTACGTGCATGAGATGGGAAGAGAGGCTGACCATCGCGTGAATAGATAGCTGCAAGAAAGGATACGTAAAAAGTAGAATTGCGTGCGATTAAAACGCAATACTAAGTTTACCTAAGGTCTTTTTTAGTAGGCCAAAAGCGATAACAAATGCCAATAAGTTACCCAAACTAATGCCATAAAAGATTCCCTCTATACCTAGCCAGCGTGAGCCTATAAAAGCCAGTGGTATGTAAATTAAAAATAGTCTGGCCAGATTAATATAAAGCGCAATACGTGGCTTACCTAATACATTCATGGATACATTAATTAATATGATCATGGCACTTAAGCCATAGCTCGCAGGTACAACCCATAAAAACAGGACGATGATGTCTTGTACCTGAGTTTCTTGTGAAAATAGTTCGGCTATTGGGTTGGAAAATACGATCAGAGCGACATAAACAAATAACTGCAGTAAAAAAATAAATTTAAACGATGTTTTGATAGCGGCCGTGACTCTACTCTTCTCTCCCGCACCTAAATTTTGCCCAATAAACATAGGTAATGTGGAAGACAGCGCATAGGCAAACATTAAACTCACGGCCTCGATACGCCCACCAACACCGAATGCCGCTACAGCTTCAGCACCATATTTAGCCACAAAAAAGGTCATGATTGCGGCTGTAATAGGCACAATGACATTCGCCAGCATGGCTGGAATCGCAATATGAATGAGTTGTAAGAAGTTGTCTTTAAACTGCGTATAACTTGGCAGTGCGGGTATGAGTAGCTTTTCCTTTACGCCCAATTGATAAAAGGCAATAAAACATGAGGTTACTACTGCAATTACCGTGGCAAGAGCCGCGCCTTGAATGCCGAGCTCGGGGAATGGGCCAATGCCGAAAATGAGTAGCGGGTCTAAAATCAGATTCACTAACGTCATTACCATGGCAATCATGGCCGACGTTTTCGTGTCACCAATAGCTCTGAAAGTACTGCTGCACACCTGTGTTAGCATCAAAAACACGCAGCCAATTAGCCATGTTTCCATATAAGCCATAATGGCTGGCATGGTCGCTGCTTGAGCACCCACTAAGGTGAATATTGGCTCCAGTAAAATAGCAAGAAAACCGCATAGAATAATGGAGACAACAACGGTTAAGTAAAACCCGTCGGTAATTAGCCTTGCGGCTAAATTCATGCGATTAGCGCCGATCAATTTAGACGTTAACGATGAAATGGCCATGCCTAAGCCTAATGAGACGCTGGTCACGGTAAAAGAAATGGGCACAATAAAGCCCATTGCCGCCAACTCTTGAGTGCCAAGAAACGAAATAAAGTAACTGTCAACCAAACCTAAGCCCATGATAGCCACTAAGGCATATAACATAGGCATGGTGAGCTTGAACAGCGTGGGCGCGATTGGCTGCGTGATGATGGCTTGACGGCGGCCAGCGGCTGAATTCGTGGATGATTTATTCAAGAAGGGTGCCTTTTTAGGCTGGTGGTTTTTTAAAACATAAATCTGATGGTTTCAGTGTCGGCGTTTTTCGCGCGAAAGCAAGAGGTTTATTTGAAAAGTGGTGTTTAAAAAGAGTGTTAAATACGGTTGATGTAAAACTTAGGCTTATTTCGTGGTTATTGTTTACTATTAAACGTTTCAATTCGTAATATGAACGTTGAAGGTTTATACCGCTGTTTCTAATATTGCACGCACGTTTTGCATGGGTATTCCTGCTGATAAGCCGGCGTCTACGGCTTCATCCACCGTGACGTTGTTATCAGCGATGGCTCCCAAAGCCCATATAATGGATGAACGCATTCCGCTACGACAGTGTGCTAAAACGGCACCTTGGCTGTGATTAATGACCGCCTTAAAATTATCGACCAAATCCTCGGGCATGGGCTGGCCATTGGCCATTGGCAGATAGTGGTAGTTAATGCCATGTTCTTTAGCTATTTCGGCGGCCACATGTGAGGGCAATTGACCCGATTCTTCGCCGTCAGGCCGATTATTGATGATGTCGGTGACTCCCGACTGCTTTATGGCCTGAAAATCGGTCGTTTGAATTTGGCCAGCGACGAAAAGATTGTTATGCAGTTTTTTCATACAAAGTATCTGATTTTTTAGACGGGTGTGTTTTGCGCAAACGAAGAGAGCGAATGGTGCTTTTTAATTGCTGTAATTTAGCCTCAGCGTCTAGGCTTTTTTGACCATAACATAATTCTTGGTACAGATTGGTTATTTGCTTGATTTCCGCCTCTTTAGCTGGGTAAGCCTGGATGAGCCTTCTGGCAAATTCGTTCGGTGTTTCAGACTTGTTTCTGATAACGCCGGTTTTTTTAGTCTTTGTGGTAAACGCTAAATAGGTTTTTTGTAAATTGCTGCGTTTTATAGGTTTGGGGACCAGTTGCCAGAAATACAATAATAAAATGGCAATAACCCCAATGCTCAAAATAACCACAATTGAATACAGGCCGTTTTTAGCACTGAACCCTAATTTACCTAACAATTCTTGCTGAGTATCCGAGTCGTAGTCAATGACCCACTTTTTCCATTGATATTTAGCATTAGACCAAGTCTCTAGTACGTTTCTCCAAATGCGTGCAGTGCCGGTTGGGTTTAAAAAATTACTTAATGCTCGCCCGGATGCGTTGTCACCCAAAAGGTCGTTTTCCCATAATTCTCTAAGAGCCCCCATGCCATACTCAATGCGTTCAGGGCTAATTGCCGCGGTTGGGTCATAGCGAACCCAATTTCCGTCTATATACGCTTCACTCCACGCATGAGCGTCAGAGTAACGCACTTCCAAAAAACCGCCTTTTTGATTGATGGCACCGCCTTGATAACCCGTCACTACTCGCGCCGGCACACCGGCCCAGCGCAGCAGGGTGGTGAAGGCACTGGCGTAGTGCTCGCAATAGCCTGTGCGCGTATTAAAAAGAAAATCATCCAAAGGAGCAATGTCTTCTAACACGGGCGGAGTCAGTGAATAGTTATAAGGGTTATTGGCGAAATGTGAGTAAACAGCGTTAGCAATTTGGCGTGGCGTGTTGGCAGATTGCCGTATCGATGAAATAAGTGCTTGTGTGCGAGCCGTCGGCTGACTTTTAGTGACCAACAAAGAGTCTGTATTAAGAGCTTGCGGCGTAAACCAAGGTTTAAGGCTTGAGGTGCCTTTATAGCGAAAAGCGCGACCTTTGGGGCGTTTTATAAAAACGGAATAATCGTAATTGAGTAAGCCTAACTCATTAGTTTTTACGTAATCCAAATAAGGCACGAAAATGTCGGTACTATATTCATGAGTGATTTCATATTCGGTTTGGCCAACGGGCGCCAATTTAGATTGATTACGTATTTCTCGACTGGCCGATAAATTTTGCCATTTGCTTACTTCTTTTTGTGATACAAGCCAAGTAAAGTCAACTTCTTCGGTCATTACTTTTGCGCGCCAGTAAAGCCGTGAGTTTGAAGGAATAGCGCCAGAGAATTTAGCGGTGAAAGCCAGTTCATTGTTAAATGCGCTGTTGGCCATTTCACCAGCCACTAGGGCGTTATCTAAAGCGTTGGTGTTCTTATCCAGAGAAGGGATGAAACCAAAGCCTCCCTGCAATCTAGGGAAAAAGAAAAATAAAAACACAGCCAATGGCAGTGCTTTTAAAATGAGGCCTGACGCTGATTTTACGGCGCTCCAGAGGCTTATTTTTGCTGGATTGGTAATCTTAAACAACAAAGCCGTTATGGTTATTGTGTAAGCAATGACTAAGGCAATGTTGGCCAATGATGAATTAAATAGAAAGCTTGATGCGGTCAAAAAATACAAGATAACGCAAACAACAAAATAGTCACGCACCGTTTTCGATTCTAAAAACTTAAGTGACACTAATAACACGAGAAAGCTGATTCCCGCGGTTTGGCCATTCCACCCCCCATAGGAAATGATGATAAGCCCTAAGCTGATGATTGCCAGTATCATCATTAGCCACTGCGGGGGTGAGTCTTTTTTACCCCAAATTATGAGACATTTAAGTGCGAAAACAACGCACGATAAAACCGCAATGCTCAGGCTGGCGATGCTGAAATGCATTATTAATGCCAGTGCTATTACGGCCGCCATTTGGATTAATGTGGCGCGGTTAGGAGCGTGAGCTGGCGGCGCTGTGGGCAAAGAGGGTAGGCCAGCGATTAATGTTTGAAATAATTGTTTCATCACTCTGAATTTATGCTCGCACCTTGCTGGCCGTGGCTCTATTTCGGTTCTGTTGCGCCTTGTTAGATGATGTCTTATTCGAAACCTCAACTGCGGGCTCGACCAGCCCCCATAAGGCGAGGGTTCTTAAGCAATTATGGTAGTGAGTATTACCATTGTCGTGGCTGAGGGTGTGGTTTGGCATTTCTAATTGGTATTTCACCCCGTCTTTTTCAGCTTGTATCACCCAGTAACAAAGCTGGCTGAGCTTGTCTTCAACACTCATTGATGTTGGTAAGCTGGCCCAGCTTAAATTAATGGAGCTCGGGCTGATTGATTCGTACTCAAGCGTCACTAACTTATTGGTTTTGGCAACCGACGGCCAATGAATGTCGCGAATGCGATCACCATCTTGATACGGCTTCATGCCCTTATAATCGTCATTGCCTGAAATGTGTGCGCTTTGCTGTTCTTGTTTACCGGTTTGATTACTGTCTAGGTTTAACGACACCAAATCTAACGGTTGTGGGTAAACTAAGCAACGTTGCTGTGACTGATGCTTTTTAGTCCAGCAAAAGAACACGCTAATGGGGAATTGCGATGTGATCACCACAGGGTCGCAATTAAGGTATCCCCGTTGCAGAGTTGGCAGTTTAATATCCACAAGTTGCTCTGAGTGCGGTTTTAACTCCATTACCTGATGAAAGCCACCGCTAACCACCCACACGGCGTGCCTGGTGCTGCGGCTGTCATTGCTGATCTGCGTTGGAAACTCGGCATGCTGACCTAAAAACACGGGCTGCCCAGATTGTGTATTCAGTGTTAAGCCTATGATATTGTTGTGGGTATAGAGCATGCCAACGAGCGCCACGGCCACTAAAACAAACAGCATCATAAATGCGGCTTGATTATCAAACTTGATGGCAATACCGAATAATGCGGCCATAATGAGGCCAAAATACCAGCCCATACGAGTGGGCAATATGTAGAGCTGGCGACGGGTAATGGTTAAGTCAGACACTCGCTGTTCTCGGATTAAATGACGTCAATGCCATCGATGATGTTACTTAACTCATCGGCCGAATTAGCACCGTCATTGCATTGCAAGCGGTGAGCTGCCGTGTGGGTGGCGAGCGTTTTAATGTCGTCCGGCAGTACTGAATCGCGATTTTCGATAAAGGCTAATGCTTTGGCTGCTTGCAACCATTGCAAACCCGCTCTAGGACTAAGGCCGGTAACAAATTTTCCAGAACTGCGAGTCTGAGCTAATATTTTTTGCAAGTAGTCGACTAAGTTCTCGCTGGCATGAACCTGATCCACTTGCGCGCACATTTCGGCCACTTCTTGTTTGGAAAATACCGGCGTTTGACTGTCGGCAATGGCTTTTCCGCCTCGCTTTAATAACAACTGTTTTTCAAAGTCAGCATTGGGGTAGCCCAGAGAGATGCGCATCAAAAAGCGGTCTAGTTGAGACTCTGGCAATGGAAAGGTACCGCTTTGTTCAAGTGGGTTTTGTGTGGCAATCACGAAAAATGGCGAGCTTAGGTTGATGGCATTGCCTTCAACCGAAACTTGTTGCTCTTCCATGGCTTGCAATAGCGCGCTTTGAGTTTTTGGGGTCGCTCGGTTTATTTCATCAGCGAGTAACAGTGAGGTGAATAACGGGCCGCGTTTGAAATGAAACTTTTTACTTTCCATGTCGAATATCGTCATGCCGATAATGTCGGTTGGAAGTAGGTCGCTGGTAAATTGCACTCGTTTGTATGGCAAGCCAAATAAATGCGCGAGTGCTTGCGATAGGGTGGTTTTGCCCACGCCAGGAATATCCTCAATCAGCAAGTGACCTCTGGCCAGTAAGCACACTACCGCAAGCTTGGTTGCTTCTGGGTTGCCTAAAATAACTTGGTTCAGTTGAGAAAATAATTTATCGATTTTTTCCATGAGGTTGTGACGGCCTTTTTCTTTTTATTGGTGTGGTTATAAATGCTGTTTTTATTGATGCTGCTTTAGGCGTTGTCGGTGTTTAAACCAACGCACAAGAGGTATGTAATTGGTGTTGTCATTAATCAGAGTGTCGAGCAACTCTATATTATGTTGCAAACGTTGTGGCAATAAAATTTGGTTTCTAGGGCCGCAAACCAATAATTGGTCTCCAACCTTCAAGGCTTCATCATTCTCAGGAAGTATTGTGCTCACACCGTTGCGAAGCAAGAGTAAAGGAATGCAGCCACCGCCAAATATAGGGTGGTGATTGGTGGTTTTACCAATGGTGATTTTTGACCCAGTTCTAATGAAATCGACTATTTCAGGCGATGACTCTTTGTCAACGCACATGCGCCAGGTTACAGGCTCTTGATCGCCGACCAAACTTTCAACGCGTTGCGCCAGCAATGACGTTTCTTCTTTGGTTAGCGCATTCGAAAATTTAATAAAGCGAATGACCAGTGGCCGTGAAATTGCAGTAAGCACTTCATTGGCCACCAACAAGCTGCGGCGCACAATGTAATTACAATCGGCGTGCTCAAATAGCAGTCTATTTGACTCTTTACTTACCCGGCCAATGGTGGTGATGCTGGGCTTTATCTGTTTTGCCGTCATGATGATGGACAAGTTATTAGCATCGTCCTCGGTGGCCGCAATGATCACATCCGCCTGTTCTAATTTAGCTTCGATCAAGGTTTCCGCTTCGGTGCCACGGCCAATAATACTGTTGTCAGGCGCTCTTGATGCAATCGGGTCGGGCACCACCACGGTAATTTCCTCGACTATTTCATCAAGCGCTTGATGTATGGCTTTCCCAAGTCGGCCATAGCCGCAGATAATCCACTTTTGGGTCGATAACCCCCATTCTTGTATGTTCGGCGCGATGTACTCTGAGCTGTATTGATTAATAAACCAGTTTTGAATTTGATGCAGCTGAGGGTTGGTGGTGAGCTGTTGTAAGCGTTGCGCAAAGGTGAGGTACGGGTTGATAATTAAATCGGTGCCAAATGACGCCATGTTCTTGGCTTCATCTTCAACCTCTGAACGGCTAATGACCTTAACGTCTGGATTCACCAGTTTGCACGACACAGCCACTTCTAAATTAGTATGGTCTAAATTGGTCAATACAATCACGCCTTGGCAATGCGGGCTGTTGATGCCAGCGGCAATAAGATTGTTGGGGTCAGTAATGTCGGCCGTTAGCGAAATCGGAGGAGGGGTGAATTCACCCAGGCCGATGGTGGCAATTCGGTCTGAGCTGATGTCTAAAATAACCGTTTGAATACCTAAACCACATAAGCCCTGATTGACCATTTCGCCGGTCTTTCCGTAGCCGCAAATGATGTAAAAGGGGCTGTCTAGCTTCATGATACTGCGCTGGAACCCGCGTTGGGTCACGGCCAGCAAAAATGTTTCGTCTTGCACTAGACGTAGCACGCTGCCAATGCTGTATAACCAAGCAATTACTGAAGTGTAAATACACACCAGCACCCAGCCACGTTGTAAGTCAGTGAATTCGTATGGAATTTCGCCAAAGCCAATGGTGGTGCCCATAAAGCTGACAAAGTAAAACGCATGAAAGAAGCTCATGCGCCACGGTTCACCGTCGGGCGTCACCCCAGGAATAAGCGTCATTCCCAGTGTGGCCACTGAATAAATCGTAATCAATACGATTAGCGGCACCCTCATGCGCCGCAATACTAAGAAAAATATATTCCCCATAATTACTGAACCAGCAACGTGTGGCCTAGCGTCTTAGTTGGCTGGTCTCAACAATGAGCAGTATTACAGAGAGAAAATTGGCAATTAATGCGCCACCAGCCAGCGATAATATTGTTGCGGTTTGGGCCGTGCTCAAACCTGCGGTGGCTTCATTGGCCGCCAGCGCCCATAAGATGGCGGCGGCAATTAACAGTAGGTCTACCACCAAGCTGGAGGCTAAAACGGTGGAGCCAAATTGGCTGCGATCACCAAACTTTAACACGGTGCAAATCAAGCTCACAATCAGCGCTACGGCCAACTCAATGGCTTGTAAGCTATCGGGGGCTGCCACCCCTGAAATGAAAAAACTAGTATTAACTGACAGAGCCAGAATAATAAAGAACGCGAAAATGACTTTTTCTAAATTCATGTTTGATTTTTCTGAGTAATGTGTTTTTTATACGTCAATTGAGCTTTCAGGCTGTGTGTTGCGTAAGCTTAAACAGGGGCGTCGGCTCAGGGCGCTCAGCCGCAGTAGTTAAGATTAACACAGTTCAATAATGACTCGGGTATTCAATTTTTGTGAGTTCAACGAATGGCGGTTGCGGCTATCAATGCTAAATAACGTAGCGTCAACAAGCTATGAAGAATGAGTCGCGAAGAATGGGTAAAGAAAAAATGTTCCATAGAAGTGCATAATCGAGCTATGTGGCTATTGATGCCGCATTGAAAGTTGTATAATATCGCGCCCGGGTTGGTATGCGCCCAATAAGAGTCAATATTTGATAATTGGCCGTGTCAATGCCAAGAGCAACTGTGCTGAATTTAGTTGTGATACACACGCTTTCATGTGTTGGTCTCGTGTGTTGATATAGTATGCCAACGTTACATTTTTCAAACCTGTTGTCACATTTTGGGGCGCGGGTTTATCTGTCGAGTTATTGTCAAGCAATTGATAAGTGCGGTGAGGTAATCATTGTTTTTTAAAATAAAGAAAGGGTTAGATATACCCTTGCGCGGACGCCCTGATGAGCGCATTGATTCCGCGATAGAGATTTCATCTGTCGCCATTCTTGGAGAAGACTATGTTGGCTTAAAGCCAACCATGTTGGTTCGAGAGGGCGATTCAGTTAAACGTGGTACACCGCTGTTTGAAGATAAGAAAAACCCCGGGGTTTTTGTTGTTGCACCCGCTGCGGGTACGGTGTCGAGCATCAATCGAGGCGCTAAACGTGCTCTTTTGTCTGTGGTCATTGACTTGCAAGGTGATGACGCGGTTGAAATAGCGGCTGCCAAAAATGCAGACTTAAGTGCCACTAACTTAGAGTCGGTGATTGCATCAATGCAAGAAGGGGGGCTGTGGACCAGTTTTGTTGCACGCCCTTACGGCAAAATTCCTGCAGTGGATTCTAAACCGAATTCGATCTTTGTTAATGCGGCTGATACTAACCCATTAGCGGTTGAGCCCAGCGTGATCATTAACGAGCGTGCGGCTGATTTTGCCACTGGCATTAACGTGTTGAATAAATTTGGTGTGCCTGTTTATGTGTGCCAAGGCGGCCAAGCAAATTTACCTAAAGTTGAAGGTTCAAACGTTAAGGTTGCTACCTTTACAGGTAAACACCCGGCCGGCTTAAGCAGTACTCACGTGCACCATATAGACCCGGTTGATTCACAAAAAACAGTGTGGACTATTGGCTATCAAGATGTCATTAGCTTGGGCTCTTTTTTCACCACAGGCACATTTGATTCGTCTCGTTATGTTGCCGTTGGTGGCCCGTTGGTTAACTCGCCACGTGTTTTTCAAGCCAAGCAAGGTGCTAAGGTGAGCGAATTAGTCGCTGGCCGCGTTGCTGAAGGTAATAAACGCATTATCAGTGGCTCAGTGTTGAACGGTCATGTGGCTGAAGACGCGCGAGACTACCTTGGTCGTTACGACAATCAAGTGTCAGTGATTGAAGAAGACGACAATCGTGACTTTATGGGTTGGATTGTGCCTGGTCTTAACAAGTTTTCGGCCACCAGTGCGTTTGTGGCAAATCTAATTAAGCCTAAAAACTACAATATCACCAGCTCACAAAATGGTTCACCGCGTGCCATTGTGCCAATTGGTGTGTTTGAACGTGTTATGCCATTGGATATTTTGGCTACGCCGCTCATAAAATCCATTTTGGTTAAAGACACCGATTCTGCTCAAGAATTAGGGTGTTTAGAACTGGTGGAAGAAGACGTGGCGTTATTGTCGTTTGTGGACCCAGGTAAGCACGATTTCGGCCCAGCATTGAGAAACACTCTAAATCAAATTGAGAGGGAAGGTTGATATGTCATTTCTTCGACGTACCTTAGACAATATTCACCCGCACGTAATGCCCGGTGGCAAATATCAAAAGTTCTACGCTCTGTATGAAGCGGTAGATACTATTTTTTATTCACCCGGTGACGTAAACAAAGGCCGTAATCATGTTCGTGATGGCATTGACCTGAAGCGCGTAATGATTTTTGTGTGGCTAGCGGCCATGCCTTGTGTTTTTATCGGCTGTTACAACGTAGGTTTGCAGGCAAACACTGTATTTGCAAACAACCCTGATTTGATTGCCAGCCTAGGTTGGCGTGCCGACATTTTGGCCTTTTTTGGCATTGGCAATGACCCCAGCAGCCTGATGGATAACTTCTGGTTTGGGTTCTGGCAATGGTTTCCTATTTACGCCACGGTGTTTGTTGTTGGTGGTTTCTGGGAAGTGTTGTTTGCCTCAGTGCGTGGTCACGAAATTAACGAAGGCTTCTTTGTTACTTCTATCTTGTTCAGTTTGATCGTGCCGGCGACCTTGCCCTTATGGCAAGCAGCGTTAGGTATTTCATTCGGTATCGTAATCGGTAAAGAAGTGTTCGGTGGAACCGGTAAAAACTTCTTAAACCCAGCACTAACCGCACGTGCATTTCTATACTTTGCTTACCCAATTCAAATCTCAGGTGATGCGGTTTGGGTTGCGGTTGATGGTTACACTGGCGCCACCGCCTTAGGTGTTGCGGCCGCGGGCGGGGTAGACGCGTTAAGTAACGCAGGCTTTACCATCCAGCAATCGCTAATGGGTAACATGGCTGGCTCTATCGGTGAAACATCGCTGATAGCCATTGGCCTTGGCGCTATTTTCTTGCTGCTAACTAAAATTGCTTCATGGCGCATTATGCTTGGCGTAATTGCCGGTGTGGTTGCCACCAGTGTGCTATTTAATGTGGTCGGCAGTGATACAAACCCTATGTTCTCATTGACTCCACAATGGCACTTTGTCATCGGTGGCTTGGCGTTTGGCATGGTCTTTATGGCCACCGACCCAGTCAGTGCGTCAATGACCGACACCGGTCGATTTTGGTATGGCTTTTTAATCGGTTTGATGACCATCTTGATTCGCGTAGTAAACCCCGCGTTCCCAGAGGGCATTATGCTTGCCATTTTATTCGCTAATTTGTTTGCCCCGTTGATCGACTGGTTTGTAGTACAAGCCAACATCAAGCGTCGTGCAAAACGCTATGCAATTTCAGCGTAAGGAGGCTTAGTAATGATGAATAATAGTAAACGTCAGGGCGGTTTTTTCCACCTGCCCAATGACAACATGGTGAAGACGATTGGCGTGGCAACATTGCTGTGCTTGTTGTGTTCGATCATTGTTTCAGGCGCAGCCACGCTGCTAAAGCCAACGCAAGTTGCTAATGCCTTATTAGACAAGAAGAATAATATTCTGGCGGTGTCTGGCATTGATTTGTCGGGCAAAAGCATTGAGCAAGCCTTTACTCAAATTGAAGCTCGAGTGGTTGACATAGCTACTGGTGAATACACCGATGCGGTTGATGCCAATACTTTCGACCAGCGTAAAGCCTCGAAAGACCCGGCTTACCGTGTTGATTTGAGTTCTGAACAAGACATTGCCCAAATCGGTGGCCGTTCTAAATACGCTAATGTTTATTTAGTGAAAGAGGGCGATGCCATTCAGAAAATCATTTTGCCAATTAAAGGTTATGGCCTGTGGTCTACGTTGTACGGTTTTATCGCACTTGAAGGCGATGCTAATACCGTCAGCGGCATTACTTTCTATGACCATAAAGAAACCCCAGGTCTGGGTGGCGAAATTGAGAATAAAAAGTGGCAAGCCAGTTGGAAAGGCAAAAAAATCGCCGATGTTTCAGGCATGCCGTCGATCCAACTTATTAAAGGTATCGTCAGCCCTGACACACCTAAAGCCGACTATAAAATAGACGGTTTGGCTGGGGCCACACTTACCAGTAATGGCGTTACCAATTTGGTGCAGTTTTGGATGGGTAAAGACGGTTTTGGCCCTTACTTATCGAAATTAAGAACCAACGTTAATCAGGCATCGGTTGTTACTACCGCTAACATTAAGGAGCAAGGCTAATCATGGCTAGTGAAGCTAAAAAGGCACTGTTTGAACCCTTATTTTCAAACAACCCTATTGCACTGCAAATTCTTGGTATTTGTTCTGCACTGGCGGTAACGTCACAATTGTCGGTTGCGCTGATTATGTGCTTGGCACTAACCAGTGTAACGGCGTTCTCAAACCTTTCTATCAGTTTGATTCGTAACCACGTTCCATCGAGCATTCGTATCATTGTGCAAATGACGATCATTGCATCGCTGGTGATTGTGGTAGATCAAGTGCTCAAAGCTTACGCGTTTGATGTAAGCAAAAAATTGGCGGTATTCGTTGGTTTGATTATTACCAACTGTATCGTGATGGGGCGCGCTGAAGCCTACGCCATGAAAAATGGCCCATGGAACTCGTTTCTAGACGGTATCGGTAATGGCTTGGGTTACAGCATTATTCTTATCATCGTTGGTACGGTGCGTGAACTGTTTGGTTCTGGCTCGCTGTTGGGTTATCAAATCCTGACGCCAGTATCAGAAGGCGGTTGGTATATGCCAAACGGCTTAATGTTGTTGGCGCCAAGCGCGTTCATCATTATTGGTTTAACTATATGGGCAATTCGCTCATTTTATCCAGAACAGGTTGAAAAACCTGATTACGAAATGCAAAACGCACACAACGCACCCGCGCACGGTGCCACGGGAGGCCACTAATGGATTTAGTTAGTTTGGCCGTTAAGTCGATATTTATCGAAAACCTGGCCCTGTCTTTTTTCTTAGGAATGTGCACATTCCTAGCCGTTTCTAAGAAAATTCAAACGGCGTTAGGTCTGGGTTTTGCCGTATTTGTGGTGCTGGCCATCACGGTTCCGGTAAACAACCTGATTTATAAAAACTTCTTACAAGAAGGTGCTTTAGCTTGGGCTGGAATGCCTGAAGTTGACTTGAGTTTTTTGGGCTTGATCAGTTACATCGGAGTTATTGCCGCTTTGGTGCAGATACTTGAAATGTTCTTAGATCGTTTCGTGCCTGCTCTTTACAACGCCTTGGGTATCTTTTTGCCATTGATTACAGTGAACTGCGCAATTTTAGGTGCGTCATTATTCATGGTGGAGCGAGATTACACCTTCACTGAAAGTGTTGTGTATGGCGCCAGCAGTGGTGTTGGTTGGGCATTAGCGATTGTTGCTCTTGCTGGCATTCGTGAAAAACTTAAATACAGCGATGTGCCAGACGGTCTTCAAGGTTTGGGCATTACGTTTATTACTGTTGGTTTGATGGCCTTAGGCTTTTTGGCCTTCTCTGGCATCCAACTTTAATTCGAGGTAGATATGTTAGAAATTGGATTAGGTGTAAGTTTCTTTACCGCGATTGTTCTTGTGCTGGTGGCGTTGATTTTGTTCGCCAAAAGCCGATTAGTACCAAGCGGTAATATCAAAATCTCGATTAACGGTGAAAAAGACATAGAAGTGCCTGCGGGCGGCAAACTGCTCGGCGTATTGGCCGATAACGGTTTGTTCGTGCCATCGGCTTGCGGCGGCGGCGGTACTTGCGCGCAATGTCGTGTGAAAATTCACGAAGGTGGTGGCTCGATTTTGCCCACCGAAGAGTCTCACATCACTAAGCGCGAAGCTTCTTGCGGTGATCGTTTGTCATGTCAGGTTGCGGTTAAACAAGACATGAAAATTGAAGTTCCAGAAGAAGTTTTCGGTGTTAAAAAGTGGCAGTGTAAAGTGCGCTCAAATGACAACGTAGCTACTTTTATTAAAGAGCTGGTACTTGAGTTGCCTGAAGGCGAGAACGTTGACTTCCGTGCCGGCGGTTACATTCAAATTGAATGCCCACCGCACACAGTTAAATACAAAGACTTTGCAATTCAAGACGAGTATCACCCAGACTGGGATCACTTTAATATCTGGCAATACGAGTCTGTGGTGACTGAGCAAGTGATAAGAGCCTACTCAATGGCAAACTACCCACTTGAAAAAGGCATCATCATGCTGAACGTACGTATTGCATCGCCACCGCCACGCACAGAAGGCTTGGCACCAGGCAAAATGTCATCGTTCATTTTTAATTTAAAAGAAGGTGATGAAGTAACGATTTCTGGGCCGTTTGGTGAGTTCTTTGCTAAAGAAACCGAGTCTGAAATGGTGTTCGTTGGTGGTGGTGCTGGTATGGCGCCAATGCGATCTCATATTTTTGACCAATTAGAGCGAATCAAAACTAAGCGTAAAATTACGTTCTGGTACGGTGCTCGCTCTAAACGCGAAATGTTCTATGTGGAAGATTTTGATCGACTGGCTGCAGAGCACGATAATTTTGAATGGCACGTGGCATTATCCGACCCAATGGAAGAAGACAATTGGGACGGCTACACTGGCTTTATTCACAACGTGCTGCATGAAAACTATTTAAATGAACATGAAGCACCGGAAGATTGTGAGTTTTACATGTGTGGCCCGCCAATGATGAACCAAGCGGTTATTAACATGCTTCACGAGTTAGGCGTTGAAGATGAAAATATCTTGCTTGATGACTTCGGTGGCTAGATCATCATGAGTTGCTTCCAAGCAATGAAATTTAAAAAAAACAGCGGGCTTTGCTCGCTGTTTTTTGTTTTAGCGCAAGGTATTTGGGTTGATATTTATGAGACATAAATGGCCGAAGCGATCAGTGCTTAAAACAACGTTGTTTGTTGTGTTTAGTGGGGCTGTGTCTGTGTTGTTGCCGGGGTGCGAAAAACCGGTTCAACCCTGGGTGTTTACTGGTGCCACCATGGGCACCCAATACCAAGTGACAATAGAGCCGAATGCCGCCAACGCAGGAGAGCTGCTTGCTAATACCAATAAGTCAGAGTTGGAGCAGGCTATTATTAATGCGCTGGACGTGGTTAACCAAAGCATGTCTAACTACATAGCTGATTCGGAGTTAAGCCAGTTTAACCGCTTGCCGGCTGGCCAAGCGGTGGTGTTGTCGCCCGACATGCTGCTTGTGATGCGTGAAGCGCTACAAATCAGTGAGCTGAGCCAAGGCGCGTTTGACGTTACCTTGGGTAAAGCCATACGGTTGTGGGGCTTTGCTGAAGATGGGCGCATTAGTGAACAACCGAGCGCTGCCGTGTTGGCTGACATTTCAGAGTCGGTGGGGCATCGGCATTTATCACTTGAGGGTGACCGATTGAGCAAAGATGTGGCTGGGCTTGAGGTTAATCTATCGGCCATTGCCAAAGGCTATGCGGTGGACAAAGTGGCGGAGGTGATTGCTGCTTATGGTTTCACCAATTACTTAGTCAGCATTGGTGGAGAGCTGCGTGCGTCCGGGGTTAAAGCCGATAATACCCCGTGGCGTTTAGGCATAGAAAAGCCCCACGTTACTGGCGGCGTTGCTGAAATCGTTAATTTGCATAACGAAGCCATTGCCACTTCTGGCGATTACCGTAATTACCACATTATCGATGGGCAACATTTCTCACACACGATTAATCCTCAAACTTTAAAGCCGGTCTACCACAAATTGGCTTCCGTGAGTGTGTTGGCGCCTAAGGCAAGCACGGCTGATGCGCTAGCCACAGCGCTATTGAGCATGGGGGAAGAAAAAGCGGTGTCGTTTGCTAAGCGTCACAATATTGCGGCGTTTTTTATTATTCGTGGTGAAAAAACAGGCGATTACCGTGTTTACGCCACCGATCTATTCATGGACAATTTGGCAGAATAAACTTGCAACTCGCGAGTCGACTCACTACATTACATGCACTTAATAGAAGCTTAGGTAGGTGATGGTTCTTACCTGAATTCGGTCTTTACATAGATAAGGCTATAATTGAAATTATTATGAATTTGTTTGTTGTTACATTTGCTGTTTTTCTTTTTGTTGTCATTGCTATGGCTATTGGCGTTATTATCAATAACCGAGCAATAAAAGGCAGTTGCGGTGGTTTGAATGATATTGATGGTCTTGAAGGGGCTTGCGATATCTGTGAAATTAAGCATCAATGTAAGCGCCGTAAAGCCATGCAGCGTAAAGCGCTGGCTGATTAGTTACGGTCAAAAGTCTAATTTATTGTGTGTATGTTTGAGAGCTTAAAGCCAGAATTAAGGCCAGAGTTTGAAAACAAGAGAAGTTGAATGAATTCTAAAACTGCAGACCTTGGCGAGAGCCACACAGTCGATGCCGTTGATAATGGCAGCATACGTGAGCACGAAGGAAAAATTTGTATTCACATTGATGGTTATTGGATTCGCTACTACGCACCGCCGCCCAACACCATGTCGGAAAAGAGGGCGCTGATACTCTCATTGCGTCGCCGAGTTTTTCATCACACAGAGGCCGGCATCAATTCACCTGGCTGGCGTACTGAAATAGCTCGAAAGTACTACCAAGAAGAAACAGACCCCGCTAAAAAACGTGTTAAAGCGGCCATGCTGGCCGGTTCGTTATTTAATCGAGCGACCGATATTTTCACCACGGTGGTGGATTTAGAAGAAAAAGGAATTCACGTTGAAGAAGACAATGAACTGGTAAAACAGTGCGAAAGTTGCTTTATGGAAGCCTTAGAGCTTGGTAAGCAGGTAAAACACTTTTCCGGTGAAGAAGGGGTTGATGAATTGTGGGGCGAACCTTTTAAAGCCTTTTCGTACCCAATCGACCGTTTTTTCGAAAGCCGATATGTAAAGCTGGCACAAACCTTTGCCGCGATAGACAAAGTGGTTGACCGAACCATTGAAGTGTTCAGTAATGTGGAAGGCTTTGACGCGGTATTGCCAAAGTTAGATGAGCTGAGAATCGCGGCTAAAACGGAAGTTGAAACCATGCGCCGTGACGAAGCCATTTACGAAGTGTGGCCGCGTTACGTGGCCGCCAAAGAAGCGGTGGCTGAGTTTAAACCCTGTGGTTTGGCGAAAAGAGAAGACAACAGTATTCGTTACTGGGAAGACGGCTTGCGCCTGTTGCAGATGAGTAAAGACGTGATTAGTTATTTAAGCGGTGTGCGCGTGCCAATGCCATTGACCACCGCCAACTACATGCTCAATTGTGATTTGTACGAGCAAAATGGCTCACTCGACAGTGAGTTTTCAATCCCAGAAGCGTGCTTTGAATCCAAAGGCAGCGATAGCTGCGGTTAGCCGCTTTTGCCAGTCAGGCGACTTTTTCTACTGCCCGTCTTTACCTGATATTTCTTACTTAATGTTGGTTAACTCAAAGGATCAGACATAATCAACCGTAGCCTTTAATAGAAAATTATGTGAGACTTAAGTCACAGTTTTTACTTAGCTTAACCATCGCCTTTAAGCTAATACTTAAGGTTATCAACGCAATAATGAAATTACGGCAACTCGAGTACGTTACAGAAGTAATAAAAAATGGCATGAATGTCACGGCCGCGGCCGATAAATTATTCACTTCTCAGCCCGGTGTTAGTAGCCAAATCAAACGCCTGGAAGAAGAGTTAGGCGTGACCATATTTGAGCGAAGCGGTAAGCACATTAACGGTTTGACCCCAGAAGGGGAGTTGTTGGCAGCCCGATTTGAGTTAATACTCGATGAAGTAACCAACGTTAAACGCATTGCCGACGACTTCAGGCATCCAGATTCAGGCCTGTTATCGATTGCAACCACTCACACCCAAGCGCGCTATGTGTTGCCACCAGTGATTAATGAGTTTCGTAAGCGTTACCCCAATGTGCAACTGCAAATAAACCAAGGTACACCAGAGCAAATTGCCAGTTTGACGGATTCAGGGCACGCGGACATT
The DNA here is from genome assembly GCA_938045295.1 of uncultured Arenicella sp. Taxonomy (GTDB): domain Bacteria; phylum Pseudomonadota; class Gammaproteobacteria; order Arenicellales; family Arenicellaceae; genus Arenicella. The sequence goes on from CALINO010000001.1 coordinate 101,075, forward strand.
GGTATTGCTACCGAAGCGTTAGAACTGTTTGATAACCTAATATTACTGCCATGTTACCGTTGGAACCGGTGCGTGATTGTGCCCAAAGGGCATGAACTGACCAAGCTGCCGGAAATCAAACTTGACGACATTAGTGAGCACCCCATTATCACCTATACTTTTGGTGTGGCAGACCGTTCAGTGATCAATAGAGCCTTTAAAAAACAAGGTTTGGATTTAAACGTGGTACTCATGGCCGCTGATGCAGAAGTGATTAAAACCTACGTCAGAAATGGTATGGGAGTTGGTATTTGCGCGCGCATGTCGTACGACAAAGCCCAAGACTTAGATTTGGCGGTGATTGACGCAGGCAATTTGTTTGATTCGAGTGTCACCAGCTTGGCCATACGAAAAAATGCGGTGTTGCGTGAATACGTATATGAGTTCATTCAGCTGTTCGCATCGCACTTAAAGCGTGATGTGGTCGATCAAGCCATGGGCGCGTACAATGACACAACGCTGCAAGAAAAACTGTACAAGGAATACGTAAAAGAAGCAGAAATGCGCTAAGACACAAACAGAATAATAATTAGAATGACTGAAATTTACTCAAGTACTTTTAACGTCAAACCGCAAGAGTGCTATGCCGCGGTTGATTTGGGCTCAAACAGTTTTCATATGGTGATTTCACAATACACCAACGGCCAGTTTACGGTGGTGGATCGGCAGCGTGAAGTTGTGCGTTTGGCTGCTGGTTTGGACGAAAACAAAAACCTCAGCGAAGAAGTGGCTGAACGAGCATTGAAAGCGCTCAGCGAATTTGGGCAGTTGTTGCGCAACTTACCCAGTGAAAATATTCGCGCTGTTGGCACCAACGCTTTACGCCAGCTTAAAAGTAAAAGTAAATTTTTAGACCGAGCCGAACACGCGCTTGGCCACAGCATTGAAATCATTGCTGGTCGTGAAGAAGCGCGCCTGATTTATCTGGGGGTATCTAAGTGGTCTTCGGGCGGTGAAGAATCTCGTTTAGTGATTGATATTGGCGGTGGCAGTACCGAAATCATTGCCGGTTTAGGGGACCAATCTGTTATTCGTGAAAGCTTGGAAGTGGGCTGCGTTACCTTAAGTAAACAGTTCTTCGCTGATGGCAAGTTAAGTGAGAAGCGTTTTAATAAAGCAGTATTGGTCGCAAAGTTGGCAATACAGCCGGTGGTTGAGCAATTTCGTGCCCAAGGTTGGCGTCAAGTTATTGGTTGTTCAGGCACCATGAAATCAATTGCCTCCGCTATGATTGCTGGCGGTTGGTCAAAAGATGGCATGCATAAAGACGCGTTGCAAAAGCTGCTGCAAACGGCCATTGATGCCAAGCACGTAGATAAGCTGAAAATAGCAGGGTTGTCGCGCGACAGAACGCCAGTGTTTGCTGGTGGCTTATCAATCATCATGGCGCTGTTCGAATTGTTTGATATACAACAAATGTCGGTGTCTGACATTGCCTTGCGTGAAGGTGTGTTGTTTGATCTGGTGGGGCGTTCGTCTCCTGAAGATATCCGAGGCATCAGTGTGAAAGCCATGCAAAAGCAATGGGCTGTTGATGTGACTCACGCCGATAACGTAAAGCGAACCGCACTAAAGCTGTATCAACAAATTAACGCCGATTGGGACATTCAAGATATTTGGTTTTTGTCGTTGCTGGAGTGGGCCAGTCAATTACACGAAATAGGCTTAAGAATCAGTCACGACAGTTATCACAAGCACGGAGCTTATATCGTTGAAAATGGCGACATGGCGGGTTTTGCCAGAAGAGACCAATTAATACTTTCAGCGCTGATTATCGGCCATCGTAGAAAGTTTCCTGTGTCGACGTACGAATCGTTACCGTCCAGTTTGGTGACGCCAGCAAAACGATTGGCGGTTTTACTCAGGCTTGCCGTTCTATTAAACCGAGGGCGTGCACAGCAGGGTTCATTGCCGTTGACGCTAAGTGCCTTTAATCAGGAGCTGCAACTTAATTTTACTGATCAATGGTTAGACGCACACCCATTAACGGCCGCTGATTTAAAGCAAGAACAATCTTGGCTAAAGTCGATGGGAGTTAAGCTGAAGTTTAATAAAACCAGCACAAGTGGTGAGGGTTAAGGTGTTCGTCACTCAGGTAAGACTATTTAATAATCTTCTGAATGTTTAAGTAATAATTGGGCTTGTACATTAACGCTGTTTTCTTCGCTGGATATTAATTTAATGTACTCGCCGTTGCTTTGTAGGCACCATGCGTTCTCAGTGTCTTGCAGGTACTGCTGAAGGTCGTCAATTATTTCCGCTTTAAGCTGATCATCTAAAATCGGGGTGCATTGTTCTATGCGGTTACGAAGGTTTCTTGGCATTAAATCGGCACTTGAAAGGTACACTAACGGTTCTTCATTACCGTTTTCAAAATAAAACACGCGCGCATGCTCAAGGAAGCGGCCGACTACTGAGCGTACTTCTATATTTTCTGAGATGCCTTGTGCACCGGGTATTAAGGTGCATATGCCTCGAACAATCAGTTCTATTTTTACCCCAGCTTGAGAAGCTTTATATAACGCATCCACAATGCTTTGGCTTGAAAGACCGTTCACTTTGGCAATGATTTTGGCGGGTAAGCCTTGTTCGGCATTGGCAATTTCATTTTCCACTTGCTCGATAAAAAAGTGAGCAATGCCGAAAGGCGATTGATGCAATTGCTTTAACTCGGGGTTTGGCCCTTGTGTGGTCAGTTGCATAAACAGTTCGTGCACATCGCTGGTGATTTCTTTGTTGCAGGTTAGCAAGCCGTAGTCGGTATAAATTCGGGTGTTGCCTTGGTGGTAATTCCCCGTACCAAGGTGCACATAGCGTTTCAGTTTTTGCCGTTCACGGCGCACAATCATCAGCATTTTGGCGTGCGTTTTTTTACCTACCATGCCATACACTACATGCGCTCCGGCATTTTGCAGCTTTTGCGCGGTGGCAATATTGTTCTGCTCATCAAAGCGTGCCATCAGTTCAACGATCACCGTGACTTCCTTACCTGAACGAGCCGCTTCGGCCAGCAACTCCACCAGCACTGAGTCAGCGCCGGTACGGTACAAGGTTTGCTTGATAACCAACACATCTGGGTCACTGGCGGCTTGTCTTATTAGGTCTACTACTGGCGCGAACGACTGAAATGGGTGGTGCAGTAAAATGTCGCCATTGCTAATGGCTTCAAAGGTGTCGTTTTGTTGCCCTAAGTACGAGGCAATCGACGGTGTGAAGCTTGGGTATTTTATGTGTGGCCGGTTGACTAAATCGGGCAAACCTGTGAGGCGGTTTAAGTTTACGGGCCCATCAACTTTATACACGTAGTCGCTGTGTATTTGGAAACGCTGCTTTAAGAAATTTATGATGCGCTTTGGGCATTGCTTAGACACTTCTAAGCGTATCGCTTCGCCGTACAGTCTTGAGGGCAGTTCACCTTCCAGTGTGCGAGCCAAATCTTCCACTTCTTCAAGGTCAACGTAAAGGTCACTGTTGCGGGTGATGCGCAGCTGGTAGCAGCCCAACACTTCTACGTTTGAAAATAGTTTCTTAATGTTGGCGTGAATGATGGAAGACAAATAAACGTATTGATACTCCTTATCGCACAACTCTTCAGGTAGGCGCACAAAGCGTGGCAATGCTCTGGGGGCGGGCACTACGGCAATGTTGTGCGTATCGTCGCGCTCAGGGTCGTGCAAGTCCACTACAATACTTAAGCCTTTGTTGATTGTGAGCGGAAAAGGGTGAGCCGGGTCTAAGCGTATGGGCGTGAGTATGGGCAGCACTTCGCGTTTGAAGTAATTTTTTAACCAACGCTTTTGGTCATCAGACCATTGGCTGCGGTGTAAAAATTCAATGCCATGCTCTTTGAGCTCAGGCATTACTTGCTCGTTTAAAATTTGGTATTGCTGATCAACCAGTTGATGTGCTTTTTCACTAATGTGTTGCAGTGCTTCGTTCGGCGTTAAACCGTCAGCGCCTTCGGATGCCACTTGGCTTTGCGCACGTGCTTTTAAACCAGACACTCGTATTTCAAAAAACTCGTCCATGTTGGAACTGAAAATGCAAAGAAAACGCAGGCGTTCCAGTAATGGCACCTTGTTGTCCATGGCAATATTGAGCACTCGTTCGTTAAACGAAAGCAAACTTAATTCGACATGAAGGTACGGGTTTAGCATAAGAGAGTTGGCCGAAGAGTGGTGTTGGTTAATTATAAATAGCTGGGGTGCGTTGGGTAAAAGACTCAGACTTTAGTGCTTAATTATGACAAGGCTATGTCGGTTTTCCGTGACTTTCTATGGCTTGCATGTCTTCCATGGCGGTCAGTTACTGTGCTTACTTTGGGCTAAGTTGGTGTTTGTAATAAGATTATATTATCATCAATTCACATGCCGAAATTTACTTAGTTTGTGCCAGTCAGCGTATTTTCCTTTTAAGCCTTAATTTTGGGCAAGATGGGTAGAACCATATTGTCGCTTGACCATAAATATGGTCTGCGTTGGCGTTGCCTAGTGAGTAAGTTGAGAAAAGAAATTGAGAGTTAATTGGAAGTTAAATGAAACAAACCGACGACATTAGAATTGCTCAAACCAAAGAATTGGTTTCTCCGAATATCATTCATGAGCAGTTTCCGATCACTGAAGAAGCCGCTGAAACCACAGATAAAGCACGCAAAGAAATTGAAGCCATTATGGCTGGCAACGATGACCGCTTAGTGGTGATCGTTGGGCCGTGTTCAATTCACGACCCAAAATCAGCCATTGAGTATGCCGGGCGATTGGCTGAGCTTAAACAAGAACTAAAAGAAGAGTTAGTGATTGTGATGCGCGTTTACTTTGAAAAGCCGCGTACCACCGTTGGTTGGAAAGGATTAATCAATGACCCAGACTTAAACAGCAGTTTCAGCGTTAACAAAGGTTTGGGCATTGCCAGAGA
>CALINO010000002.1 GCA_938045295.1 uncultured Arenicella sp.
TTCTCATTGGCTTTCGTCATTAATCAAAGCTCAGCACAATCTCTAGACGACTCTAAATACAAAGCCGTTAAGACTCCATTCAAAGTGAGCACTGGCGATAAGATTGAAGTAGCAGAACTCTTTTGGTTTAGTTGTGGTCACTGCTTCGCGCTAGAACCTGCGGTAAATAAGTGGAAAGCCAGTAAACCGGATAATGCTGAATTTGTAAAAGTTCCAGCCGTTTTCGGTAAACGAGGCGAGTTTCATGCTAAAGCTTTTTATACAATGAAAGCTCTGGATGCTCCAGAACAAGCCTATGAAGACTTCTTCAAAAAAATTCATGTTGAACGCAAAAGAATAAATGACCTAGGTGCTTTGGTCAGTCTTTTAGCTAATTACGAAAAAACCGAAGAACAAGTGACCTCGGCATTCAATTCGTTCTTAGTAGACAACCAGGTTCGCACAGCGGCTAAAATTTCACGCCAATCAGGCGCAACGGGCGTGCCAACCATTGTGGTGGATGGCAAATACCTAACAGGCCAAAGCATGCACAGCGATGGCGCAACGGGCTTATTCAATACCGTAAATCTTCTGGTTGAGAAAGCCGCGGCTGAACGTTAATATACGCCGCAAGGTACTTACACATTTTTGAAAGGCCATCATTAGATGGCCTTTTTTATGTTTGATGAACGGTCGACCATGACCGTTCGATCGAACAGCACCAATCTCTATGAGGAACAAGGCATGGCCGACATTATTATTAACCCTAAAGGACCCCTGGATTTACTGTCAAAGAGTGAAATTGAATCCTTACAGGCTTGCAGTGACAGTAAGTACCGCCAACTGTTTCGCGATTGCGCGTTAGCGGTATTAAGCACTGGCGCCAATAGCGACGATGGCCATGAACTGTTAGCCGCACACGCCGACTTTGACATTGAAGTACTGTCATCGCCCAGAGGGGTTAAGCTGAAACTGAGTAACGCGCCTGAAAATGCGTTTGTGGACGGCGAAATGATTGCCGGTATTCGCAGCCACTTATTTGCGGTTTTACGCGACATTGTCTTTATTCAAAATCAAGTAGTACTTTGGGAAGAACAAGACGAGTCTATTACCGACATGGTATTTAAAACCTTACGTAATGCACACGCCTTGCAGCCTCGCAAACAGCCTAACCTGATTGTCTGTTGGGGTGGCCATTCGATCAGTGAGTATGAATACGATTACACCAAAGAAGTGGGGTATCGTTTAGGACTGCGTGGTTTAGACATTTGCACTGGTTGCGGCATTGGCGCGATGAAAGGCCCAATGAAAGGCGCTGCTATCGGTCATGCTAAACAGCGGGTTAAGAACTCTCGATTTATTGGCATTACGGAGCCCGGCATTATTGCGTCAGAAGCACCCAACGCGGTAGTGAACCAGCTCATTATCATGCCCGACATTGAAAAGCGCTTAGAAGCTTTTGTACGCTTAGGTCACGGCATTATCGTTTTCCCGGGTGGCGCAGGCACGGCGGAAGAAATTCTTTATATTTTAGGCGTGCTGCTTAATGATAAAAACAAAGACGTGCGTCTTCCGTTAATTTTCACCGGCCCCGAAAAGAGCAAGCAGTACTTTGAAGATATGGACCGTTTTATTGGCAAAACATTAGGTGCAGAAGCACAAGCCTTGTATGAAATCATCATTGATGATCCTATTAAAGTAGCTCAACGCATGAACAAGGCCATGGGCAAAGTGTATAAAAATCGCCGTAAGCTCGATGATGCTTTTTTCTACAACTGGTCATTAGAAATTGATACAAACTTTCAGTACGAATTCGATCCAAGTCATGAAAATATGGCGTCTTTAGACCTTAATAAAGGTCGCCCTGCCGCTGAGTTGGCGGCAGATTTACGCCGTGCTTTCTCTGGCATTGTCGCCGGTAACGTAAAGCCTCAAGGCATTAAAGCCATCCAAGAGCATGGGCCATTTAAGTTGACCGGTGACCCAGAAATCATGGCTGAACTGGATGTCATGCTGGAAAGCTTCGTAAAACAAAATCGCATGAAGTTATCAGACGAATACACACCTTGTTATGTTTTAGAAAAATAAAGCAATAATTGCTTTGGTAACAAAAAACTTATTAAAGGGCAGCCTCGCTGCCCTTTTTTGCAGTCTGTTTTAATTTATATCCCAGCCCATTCAATCATTTACACTGACAGCACTAAAGACGAATCAAATTCGACCACTACCTCTTGTAGTCAAGATGTTTATTATTTTATAGTGACAAGTGCTTTTTAAATATTTGAATGAGCATTAAAACAATACTAAAAAATTCATAACAGATAGGAGAGTTGTATGCGGAAGATTCTGGGCAGTAAAAAAACAAATTTAATTGCTTTATTTGTGGCGAATACATTCACGGCAGGCCTAAATACAAGCTACGCTCAAACACCACAAAACGGGCAATCCGCGCAATCAAAATTATTGGAAGAAGTGGTCGTTACCGCTCGTAAACGCGAAGAGTCGGTCATGGATGTACCCATTGCTGTTACGGCCTTTAATTCTGGTCAGCTGGAAATTTTAAAAGTTCGCGATATCCAAAGCCTATCCGTGGGGCTACCCAACGTTGCATTTGATGATATTGGCACCACACGAGGAGTGGCTAATTTTTCAATACGCGGCTTGGGAGTCAATAGCTCTATACCCAGTATTGACCCAACCGTAGGTACGTTTATTGACGGCGTCTATTTAGGTACAAACGCAGGCGTTGTGTTTGATGTTTTTGATCTACAGAGCATTGAAGTATTGCGCGGCCCACAGGGTACCCTCTTTGGCCGAAATGTTACTGGCGGCGCCGTACTATTGAAAAGTAAAGCTCCTGGCGATGAATTTGAAGGCCAAATTAAGGCCTCCATTGAAGGCGGCGGCGAAAAACCCAATAAATACCTAATGGGTTCGTTTGGCGGCCCTGTTTCGAGCACTTTGGCCGCAAAGGTGTCGTTCTACACCAACCAAGATGATGGCTACTTCTTAAACTTGTTCAATAATGAAGCTTTCGGTGAACAAGACACGGTTTCCATACGCCCCATGATTGTGTGGACACCCAATGACCGCTTAAGCATTACCGCGATCTATGATTATTTTGATTCAGATGGCGACGGCCCAGCTTCACAAAACCACCGCAATGGCTTTGGTGTGACCAACCAACTCACTGACTTTGACCGTAACAGCCTGGATTTTTCAATTGATAACGAAGGCTTCTTATCCACACGATCTGACTTCTTTCGCACCATAAGCACACTTGATATTGGCGATGGCCAGATCACCAACGTATTTGGCTACCGAGAATTCGACCAATCGGGAGACCTAGATGTTGATGCAACGCCATTGAGTTTGTTTCACTCACTGACGGCCCTCCAAACCAAACAAATTAGCAACGAACTGCGTTACAACGGCAACATTAGTGATAAGGCGCAAATCACCACAGGGCTGTATTACTTTAAAAACGAGCTCTCGTACAATGAAAATCGTCGTCTTTTAGGTTTAGTAGCACCACCGGGCTTTTTTGGGTTAACCCAAGATGGCGGCGGTGACTATGAAGTAAAAACATTGGGCGCCTTTGCCGCTTTAGACTATCAACTGAATGACAAAACGGTATTGAATGTTGGCTTGCGTTATACCGACGAAAAGAAAAGCGCAAATATTGCCTCACTCATACGCAATATCAATGCGCCTTGCAGTGTGGTTGATGGAAACTGCCCGTTTGATTTTGAAGACGAAGAAAGTTGGAGTAACTTGTCTCCTAAAATCGGTTTCACTTATAACCTTACTGACGCTTCTTTAGTCTACGGGCATTGGACACGCGGATTTCGCTCAGGCGGTTATAACTTACGTAACACCGCCATCGATACAGTTAATTTTGGCCCCGGCCCGTTTGATGAAGAAGAAGCCGACAGCTTTGAATTAGGCTATAAAACCACCTTTTCAAACGGTGGGCGCTTAACGGCAGCCATATTCAGCAATAAAATTGACAACCTGCAGCGCGAAGTAAACTTTCCTGACCCTGTCTCTGGGACCGTGCAGGTAATTAAAAACACCTCCGACGCCACCATTAATGGCATCGAAGTTGATACTTTGTTACCACTGACCGGTCAACTGCTATTGAATGCCTCAATCGGCTATATTGACCCGTCGTACGATGAAGTACGCTTTGATTTAAATGGTGACGGTGTCATTAACTCGGCAGATGAAGACTTAGACCTTCCTCGAGCCGCTGAACTAACGTACTCAATTGGTTTAACCTTAGATAGTGACCTGGGCAACTGGGGCTCGGCGGTCAGTCGTATTTCTTACGCATTTAAGGATAAATCAATCTTTACCGACAACAATCGAGGCACTCTCAACGAGCTCGGCATTCTCGACCTTGGCATTGACTTAACGTCAGCCGATGGGCGCTGGGGGCTTGGCCTGTTCGGCAAAAATTTAACCGACGAAGTAAAGCACGGCAATGATACGCAACTGCCTTCATTGCTTGGCCCTGTTCCACTGGGTGGCTCATTTGCACCTTTAGCCAAAGGGCGTATTTACGGTGTTGAGGTGATATTGAACTTTTAATCTAAATCACAATAGGCATTAAAAAGGCGGCTTAATAGCCGCCTTTTTAATAACAGTGTACATAACACAGTTATTTAATCACCTAGTTATTTAATCGGTTTGTCTGGCTAAACCAAGGGTGTAAACAATTGAATAAAGCCCACCAAGAATATAACCAAGCACCACGGTTTTGAAAATTTCAGGTGTTCCAGACCAGTAATTTACCAACCAGGATCCGGTAAAGACAATGCTGCAAGATACGATAACGGTGACCATGCAGGTTCCCCAATCATCTTTCAAAATACGCTTGATGCGGTAAAACAGCGACTCCAATAGCAAGGTCATCACAAAAGTGAGTATGAAACTGTAAATCCCCTGCACTAAACCGGCCCTTATTGCCGACTCTTTACCGTGCATAAAATTAACCAGTATTGCCCAGCCACCATAGAACACGAAACCAATTAAGGCGCCAACCAAACTGCGTTGTATTGGCGTTAACCGCTGATAAAAATTAACAATAAGTCTCATAAGCACGCCAATAAATAGCTTAAAAGATTACCCTATGCCAGGGCTCGATCGTTTCTTTGTTGTGTTTGCAGAATACGGGGTGCGCTTACTTCGGGCTTTATTGCCGTTTGTTCTGGCCTGGTTGCCACCATTATTGCTGTTTGACTGAGAACCGCTTTCACTGTTGCCAGACTGTTTGCCGTTACCGCTAGTGGAGGCATTTTGATTTTGCGAACCGTTACGATTCGCTTTTGAATTTTTAGGCCCACGACGACGGCCATTAGCCGATGCACCACCTGAATTGCGGCGCCCTCCGTTATTTTGCCTTTTGCCTTGGTGTTGCTTTTTACCTTGGCCTTGACGTTCGCCTTGAGCATCGGGCTGCGCTTTCTTCTGTTTTTTAGGCTTTCTATCTCGAAAGTCGCCTTTAGATTCGGGCAACGCATTTTTAGGTTCATAATCATCAAGCTGAACTCGAGGAATCAGCTTTTTAATAAAACGCTCAATATCAACAAGCTGTTTGAACTCATCATGACTCACCAGAGACACAGCTTCACCTTTAGCGCCAGCGCGCCCGGTTCGGCCAATACGGTGCACATAGTCTTCAGCCACATTAGGCAAATCGAAGTTCACCACGTGCGGCAGCTGCTCAATATCAATACCACGTGCAGCAATATCAGTAGCCACTAACACGCGAACCTTTCCGGCTTTAAATTCAGCAAGAGCCTTAGTTCTAGCGCCTTGGCTTTTATTGCCATGAATCGCCATGGAATGAATTTTGCGTGCTTCGAGTTGCTTAACTAAGCGGTTGGCGCCGTGTTTGGTACGAGAAAACACCAACACCTGAAACCAATCATTGTCTTCAATTAAACGCGCTAAAACCTGTGTTTTATCTGTTTTCTCTACCGCAATCAGGCTTTGCTTAACCGCATCCACTGTGCTGTTCGGCGGTGTCACGGACACTTCCACCGGCTTGTTTACGATGGTGCGCGCCAGCTCTCTGATTTCATTAGAAAATGTGGCGGAAAATAACAACGTTTGGCGTTTCTTAGGCAGCAACTTAATGACGCGCTTAATATCGTGAATAAAGCCCATGTCGAGCATACGATCGGCTTCATCGAGCACCAGCACTTCAAGCTTATCGAACTGCACCGCTTTTTGGTTGTGCAAATCCAACAGTCGCCCAGGTGTGGCAATCAACACATCAGTGCCACCGCGCAGTTTCTGCATTTGTGGGTTAATACTCACACCACCAAACACCACAACTGATTTAATTCGTAAGTTCTGACTGTATTGTTGAACGTTTTGCGCAATTTGCGCGGCCAATTCTCGGGTTGGCGTTAAGATCAAAACACGCGCTTGATTGCCACTGTGTTTTGGCTTTTCAGTACTGGCTAAATTATGCAATATTGGCAATGTAAAGCCGGCGGTTTTACCTGTGCCGGTTTGCGCTGCGGCCATTACATCACGCCCTTCGATTACGGGCGGAATGGCTTGTGCTTGAATAGGTGAAGGCTCGGTATAACCCAAGTCATTTACGGCATCTAAAATAGGCTTTGCTAAGCCAAGGTCTTTAAAAGACATATTATCAACTCATTGTGTGTCGTGAGCGGATAATCATTACCACCTATGCTCACTGTAGGATGAGCCGAAGACTACAGCAATGCTATCAATAAGACCACCAATCTATACACTATTTTACTGAATATACTGATTTATTATACGAGTGGTTTATAACAAGACTAAACGCACAGCACCCTTGATTAACGTGCTGCACGCTCAGTCTTATAATACTAATTACTCTGCTTTACAAACCGCACAGCGGCTCCGCCACTGCGGCCAAGTTTAAAACTCAATGTGTCTTGAACCTTCACTACTTTACGTTCAATAACCATATCGTATGGGTTGGTATCGTAGTCAGCATTGTCACCGTCTCGATAAATTTGCGCTTCCCATACTCCGTCACCAAGAAATTCCAGTGTGGTTTTAATATTTCGCGCTTCTTCATTGGTGTGCACACCTAAATACCAATCACTTGAATTACGGTCCTGGCGTGCGACCACCGCATACTCGCCAACCTCACCGGCCAACGCTTGAGATTTCGACCAATCGGTTGGAACATCCTCAATGAATTGGAAAGCACTGGGTCTGGCTTCATAGTTTTCGGGCAAGTCCATCACCATTTGAATGGGAGAATAGATAGTGACGTACAAAGAAAGTTCTTTGGCTAATGTGTGCTCAATGCGAGCACGAACATCATGTCGCCCTAGCTCTGCGTTAACTGGCTCACGCTCACTTGGCCTAAGATCAAACGCGCCGGCGGTGTAATCCATAGGACCCGACAACATTCGTGTGAATAATAAGTTTGACACATGATTTGGACCATTAGGCGGCACCGCCCATGCGTTAAACTCTTGCCCTCGTGCACCTTCTCGGCTCACCCAATTCGGGTAGGTTCGTCGTAAACCAGTATCTTTAACTGGCTCGTGTGCATTAATAGCAATCTTGTGCTTTGCGGCTTTTTCAACAACTCTCAGGTGGTGATTTACATTGTATTGGCCATCATGAAATTCATAACGCGTAACGCCCTTTTCATCCACTCTCTTTAATTTACCGCCATCGGCTACATAACCAGTTTTAACAATGGCCACGTCATTCTCTTGATATAGTTGAAAACCATCGTCTATTTGGTTTTCGTAATTAGTTAAGTTACCAGACGTTTCGTGGTGCCCAATAAGCCTAACGCCGACGTTGCGCCCATGTTCAGCCACTTTTTGAATATCAAAATCGTCATAAGCTTTAGTAAAACTAAACACATCACCATTATTATACCAGTCACCGTCCCAACCGATATTCCAACCTTCAACCAGCACGCCATCGAATTTGTATTTTGCTGCAAAGTTCATCATTTCAATGGTTGCCTCAGTGGTAGCCGCGTGTATGCCGTCATTACCCCAAGTACGCTCTTTAATGTGTTGGTGCCACCATAAGCCAACATACTTACCAGGCTTAAACCAAGAAGTATCACCCAATTTATTAGGTTCGTTTAAATTCAGAATAAGATCTGAATTAACCAGGCCAACAGCATCGCCCGACACTTGAATGGTTCGCCAAGGGGTTTTAAACGGCGAATTCAATTTCACTAAAGCACCATCCGGGCGGGGCGCCAGATTCGCAACTAAATTATTCCCTCTTCGGTGTTCAATGGACATACCTGCATAGTTAAGCAAAGCCGCCTCATGCAAACTAACGTGTATTCCGTTGCTTAACTTCATAGTCACAGGCGTGTGCGCCATCTCCATGTCATTAACCTTGGTTTTTTGATACAGATATTCATAGCGATTCCATTTTCGCGCAGGTATCCACCATGCAGTGGCATTTTGATCCATATTGAATTCTGTTAACTCTTCGGTAATTGCAACATTGGCCAAATACCGTTGCTTAGGAACGTCATAGCGAAAGCCTATGCCATCATTAAACACTCGAAATATTAAATCGAAGTTCAGTTTAGGTTTACTGCGTTCAACAGATAAGCGTAATTCATTATGCTTATCTGTCACAAAACGCCGCTCACCCCAGGGTTGTTCCCAAGTTTCATTCTTATTTGAACGCACCGCTTTTGAAATTTGCAAATTTTCATCCAACCCAGCTTGATCGGCAAAACGCAAACCCAGTGCACTGGAATCAATGACTTGCTCTCTGCCCTTTTTTACTTGATACGTTAAAACACCCCCTTCATCACTAATGGTGACTACCAAGTCGTCATTCGGTGATGCAATTGTGTATTCGTTCGCCGCCGCTGTATTAACAACCAGGCCAGCGAAAACAACTATTAATAAATTTAAGGCTCTCATTTTCTTTATTATTTTCACTCTGCTATAAAACATGAATCAAATATAGAGTAAGCTGACGCTTCAATCCTTATGAATACGAATGCGTTAACACGCAATAAATAAGCAGCGCATTAAAACAATGACTCCTATATCAGAAACCATCACTGGCATTATTCTCGCTGGCGGCGCTGGCACACGCATTAACGGCGTTGATAAAGGTTTAGAGGCTTACAACGGCACACCCTTAATCAAGTATGTGATCGAAAGATTAGAGCCGCAAACATCCAGCCTGATGATATCGGCAAATCGAAATATTGAAGAATATGAAGCCTTAGGCCACCCGGTCATTAACGATAATAAACCACGAGCGTATGATGGCCCACTGGCCGGAACCGCCGCCTGTTTGACTGAATTATTAGCAATGGGCTCAAATAGCGACTATGCCTTATTGAGCAGCTG
>CALINO010000003.1 GCA_938045295.1 uncultured Arenicella sp.
GTACCAATCACCGGTAAATTATGAGAAGCTGTGCGCATGAAAAGTGTCTACAAAAGTGGTAGCAGATCACGCCCGTTTGGTGAGCGTTAGGTATACGATGAGCCACGAACCTACGAAACTAGATCGAGAACTTTCTGAACAGGAGCTTTATTTAACTGAGTGGCTGTTGAAGAATGGCAAAGAGTCTAGCGAAAAATATATAGAGCAACTATCACTAGCAAGAGTTGAGTCATTATGTGGTTGCGGTTGTGCTAGCGTTGATTTTTCTATTGAAGGAAAACCTTCTGATAACAGTTCTGGAATGGAAATACTTTCAGACTATATATTTACCACTAAGAAAGGCGAATTGAATGGTATTTTTGTCTTCGCCAAAAATGAACAATTAGCAGGGCTTGAGGTTTGGTCAATAGATGGCCAAATGACACCAGATAAGCTTCCAGAAGTAGATGCTCTCAAACCTTTCAAACCAAATGAAATTTCAGGTGATACCTAACAAGAACCAAAACGCTGCCTTCGGCAGTTCGGACGCGTTTTCAACGCGGTGTTTACGGCGTTAGCATTACTTAAATAAACTAATTACTAGGAATGTAATGTCAGTCTCTAAAACAAAGATAGGTAAAGGTCTATCCTCAATGCACCGAACAACAAGTAGGTTGTTGGGCTTTGAAAAAATCACCCCAACGAGTGTTGATGAATTTCAACGACAGGTAAATAGAATGAGGAATGACCTAAATGATAATACTTATCAAGCTACTGTCTTCGCGTCCTATGCAAACCTTCATTCTTCCTATGCTGCTCTTACAAACGAGGAAAACACTATAGCTAGAATGGAGCGAAACGCTCACATTCGCAATATATTTTTTCGCGCATTAACAACTCTAACAATCGGTTTTTCTATTATGTTTGTTTACTGGGCTGCCTCGTGTTTAGGCATTTCAATGCCATTAAAGGGGTTATCCTAGAATGCTAACAAGAATGGAAACGGTTACATCTTCGGCTCGCACGCGCCATAGCTATTGATAAATCTCATGAAACGAATAGAAATTTTTGTACTTTGGGCTGCGCTATTATCACTCGCGTCTTCATTGTTGGGGTGCATACTTTATCGTAGTTACGTATTTTATTTAGGAGGAAGAATAATATGAGCTTTGAAAGAATTATGGGGCTGCATGTTGTAAATGACGAGGAATATCAAAACTACCGAGAAGCAATGGAGCCTATTTTGAATTCAGTGGGTGGGGCTTTTGGTTTTGATTTTAAAATCGCTGAAGTGCTTCGTTCAAAAACAGAAAATGAAATTAACCGTGTCTTTACTATTGAGTTTCCAAGTAAAGACGAAATGGAGAATTTCTTTTCAAGAAAAGACTATATTGAAATACAAAACAAGTATTTTGCACACGCGGTCAAAAGTAAAACTATTATATCAATGCATGAAAAGAGCGTTTAACAACCCCCAAAAAGGCCGCCTTAGGTAGAGGGTGTATGTCGTTAGGTGGTTATCGGTTTATAAATATAGAATGGTTATATGATTTATTGGATATCGACAATCTTGGTCTGCGCAGTTTTAGCGCTCAGTTCGGCCAGTTATATTTTTCATGCCCCAACAATAACCGGGGTGCGTGAACTTGGGTTTCCTGACTTTTTTAGAATTCAGCTAGCCGTGTTGAAAATTGCGGCGGTGATTGTCTTGCTTGCCCCTTCATTGCCCATTCAGTTTAAAGAATGGGCGTACGCTGGCGCTGCGTTATTTTTTATAACGGCAATTGTGGCTCACATAGCGCACAATGACTCTCATTTAATCACACTGGCTAATATTGTTTTTTTAGTGTTGCTGGCTATGTCAAACTATTACTTGAAGCGTAGCGGCGCATATTGATATGTACAGCCGCGCGATTAAATATTTGTTTATTCACGGCGTGGGTTGGAAACTAGTCGGTCGATTTCTGCGCGGCGTTACAAATACGGCAGGTGGTCATAATGATTTCTGAAGGAAAGATTGAGGTTGAAAATATAAATACTCCGGGGTGTACATCAAACGTGAACGCTACTAAGTATTATGAAATGAAATCTGCGTTTCTAAAAATTTTACCCGAAACTTCTCCAGGGTTAACGCAGAAAGAAATTCAGATTGAGGTTAAAAAACATTTGTCAGAACGTATTTTCCCTGAAGGCAAAACATCTGGGTGGTGGGCAAAAACAGTTCAACTTGACCTGGAAGCCAAGGGTGTTGTCATTCGAGAGAGTACAAAACCACTTCGGTGGAGAAGAGTCGTATTTTAGCTAAATTGCAGTTGATGTTAGTTATGAGCAACAAAAAAGCCCGTTTACCATTTCCAGTAAACGGGCTTTTTAACGTCAATATTGCGACTGTTTAGGCAACCAGTAAGCGGTTTACTAATTTAACGTAATTAGCCGGGTCTTTAAGTTGCGCGCCTTCGCTCAGTGCGGCTTGGTCGAACAGCACTTGTGCCCAATCAGAGAAGTTGTCGCTGTTTTCATCAAGCTGTTTAATCAAAGCATGGTCTGGGTTGATTTCCAGAATGGGTTGCGAACTTGGTGCGTCTTGGCCCATGGCTTTCATAATGCGCTCTAGGTTGGCACCTGGGTCGCTTTCATCGGCCACTAGGCACGCAGGCGATTCGGTTAAGCGGTTAGTTAGGCGAACCTCTTTTACAGTTTCGCTCAGCACTTCTTTCAGCTTAGCGGTAATGCCCGACAGTGCTTCTTTGCGCTCTTCTTGCTCTTTCTTTTCGTCGTCACTCAGCTCTAGGTCGCCTTTGGTGACCGATTTAAGCGGCTTTTCGTTGAATTCAGGCAGGCTGTTCACCAACCATTCGTCCACTGGGTCGCTGAGCAATAGCACTTCAATGCCTTTTTTCGCGAACAGTTCCAAGTGCGGTGAACCTTTTGCGGCTTTGTGGCTTTCCCCGGTGATGTAGTAAATGGCGTCTTGATCTTCCGGCATGCGGCTAACGTAATCGTCCAGTGACACCGTTTGCTCATCCGACTCGGTGCTGGCAAAGCGCAGTAGGGGAGTGATGTTGTCTTTGTTAGGCATGTCTTCAATAACGCCTTCTTTGATCACCTGCCCGAACTCTTTCCAGAACTCTTGGTACGTTTCTGGTTCATCTTTAGCGATGCGTTTTAACTCATCAAGTACGCGCTTTACGGCACGGCCTTTGATTTTTTTGATGTCTCGGTCACTTTGTAAGATTTCACGCGACACGTTCAGTGGTAAATCAGCTGAATCGATTACCCCTTTGATAAATCGCAGGTAGTTTGGCATCAAGTTATCGGCGTCATCGGTAATGAAGATGCGGCGTACATACAGCTTAATGCCTTTTTTGTTGTCACGGTTCCATAAGTCAAACGGCGCTTTTTTAGGAATGTAGAGTAACGAGGTGTACTCCATATTGCCTTCTACTTTGTGGTGCAGGGTAGAAAGCGGCGGCTCAATGTCGTAGCTTAGCGACTGATAAAAGCTTTGGTACTCTTCATCGCTGATTTCACTTTTCGGGCGCGCCCACAATGCGGTGCCTTGGTTAATCGTTTCCAGTTCAGCTTCTTCGCCTTCTTTTGGGTTGCCTTCGTCGTCTAATGGCGTAGCTCCCAGCATTTTGATTGGCAGAGAAATGTGTTCTGAGTATTTATTAATAATGTGCTTCAATCTGAAGTCTTCTAAGTACTCGTGCTCTTCTTCACGTAAATGCAGGGTGATTGAAGTGCCGGCGTCGTCGCGCGTTGCTTCACTCAGGGTGAACTCGCCCTTACCGTCAGATTCCCACTGGTGTGCCGTGTCTGAACCGGCACGGCGCGTTACTAGGCTCACCTTTTCGGCCACCATAAACACAGAATAAAAGCCCACGCCGAATTGGCCAATTAAGCTAACGTCATCGCCTTGTTGCTCGTCATTTTTTAACGCCTGCATGAATTTTTTGGTGCCAGAACGTGCAATGGTGCCGATGTTTTCAATGATTTCATCGTGCGACATACCAATGCCATTATCGCTAATGGTAATGGTTTTGGCGTCTTTATCAGTGCTAATAGTCACCGCCAGCTCTTCGTCATCGCTGAGTAATGATGCGTCGGTTAGGGCTTCAAAGCGGCGCTTGTCTATCGCGTCAGAGCTGTTTGATATTAACTCTCTTAGAAAAATCTCTTTTTGACTGTAAAGAGAGTTGATCATTAGATCTAAGAGCTGAGAAATTTCGGTTTGAAATACGTGAGTTTGTGTGTTGCTCATAATTTAAAACGTCAGCCTGATACAGGGCATTTATAGGTTGTTACTGATTCTGCTTTAATAGGGGTGGCGGATAAAGATTTCAAGCAATGATTTTTTATATTTTTTTGCGATTTTCGTTGACGACTTATCCGCATGTGAGTATAGTCGCGCCTCAACGATTTGCAGGGTAATTTCTCTTTCAGTTCCAGCAATATTGGCGCAGTTGATTTAGTGTTAAAACTAAATAAAATAGTGAAAATTATTGGGAAGAGGCTTAAAATTACCGCACCGTCGGGGTGTAGCGCAGTCTGGTAGCGCATCTGGTTTGGGACCAGAGGGTCGGGGGTTCGAATCCCTCCACCCCGACCATTTTCATCATTTGTAATGATGTTGAATGATTTATTAAGTTGAGCGCCCGTAGCTCAACTGGATAGAGCAACGGCCTTCTAAGCCGTAGGTTACAGGTTCGAGTCCTGTCGGGCGCGCCACTTTTACCTGCTGGGTTTTAGTTAAAGCTTTTTGTTTAAAGGCTTTTGTAGGCTAAAACAAGCTAAAGGCTTTGCATTTGTTGAGTTTGGTTTTAAACTTCTGTTTCTAGCCAAGCAACCATTTTGAACTACCTGGTGACTGTAGCTCAGTTGGTAGAGCCCCGGATTGTGATTCCGGTGGTCGTGGGTTCGAGCCCCATCAGTCACCCCAGTTTGAAATTTAGATTCTTAAAGCAATTTTAAGAATAAAGCGACGCTTAAATCGTGTGATGCGAGAGTGGCGGAATTGGTAGACGCGCTGGATTTAGGTTCCAGTGTCCTTGCGGCGTGAGAGTTCGAGTCTCTCCTCTCGCACCATTTAAGTTGTCGTTGATATGTATTTCTCCTTTCCTCTTTGAATTGGCGTTTGCTGGTTTTTATTATTAAATATACGAGAATGACGGTTGAGCCCCTGTATACAAGCGGTATCTGCGAGCGCTTCCACAAGACGATTTTGTGTTAGTTTTATTGGATTGCGCATTGTGTAAGGAAATCTATCAGTCTATCAAAGGCTGCAAGCCGATTTTGACGCATGATTGATCAGGCGCAATGCTGAGAGCGAGCACACAAAGGCAAAGTATATTGTGTGAAAACGCCAGTAAGGCGCTTATGGTGGGGGAAGAGGGGTGTTGAACTAACCCGAACCTGACAGCCGATTGTGGGAAAACGACTGTCAGATCAGGTCTGAACTTCTACAAAAGTAGAGAGTTATTTTTTGGCCAACCCATCCAGTACTTTTACGGCATGAATTGCGTGGCTGCGTGCTTTTCTAGGGAGTTTGCTTGCAATAACTTTCCCCAACGTGCTTCGCGCACGGTCATTTTTTGATCTTCCCAAGATGATGGCACACCAGCTAAGACCATCAGTGTGAAACTTATCGTACTCCGTTTGAGGAGAACTGACTTCTTTCTCTAAGCGAAAAGCAGCCGCTTGAAAAATACCCTCATCGTTATACAGGTCGTTTTCGCCAGCATATTTGGCAGCATTTCGCATTGAAGCGGGGTTGCCTGCTTTTATTTTTTCAACAATGTCAGGGTGCGCCGTTTCAGCCTCAACTTGTGGTTCAGTCTCGGTCTTTTGATTTTCAATTGATGCCACCTCAACGCCCGCGTCGCCTTTGGAGTCAGTGATGCCATTGGTTTGATTAATGCTAAGAACATAATCACTGTGAGTAACATCAAGCTTTGTCGGAGTACTTGAGCTATTGAAGTGATTCACTATGTCACCAATTACCGCGTATGCCCCTTTTTCCATGTCTTTGGCCAATTCTTGAGGGTTATCGATCCAATAATCGCGACTTTCTTCCTTGGTGGTTTTTATCGGGTTATAGAACTCTTTTCTCTCACCCAGAAAAACATATGGAGACCCTTCAGCCGATTGTTGAATGCTAGCCGTAGAAACAACAGTTAGAGTTTGTAGATCAGGCGATGCTAGGAAATTAGGATATAAATACAGTACTCCGTTTTCTTGAGATTCAAGTATTGAACTCACGACTTCAACATTCAATGAATCTGAAAACACACCACCAACAGCAATTTTTTTAATAGCTTTCGCTAGAAAGCCATAAGGTGTGTAATTTCCGAGAGCAAGATTGATTTGATTGGTATTTGTTTGGCGATTTTTATTCACCCCAGAGTCAATTCCACTGCCAATCACCGCACCTAAAAGACCGCCGGCCGCTATTGCTGAAGATGAAGTATCGCTATGCGTGTAAGAGAGTTGATCTTCTTTTTCAATAACTACAATTTTGTTGATTTTCTTTTGCGTTAAAGCCTCTCTATTGAGCTCAATGGGTGTCGAAGCGCACCCTGTTAACGCAAGAGCGAAGATGGTCAAAAGAAGCAATTTGATTTTCATGTCCTTATTTCCTGTTTTGGATTGTTAATGATTTAGTGTTTTCAATCTGGCGAAATCATACACAGTTAATACTCTCAATAAGAAACTAGTAGACTTAGTTTTCCATCACTTCTTCCGCATACAGTATCGATTGCCATAAAATGGTTCGCTCTGATTTGATTGATTGCGCTGGGCGGGCAGAGCGCTTGTTGGTATTTTGTTTAATGTGTAAGGCAATTAAGTGAAGTCAATGTCGCCCAGATCGGTGTAAAGTGTCATGCGTTTAGGCATAACAGGCTTGAAGCGAGTGTTTGAAGAATAAATTTAGTTTTTCCGAGCATTTTTCACTATTAAGACATTTTCACTGGTCTGGGCTAGTGGTAGAATCGCGCCCCTGTTCGTGTGTGTGCGTGAAAACGCAATGATAGGCACACCAAAAGAATCAAATTAAAATTTAATAACGATAACGAGTTATACATGCAAGCGTCAGTTGAAAAAACCAGTGCCATTGGCCGTAAAGTAAGCGTTGTAGTACCTGCTGATAAAGTAGAGTCGGCCGTACAGAAACGTCTTAAGCAGCTTTCTAAGCGCGTGAAAATCCAAGGTTTTCGCCCTGGTAAAGTGCCAATGAAAATTGTTGAGCAACAGTATCGCGGAACCGCCACCAACGACGTGTTGGGCGACTTAATTCAAAACAGCTTGGCTGAAGCACTTGAGGCTGAAAAGATTGTGCCTGCGGTGCAGCCTGATATTACGCCTGAGCAATTAGAAAAAGGCGAAGACTTCAAATACATTGCGTCATTTGATGTGTACCCAGAGTTCGAAAAGCTTAACCTTGATGGTGTTAAAATTTCTAAGCCAGAAAGCACGGTTGGCGACGAAGACATTGATAAAGTTATCGAAAACATGCGCAAGCAACAGCTTACTTGGGTTGAGCGTAAGCGAAAATCTAAAAAAGGCGACCGCGTAATCATTGATTTTGTTGGCACCGTAGATGGTGAAGAATTTGCTGGCGGAAAAGCCGAAGATTACCCAATGGTATTGGGCGAAGGCCAAATGCTGCCAGACTTTGAAAAAGGCGTGCAAGGCATGAAGGCCGGTGAAAGCAAAGAAATTGAAGTTGTTTTCCCTGACGATTACAACGAAGAGTTGGGCGGAAAAACAGCCGTTTTCAAAATTGACGCCAAAACCGTATCAGAAAGCCAATTGCCTGAGATTGATGAAGAGTTCATTAAAACGTTTGGCATTGAAAGTGGCGACGCAGAAGAGTTACGTAAAGAGGTTCGTTCTAACCTTGAAACCAATCTTGAGAGCCAATTGAGTTCAACCATTCGTCAGCGTACGTTTGACGCTTTGCTTGAGCAAAACGACGCTGAAATTCCAGAGAAAATGGTTCGCGAAGAAGCGGGCCGTATGGTTGAAGAGCAAAAGAATCAAATGGTTCAGCAGGGCATTGATCCAAAGTTATTGGAAAACTTCCCAGCGCCAGAGTTCGAAACGTTAAAGCCACAAGCTGAAAAGCGCGTTGCCTTAGGCTTGTTGATGATGGAAGTGATTCGTAAAGAAGAGCTTAAGCCAGACGAAGACCGCGTTAACGCTCGCATCGAGAAAATGGCTTCTTCGTATGAAGATCCTTCGGAATTCATTAACTATTATCAGTCTAACCAGCAGGCATTGGCGCAAGTTCAATCGCTGGTGCTTGAAGAGCAAGTGGTTGACTTGTTACTAGAAAAAGCCGACGTTGAAGTTGAAGAAGTGAAAGCGGCTGAGTTATTGAATATGCAATAACGCAGTACGTTAAGCGCACTCAAAGAACCGATTGCAGGCTTGGCTTGCAGTCGGTTTTTTATTTTTTGTGCTGCCAACACTTGAGTTAACGAATTTAAGCGTTACATTCTTTTTTATACAGAAAACGCTATACTGTAGTCATGATATTGCTCAATGGCTCATAGGCAATACGCATTGAGTGAAAGCAGCTTAATTAGCTGTTGATCAAAATGTCCGATTAAGAGCCTTTGAATAACCAGCAGTCACCTACTTACAAGTTACCTAATTACCAGTCACCAAATAATAAGGATCAAGATGAAAAACGTTTTAAATTCAGCTTCTCAGTTATCTCAACACGCCAGTGATGCCTCATTATCGCCCGAAGCGGCCGGTGGGTTAGTGCCTATGGTTGTTGAGACGTCAGGGCGCGGTGAACGTGCTTATGATATCTATTCTCGGCTATTAAAAGAGCGTGTCATCTTTTTGGTTGGCCAAGTAGAAGATCATATGGCGAACTTGATCGTGGCGCAGTTGTTGTTCTTAGAGTCGGAAAACCCAGACAAAGACATCAGCCTGTACATCAATAGCCCGGGCGGGTCTGTGACGGCGGGCATGGCCATTTACGACACCATGCAGTTTATTAAACCAAAAGTTAATACCGTTTGTATTGGTCAAGCTGCCAGCATGGGCGCTCTATTACTCACCGCCGGTGCTACTGGAAGCCGTTTTGCTTTGCCGCATGCACGTGTGATGATTCACCAGCCGTTGGGCGGCTATCAGGGGCAAGCCTCAGACATTGATATTCATGCCAAAGAGATTTTGCGTATTCGTGAAGAAATGAATGCGATTATGGCTAAGCACACCGGTCAGAAACTCGAAACCGTAGCCAAAGACACCGAGCGCGATAACTTTTTAAGTGCCGAAGAAGCGAAAGAGTATGGCCTTATTGATGAGGTGCTTGAAAAGCGCCCAGCCTAATATCGCTGTTAAAAATCAAGGCCGCCTCGCACGTAACGTGTGCGGCGGTTTTTTTGTTATTTGCGGTAACAAAAACGACGTGAGTTTGCCCTTGCGCGTATTCGAAAACGCCTCAATCATTGTAATTATTTTATAAATTATGGCTTGAATAGATGAAAGTTAACGCCATTTAGTAAATTAGGTGCTACATTGGTTTGGAAGATTTTGCATTTTAATGTGGTCTACTAATAAGTTACAATTTAATTAAGGCGTTGCAGTAACTTCAAATATGTATTATTAATTTGTGGCAAACGACGCTCAATTACACCACCCATCAATTAAGTAGGGGAATCTATGACTGACGACAATAAAGAGAACGAAGACAACAAACTACTTTATTGTTCATTTTGCGGTAAAAGCCAGCATGAAGTGCGTAAGCTCATTGCTGGCCCTTCAGTGTTTATTTGTGATGAATGTGTTGATTTATGTGAAGACATTATTCAAGAAGAAGCGATTGAAGACATTGCTGGCACTGAAGAAAGTGAAAGCTTTCCTAACCCTCAAGAAATTCATGATGGGTTGAACGATTACGTTATCTCTCAAGAGGCGGCTAAAAAAGTGCTGTCTGTTGCGGTGTATAACCATTACAAGCGTATTCGCAGCAAAGAAGTTGACCCTGATGTGGATATTGCCAAAAGTAATATTCTCCTTATTGGCCCAACCGGCTCAGGCAAAACTTTGCTGGCTGAAACGTTGGCCAAACAGTTAAACGTGCCGTTCACGATTGCCGATGCAACCACCTTGACCGAGGCTGGCTATGTGGGTGAAGACGTTGAAAATATCATTCAAAAGCTGCTGCAAAAGTGCGATTACGATGTTGAAAAAGCACAGATCGGCATTGTTTACATTGACGAAATCGACAAAATTTCGCGTAAGTCTGATAACCCATCAATCACTCGAGATGTGTCGGGTGAGGGTGTGCAGCAAGCCTTATTGAAGTTGATTGAAGGCACAACCGCGTCAGTACCTCCGCAAGGCGGTCGTAAACACCCGCAGCAAGAGTTCTTGCAAGTTGATACACGCAATATTTTGTTTATCTGCGGTGGCGCGTTTGCAGGCCTTGATCAAATCATTCGTGATCGTTCAGAAAAAAGTGGCATTGGTTTTGGGGCGCAAGTGCACTCTAAATCTGAAAACCCGTTTATCACTGAGCATTTAAAGCGTCTAGAGCCGGAAGATTTAGTGAAGTTCGGCCTCATTCCTGAGTTCATTGGGCGGCTACCGATTATTGCCACTCTTGAAGAACTGGATGAGGATGCGTTGATGACCATCTTGACCAAGCCGAAAAATGCACTGGTTAAGCAGTATGAGCGGTTATTAAAGCTTGATGGTGTGGAACTGGAGATTCGTGAAGACGCTCTTAAAGCAGTTGCACACAAAGCCATGGCGCGCAAAACCGGCGCTCGAGGGCTGCGTTCTATTTTAGAAAATGCATTACTTGATACGATGTATGAATTGCCGTCTAAAGATAACGTGAAAAAAGTATCGGTAGACGCCAGTACGATAAACGAGGGCGCTAGGCCTTTGTTTATTTACGAAGACCAAGACAGTGAGAAATCGGCCTAGGCTGACGTTGCTGTTTAGGCACTTGCCGTTCAGGTTTTAATTGATAAACAGTTAAAACCTGAACAATGACGAGGTTGGTTTTATGACTAACGGCGTAACATAAGTAGCGTTACTGAAAATCCACTTCGTTAACCAAAATTAAAGCTCGGCAGCTAAGAACGTTTCTGTTGAGCCTATCAGAGAAGTAAA
Source organism: uncultured Arenicella sp. (assembly GCA_938045295.1). Lineage (GTDB taxonomy): Bacteria > Pseudomonadota > Gammaproteobacteria > Arenicellales > Arenicellaceae > Arenicella. The sequence goes on from CALINO010000003.1 coordinate 11,125, forward strand.
TTATGTCAGAAGAATCTACGGCTATTGATTATCAATCACCATTCCCATTGCTACCACTGCGTGACGTTGTGGTGTTTCCACACATGGTGATTCCTCTATTTGTAGGCCGAGAAAAGTCCATTGCCGCGTTAGAGCACGCCATGGAAAACGGCAAACTCATTGCTTTGGTTGCGCAGCTTGATGCCGCCAAAGAAGAGCCCGCCGCGGATGACGTATTTCAAGTCGGTGTGCTAGCCAATATTTTGCAAATGCTGAAACTGCCTGATGGCACGGTTAAAGTGTTAGTGGAAGGTATGCAGCGCATTGAATTGTCTGATATTCAAGAGAGCGATTGCTTTTACGTTACCGCCACGCCTTTAGAAACCATTGGTGCGGCGTCAGACGAAGTAGAAGTGGCCACACGCACACTGATTGCCGAATTTGAGAGCTACTCCAAAATAAATTCCAAAGTGGCTCCTGAAGCCTTGGGCCAACTTAAGTCCATAGAAGAGCTTGATCGCTTGGTTGACACCATTGGTGGCTTTCTTGATTTAAAACTCGAAGAAAAACAAAACATGCTGGAAGCGCATGACCTGAATGAGCGCTTAGACTTTGTGCTTTCATTCATGGAAGCTGAACTCGATATGCATCGAGTTGAGAAGAAAATTCGTGGCCGCGTTAAAAAGCAGATGGAAAAAAGCCAGCGAGAGTACTATTTGAATGAGCAAATGAAAGCCATTCAAAATGAGCTGGGCGAATCTGAAGACGGCGAAAGCGAGTTGGACGAAATTCAGAAGAAAATTGAAGACGCGGGCATGAGCAAAGAAGCCCGAGAAAAAGTCGATTCAGAAGTTAAGAAGCTTAAGATGATGTCACCAATGTCAGCGGAAGCGGCAGTGGTGCGTAATTACATCGACTGGATTGTGCAAATTCCTTGGAAAAAACGCAGCCGTGTTCGCAGTGACATTCACGCCGCGCAAGAAATTTTAGATGAAGACCATTACGGCCTGGAAAAAGTAAAAGAACGTATTCTTGAGTACCTTGCGGTACAGCAGCGTTTGAAGAAAATGAAAGGGCCGATTTTATGTTTGGTTGGCCCTCCGGGCGTGGGTAAAACCTCGCTCGGTAAATCGATTGCTAAGGCCACTAATCGTAAGTTTATTCGCATGTCGCTTGGTGGCGTGCGTGATGAAGCCGAAATTAGAGGCCATCGCCGTACTTACATTGGCTCTATGCCCGGTAAGATTGTGCAGAACATGTCTAAGGTAAAAACCAAGAATCCCTTATTTTTGCTGGATGAAATTGACAAAATGGCCGCTGACTTTCGTGGTGACCCAGCTTCTGCCATGCTTGAAGTGCTCGACCCAGAGCAAAACAGCACATTTGCCGATCATTACCTAGAAGTTGACTATGACTTGTCTGAAGTGATGTTTGTGGCAACCTCTAACAGCTTGAACATTCCCGGCCCGTTGCTAGACCGAATGGAAGTCATTCGTTTAGAAGGTTATACCGAAGCTGAAAAGTTGAATATTGCTAAGCGCTACTTAGTCGCTAAGCAAAAGAAAAATAACGGCTTACGTGAGACCGAAATAGACATTGAGGAATCGGCGTTAATTGATGCCATTCGCTATTACACACGTGAAGCCGGTGTGCGTGGCTTAGAGCGTGAGATTGCTAAAATCTGCCGCAAAGTCACCAAGCAATTGATTTTAGACGGTGAGTTGAGCAAAGTGGTTGTTAACGGCGACAACTTAAACGACTACCTTGGTGTGCGTAAGTTTAGCTTTGGCCTTGCTGAAGATGAAAATCGTGTTGGCCAAGTTACCGGTTTGGCATGGACATCAGTAGGGGGCGAATTGCTTACTATTGAGTCGGTGGTTGTGCCGGGTAAGGGCAAGCAAACTTCAACCGGTAAACTGGGCGATGTGATGCAAGAATCGATTCAAGCCGCCATTACCGTGGTGCGCTCTAGAGCCGAAGGCTTTGGTATTGATAAAGCGCTGTTTACTGAACGAGACTTTCACGTGCATGTTCCTGAAGGGGCCACGCCTAAAGACGGCCCAAGTGCCGGTATTGGTATGTGTACCGCACTGATCTCGGCCATTACCAACATTCCTGTGCGTGCAGACGTTGCCATGACGGGCGAAATCACCTTGCGTGGCGAAGTGCTGCCCATTGGCGGTTTGAAAGAAAAACTGTTGGCCGCACACCGTGGTGGTATTAAGCACGTTGTTATACCGCATGAGAATGAGAAAGACTTGGTGGAGATCTCTGATGAAGTTAAAGACAACCTCATTATCACTCCAGTACGTTGGATTGACGAGGTCTTGGAAATCGCATTAACCGAATTGCCAAGCGCTGACAATTTGAGCGGTGATGACGAGAGTGCGGTGTCTGCATCAGACACTAAAAAAGGCAAAGGCCGGCGTGCTAGGCACTAGGTTCCGCTGTTTTTATGCATCAATGAACAGCGTGATTACATTCCTGGCAGTTCAATAGTTAGGTTTTAATAAACGTTTTAAAAGCCCAGTTGGAAATTTTCCAATTGGGCTTTTTTATTACCAATTGATAATTTTTCGATTCAAGTTGCAATGTGAATGAGTGCCATAACTAAACACTTGTTATAAATCAACATGATTCAGGTTGTTATTGAGTGATCAGATTAGAGTAGCCTTTTTAACATTTCGCCTAACACCGCATAAATACTGGCTTTTTTAACAAAAAAACAAGAAGTCAATATTGTTTTTTTGTCGTAATGCATTCATTATTGCGTCATTGGAAATGCACATGCGAGAACAAGACTAAAAAATTCTTTGTGCATCTTCAAGACGTCAGTTACGTCAATAGGGGCTGACATCTATTTCCTAAATTTCAGTTGTTGCTGAATATGTTCTGTCAAAAGGTGGGTAAAGCAACTTGCTTTTCTGTTGACAAAGTTTAGGGGGGTACTAGGTGTTAGTAATTATATTGGAAGACATGCTGGCGAACACAAATCTAATTCTCTTTAAAGCGAAGCAATTTGTTGTGTCATGCTTTATGTGGGGGAATTGCCGGAGGGCGAAAGCCTGCCGGAATTGATATAACCATATTTACCTAATTGAGGAAATAACCGTGAACAAATCTGAATTAATCGACCTAGTAGCTGCTAAAGCAGACATCTCTAAATCAGCTGCTGGCGATGCACTTGATGCCGTTCTAGAAGGGATTACTGGCGCGCTGAAAAAAGGCGACAGTGTAACGTTTGTTGGCTTTGGTACGTTCTCTGTTACTCGTCGTGAAGCACGCGATGGCCGTAACCCACGTACTGGCGAAACTATTAAAATCGCCGCTTCGAATCAAGCAAAATTTAAAGCTGGTAAAGCGTTAAAAGATGCATTAAACTAGCGCCGCTTCGGAGGTATTGGCAGAGCAAATACACCCCGCAGATAGGTTTTTGAAAGACTTTAAAAAAAATTCAAAACTTACTTGCAAGCTGTAAAAGTTCTGCTATTATGCGCCTCCGATTCGACGAGATTCGGGCGTTTAGCTCAGTTGGTAGAGCATCGCCCTTACAAGGCGAGGGTCAGTGGTTCAAGTCCACTAACGCCCACCACTCTTTAAGTTTAATTTGATTTTTAGAAATCAAATTAAAGGCTTAAGGCTATAAGTTTCAACTCTTTGGAGTTGATCATAGTAAAGCTACTAAGAGTTTAAAATTTGGAAATGCGGAGCGGTAGTTCAGTTGGTTAGAATACCGGCCTGTCACGCCGGGGGTCGCGGGTTCGAGTCCCGTCCGCTCCGCCATTTTCAAGTTTCCCGAATAAAAGCCTTCAACAATGTTGAAGGCTTTTTCTTTGCCATCATTTATTTGGCTTAACTGATTTGGATACGCAATATCAGTATTAGGCATAAATGATTGAATGGTTTAATGTTAGGCTCAAACTGGATGAGCATTTACGACATTGGATTTGTTGTTCAGCTGGAGCGGTAGTTCAGTTGGTTAGAATACCGGCCTGTCACGCCGGGGGTCGCGGGTTCGAGTCCCGTCCGCTCCGCCAACATTATTTTCAGACATAAAGAAGCCGCGGAGCACATGGCGCCACGGCTTAGGCTTAATTGCTTGCCACCTTTACTTTTTCAGCCGTTTTGAATAATAGGCTGATAAGCGCAGTGGGGAACAGCGATTATGTCATGTGAAAAAAGCACAGCTTGTTGCCATCTAAATCATAGACGTAACCACCGTAGAAAAAATCAAAGCGTTGGCCAGGTTCGCCAGCATCTGTGGCGCCCAGCTCAATGGCTTTTTTATACAACGCGTTAGCGCCTTCGGCCGAACCGCCTGGAATAGCCACCATTTGGCCGTTACCACAACTTTGCTGGCCTTCGTCGGCAGGAATACAAACCGCCAACATGGCTCCGCCTTCGTCGGTTCCATAAAACTTGATACGATCCATTTCCATTAGGCGTTTACCGCCAACTAGCGTTAATAGTTCGTCATAGAAAGTAACGGCTTTGCCCAAGTCTTTTGAGCCAATAGTAGTGTAACCAATCATGGTGGTGATACCTCTTAGTTGATGTTCAAATAGTCAATGTTTAAATAAAACGTCGTATCTCGTTTGAGCACTCAAATTGCACATAAGTCGTGTGCATTTAATTGCAACGCAGAAATAATAACTATCTATCAGTAGGTAGTCAAATAACTAATGCAGTTTTCGTATTTAGTTTTCATGCGTAATGAGCCTACAGCAAGTCGCGTATTGGTTGTTTGACATTATCATGACTATCGATTAATATCTATCTACCGATAGGTAGATTGGTGAGTAAGTTGATGTTTTTGAAAAAATAACGTGAAAGGTGACACATGTTTGATATGCAGAACTTAAAGAAAATAGCGTCGTTTAAAGAAACGGCTCCAGATGCCATGGCTGGTTTTTTGGCGTTAGATCAAGCGGCGATGAAAGAGGGTGCTATACCTAAAAAATATAAAGAGTTAATGGCGCTTGCAGTGGCACTTACAACGCAATGTGGGTATTGTTTGGAAGTGCATCGCAAAGCGGCGCTTGCCGCGGGTGCAACGGAAGAAGAGTTAGCTGAAACAACCTTCGTGGCGGTTGCACTGCGAGCAGGTGCCGCATTAACTCATGGAACACATCTCATTGAAGACGCTAAATAGTTCTATTTAGCTGAGTGCTTTTAAGTAAATAAAAGTTTGATATTCCTTATATTAGGCAGGAGTAACACCAATTATGAAAATCAATGCGAATTTTGATCAACGTGTGGTTGTCCACAGCGCTGACTTAGAGTGGGTTAAGTCACCCATGCCTGGAGTAGATCGTAGGCCGCTAGACCGTGTGGGCGAAGAGGTTGCGCGTGCCACAAGCATTGTTCGTTACGCACCGGGCAGTGAATTTTCACCTCATGTCCACACTGGTGGCGAAGAGTTTGTGGTGCTTGAGGGTGTTTTCCAAGACGAGCACGGTGATTTTCCGACGGGTTCTTACATCCGCAACCCTCCTCAATCAAAGCACAAACCTGGCTCTGAGCCCGGCTGCGTTATTTTTGTAAAGCTATGGCAGTTTGAACCGCAAGATCGAACTCACGTGCGTTTGAATTCAAATTTTATGAAGCCGGTGCCATTACAGGGGGCGCTAGGGGTTGAAGTAATTCCGCTTTACATTGATGAGTATGAAGAAGTAAATATTCAACACTGGGCGGCTAATACCAACGTTGATGTGGCGGCGGAGCACGGTTTAGAGCTGTTAGTGCTCAGTGGCGACCTCACTGAATCTGGTGATTCATTAAAGCAAGGCAGTTGGTTAAGATTGCCTTCAGGCAGCACGTTGACAGCGCAGGCCGGCTCGCAAGGCGCTAAAGTGTGGATTAAGCGTAATCATTTACATTCAGTGAACGCGCAAATTGATCGAATTAATGCGGTCAACGCTTAGCATTAGCTCAGGTAACGTCGTTTTTATCATTCGCAACAACTAGTTTGGGAACATCATGAAACAGAAACCGTTTGCTTTAATTCTTGGGGCAGGTTCAGGGTTGGGCCAGTCATTGTGTTCAACCTTTAATGCGGCGGGCTATGCCGTTGCCGGTATTAACCGCAGCGAACAGAGTTCGCAGTTTACGCAAGTGACCGCTGACTTGAGTGATGCTGAGCAAGCCTCACAAGCCATTAATGCATTGCTGGCGCAGTTTGGTACGCCGAGCGTGGTGATTCATAACACCGCAGAGCTAACCATCAAGCCGTTTCTTGAAACCAGCGAGGCCGAGTTTGAACAAGCTTGGCAATCCATGGTTAAAACCTTGTTTAACGCCATGCAGTGCGTTTTACCCAGTATGGTAGATGCGGGTCAGGGCACCGTGATTGTTTCCGGCGCTACCGCCAGTGTGCGTGGTGGTAATAAGTTCAGCGCTTTTGCGTCGGCTAAATTTGCTTTGCGCGGGTTAACGCAATCGTTAGCCCGCGAATATCAACATCAAGGCATTCACATTGCTCATACCTTGCTGGACGGCATTATCGATACCCCGCGTAGCCGAGAACTTCACTCTCTGAGCCCTGAAAAAATGTTGAAACCTGATGAGTTGGCTCAGCAGTATTTGCGCTTGGTTGAGCAACCTAAATCCGTTTGGTCGCATGAAATAGACTTACGGCCATCGAGCGAGAACTTTTAATGAATAAAGTGTCGGTTTGCATTGTGGGCGCCGGTATTAGCGGCTTACACACCGCTTATGAATTGGCGCAACAAGGCGTGTCGTTTCGTTTATTCGAGGCGAAAAAACAGTTGGGTGGTCGCATACAATCGCAAGGCTTACACCAGCAATCTGATGGTACAGGTCATGGCTACAGTGAGCTTGGGCGATTTGATATTGGCCCGTCTTGGTTCTGGCCAGGGCAGCAGCAGATTGAAAGCTTGGTGTCAGAATTAGGCCTCAACGATTCAGTGTACCAACAATACGCGCAAGGCGACGCGGTGTACGAGCCGATATCAGGCCCCGTTCAGCGCGGCATTGGCGGAATCTCTATGGCCGGCTCATACCGCTTGAAAGGTGGCCTGCAAGCCCTCATTGATCGTTTAGAAATGGAAATTACAGAGCAGGCAGGCCGCGAATCAATTGTTAGTAATGCCGGTATTCAGAGCATTGAATTAAGCGATGAGGGCGTAGCGGTTAGCGACGGCAAGTCGCAATGGCTGTGTGAAAAAGTCATACTCGCGATGCCGCCCAGAGTGGCCATTAACAACATTGGCCTAAGCCCTAAGCTTGAATCAGAACGAGTTCAAGAGCTGAATAAAGTAGCCACATGGATGGCAGGGCACGCCAAAGCCGTGGTGGTCTATGACACGCCGTTTTGGCGGCAGGCCGGCTTGTCAGGCGACATCATTAGTCAAAAAGGCCCGCTGGCAGAAATTCATGATGCCTCACTGGATCACGCTGATGAATTTGCTTTGTTCGGTTTTTTTGCCACACCGCCTCAGCATAGATCGACGGACAAAAATGACGTTGATCAGAAAATCATTGCCCAACTCACGCGTTTGATGGGCGAGGCCGCGGCCAACCCCAAGGCCATTTTATACAAAGACTGGGCGCGCGATAATTTGGTTGCGACTGAATTGGATCAGCACATTCCTAATCATCACCCAAGTAATTTTTGGTCAACCAAAGTAGAACCCGGCTGGCAAGGCCGGTTGATCTGGTCGGGCACCGAAAGCGCGGCAGGTCATTATAATGGCTACATAGAAGGAGCCTTGCTCGCCAGTGAAAATGCGCTAGAGCTCTGTTAAAGTTCGTCCTAAAAGTCTAGAGCGCTGAGTATTCTAGCCTCCAATCGGTTCCGCTAATTTGTTGCCCTAACCGTTGCCCCCCGCCATGCAATAACAGCAAGGTAGTTCAAGTTCACTCTATTTTTCTGTTTTTGCCAACTGTCCACTATCAGTCTTAATAAGATTGAAAAAGCAAGCATAATTAGTTGCACAATCAACTAGTATGTATTTTTTGAAATAATTACGTTACACTTTGTCAAATGTTCTTGTGTTTTTAAAGAGTTAAAGAGGTATTGGGTTAAGAACTATCACACTTTTAAACATTAAAACGAAAGGGGGAAATTAGAAATGTTAACCAATTTAAAGGTTTTTCATTGTTTTAGTAAAAGGTTTTTAGCCATTAATTTTTTTGTTCTAGCTGCCAGTGCCTCGCAGGTAATGGCGCAAAGTAATCAAGATGAGCAAAGTAGCGGTGCCGTGATTACAGAGCAAGCCACTGAAGTCAAAGAGGCTAGCGAAGTTCAAGACGCTGAAGAAGTTGTTTCCACAGTGACGCAGCAAGAGGTTGCTGACCAAGTCACGCCAAAACAAGCCACGCCAAAAAATAAAGCGGTAGAAGAAATTACCGTAACTGGTTCCAGAATTAAGCGTGATGAATTTAACACTCCGTCACCGGTCACCATTATTACCGCTGAACGCTCAGCATTAGCGGGTTTGCTAAACACCGAAGATATTTTGCAAGGCAGCACCATCGCCGCAGGCCAACAAATCGATGATTCTTTTTCAGGCTTTGTTACCGATGGTGGTCCAGGTGCCAATACCGTCTCTCTACGTGGCCTTGGAGCACAACGCACACTGATTTTGGTAAACGGTAAGCGCTGGGGGCCGTCTGGTGTTCGTGGGTCGGTAAATTCGGTCGACTTAAGTGCCATACCTTCTTCCGTGATCTCTCGTATCGAAATTTTAAAAGATGGTGCCTCGTCGGTTTACGGTGCCGATGCGGTGGCTGGAGTTATTAATGTAATCACCAAAGAGCGCCAAGATGGTTTTCAATTAAATGCCGCGGCATCAGCGCCTGTTGATGGCGGAGAGGCTTACAGCGTTGATGCTATATGGGGAACAATTGGTGATGATTGGTCTATCAATGTTGCGGCCGATTTTTCTCGTCAAAAGGAGCTTGTTCGTTCTGATAGAGGTTTTGCCGAATGTGATCGCAGACCCAGAATCACTGATCAAGACGGTGGCGGAAATATTGATAATCGCGACCCAATAACCGGCGAAGAGCTGTGCTTCGGAGCGATTTTTGGTTTGGTGTCTTCACCGTTTGGTTTTGTGCGATACGACCCAAGCCTTACTCCTGGGTCAACCCCGTCTAATTCTAATTTCGACCCTCAAGTTAACGGTGCTTTTGGTATTCCGTTCTTTACTTCGGTAGATGAAGGCCCTTTGGACAACCAAGGTGCATTTTACCGAGATACTCGCAGTGTTGATGTGGCTCAAATAGTTTCAGAATCGGATGTGTTCTCGTTAACATCGTTTGCAGAAAAAGACGTCACGCTATTTAATCGACAATCGACCGCTTATTATGAATTTTATTATAATCAGCGAGAAACACGAGCCAATGGCGGTTTTCAGCAACTGTTCCCTACCACGCCAGCAACCAACCCCTATAACCCATTTGGCACCAATGGTCCGCTTGCCGCTTTTGGTGGTTTTGCCGTGACACCGGTTGCCATGAGTTGGAATGCACTTGACCCTAATTTCAATATTGAGGTTGAGCGTACTAATACCTTTGTTGGCTTGAAAGGTGATCTTACTGAGAACTGGAGCTATGACCTGTACACGGGTTATAGCCGTTCAAGCGGAACCTATGAAAACCAAGCTTTTTTAGACGACCGTGTTCGAGCATCCTTAGATGCGGTTGTTGACGGTTCAGGCAACGTTGTTTGCCGTAATGCGGCGGCATTCCCTGGTTGTGTGGCTGAGAACTGGTTCTCTGGCGAGGTGTTATTAAATGGCAACTTTTCCCAAGAGTATTTGGATTTTGTACGCCGCGATCTTCGCGGTAAGACCACTTATGAAAGTCTGCAATTTTCTGCCAATGCAACCGGCCCATTGTTTTCAATATGGGGCGGAGAAGTTCAAAGTGTCTTTGGGGTAGAGGTGCGTCGTGAGGAAATAGATGATGTTCCAGACCCCGAAGCTCAGCGTGATAATATTTTCAGTTCCAGTGCCGCCGGTATTACGCGGGGTGATGATACGGTTAAGGAAGCCTATCTGGAACTGGAATTTCCTTTTGCACGCAATGCGCCATTTGCTGAAGAGCTAACGTTGAATATTGCCGCCAGATACACCGACTATGAGTCGTTTGGTGATGATATTACTGAGCGTTTTCAATTTAACTGGCAAATTAACCCGACTTTCAGGTTAAGGGCGACCAATGGCACATCATTCAGAGCGCCAGATCTGTTCGAGCAATTTTTAGGTAATCAAACGGGTTTCCAAGATGGTTTTTTAGACCCCTGTGTTAACTTCGGACAGACCAACCAACCTGGTGATCCAATTTTTGAAAATTGCACTTCGCTTGGCTTAGCGCCTGACTTCGGTGTTAATGGTGTTCCCGGTATTCAAACCATTACCGGTGGCAATCAATCACTTGATGCTGAAACTTCTGAATCAACCACCTATGGAATTGTAATTACGCCTGAAGAATTAGGCTTATCTCTAGCCATTAATTACTTTGAGATTGAGTTAGAAAACTCAGTGGCCTCGCCCACCGTTTCTTTTGTGCTGGGAGATTGCTTTGGTGACGTTGGTTTTACCAGCCCATTTTGTAATTTGATTGCGCCAAGAAATGCCCAAGGCAACCTAACGAGTATTGATGCTTCGTTATTAAATATTGGTGTTGAACGGTCTAAAGGTTTTGATTTTGATTTAAATTACTCAAAAAGTTTCGACAGTTTTGATCTGTCGATTGATGTCACGGCCACTAAATTGGAAGAAAGATTTAGAGAGCTGCTGGGTGAAGAGTTTGACTTTGAAGGCCGTTGGGGCTTTCCTGAGTGGACGGGGGGCATAGATGTTTATGCCGACTACAAAGACTGGCGTTTTCTTTGGAGCACTAACTATATTGGCTCTTCAGAAGAGGAACCTGTGTTTGATCCTGGTACTACGAATCGTGACCGGATTAACGAAACCGACGATGTCTTCTATCACACACTGTCGGCTCGATACACCAGCCCTGACGATTGGCAGTTAATTGCTACGGTTCGTAATGTGTTTGACGAAGACCCACCAATCGTGTCAGACGGCCAAAACTCAAGTTCTGCAACCCGCGTTTTTAATACGTTGCCCGGCGTTGGTTACGATTTGTTGGGTAGAACCTTTGTGTTGCAGTTTTCCAAAGGGTTTTAATGCAAGCGCATTACATAAAGCAAAGACTCTTGATGAGTTGATAGCTAGAACGATGGCGCGATGGCGAGAACGGCTCGCGCCATTTTTTTAACCTTAACAGTAATCGGTGGCTGTGTTTTTTTAGTATTGAGCTCATTGCCGCCGTGTATGTAGCCATGAAAAATAGTTTGCAATCATTTTTATTTATCAGTGTTGTATTAACGTTTAGTGCCGTTGCTTCGGCCAAGCAAATACCGCTTCAAGCTTGGGTGCACGACCCAGTTATTTCCTCTGTCAATGTTAATCCTTTGGGTGATCGACTCGTGGGGCTAACCTTGACTGACGTTAATAAGCCGCCCAAAGTAACTGTCTGGGACTTAAATAACATGCAAGCCGCCCCAGCACGCTTTTCACCCAAAGATTCTAAGCCCTTATTTGTTGATTGGTTGAATAACCAAAAACTGATTGTAGTTGGGCGTCAAAAATTTGATGTTCGAGCTGGTGGTCGGTTTGTTAAAACTTTCAGAGATAAAATTTACATCGCCGATTCCACTGGGAAAAAACCTCCGAGAGAGATATTGCGAAATAGAGATATCTTGGGTGCCAGTATTGCCGATCGTCTTCCTCAAGATAAGAATAAGGTGTTAATCAATGTGGTAACTCCTGAGTTTGCTGACGATTACTACGAACTGGACCTGCGTAATTACAGCGCCAAGCGTGTGTATCGTGGCTCACCTAAAAACGTAGCCATATTGGATTCTTTTGGTAAGGTTGCCGCCAAGCAATCTCTCGAGCGAGATAAAGAAGGCTCGTACATTGCAACCTCCTATAAGCACCCGCAAACAGGCGAATGGGATGAACACCATCGTTTCTACGCAAAAAAGCGTCGTAGTTTGCAAGCCGTTGGGTTTTCTAAAAATGGCCGAAAAGTATACGTAACCGATAATCGAGATAAAGATAAGGCGGTAATACGAACCTATGATATTGCGGAGCGCACCCTCAGTGAGCCACTTTTTGGCGGCAGTGATTTTGAAGCTACGGGTGTGATCATTAGCCGGCACCCAGACACCCTGGGTGACCTGCTTGGGTTTCGCGGTGTTGGCGCTAAAAACACTATTAAGTTAGTGGATCAAAAAGCCGCTACTATGCAAGCAACCATCGATTCTGCGTTGCCAAAAAATCGAACAAATTTTATTCTGTCGATGTCGAATGACTATTCAAAGGTAGTGGTGTTGTCGACTGGCGTCAAAGAACCCAGCGCCTATTACTTGCTGCAAAATGAAAAGGAGCTATTGCCGTTGGGTCGTTCTTACCCTGAAATTGACTCTTCCTTGCTCAGCGACATGGAGTACGTTGAATATAAAGCGCGTGATGGCTTTACCGTACCGGCTTACTTAACCAAACCTAAGTTTGGCAAAGCACCATACCCAACTGTCATTATGCCGCACGGTGGCCCTTGGGCCAGAGATTTTTACGGTTGGGATTTGTGGGTCCAATATTTAGCCAATCGAGGCTATGCCGTATTACAACCGCAATACAGAGGTTCTGATGGTTGGGGGCACGCGCTTTGGGTTGCCGGGGACAACAAGTGGGGCGAGTTAATGCAAGACGATAAGGATGATGGTGCTGCTTGGCTGGTAAAAGAAGGCGTCGCCGACAAAGGTCGTATTGCCATGTTTGGTTACTCTTATGGTGGCTACGCGGCCATGGCCGCCACGGTAAGACCGAATTCGCCTTATCAATGTGCTATTGCAGGGGCAGGGCTTTCGGAGCTAAGAACCTTTGATAAGTTGACCTTTGGTAATGCGTTTCAACGCGAATTTCAAAATGCCACGATTGACGGTCTGTCGCCGTTAGATAAGGTAAAAGAGGCAAATATCCCCATCTATATTTTTCATGGAGACAGAGACCAACGGGTGCCGATTGATCAGTCAAGAAAGTTTTATAAAGCACTTCAAAAAGCGAATAAAACAGTGGAATACAATGAAATCCCCGATCTTTGGCACAGTTTTCCTTGGTTGCCAACGCATAATGTCAACGTGTTGAAAAATGTTGAAGAATATTTAGCCACTCGTTGCGGTGACGGTGGTTTATAGGTTGAACTCTATACCCTGAGCCAGAGGTAACTCTGAAGAATAATTTACAGTAGAGGTTGAACGGCGCATATAGCCTTTCCACGCGTCTGAGCCAGATTCGCGGCCGCCACCGGTTTCTTTTTCACCGCCAAAGGCGCCGCCGATTTCCGCGCCGCTGGTGCCAATGTTAACGTTGGCAATGCCGCAATCGCTGCCGGTTGCGCAAGTAAACAGTTCGGCCTCGCGTACGTCATTGGTGAAAATGGCCGACGACAACCCTTGCGGTACATCGTTGTGTTGCGCTAACGCTTGGTTTAAGTCGGTATAACGGTAAACGTACAAAATAGGCGCAAAGGTCTCTTCTTGAACAGATTGTTCGCAGCTTGGCATTTCCACAATGGCGGGGTTTACGTAGTAAGCATTGGGGTATTCGCTTTGTAATGTGCGCTCACCCCCTATAACGGTGCCTCCCTGGTTTGACGCCAAGCTCAGTGCGGCCTGCATGGCCTGGTAAGCTTGTTCGTCAATCAGCGGGCCAACCAAGGTGTTTTCATTCATAGGGTCGCCAATGCGAATGCCGCGATACGCTTTTTTTAGTGACGGCACTAACTCGGCGTACACGTCTTGGTGCACAAATAAGCGGCGTGTTGTGGTGCAACGTTGGCCAGCGGTACCTACCGCGCCAAATAAAATGGCTCTTACCGCCATGTCTAAATCGGCCGTAGGCGCAACAATAATGGCGTTATTGCCGCCGAGCTCTAATATAGAACGGCCGAACCTGGCGGCCACCGCTGGGCCAACTTTACGCCCCATGGCGGTGCTGCCTGTGGCGCTAATTACCGGCACTCGAGCGTCGTTGACCAACTGCTCGCCTACGTCGGCGTGGCCAATAATTACCTGCGATAAACCTTCAGGAATGCCGCCTAGTTCTGCCACGGCTTGCTCAAATATGCGTTGGCAAGCAAGAGCGGTGAGCGGTGTTTTTTCCGACGGTTTCCAGATCACACTGTTACCACACACCAATGCCAGTGCCGCATTCCAGCACCACACAGCTACTGGAAAATTAAAGGCGGAAATAATGCCAACTGGGCCAATCGGATGCCAAGTTTCGGTCATTTTGTGGCCTGGCCTTTCAGAGGCAATGGTTAGACCAAACAGCTGGCGTGATAAGCCCACGGCCAAATCGCAAATATCAATCATTTCTTGCACTTCACCAAGGCCTTCTTGGTAAATTTTGCCGCACTCCATGGACACCAATGCGCCTAAGTCTTGCTTGTGCTCTCGCAGTTGGTTGCCCAGTACGCGCACCAGCTCGCCGCGCTTAGGTGCGGGCACACTGCGCCATTGCTCAAAGGCTAATTTAGATTGAGTAATGGCGGCATCCACTTGGGTTTCGGTGTGTGTGTTTATGTGGCCAATCGGGTTACCGTTAATCGGGCTGTTAACTTGCAAGTTGCCCGTTTGTGTTTGCACGCCCGCTAAGCCAAAAGAATGCAGTGCCGACTCAATGCTGATATTTTTTATGCTCATGTTTTGTGCTCATATTGTTACGCCTAATTATCTTTGTGCCCATGCTTGTTCGGGTTAGCAAAAAGCCTGAATGCCGGTTTGCGCGCGCCCTAAAATTAGCGCGTGAATGTCGTTTGTGCCTTCGTAGGTGTTGACGGTTTCAAGGTTGATCATGTGGCGCATTACCGGAAACTCATCGCTGATGCCATTGCCGCCGTGTATATCACGTGCATTCCGCGCAATTTCAAGCGCCTTAGTACAAGAATTGCGCTTGAGCAGAGAAATCAATTCAGGCGCTAACTGGCCAACTTCTTTTAGCCGCGTGGCGCGCAAACACCCTTGTAAGCCTAGGCTGATCTCGGCCAGCATGTCGGCTAATTTTTTTTGTATTAACTGATTGGCGGCCAGTGGGCGATTAAATTGAGAGCGGTCTAATGCATACTGACGTGCTGAATGCCAACAGCTTTCGGCCGCGCCCAACGCGCCCCAAGCAATGCCTAAGCGTGCGCTGTTTAAACACGACATGGGGCCTTTTAAGCCTTCGACATTAGGTAGGCGGTTGGCTTCTGGCACAAACACCTTGTCCATCACAATTTCACCGGTAACCGAGGTTCTTAATGACAGTTTGCCGCTGATTTTAGGCGCGCTTAATCCGGTCATGTTCTTTTCTAAAATAAAGCCGCGCACCACGTCGTCTTCGGTTTTCGCCCACACTAAAAACACATCGGCAATAGGTGAATTAGAAATCCACATTTTGGCGCCACTGAGTTGATAGCCACCGTCAACGGCTTTTGCTCGGCTGGTCATGCCTGAAGGGTCAGAACCGTGGTCAGGCTCAGTGAGGCCAAAGCAACCAATCCACTCGCCGCTGGCCAGCTTGGGTAGGTACGCTTCTTTTTGAGCTTGCGAACCAAAGGCGTGTATTGGGTACATCACCAAGCTTGATTGCACACTCATCATTGAACGGTAGCCGGAATCTACGCGCTCTATCTCTCGTGTAATGAGGCCGTAAGAGGTGTAACTCATGCCCGCACAACCGTAACCATCCAGCATGGCGCCCAATAAACCCAGCTCGCCCATCTCACGAAAGATATCGGGGTCGGTGATTTCATCGCGGTACGCGTTAACCACTCTAGGTTGAAGTTTATTTTGTGCGTATTGATGCGCTGTATCACGCGCCAGCCGCTCTTCGTCGTTTAATTGATCATTTAGATGAAAGGGGTCTTGCCAATCGAACTTAGCCCAATCTTTTTTTGCCATAATTTATGCCGCTGCTTGTTTGTCTTGCGGGCGCTTATAGTATTGCCCGAAGCGATTATTGATAAAGTCGTCAAAAAGCACGTCTTCTTGTTTCACAAAGCCTTGTTGTGGCAGTTTGCCTTCGGCCATTAAATCCAACGCGGTGCATATGCCGGCCGCCGTGGTGATTTGAATGGCGCTCCATAGCTTGCCATTAATCGTTTGGCTGTAGTTTTTGCTGGCGTAAGACTCTTGAACTAATTGGCCATTTTTTAAACCGCTGACATTCACAAATACCAATACCACGTCTTGATAGGTAAGAGGTAAGGCGCTTTCAAAAATTTCTTTAAGCAAGTCGCGGTTGTCACGCAAACGTAAATCGTCCAACAACATCTTCATAATGTCACGGTGGCCGGGGTAACGAACAGTACGATAATTTAAATTCTTAACCTTACCGTCGAGCGTGTCGCACAGCGTGCCTAGACCACCAGAGGTGTTAAAAGCCTCATAAGAAATGCCATCCAAAGAAAACGTTTCTAACTCTTCTAGTGGCGGCACCTGCATTAGCTCACCTTCAACAATGGCTTCGCACGGGTTGCAATACTCGTTAATTAAACCGTCGGTAGACCACGTTAAATTATACTTAAGGCCGTTCGATGGGTATTTAGGCAGTGCGCCCACGCGCATGTGCACATTGTGCAGTTCATCAAAATGTTTGGCTAATTCATAAGCCACCACCGTGATAAAACCCGGCGCCAAACCGCATTGCGGCATCAATGCCCCTTTAGAGGTGACCGCCAAACGTTTAACTAAATTCGTGCAGGCCACGTCTTCAGTTAAATCAAAATAGTGCACGCCGGTCTTAGCGGCTGCCCGTGCAACGTGCTTGGTAATGTGAAAAGGGCAGGCGCTTAACGCTGCAAATTTGCCTTGCATGGCACGCTTAAGTGCCGCCTTATCGGTAACGTCCAGTACTAAGGTGGTTAAATTCTTGTGTTCAGTCAGGCGCTTTAAATTGCTCGTATCCACATCCGCAACCGTGACATGGTAATCGCCACACCCTGTGAGAAGCTCAGCAATAATGGCACCAATCTTGCCAGAACCGAGTAACAATATCTGTTTCATTGCATAAAACCCGCGTACGCTAATTATCCATACACTCAAGTTTAAATTGAGTTTTATTCACTATGTATGGCAATATTGGTCAATATGATTAATATTATTGGTTGATATGACGAAAATAATGACATTATGATCATTGACGGCAAAGACAGAGATTTACTGGCACTGTTGAGTGCAAACTCGCGTGAAAGCACCGCTAATCTGGCTCGTAAGCTGGGCATGTCACGAACCACGGTCACCAATCGTATTGAGCGGTTAGAAAAACGGGGCATCATTACCGGTTACACCGTACAGTTCAGTGACGACTACGAGCGAGGGCAAATACAAGCCCACGTGATGATTAGCTCTGACCCTAAATCGGCGGCCAAAATAGTGAGTGCACTAAAAAAAATACCCGCAGTGCAAGCGCTGCATGCGGTTAACGGAGTGTACGAGATGTTGGCAATGGTGAGTGCCGAGTCCACTCAGCACTTAGATCAAGTGTTAGATCAAATTGGTAACACCGACGGAATTACTAAAACAACATCCTCTATTGTTTTATCGACTAAGTTTTCTCGTTAGCCTGCCTTTTAACTAAAGGTGTAAGAGAGGCCGAAGTGCACAGCCCCCTTAAAAACAGTGCCTGCCTTTAAATCAAACGACAACGGAACGTTTTGCCTTTGATTTTTCCATTGCTGAGTTTGTTTAACGCTTGTTTGGCAATCTCGCGTTCAATGGCAATGTAGCACCAGTTTTCCATTACTTGAATTTTACCCAGTTGGCCGCCGTTAATGTCTTCGCCTTTGGTCAGTGCTCCGACTAAATCGCCCGGGCGCAATTTTTGCTTCTTGCCACCTTCAATGCGCAGTGTTGACATGCGGGCTCTGGGCGGTTGTTGGCTGAACAGTTCTTGCGGGGGTAACTCTTTTGAAACCGGTTTGCGGCCGGTGAGTGCGGCTAATTTATCTAGGCGATACACTTCGCCTTTGTCGTACAGCGATAATGCGGTGCCTTTCTCGCCCGCACGGCCTGTGCGGCCAATGCGGTGTGTGTAAACTTCAGTTTCTTTGGGTAGGTGGTAGTTAATGACCAGCTCTAACGAGCTGATGTCCAAGCCGCGTGCGGCCACGTCGGTGGCAATTAATACGTTCAAACTGCCATTAGCAAAACGAATGAGGGTTTGGTCTCGGTCTTTTTGCTCCATGTCTCCGTGCAGTGCGGCGGCACTAAAGCCTGCGCTTTTTAATCCGCCGGCCACGCTTTGTGCGTCTGCTCGAGTGTTGCAGAACACCACGGCTTGTTGAGTGGTTTGTTCGAGTAACAGCAGTTGCAGTGCTTCTAGCCTTGCCGCGTCATTAGTGACTTGATAGAAGGTTTCGTCAATGCGCACTTGGTCTTGGCCTTGCGATACTTTGATGAATTCAGCGTTGTGGGTAATGCGCTCGGCCAGCCCTTTTATTTGCTCAGGGAAGGTGGCGCTGAACAATAGTGTTTGCCGCTGAGCGGGAATCAGTTCAAGAATGCTGTCTAAGGTTTTTTGAAAACCCATGTCTAACATTCGGTCGGCTTCATCAAGCACCAGCGCTTTCATGTCGAGCAAGGCTAATGTGTCCTTGCTTAGATGGTCTTCTATGCGCCCTGGCGTGCCGACTACGATGTGCACGCCTTTTTCCAACGATTCGATTTGCGCTTTTATCGGGGTGCCGCCATAAACGGTGACTACCTTAATATTCGGTATGGTGCGCGCAAGGCGGCGAATTTCTGCCGCCACTTGCTCGGTTAATTCACGCGTGGGGCACAGCACCAAGGCTTGCGGCTTAAATAATTTAGCGTCAATGGTGTTGAGTAAACCTAAGCCGAACGCGGCGGTTTTTCCTGAGCCAGTATGGCCTTGAGCAATGACGTCTTGGCCTGCAATAATCAGTGGCAGGCTTTGTTGTTGAATGGAGGTCATGCCAACAAAGCCGAGAGATTCAGTGTTAGTAATAAGCTCTGGGCGTAGGCCAAGCGATGAAAAAAGGTGCGAAGTCATGGTTAATCTCGACGTGTAAAAACGTGCTGTGGCCATTGAGCGCACAGTTATGCTAACGGTGCGTCATTTAAGGGGTATATAAAACGCTAAGTTTACCATCAAAGAAAGCCCAAAGCCTTTAATAAAAAGCGTTGGGCATTCTTTGTTTGCTGTTGCTTAGTCTGCTGAACCTATTATTGAGCGCGGCTTATGGCTGTGCTCAATAATTGGCTTGGCTTATTTAATTAATTGCGCCATTTCGACCAGTTGAATGAACTCGGCACGGTAGCCAAAAGGGTCGGTGCCTTTGTTTGATTTAGCTTGTTTGGCCACATCAGCATAGTTTAAATTGCCGGTGTGAGGGCTGCCATTGAGCAGTTGCGCAAAACCTGCCGTGGCGATGGAGAAGGCCACATCAGAGCTGGCATTACTGGTTTTGGTCTTAATGGGCAAGCTAATCAACTTTGATTTACTTTCATTAGGCAGTTTATAGCGCACCTTTAGAAAGCCGTATTCATCATTGGCGCCTTTTTTAGTGTGTTGGTTAACCGTTGACTTTTGATTGCCAGTGTAACGAGGTTGGTCAATGCTGGGCTTGTCGGTATTGCTGGGGGTAATTTCGTAAATGGCGGTTACCGTATGACCTGCACCGATATCGCCAGCATCCACTTTGTCGTTGTTGAAGTCTTCGGTTTTCAGTGCACGAGTTTCATAGCCAACTAAACGGTAGTCGCTGACAGTGGCGGGGTTAAACTCCACTTGAAATTTTACGTCTTTGGCAATAGGGAACAATGACGAGGTGGCTTCGTCTACCAGTACCTTTTTTGCCTCGCTTAAGGTGTCGATATACGCGGCTACGCCATTGCCGTTTTGCGCTAAAGTTTGCATCATGTCGTCTTGGTAGTTATTGCGGCCAAAGCCTAAGACGGATAAAAATACACCGCTTTCGCGTTTACGCTCCACAAGCTCTTGTAAGGCTTGGTTGCTACTTTGGCCAACGTTAAAGTCACCATCGGTGAGCAATACAATTCGGTTGACGGCGTTTTTATCAAAATGTTGTTCAGCTAAATGGTAGGCCAGTTCAATGCCCGCACCACCGGCCGTAGAACCACCGGCATTGAGTGAGCTAAGCGCGCTGGTAAGTTTGGCTTTATCACTGGCATCTGTAGGTTCTAACACCACGCCCGCAGCACCGGCGTACACAGCAATGCTTATTTTGTCGGTGGGTTTGAGTTGGTTGGCTAGAAATTGCACGGCTTGTTTGGCTAATGGCAGTTTGTTGATATCGCCCATTGAGCCCGATACGTCCATTAAAAACACAATGTTGCTGTCGGGTGTTTCGCTTGGCTCTATGTCGTAGCCTTTTATGCCAATGTGGATGAGCTTTTTGCCTTCATTCCATGGAGAGTCCACAACCGAGACGGATGGTTTGAATGGCTGCGCTTTTGATTTTGGCAGTGCGTAGTTGTAGTCGAAGTAGTTAATAAACTCTTCGGCACGAACCGCATTCTGAGCAGGTAAATAACCACGATTAAGCTGGTTGCGTACCAAGCTGTACGACGCGGTGTCGACATCGGCTGAAAAAGTAGAAATGGGTTGGTCGCCCACTTGCGTAACCGAGCTTCGTTGAAACTCAGGGTATTGTTCTTGCAGGTCTGGCCGTGCGGCGCTTTGAGTCTTGAGCTCTTGGGTGCGAAGTCGGCCAATGTTTACCGGCGCGGCTGAACTCAAGGTTTCAAAGCTTACAGCGGAATCTGCGGATGATTCTGATAAAACGTCTGCTCTCGAACTGCGTTGCGTAGAGCTTACAGCCGGTGCTTGTTTTGCTTGTTGCGGGCTGTTGGCTTTTCTTACTTTCGGCTCGGTTTGTATTCGGCTTTCAAGTTTAACTTGCGGCTTTTGCTGTGCTATTGGCGCTTCAGTTCTTACTGCCGTTGTCACTATTTCTTCTAAAGCAAACCTTTCTGCATCCATTTCGGCTGCATCACTACCTGCGCTATTACTTGAATTTGTATCAACCGGCATGGGCTGTTGCGGTTTAGGTCGGCTTTGCGTTGTTTCTGACTGTTTTTTATTCGTATGGGGTGAGCTTGCCTGTGTGTTAGGTGCCGTGGTAGGTGCTATGGGGGTGTTTGATAGGGCTTGGTCGAAATCATTATTGTTAAAGTCATAATTTAACAATAGCGGAACGGCGAGTGCCACTACGGCCACCGTGCCAAAGGCGTAGCCAAATTTGGGGTTAAGCGGTTGTTTGCTAAAAATACTCATGAAGAATCTCCTAAGATAAGAATCGGTTGATTTAGTCTTAGGACGAGCCGGCTCACTAAAAGCTTGGTCAAAAGTTTGATTAGCTAAATTGATGGCGTGTTTACGTGCTTGCGCATTGGGTTGCGGCACGTTGTCGGATTGTAATTCGTCTAATAGGTGATCGATGCGTTCTTGTGTCATGCGGCACCTCCCGAGTGTTCAGAAAATGAAGTGGATTCAAAGGTTTGTTTAAGCAGTTTGCGGGCTTCATGAATGCGCCACGATACGGTGCTTTCTTTTATTTTTAGTTCTTGTGCGGCCTCTCGGTGATTTAATCCGCTGCCAAAAACCAATACCAAGGTGTCGCGCAAATCTGCAGGGAGTTGATTTATGTGCTCTAAAATTTGTTGGGTGTATTGCCGTTGTTCGGCGTTTGCCGCGGTGCTGGGTTGGTGTTCATCTTTTTGAGATTTTGCATGAAATGGCGTGACTTGGTTGGGGCTTTTATAAAAGTCTTTGGCGCAATTAATCACCAAACGGTATAGCCATGAGCTGAATTTAGATTCAAATTTAAACTGCCGAATGCTGTGCGCCAGCTTTATGCAGGCTTGCTGGGCAATGTCTTGGGCATTGTGTGGGTCATGACACCATTTATAAGCAATGCGATAAATGAGGTCGTAATTGGCGTTTAGTAAATCATCAAACGCACGGCGGTCGCCTTGTTGGCAACGGCGTATTAAGCGATCGTCAGACATGATGGCGCTCGCTTATGGTTTTTATTGTAGTGATTCTCAAATTCATGAAATAGAGCTTCTCTATACAGTGTCTTTTAGTTTAGACGAGCTCGTGGGTGAATTCCTTGGAAGTTTTATACTTTTTACCTGAAAATATTTTTTAACGGCTTGTTATGGTATTTCAAAGCGTTACTTTGCATTTAGAGTGTGCGGTGAAGGGCTGCGAAATGTTACTATGTGTTTTCAATAAGATAACTGAAATAACTAAGACCACAACCGTGCTGCCACATTTTACAGAGCGTAAATTGATGAACCATTCTCGCCATCGTATGTCGGGCTTTACTTTAATTGAAGTAATGGTCGGTGTGGCGATTTTTGCGGTATTGGCAGCCTTAGTTGTATCATCAATCAAGACCAATGGTGACCGTAATGCCAAACTTGAAGCTCAGCGGTTTGTTGCGGTGGTCAATGAGGTGCGTGACGAAGCGGTGATTTCAGGGAAAACATTTGCCATGCAAGTGAATGAAAAAGGCCGCAGCTATGGCTTTTCTATTGTAGGTGCTGACCAGCAAGCCAGTGCATCATTAGCTGATACCTTAATTCGTGACCGACAACTGCACGAGAGCGTTAAATTAAAGTGGGATGTGTTTGAAAACTTTAATGACGATGACGACGAGCAGGGCTCCGATAATAATGACCCTGCCGTTGATCAAGTGTTCATTACCGGGCTAGGTGAAATCACCCCGTTTGAAGTTCGTTTTGGTGGTGAAGATGTTGATTTTTTAGTTGCTTTGAACGAAGAAGGTGTGTTGCAAATAGACACCAAAACCGCTAACTTTTTTTAATGGTTGTTCTTCCAATGATAATGAATAAACCACCGAAAAAAACACAGGCTAGACCTCATTTCCAGTGTGTGGCCAGTTGCACTAAACAATCGGGTTTTACCCTTATTGAAGTGATGGTGGCCTTGGTGTTTGTGGCCTTAGGCATTGCCAGTGTGATTCAACTAACCACCAGCTATATTAATAATATCACCGAGTTAGAAAAGCGTGTATTGGCGTCGTGGGTGGCCAGCAACCATATTGCGGAACTTCGGTTTGAGGCAGAAACAAATCGGGTTAAAACCGGCAATGATACTGAGCGCGTAAAAATGGGCGGCTATGACTGGCGTTCAAGAGCTAAGGTTAGCGAAACAGACGTTGAAAAAGTGTTTTTGCTGACGGTAGAAGTGCACAATGATAAAGACACCCAAGGAGCCCCATACGTGTCGTATACCACCGCGATCACGGAGAATTTTTGATGCGTCGGCGTACCGTTAAGCCTACTTCAACCGGCTTCACCTTAATTGAAATTATGGTGGCGGTGGCTATTTTTGCTTTGCTGGCAGCGATTACCTTTCCGGCGTTGATACAGTTTTTGGATATCCGTGAACGGGTTAACCAAAAAAATGAAGACATCAGTAAGATGCAAAAAACGTTTTTGTTTTTCGCTCGAGATGTGAACTATGCGGTTAACCGATTAGGCAAAAATG
This sequence comes from uncultured Arenicella sp., assembly GCA_938045295.1. Classification (GTDB taxonomy): domain Bacteria; phylum Pseudomonadota; class Gammaproteobacteria; order Arenicellales; family Arenicellaceae; genus Arenicella. Next base: position 34,689 of record CALINO010000003.1, read on the forward strand.
AATTTGGTGAGCAAGCTAAAGCCACGGTGTTAATCGGTGACGACAGTGTGATGGAGTTGACCACCAGTTATCAAGATTTTCAACTTGAAGGCGCTGGCGTGCCGCGGCGGGTCAAGTGGTTGTTTGAAGACGATACCTTGTACCGTGTCCAATACCCAGTAATGGACCCTGACGGTGACACCCGAGTGTACCGTCAAGCCTTATTGTCCGGAGTGGATGATGTGAGCCTGTTAGTGTACAGCGTGGAAGATGGGCGTGATTCTGAAAGTAAACGCTGGAGCGAAGAAACCCGTTTGCCCAATATGCTACGCCTAACCATTGAGATGCAAAATGGCATTGAATACGAGCGTGCATTTAGCATGCTCGGCGGCGACAAAGAAGAAGCGCTTGCCGCAAGCCAAACGGCTCCAGGCTCCGGGTCTAATAGTCGCCAGCAACAGTCAAATTCCAACGAAGAAGGGCAGGAAAATCTGGACGCTCCATTTGATGATTTACCTGGTGGTGAGTTGCCCTAATGTTGCTGTCACGAAAAACAAATTACCCGCGCAAACACTATCCGCATAAGCAGCAAGGCTTAGTGATGTTGATGGTGGTTGGCGTGGTGGTGCTGATGATTACGCTGTTGGCGTTAATGTTGGAAGATCAACATCAATTGATTCGGCAAGTGAGTAACCAACGCGTTTCTGAACAGAGCTTGCATTACTCTCAAGGCCTTGAGGCGTGGGCGATGCGCGTGTTGCACGACGATGCAAATCGGCAAGTTGACCATGGTGATGAAAAGTGGGCGTTAATGGGGCGGCCAGAATTAGAGGCCGATGAAGAGCAAGACGACAGCTTTTCCTTAGACCCAACCTTGCGCTTGGGCAGTGAAGAGGACGAAGAAGAGTCGACCATCGATTTTGGCATTGATACGCTTGAGGTGACGATTGATGACTTGCAAGGCCGCTATAACCTAAATAATTTAATTTCAGGTCAAAAAGACGTGGCACCGCCGCAAGATCAGCGTCGAATATTTCTTAACTTATTGCAGGTGTTGGAAATTGGCGAATTTGAAGAAGATCGTCAAGATTTGTACTCAGCCTTAGTGGATTGGCTGGATGAGAATGACACCAATACCGCCGGTCTTGGGCGTGGCGCGGAGAGTAACGATTATAAAATCAAATCAACGCCGTATTTTGCCGGAGATCAGCCATTAAGCAGCATTGGCGAGTTAAAGTACGTGCAAGGTTTTACGCGAGAGATCATTCGCAAACTGCGCCCCTTTGTTAGCATACTGCCGATTCAAGGAGCCAAACTGAATTTGAACTCCGTGCCCCCTGAAGTTTTGGCCTCGTTAAATCAAGGCCCAGTGGTGGATATATCGCCAGTGCAAGGCTTTTTGGCTCGTAAACAAGATCCGGGTTTTTTGGGTTTTCAGGTGGGCGATATTCAAGCGGCCAATACGGCGATTAACGGAGTGTCTCCGGGCAATGGTTTTATTGCCAATATGTTGCAGGTGAATAGCCAATTTTTTCAAATAAATTCTAAGGTTACGTTGGGCGATTACCAAGTGTGCTCACGTACCATTGTGTTGCGTCAAAGTGCAAACCCTGACACACTCAGCAAACAGTCAATCAGCGTGTTAAGCCGTGAGCAAGACACCGTGTGCAAATTGACCGAAGAACAACAAACTACCAACGCAGAAAGCGAGGCGCAAGAGTCTGCCACTGATGAAGATATACGTTAAATTAGAAGCGCCTTTTGAATGGGCGAGGGTCGTGGGCTCTAATGTGGAGGCTTTTGGTGAAGTTGAAGACTTACAGAGTTTTCCCATTACCGAAGACGATGAAGTGATTGGCGTGGTGCCGGGCGAATGGGTGACCACTCACACGGTGAATTTGCCCACCAAAACACGCAAACAGTTTAATCAAGCATTGCCGTTTGCACTTGAAGACGCCATTTCTGAAGACGTGAGTAATATTCATTTTATTTGCCCGGCTTGGAAGGCGGCGGAAGAAGTGACCGTGCTATCGGTTGCCAAAGATAAAATGGCTTACTGGCAAACATTGGCCAACAGTAATCGTTTGCCCATCACTAAGCTATTGCCTGATCATGCCTTGGTGCCTTTTCACGAGGTGGCTGAATGTTCTTTGGCCATTGATGAGAGTCAAGTGTACGCTCGTCACCAAGAGCTTGGAGGGGTGAGTTTAGACACCAGTTTGGTGAATGTGTGGCTGATGGAAGTGCCAATGGCGTCTACCATTGCCGTGAACGATGAAGAGTTAACTCAGCAGCTTATTGATGAACACCCTAATCGTGACTTTCGCCATTGGCCGTTTGGCAACAAAATGCGCCACTGGTTGGAATACCCAATAGAATCTGACATTGACTTGTGGGGCGATAATTATCGGCCACACGTCAGCCGCTTTAATACGAGGATGTTGCTAAAGCCGTTGGCATTGGCAGCCGTAGCACTGGGGTTGGTGTTGTGTTATGACGTGTATCGCTATGTTTCTCTGCATCGAGAAATTGCCAAGCTTGACGCCAATATGCTGCAAGTATTAAACGACACGATACCCGGCGTGCAGGGCATTGAAGGTGGTCATGGGCGTGATTTTATGGAAAAAGCATTGCGTCGTGGGCAGTCTCAGTCGGTTGAGCGCAGCGTGCACGCAACCTTGGCCGATGCGGCCAAAGTATTGCGTAGGCTGAATGCCACTGTCATTGAATTGACATATCAAAATAATGAACTGTTGCTGACGTGCGTGTTGGCTGATTTTTCTCAAGTAGACGCATTGGCTAAACAGCTTAATAGCCGCCGCACTCTGACCGCTAAGCTACAAGGTTCTGCGGCTGAAGACGGTAAAATTATTGCTACTTACAGCGTGAAAGAGAAATAGGGGGCGATTATGGGTGCATTAAAAAATTATTGGTCCTCGTTAGAGTCAAGAGAGCGATTGGTGTTGTCATGGGGCGCATTAATTGTGGCGGCCATATTGATTTACGTGCTTATATGGCAGCCTTGGCGTCACGCCCTGTCTTTTATGGAGTTATCCGTTAAGCAAATGCGTGCTGATTCAGTCTGGATGACACAACAAGCTCAGGCCATGAAGAATGGCGGGGTGGGTGCTAGCGAACAAAAGTATAAAGGCGCGGAACAGTCGCTGGTTTCTTTAATACAGCAAACCGCTAAGCAGGCGAAAGTAGATAAAGTCATTCAGCAAATAGTGCCCAATCAGCAAAATGGCGAGGTGAGGGTAGTGTTGGAAGGTGTTGCGTTTAACCAATGGGTTAAATGGGTGGACCAACTGTATAAAATCTACGGTGTGGATATCCAACAAATCAACGCTGAAAAAGACGATGAAAAACCCAACATAGCGGAAATTAGGGTGGTGTTTGCGCGTAAGTAGTGAAGTGCTCGATGAGGAGCGTAAGACTTGAATGGCAGCGGCTACAGTTCCATGTTGAGCTTTTCATCCTTGGTCTGGCTTAGCGGGGCTCTCAAATAACCTGATCCTGCAAGTAATTCTGTAAGTAAAAAGGAGGCCAATGGCCTCCTTTTTACTGTCTTTACTCTTTGGGCGATAGACGCTCAAATCAAGAGTCTAAGCTGGCTTTAAAATAGCCGACACCTATTAATAAAAAAACATGATGATTTAGATCATCTGGCGTTCTTTTATTTCGTTGAGTGTTTTGCAGTCCACGCACAATTCGGCTGTTGGCCTGGCTTCTAAGCGGCGAATGCCTATCTCAATACCACATCTGTCACACCATCCGTAATCGTCGTTATCAACACGAATAATGGTCTGATCAATTTTCTTTAATAGTTTGCGCTCGCGATCACGGTTGCGTAACTCTAAAGACATGTCAGTTTCTTGGCTGGCTCGATCGTTGGGGTCTGGATGATTTATGTTCTCATCTTGCATTAAGTGGATGGTTCGAGACACTTCATCTAGCAGGTTTTGCTTCCACGCCATAAGGATATTGCGAAAGTGATCAACCTGATTAGGGTTCATGTACTTTTCGCGAGCCTTTTCCTTATATGGAGTGATTCCATGAATTAAATTGTCGTTTGCTTCCGCGGCGTTCTTTGCCACTTTTTGAGTCGCTTTCTTAGTCACTTTGTTACCAATATGTTCAAGTGTTTGGCTTCTTTGGGCTTCTTGCTTTTGTATCCTTCGTGCTCACTTTTGCTCATTTAATAGCCTGTTTAGACCAACTTAGGGTCAATTTAAGGCATATCAACAGTAGCAAATAAGGCGCAATAAAGGCGTTAAAAGTTAAGAGTTGTATCAATTTAAATTTGATTTTTACCCAATACCGTCTGAAAAATCGAGCAGCAGTTTTACACTAAACTACCGTGATAATCAACATTGTGGAAGACGTTAGTAATCAAATATGCGGTTTAAAGCACGTAAATGTTCACTCAGTGTGGGGTTGTTGTTGGGTTAAACCTCAATGCTATTAATACGTTAATCTTTGTTAAAAATTCAATAACTTAATGTTATCAAGGGGCAAAATTGGAAATCAAATTAGCGTGTTAATGTTTATGAAGATATAATCAGTTTGCTCTGGCGTGTTTGCTAACAAGCGTGTATCTTCGGTTTGTTAGCTAAACAATAACAAGGGTAGGTAACAGGCTTTGATTGCAGGTTGCAATATTGGATATTTAGGTCTTGCGTTAATGCAAGCCGATTTAAATGCAAAGCTACTCAAAAATTAAATTAAATAAAATTGTTACAGATTAAGAGGAACTATCATAATGAAATCTACTGTAAAACTGGCCGCATCTCTAACACTAGCGTTAGGTTTGGTTGCTTGCGGTAATCAAGACGACTCATCATCAATCAGCAATGCGATTGATGCGACTAAAGAAGCCGCTTCAAGTGCTGTTGATGCAACTGCCGATGCGGTAGATTCAGCGGCCGACGCTGTTTCAGAAACAGCGAGTGATGTTGCTGAAGGCGCAAAAGAAATGGCGTCTGACGCTGGTGAAGCGGTTGGTAATGCCGCTGACGGCGCGGTTGATATGGCTAAAGATGCTGGTTCAGCGGTAGCTGAAGGCGCAAGTGACGCGGTTGACGGTGCAAAATCAATGGCTGGTGACGCCGTTGACGGCGCAAAAGAGATGGCGTCTGACGCCGGTGAAGCGGTTGGTAATGCTGCTGACGGTGCGGTTGATATGGCTAAAGACGCTGGTTCAGCGGTAGCTGAAGGCGCAAGCGACGCGGTTGACGGTGCAAAAGAAATGGCCGGTGACGCCGTTGATGGTGCAAAAGAAATGGCCGGCGATGCGGTTGATGGCGCGAAAGAAATGGCCGGAGATGCGGTTGACGGTGCTGTAGATGGCGCTAAAGAAAAAGCGGCTGACGCTGTTGAAGAAGCCACTGAAGAAGTTAAAGACGCGGCTGCAGGCTAAGCGTAAGTTTCTTTAAGTAACAATCTGGCCCCGTTGTATAGCGCAGCGGGGCTTTTTTGTGCTTATTGGCTATTCTCAATTTAATGCGCATTAACCGTGTCATGTAAATGTCTCGTTTTGTGCAGTTTTTATATTTAGACCCTAACGGTATTATTCTGTTATGACCGACACCATTGAATTCGAATCCGTCACTCATAAGCTGTTGGCTGAAACCGCTTTAATTCGTTGGCATGATTTGCAGCGTTTTTTTGCTCAGGGCGCGGTGCTGAATGTGAGCTCTGAGCTTAATTTGGTTGAGGTTGCCAGTTTGTTTGCCGAAGATAAAGCGGCTGAACTTGAGCCTTTATTGTCGCAGCAGTTGATTCAACAGCCTGACAATCAACTGGCGAGACAATGGTATGATGATGACGTTGAGTTGTGGTCAGTGGTGGTGGCTCCCTACATATTAGTTCAAGATAAGCCGGCCCCTAAATCAATATCTAAGTAAGTAAAAAAGAGTGAATTTAATTCACCAAAGATCAATAAAAACAAAGAGTTGCTGTTTTTGATTTTAATGTGTCAAAAATGCACACAACTTGTAATATAACTGTCATAAGCGAACCTTAGGATATGCACAGTTTTTAAATAAATCGATCACATCCCCCATAGGAGATAACTGTGAAAAAACTAGTATATGGTCTTGTAGCCGCTGCTACGGTTGCCAATATTTCAGTAGCATCAGCGCGCGACACTATTAGTATCGTTGGTTCTTCAACTGTTTACCCATTTGCAACTGTGGTTGCTGAGCGCTTTGGTAAGTCGTCAGATTTCAAAGCACCGAAAGTAGAGTCAACGGGCTCTGGTGGCGGTTTAAAGCTATTTTGTAAAGGTGTTGGTGAAGCCAACCCAGATATCACCAACGCTTCTCGCCGAATTAAAAGTAGTGAGTTTGAAAAGTGCCAAAAAAATGGCGTGACAGACATTATTGAAGTATTGATTGGTTATGACGGCATTGTATTGGCTAACGCCAAAGGTGTTGAACCAATGGCATTGACTCGTAAAGACATCTATCTAGCGCTGGCTAAAATGATTCCTGGCCCAGATGGAAAGTTAATTGATAATCCAAATAAGACTTGGAAAGACGTTAATGCGGCGCTTCCTGCAACTAAAATTGAAGTGTTAGGCCCACCACCAACATCGGGTACGCGCGATGCGTTTGCTGAGTTGGCGCTTGAAGGCGGTGCTCGTCAAATTGAAGACATTGCTAAATTGCGTAAGCTAGAAGCAGATAATAAAGACGAAATCGCGGCTTTGGTTAAAAAGCTTGGCGCTGAGTCTGCATGGGCTGCTGCGGTTAAAAAGAAAGGCGAGAAAGCCAAAGGTAAAGACGTTGTTAAAATCATCGGTCGTTCGGTTCGTGAAGACGGTGCTTACATTGAAGCGGGTGAAAACGATAACCTGATTGTTAACAAGTTGGTTGCCAACCCAAGCGCCTTAGGTATCTTCGGTTTCAGCTTTTTAGATCAAAACTCTGACAAAGTGCAAGGTTCTGTGATCGATGGCCAAGCGCCAACGTTTGATGCGATTGCCGGTGGCGAGTATAAAGTCAGTCGTCCATTGTACTTTTATGTTAAGAAAGCACACATCGGTGTGGTTCCAGGCATCCAAGAGTACTTAAATACTTTTGTATCTGAAGATGTGATTGGCCCAGACGGTTACCTGATTGATAAAGGTTTGATTCCTCTAGGTGACGAGCAATACGAAGAAATGTCTTCTTCAGCTAAAGCACTTAAGAACTTAGCACTATAAGTTTGAGAGCTGAAAAAGAAAAATAATCTCCTCTCGAAAAGGTAATGTTCACCTTCTTAACCTAAGAAGGTGAACAAAACCAAATTCGTTTTGGCGGGTGAGGTATAATCTCATCCGCTTTTTTGTTTTTTATAACGTTACTTTTTACAAATTCCTTCTCAAAAATGCTGTTTTGCAATGATACTGTAAGATTGCAATCTTACATTTACAGTACAAAATGTAAGTGTTCATAGACAGTGTATTGAGCAAGACTTAGCTGAAAAATAAAAACGAATTTCAAATAGAATGACATTACCCACCTTACTTATTATTGTGTTAGCTGGCGCTGGCATGGCCTACATGCTCGGCCGTATGCGGTCTCAGCAAATAGCAAAGCCGATCGGCGGAGTGCGTAATTTGGCTTCACTGCCAAGCTACTACGCCAGCTTGATGGGGCTTTGGGCGCTATTGCCTGCGCTACTTCTGATTGTCTTGTGGTCGGTGTTTGATGGCGCGATCATCAACTCTTTAGTGCGTGCCGAATTGCCAATCGAAGCAAAAAGTTTAAGCTCTGAAGATTTAGGCTTGGTCATGAGTCAAGTGACTAACGCGGCGGCCGGTATTGGGCCAGCGGACACTCTTGGCGTAGAGTACCAAGGCGCAATACAAAAACTCAGTAGCTTAAATTCGACCAGCGTCAAAGCCATGCCAATATTAGCCATCATTGTGCTGATTGTCGGCTGTTTATTAGGCTACCGTAGCATTAGAGCAACCCATAATGCCCGTTATGGCGTTGAGCGAATTTTTAATGTGGTGTTGATCGTCTGTTCAAGCATCGCGATTTTCTCCACATTTGGCATCGTGTTCTCGGTGCTTTTTGAATCGATTCATTTTTTCCAAAAAGTGCCATTCACTGAATTTTTGTTCGGTACTCATTGGAGCCCGCAAATCGCCATCAGGGCCGACCAGGCCGGTGCTTCAGGTTCGTTTGGTGTTATCCCGCTGATTGTGGGCACATTGCTTATTTCGTTCATAGCCTTAGTTATTGCGGTTCCAGTGGGCTTAATGTCTGCGATTTATTTATCTGAATATGCGTCGGCACGGGTGCGTGCTTGGGTGAAACCGGCTTTGGAAATACTGGCGGGTGTACCAACCGTTGTGTACGGCTTTTTTGCCGCCTTAACCGTGGCCCCTGCCATTAGAAACATTGGTGACGGTATTCGTGATTGGGGCGCAGAAAACGGAATTCAAATTCTGGCCAATTTAAGCGTTTCCTCTGAAAGTGCGTTGGCGGCGGGCATAGTCATGGGCGTCATGATTATTCCATTTGTGTCATCACTGTCAGACGACGTTATTAATGCGGTGCCACAAAGTTTGCGTGATGGCTCTTACGGCTTAGGTTCAACGCAATCTGAGACAATCAAAAAAGTGGTTTTTCCGGCCGCGTTGCCAGGCATTGTTGGCGGTGTATTGTTAGCGGCATCAAGAGCGATTGGTGAAACCATGATTGTGGTTATGGCGGCTGGTTTAGCGGCCAATCTTACCGTCAACCCATTAGAAGCGGTTACCACGGTTACCGTGCAAATTGTGACACTGCTGGTCGGTGACCAAGAGTTCGACAGTGCTAAAACATTGGCGGCATTTGCGCTTGGGCTGTTCCTTTTCGTTATTACCTTGGCGTTGAATATAATTGCATTGCGCGTTGTTAAGAAATACAGAGAACAATATGATTGATCAAGAGATAGTCGCTCAAAAGCGCGCCGCTCAGCTGGCAAAACGCCATCGAGCCGAAAGCAGGTTTAAATGGTTCGGTCGTCTTTCCATTGGTTTTGGTTTGTTGTGTGTGTTGTTTTTATTCACTGACATTATCAGTAAAGGCATTGGCGCATTCACTCAAACTTACATCAACATAGAAATACCGTTTGATGAAGAGAAATTAGGTTTAACGCCTCAAAGCACCGAGGCCGAAATTAAAGCCGCCAGCTTTGGTTCGTTCTTTAAAAAGACCTTGCGTGAGCAAAATCCAGAAGTGACGGGCCGCAAAGATAAGCGTTCTCTGTACGCGCTTTTCACCAGCGATGCGCCGCTTATTTTGCGTGACATGGTGTTGGCTGACCCGAGTATTATTGGAACCACGCAAACCGTGAGCATGATTGCTGACGATGACTTTGATACCTATTACAAGCACAGTTATGGGCGTGATTTACCTGAAGACAAAGTGATTGGTCGTATCAATGACTTTCAGGTGTCGATGCTCAATAAGTTTGTTGATGCGGGTGTTGTTGAAAAGCGCTTCAACACCATTTTCTTTAGCAATGCGGATTCTCGAGAGCCCGAACTGGCGGGCATTAAAGGGGCTATTATGGGGTCAATATTGACCTTGTTCGTGACTCTTATATTGTCTTTCCCGATAGCGGTGGCTACGGCAATCTACTTAGAAGAATTTGCCCCAAAGAACAAGTTCACAGACTTTATTGAGGTGAACATTAATAATCTTGCGGCGGTGCCGTCGGTTATTTTTGGTTTGCTTGGCTTGGCGGTTTTTATTAACTTTTTTGGCATGCCGCGCTCGGTGCCCTTGGTGGGTGGTTTTGTTTTAACCTTGATGACATTACCGACCATTATTATTTCCAGCCGTGCGGCGATTAAAGCAGTGCCACCGTCAATTCGCGATGCCGCGCTCGGTATGGGCGCATCTAAAGTGCAAACGGTATTGCACCACGTTTTACCGCTGGCCATGCCGGGCATGCTTACCGGTACTATTATTGGTATGGCTCAAGCGTTGGGTGAAACAGCGCCGTTATTAATGATTGGCATGGTGGCATTTATTGTCGACACACCGGCATCAATCACGGACTCGGCAACGGTGTTGCCAGTACAAATTTTCTTGTGGTCAGACAGCCCAGAGCGAGCTTTTGTGGAAAAAACATCAGCCGCGATCATGGTTTTATTGGGTTTTCTAATTTTTATGAACAGTATGGCGGTTTGGTTGCGTAAGCGATTAGAACGTCGGTGGTAAAACCTATATCATTGGTTTGTTAGATACAGAGTAAAAAATGAACACAGCAATTAACAATACTATGTCAGAAATCGCAAAAGAGACTTACCAAACCGTTGGCAAGCCATTATTAGATAGCCCTAAAATGAGCATCAAAAATACCAACGTATTTTATGGTGCTAAACAGGCGATCTTTGATGTGAACCTAGACGTTGGCCACAATCAAGTGATTTCAATGATTGGCCCATCCGGTTGTGGTAAATCCACCTTCTTACGTTGCCTAAACCGAATGAACGACACCATTGATATTTGTCGTGTTGACGGTCAGTTAATGCTTGATGACTTAAACATTTACGATAAAAAGGTGGATGTTGTAGAGCTGCGCGCCCGTGTTGGTATGGTGTTTCAAAAGCCAAACCCATTCCCTAAGTCAATTTATGAAAATGTGGCTTACGGCGCACGCATTCACGGCCTAACCGACAATAAAGTTGAGTTAGACGAATTGGTTGAAAAGAGCTTACAGCGTTGCGGTTTGTGGAAAGAAGTCAAAGACCGCTTAGATGAGCCGGCAACCGGCTTGTCGGGTGGTCAACAGCAGCGTTTGTGCATTGCACGAGCTATTGCGGTTAACCCTGAAGTTATTTTGATGGACGAGCCTTGCTCAGCGCTGGACCCCATTGCTACGGCCACGGTTGAAGAGTTGATTCACGAGTTGAGTGAAAATTTCACCATCTGTATTGTGACGCACTCCATGCAACAGGCCGCAAGGGTGTCGCAGCGAACCGCTTACTTTCATTTAGGTAAGCTTATTGAAGTGAATGACACATCAACGGTATTCACTAACCCGGAACACAAACTTACGGAAGAGTATATTACCGGGCGTATTGGCTAGCTAATGATTAAGGACGATAAGTAGAGATAAATTATGAGTAAATCAGTGAGAGTCGGCGGTCATATTTCACGCCAGTTTGACGAAGAGTTAGACGAAATTCGTTCGCGCGTATTAAAAATGGGCGGTTTGGTTGAAGTGCAACTGGATAAAGTGCTCGACGCATTACGTGATGGGGAAAGTTCACCCATTATTGACATTGAAAAAGTCGACGATGAAATTAACGATCTGGAAATGCAAATTGACGAAGAGTGCACGCAAATATTAGCGCGCCGACACCCTGCTGCGGGTGACCTTCGTTTGATTATCGCCACCACTAAATCGGTTCGTGATTTAGAGCGTATTGGTGATGAAGCTCAGCGAGTGGCCGACATGGTGCGCCACGCGATGGACCGAGACGCGTCTAAAAAAGCCTTTAAAGGCTTACTGTCATTAACCGAGCACGTGAAAGAATTCTTACACGAAACGTTGAACACTTACGCGCGAATGAAAACTCGCAATGCGGTAAAAATCATGCGCCGTGATCAAGAAATTGACAGCGAATATTCGCGCGTGGTTCGGCGTTTGATTGAGTTTATGAAAAAAGACCCGGAAAATATTGCCGATGGCTTAGACGTTATGTGGGCGGCTCGTTCGTTAGAGCGAATTGGTGATCATTGCATTAATATTTGTGAGAACGTAATTTACTTGGTCGAAGGCCAAGACATTCGCCACCAAAATGTGGATGAAGTTAAAGAACAACTGTCTTAGTACATGCTAAGCGTTTAATTTATTTATAAATTAAACAACTCACATAAGGCCATTCGATTCACGTCGAGTGGCCTTTTTTCGTTATAATTGCGCATTAATTTAAGTACTCACTTTCAAGGAGCAGCTGTGTTAAGTATTCGAGAAATACAGGGCGATTCACTTTATTCTCCCTTTGCTGGCCAACAGGTCACTACCACGGGTGTGGTTACGGGCGTGGTTCGTCGTGGTTTTTTTATTCAAACTCCTAATAAACAATGGGACGGCAGCGGCTCGGATGCCATTTACGTGTACAGCCCTGAATACACCGCAATGGTGGGCGCTGAAATTGAAGTGGTGGGCGAATGCGTTGATTTTCTAAAAGACGACGATGCAAAGCCAATCACGCAAATTCACTTTGAGTCAATGAAAGTGGTACGCACTCGAGCGCCCATTATTGAGCCAATTGAACTCACGGCTGACAAATTGAGGGTGGATAATGCAGCGTTGGCGTTGTACTTGAATTCTCTGGAGAGCATGTTGGTTAGTATTGCCGCAGGCAGTACGTTTATTGCCCCCAGCAACCCGTTTGGTGATTATGTGCTGAGTTTGCCTGAGCAGGTTAATGAAGAGGGCGTGCTGGCAACGGATAATGGCGGTGTCATTGTTGAAAGCTCGAATCCATTGCGTTGGTTCCCGGGTTTTCGGGTTACACGTTATGATTATGCTCAGCGCTTAAATGTGGGCGCTAAGTTGCTCAGCGAGGTGCAAGGGCCGCTTAATTATCGAGTGGCTTCGTATCAAATTGCCGTTAGCCATGCCTTTGAAGCTGATTCAAATTACATTGAGTTGACCAAATCAACCCTTGAGCCGAGTGACGGTGCGCTTACCGTTATGACACTGAATTGCTTTAATCTTGATCCGCACATTGAGTCGGCGGATAAGGTCATGAACCCAAGACAAGACGTGGACGACGATTGGGGTGAGGGGCGGTTTCATACTTTGGCTCAGGCGGTTGTGTTGCAAGCGAACACGCCAGACATTATTGCCTTGCAAGAAATTCAAGATAACGACGGCGCTGAGCTCACTGACGTTACCGACGCCAGTGAGACCTATGCGCTGTTGATAAAGGCCATAGAGCAACTCTCTGATGTTCGCTACCAATGGGTGGATGTTGCGCCGGAAATGGGCATGGACGGCGGGCAACCAGGTGGCAATATTCGCAATGGGTATTTGTATAACCCGCAACGAGTGTCGGTGGATCAGGCGTCAGTGAATGTGCTGGGTAGAGACGCGGAATGTTTTGAAGACTCGCGTAAACCTTTGGTGACCGTATTTCGAGAACGTTTTAGCAATAAACCGCTGGCGATTATTAACGTGCATTTGGCCTCTAAGCGGCATCAGTCGAGTATTTTTTCGCCCAACAGCCCAGGAGTCGATGGCAAATTAGAGGTTCGTAATGAGCAAGCTAAAATCATCAATCATGGTATGCGTGCATTGCAAGAACAGGGCATTGATTATTACGTGACCGGTGATTTTAATGACGGTGAGCACAGCAAACCGCTGGCTTCTTTGTTGGGTGACTCGGCGACTAATTTGGTGTTCAGTTTGGCTGAGAATCAGCGTTACGATTATAACCACCGAGGTAAGTTGCAAGTGTTAATGCATGGCGTAGTGCCAACCAGTATGGCTGATGAAGGCCGCGCTGAGTACGAAATCATTCACGGTAATGAACTTATCGGCGTTGAGCCGGGCACTGATTCAGACAAACCCAGCGATCATGCTTATGTGATTGCTAAATTAACTTTATAGCCCAAAGTTTATAGAGGAAATTTGGGGAAGCTGAATTTACGCTTTCCCTGTTTGAGGTGGGAACTGGCATGAAAAGGTGCTGCCCGTGCCTTCGGTACTTTGAATGTCAAGTTCGGCATTGTGTCTGTGTAGCACGTGTTTGACAATGGCTAAGCCTAGGCCGGTACCGCCGCCTTCGCGTGACCGGTCGGTGTCTACACGGTAAAAGCGTTGAGTTAACCGGCTCAAGTGGTGGCTGGGTATGCCAAAGCCATTGTCCTTGACTGTTAATACCGGGCCATCAGAGGTTTGCTTCCATAAAACCGAAATCTTACCTTCGGCTTGCGTGTATTTAATGGCGTTGGTGATGAGGTTAGAAAAAGCGCTGTGAAGCTCGGTTTCTGCACCCATTACATGAGCGTCAGCATCCACCTCTACCGTGATTGAATGCTTTTTATCGTCTAACAACGGTTGCACGGCTTCAATAATCGTATTGATTAATAATGCCACTTGCACTTTCTGATGAGGCTTTATATTGCCTTTGTCTTCCAGTTTGGCTAAATACAATAAGTCGCTGACAATGAATTGCATGCGCACACTTTGTAAGTTCATTTGCTCTAACGGCTTGATGAACTTTTCAGGTAAGTCTTTGGCTGTTTGTAAGATTTCGACATAGCCTTTGAGCACCGTTAACGGTGTTTTTAGCTCATGAGAGACATTGGCCACAAAATCAGTGTGCAATTGGTTAACCTTAATGAGTTGGCTAACGTCACGTGCGATGATCATGCGCGTGGTTTCTGAGTAAGGCACCGATTTAATATTAATGGTTTGATCGTTAATGGCTAAGGAGTTTATTTCCGCCACTTGGTCACTTTTCAGTGGTTTTGACACCAGCGTTTCCATTTCTGGGTGGCGCATTAGGTCTTTAAAACGAACAGAGGCGTCTTCAGGCCAACGTATTCCCAGTAATGCTGCTGAGTGGCTATTCGCCCATTCAATTTTGCCATTAGCATCTATTAAAACAATGGCGTCGGGCAGGGCGCTGACCGCTTTACGAAATTGCGCTAAATACGCCGTCAGTTGCTTTTTTCGTTTGCTGTATTGTTGGTTGCGTTTGGTTAGCTTTTTATGCAGCAAGTAAAATAAGCCGTCCATTTCTGGCAAGTGCGTGTCGCTTGAGTTATCCAGCCATTGTTGAATTAAATTCACACAATGCAGCTGCCAAATAATGATGCCAATGGCCACGGCCAGCATCACCCATGCGGTGGCATCAATGACATAACCCAGTACGGCTGCGCACGCTAATATTGCCGCATAATTCCACAGATCTTTTACCATGATTGAAGTCTACGCTACTTCTTGTTTGCAGTAGAGCCTGTTTTTAGATATTAGGCCGGCAATGAAAAGCGGTAACCAACGCCGCGAACCGTATTAATGTAGGAGTCACACTCGTGTGGCTCTAACACTTTACGTAAGCGACGAATATGCACATCAACCGTGCGGTCTTCCACATACACTTGATTGCCCCACACATTATCAAGTAATTGGTCGCGAGCAAAAACACGGTCAGGGTGAGTCAGCAAGAAGTGCAAAAGTTTGAACTCCGTTGGGCTGAATTCCACATTGTTACCATCAATCAAAATGCGGTGCTGGCCAGAGTCGATGGTTATTTTTCCGGCAGACACCACGTCTTGACTGCCTGATTTTTCAGCCAGGCGCCGCAGTACGGCATTAATGCGAGAGACTAATTCTTTAGTGGAAAACGGTTTTTTAACGTAGTCGTCAGCGCCCACGTCTAAGCCTCGAATAAGGTCATTTTCATCGTCTTTGGCGGTAACCATAATGATGCCAACCTGCGCATTGCCTTCACGGCGTATTCGGCCTGCAAAATCAATGCCTGAAATGCCGGGCATCATCCAGTCTAATAAAATTAGATCTATTGATTCTTCGGCTAAAATTTTGGCCGCTTGGTGGGCATTGCTGGCGTCTGAAACGTTAAATCCTTCCATTTCTAGCGCCATGCGCACCATGTCACGAATGGCGGCTTCGTCATCAACGATTAATATATGTGAGCTCACGATATTGTCCGTATTGTTAATTTAAGGCTCGGTCTTGGTGTGCATTATATTGTACGCCGTTACCTGCTAGTTGGCATTAAAACCACTGCGTATTACAAACGTGTGACATGTTTGACTTACTAAGTAACAATTATTACAACTGAATATTGTGAGCTTAATTTTCAGAGCATAATCACGTACACTGCGGTTCCTGCGTATCAGCCATTTTACACACTAAAGAGCCTTTAATCATGACTGCCAAGCAATACCATAAAAAGTCATACAGCGATAACAAGCTGTCAAAGCGTTTGCACCGTCAGGTAGGCGAAGCCATTGGTGACTTTAATATGATTGGCGATGGCGATAAGGTCATGGTATGCCTGTCGGGCGGTAAAGACAGTTATTCTCTGCTCACCATACTCATGAACATGAAGGCGCGTGCGCCCATTAACTTCGATATTGTTGCGGTTAATCTAGATCAAAAGCAGCCGGGTTTTCCAGAACACGTTTTACCAAACTACCTAGAGCAGGTTGGGGTTGAGTACCGTATTGTTGAAGAAGACACATACAGCGTGGTCACCGATAAAATTCCAGAAGGTAAAACCACCTGTTCCTTGTGCTCTAGATTAAGGCGAGGCATTTTATATCGAACCGCCACTGAATTGGGCGCCACCAAAATTGCCCTAGGGCACCACATGGATGACATGGTTGAAACCTTGTTTTTAAACATGTTTCACGGTGCCAGAATGAAAAGCATGCCGCCAAAACTGGTGAGTGACGACAAACAACACATTGTTATTCGCCCCTTGGCGTATTGCCGAGAAGCCGATATTGCTCAGTTTTCAGTGAATAATAACTACCCCATTATTCCGTGTAATTTGTGCGGCTCACAAGAAAACTTACAGCGTAAACGCATTAAAGAAATGTTAGCGCTTTGGGAGCGTGAGCAGCCCGGCCGTGTGGTTAATGTGTTTAAGTCTATGTCGAGAATTACTAAGTCGCACCTGACCGACCCGAACTTGTTTGACTTTCACAACTTAACCACAGACAGAGCCGACGAGCTAACGGAACTGGATACAGCTTTTGATGCGTCGCCAATGGAGGCGTTGTTACAACGCTCTTCAATAAACGAAGCATTACAAAACACAGAATTGAACGATGAACTTAGTGGCGAATTAACGATTGAAAAAAGCTCATAGCGTGTTCAATCGTTAACGGGTGGTTATTTTTCGCCCCAAAGCGATTTTACTCGCTTGTCTCTGCCGCAACCGGTGCGATAAAACTGGTAACGCAGTGGGTTCTTCTTGTAATAATCTTGGTGATACTCTTCCGCTAAGTAAAACGGTTGAGCTTTAGACACGGCCGTTACGATGGGCTCAGCAAACGGCTTTTCTTCATTTAATGCTTTTAACGAGCCTTCAACGACGCTCTTTTCTTGGTCGTTAGCGTAAAAAATGGCGGAGCGGTATGAACTGCCTTTATCGCAAAATTGGCCGTCTGGATCTGTAGGGTCAATGTGTTTCCAAAAATACTCCACTAATTCGGCATAACTCACCACCATGGGGTCGTAGCTCACTCGCACGGCTTCGTAGTGCCCGGTTTCACTGTAAGTCACGGTTTTATAATCCGCGGTATTCGCAGCGCCGCCGGTGTAGCCTGATACCACGTCACTGACACCGCTTAGTTTTTCAAAGTCGGCTTCAATACACCAAAAACAACCACCGGCAAAAATAGCGGTTTCAACTTTAGGTGTGTCATTGGCTGCCCAAACGCTGAATGCACTAAGCAGGTATACCGCAATGGTCGTGGTGAAGAGGGTGGTAAGTTTTGTTATTCTGTTCATGTTTTAAGTAGTAAACTGGTTTTGAGTGTGATCACCCTCGTTGAGATTAATCTTACAACCTTTCGACAATGGTATTCAACTGAGGTATTCCACTGACTCAATGAGTAAATTAATATTTCTATTAAATGACGTCTTACTTAAATTATGACCGTACTGAATAAAAAATTATCACTTCCAAGTAAAGAACAGGCGCTGCCTGGGCGAGATGAAACAATGCCGGTGACTAATCGGCATTATGTCAGTGGCCTGCCTATTATGCCTGCGTTCAGTGAAGACGACTCTAGGTTTGAAGTGATATACCTCGGTTTGGGTTGTTTTTGGGGGGCTGAGAGGAAGTATTGGCAAATGCCAGGCGTGCTCACCACCGCCGTAGGCTATATGGCGGGGCACACACCCAACCCGACATACGAAGAAGTGTGCAGTGGTTTAACTGGGCACAACGAAGTGGTGATGGTGGTGTATGAGCCGTCAATCATTAGCGTTAAAGTCCTCTTAAGTTCTTTCTTTGAAATGCACGACCCCACTCAAGGTATGCGTCAAGGCAATGACAGAGGTACTCAGTATCGCTCAGGAATTTACGTTACAACGCCGGAACAACAGAGCGCGGCATTAGCGCTAAAGCGTGATTACCAAGCCTCATTACACGCCAACCAATTTGGCGACATCACGACTGAAATACTGTCTGCGCCGGCGTTTTATTACGCTGAAGATTATCACCAGCAATATTTAGCTAAAAACCCGAATGGCTATTGTGGCATTGGTGGAACAGGGGTGGCTTGTACCGCATGAGCCAACAACCTGAAGTGAACGTCAATTCGATGGGTATTAATCGAGTGGCCTTTGTCGGCGGCGCACTGTGTTGTTTGCTGGGTGTGATAATTGGGGCGTTTGGTTCACATTATTTGGCCAGCGTATTGCAAGAAAATGGCCGAGAGTCTGTGTATGAATTGGCCAATCGATATCAGTTTTATCATGGTTTGGCCTTGCTTTTTATTGCGTTGTTGGCGGTTAATGTAAAGCAAAGTCTGACCGTGCCTGTTGTGTTAATGCTTATAGGTACCGTCATTTTTTGTGGTTCCTTGTACCTGCTTGCGCTATTGAATTCGGCTTTTTTGGGGGCGGTGACGCCAATAGGCGGTACGTTATTGATTCTCGCGTGGTGTGATCTTATTCGTCGTGTGTTGGTGAAGTGTGAGTAAAGTTGATACACACATTGGTGCTTATGACTCAACGCACGGCGCGGTTGCTGGTGCCGGGCGTGCCAATCAAAAAAGAGCATTAACAATACGCTTTCTGTGTATTGGCTTTGTGGGTGTTTTGTTGATCTCTGTGTTCATGTCTTTGGGGGGCTACCTTAGGCTTCAGGCCAATGAAAACAGTACGCTGGCGCAAAGGGTGAACAGCCAAATCATGTTAACTCAGCGTTCGTTAAGCAATCAAAAAAACCAGCAAAGCAGTAATGGCAACGCATTGCCCATGGCCGAGGCCTTAGGCGCACTTGCGTTCAAGCAAATTGTGAATGCAAAGGGGGTAAAACTAATACAAAAAGATGGCACTGAGCTTTGGCAACGAGGCCGGCAAACCGAGTTACGTGTTAACACGTTTATGGTTTACCACGGTAAAGGCTTAGGGTTAACGGCCCTTGAGCCGTACAAAACCGTTGACCCTAATGTGTTGAGCGAAACACTGTGGCAACCAATTGTTACTGGCCAATATCAACCCTCGGTATTTGCTAACTTATTAAGCATTGGTGGTGAAGAGCGCATTTTGTTAGTCAGCGTGGATAACCAGCGTTCGTTAAAAGCTCAGCGAAAGGTGGCAGCGCGCCTGTTTTGGTTTTTGTTAATAAGCTCGTCGTTATTGTTTGGGGCGTTGTACATCACCTTTTTGCGTGGAATAAAAACCATTGAAGATCAAGATGAAGAGTTAAATGAACAAATAGTGCGCCTGTCTAAGCTGCTCAATGAAAATAAAGACATGCAAAACAATATTCGAACTGCCAGCGCCAGAGCGGTAGAGTTGAATGAGCAGTTTTTGCGTAGGGTGGGGGCCGATTTGCACGATGGCCCGGCGCAAATGATTGGGTTCTCGATTATGCGTTTGAATCAAGCATTAGAGAAGGATCAGAAAGAAAAAGTGCACAGTGATAGCCGTAGCAAGGGTACGGGCAATGATGCCGGTTTAGTAAGAAACGAATCACATGCCATTAAGCAAGCCCTAGAAGAAGCATTGGATGAAATTCGTGGTATTTCATCTGGCCTTGTATTGCCCCAATTAGAAGATATGACTCTTGAACAGTGCATGAAAAAAGTGGTGCTTTTGCATAAGGCAAACAGCTCAATACAGGTGAAAGAGTATTATCAAAAAATTAAGCGAGACATCGCGCTGCCGATTAAAATTTGCGCTTACCGTTTTGTGCAAGAAGGGCTTAACAATGCTCATAAGCACGGCGGCGCAGAGAAATGCCGTTTGAGTCTTAATGTTCACAACGATGTGCTACACATATCGCTTAAGGATAACGGCATTGGCTTTCGAAAGTCTAAGTGGAATCAAGCTGGCAGTGATAATTTAGGGCTGATTGGGTTAAGAGACCGTGTTGAGAGCTTGGGAGGTAAGCTCTCAATTAATAGCGAACTAGGGGTGGGTACGGCGCTTAAGCTGAGTATTGATTTGAAAGGTGGTTAATGCCCCAAAAGGCCGGGTAACTATTGCTGTTTATTTTAAAGTAAATTGGTTAGCATCGGTGGTCACGTTGTTATTGTCGGCGTTGGGTGCACAGTCGTTGGCGATGAAAAACAGTTGGCAATAAAAAGTTTAAATAGAGTAAAAGCTATGGCAGAAAAGATTTCCATTGTTGTTGTTGATGACCATCCATTGTTTAGAGAGGGTGTGGTAACAACCTTGTTAGAAAGCGGTTACTTTGATGTGGTTGCTCAAGCGGGTGACAAAGATCAAGCGTTAATTCATGCTGAAAACCACATGCCTGATTTAATGTTGGTTGACGTTTCCATGCCTGGCGGTGGCATAGAAACGGCGAGTGAGTTAACCTCACGCTTTCCGGCAATCAAAGTTATAATGCTGACTGTCTCAGAGCAAGAGCACGATGTTCAGGCGGCACTAAGAGCACAAGCACGAGGTTATATTCTCAAAGGCGTTGCCTCAGCAGAATTGATTTCTATTTTGCGTGGCATTTATAAAGGCGAATCTTATATCTCACCAAACTTGGCGGTGAATATTTTAATGCGTAGCCAAGAAGAACCTCAAGAGAATGCGCCTGATGAGTTTGACTTAAGCTCTCGAGAGCGGCAGATTTTAGAAAAATTGGCAAAGGGCTTAAGTAACCGAGACATTGCCAATGATATTTGCTTGAGTGAAAAGACGGTTAAGCACTACATGACCAATATCATGAATAAACTTCATGTAAGCAACAGAGTGCAAGCGGCAATTAAGGCCTACGAAATGACCAAAAAGTAATATTTTGTTTCTTGTCAAGCGCTAAGTTGTTGTTTTCAGACTTAAGTCTTACTAATTTCCTACTTATGACAATATCTTGTCTAACACCAATTTAATAAACTTATACGTGGTTAGGTAGGGCACATAAATCAGCTCTAGCCGTTTAGTTTTAGTAGGGGTTGGGTGACTCTTTTCTAATGCTAGAGTTTGATTTATGTGTTTACTAATTTATTAGGTATTTGAAAGCTCCTTTTTAGGGGCTTTTTTTGTGCTTGTATTTACGTGAGTTTTTAACCAATGGAGTTGGAATGCTATTTTCAAGTTTTACTAAATGAAGTGGCATAGTCTCGAAACACTATCGGTATAATATAATCTTTTATTTGACGGAAGGGTTTATCAAATAAATGCTGTCTTAGAACTGATTTCGATATAATCAGTGTTGCTTTGTTTGATCCAGGAATAATTTTAGGAAGTATATCTATCCTTGTTTGATTTTTATAAATTCTTTTCTGAGTGTAACGACAGAAGGTAAAGAATTTACAATCCTGTTAAATGGCAAGTTAGCTGTGTTTATTTAGATACCAAATAAACAGATTTATAATTTAGAGATAATAAATAGTATGGTTCCAATCATTCTTTCTGGTGGCTCAGGCACTCGTATGTGGCCTTATTCAAGGTCAATGTATCCTAAACAATTTTTACCCCTAGTTGGAGATGACACTATGTTGCAGGCTACGCTGCAGCGTTTAAGTGGTGTCGATGAGATTCAAGCACCTATTATTGTGTGCAATGATGAGCATCGTTTTATGGTGGCCGAACAATTGCGCGCTATTGAACTTGATAGCCAAGCTATTGTATTGGAGCCTGTTGGGCGTAATACTGCCCCGGCTATTGCTTTGGCTGCGCTTCAGGCACTAAAGAACGCAGATGCCAAAACAGACCCTATATTGCTCGTATTGCCAGCCGACCATGTTATTGAAAATGTCTCTGCATTTCATCAAGCGTTGTCTGTTGGGAAAAAAGCGGCTGACACTGGTAAGTTGGTAACGTTTGGTATTGTGCCTAGTTACGCTGAAACCGGTTATGGTTATATTCAGGCACAAGGCACCGATGAAGCACGTGCTGTTGACGAGTTTCTGGAAAAGCCAAATGCTGATACGGCACAACAATATGTTGATTCTGGGGAATATTTCTGGAACTCGGGCATGTTTGTGTTTAAAGCATCTCGTTACATTGATGAGTTAGAAAAAAACTCACCTGAGATGGTCAAGGCATGCCGAGCAGCGTTGGTAGCAGGCGTGGAAGATATGGATTTTACTCGGGTTGATAAGGCTGTTTTTGAAGCTTGCCCAAGTGACTCTATTGACTATGCGGTTATGGAACCATTATCTAAGTCTGGTAATGCAGAGGTTGTTATGGTGCCATTAGACGCGCAATGGAGTGATGTTGGGTCTTGGTCAAGCCTGTGGGATGTTTCCGCTAAGGATGATAATGGTAATTCCTTGCATGGAGACGTGTTAACGCATGACACTCGTAATAGTTTTGCGCAAGGCGAGGGAAAGTTGCTTGCGTTGGTAGGGTTGGATGATGTTGTTGTTGTGCAAACAGACGATTCTGTTTTAGTGGCAGCCAAAAACAAAGTTCAACACGTCAAAGAAATTGTTAAACAATTACAAGCTGCTAAAAGACCGGAAAAAGATTTTCACCGCAAAGTATACAGGCCTTGGGGCTTCTACGATTCGATTGATTTTGGTGAACGTTTTCAAGTTAAGCGTTTGGTGGTAAACCCTGGGTCTAAACTTTCTTTGCAAATGCATCATCATCGAGCCGAACATTGGGTGGTGGTTTCTGGCACGGCTGAAGTTGTTAATGGTGACAAAAAGCTGGTGCTTAGTGAAAACCAATCTACGTACATTCCTATTGGTGTCACTCATTCATTAGCAAACCCTGGTTCCATACCTCTTGAAATTATTGAAGTACAGTCGGGTAGCTATTTAGGTGAAGATGATATTGTTCGTTTTGAGGATGTCTACGGGCGTGCTTAAATTAGTATGGTTAATGTCGATGGCGTTTATAAAATAGCGGCTTTTGATTGGAAACCGATATAGCGAACGATTATCTATACCACCTAACTCTTTAACTCGCTAATCACTTAATACGCCACCACAACTGCTGCCTGCGCCTGCTGTGCAGCCAAAGCAGTGTCGGTTGGTGGCAATGGCTTGCCCAGCCACTGAGCCTATTTCAATGTCCCACAGGTAGCGTTCAGCTTCTCCGCTCATGGGTATTTCAAGCATTTGATTAAAGTCGCAATCGAATACGCGGCCTTCCCAGTCTAAGTTAATTAAGTGACGGCACATTAATTGATCAACTGTTGAGGCATTGAAATTCCTTACCAGCAAATTTTGATACTCTTCGATTTCACCGTCGCGGGTTAGTGCGTGCGCAAACCGGTTAATCGGAATGTTGGTGATGGCGAGTAGATTAGAGAACGTAATGCCGAAATTATCACCCAGCATGGTTCTGTAATCTTGCTCTAATGATTCTTGCGGTGGCGGTAAAAAAGCGCCGCCAGGGTTATACACTAAGTCTAAGCTGAGTTCTGGCTTGTGCCCGTAACCGAGTTTATTTAGTAACTGCAAACCGGCAATGCTTTTGTCAAATACGCCTTTTCCACGTTGTGCGTCTACGTTGTCTTCGGTGTAGCACGGCAACGAACATACAAGGCGAACTTTATTATCGGCGTACCACTGGGCCAAATCTGTTTGGTCAGGTTCAAATAACACGGTGATGTTGCAGCGAGAGGTAATTTCTACGCCCATACCCAACAGCGCATGACAGAACGGCTTGAAATGAGGGTTCATTTCTGGCGCGCCACCGGTTAAATCCACTTTGCTGATATTGGATTTGCGTGCCCAATCAAGAATTTTTTCCATGGTTTCCCATGTCATGATCTCAGTACGTTTAGGCCCTGCATCCACATGGCAGTGGTGGCAAGCTAGATTGCACAGTTTACCTAAATTTATTTGTAACTCATTAGGTTGCGCATGACGTAAGCTTAGTTTGTTGTCGTGCAGTATTTGATCAAATTGAGGGCCGTTCTGAGGCACCATAACATGATCTTCAACCTGATAAGTGCTGTTAACGTCGGGCGCACTTTGAGTCGGCAATTGATCGTTTTCTAAGTGTATTTCTGTGATTGACATAATTTATGAATACGTTCGATCTGTGTACTATTATATGACCGGCTGGTGAGTGGATATCATGCACTGATTTAGACGTATTGAAAACCTAGCAATGAAGTATCTTTTTATATTCAATCTATAATAGAAAGTAGGGGTACGTTCAGACTTCAGTATAAACCGCCATCACCGTAGAGTAGCGCCTGATCAAGCCTTTGTTTTGGTGCCCAGGTGTGATTTCACCGTTGCCGTAAAAACCGATCAATGGCGTGTCAGGAAACGCGCCTTGAAAGCAGTCTAAATCACGGTCGCGGCCATCAAAAAACTCTGGCCCACGCCCCATATTCGGAAAGGCTAACGCAAATAATGGCTCTTTTTTTAATGTTTGCTTAAGAGCTAATAATTCACTTTGTATTGATCGTTCTGCTTCCTTGGCATCACGCATAGCCCAAAATAAATGACGCCCGGCTTTAGGGCTGCCAGACAAAACCACTTCGCCGTTGTCTGGGTTTGCTGAAACCACGTGATGAAGTTTGAAGTGACCTTGTTTTAAGCTGTTTACATGGCTATTTTCAGACACAGCGCACAGTAATTTATAGGGTTGTTCTGCGGCCAGTTGTTGTATCTCTTCGGGTATGCTGTCAAATGCAGCATGACCATCCACTTGCTTTAAGGTGTGCGACTCAGACAAGTTTATTTGTAGTTCCTTAGACAGGCGTTTTACGCCGTCGGCGACAACGATGTGCGCTTGCAAATCATTGGGGAATGCCGATAAGCTAAACTCGTGCTCTTCAATTCGGCCGCTTTGCCAAATAGAGTAGGGGCCATGGCCATACTCATCGCTGGTAATGGAGCCAATTTGTCGGTTATCAGTGGCGTTTACCGCAATGGTGGATGCGTTTGGTGAGCTTAATGTCAGCACAAGGTCGGGTGCCACATTTAGTTGCTCTAGCACGCGTAATGGCTGTAATGCCATGCTTTGAGGAAACACCATGGCCACCGCGCCCTCAACGTCCATTAACCATTCTTCTTCGGTCAGTAAGCTCATGGCGCAACAACCAAATATTTGCGGAGTGCCGGCGGCTTTGGCGGCTTCTTTAATGGCGTTTTTGGGATTGTGCGCGTACGCGCTGCTTAAAAATAACAGTACGGCGCCAACGGTAGTGTGCTCCATTTTAGCCAATGCATTTTGCACCGCCATGCGCGCGTGTTCATCTTCGGCAATGGCGCCATAGCTGGAACCGGTTGCCACGGTTTGGGTTTTGAGTGAATAGTTAATCATCGACTTGTTTACTCTTATATTCACATAAATCTAAAATAATGCATGAGCCGCAGCGTGGCTTTCTGGCCACGCAGGTATAGCGCCCATGCAAAATTAGCCAATGGTGAGCATCCACTAAAAACTCTTTTGGTATAAATTTAAGCAACGCTTTTTCAACCGCTAACACCGTTTTCCCCGGGGCAATTTTAGTGCGGTTAGAGACTCTGAAAATATGAGTATCTACGGCCATGGCGGGGTGGCCAAAAGCGGTATTGAGCACAACGTTGGCGGTCTTTCGGCCAACCCCAGGTAGGGCTTCAAGAGCTTCTCTGTTGTCAGGAACGGTGCTGTCATGCAATTCCATGAGCATTTTACAGGTGGCGATTACATTCTTGGCCTTACTGTTATACAAGCCAATGGTCTTAATATATTCACTTAAGCCATCGATGCCTAATGCGTAAATGCTTTCTGGTGTATTGGCCACCGGGTAGAGCTTGGCGGTGGCCTTGTTAACACCAACGTCGGTTGCTTGAGCCGACAAAATAACCGCAATCAGCAACTCAAAGTCAGAGGTGTAATGCAACTCCGTTTCCGGCTTTGGGTTTTCTGCTTTGAAGCGGCTGAATATTTCGTGTCGTTTTTGCTTATTCATAACGATTTAAGCCAACAACCTACGGGGCGTTGTTGCCACGTTGTTTCACGCGTTCAAGCGCGGCGGCAATGTCCGTTTTTATTTGTTCACGGCCTTTGCCTTTTCTAAGCTCTTTTAACTTACTGAGTGAGCTTTTGGCGTGTTGACGTTTGCTCTCTCTGGCCAGTTTCGCCTCAGTTAATGAGCGCGCGCGTGCGGTTTGTTGTGGTGAATAGTCATTCCAACGCCACCCAAGTTCGGGCGTAATTTCTTGTTCTACCATGTCAATGCAGTCTACCGGGCAGGGCTCAACGCACAATTCACAACCGGTGCAATCTTGTTCAATCACGGTGTGCATCAGTTTGGCAGCCCCCACAATGGCGTCGGTGGGGCAGGCCTTTATGCACATCACACAGCCAATGCAAACATCTTCATCAATAACGGCTATATGTTTAGGTTTATGCTCGCCAAATTCTGGGTTGAGTTTTTTACCTATTTTATTCGTGATGCTCGCAAGTCCACGAATGGTGACATCACCACCGGGGGGGCATTGATTGATATCGGCATCACCATCAACAATGGCAACTGCGTAATCGTGGCAGCGAGGGTAACTGCATTGCGTGCACTGAGTTTGTGGTAACCACTCATCCACCGCTTTAATTTTTGCCTCACGATCCATCAGCGTTTACTTCACTCGCATGCCTGGCTGCGCGCCATCTTCAGGGTTCAAAATATAAAGCTCAGAACCACCAGGGCCAGCGGCCAATACCATGCCTTCTGACATGCCAAAGCGCATTTTTCGAGGTGCTAGGTTAGCCACCATAACGGTTAACTTTCCTTCTAATTCATGCGGTTGATACGCTGATTTAATGCCGGCAAACACATTGCGAGTGTCACCACCCAAATCCAGTGTTAATTGAAGAAGCTTATCCGCGCCATCAACGTGCTCAGCTTTGATGATTTTAGCCACTCGCAAATCAATTTTAGCAAAGTCATCAAAATTAATTTCGTCACTGATGGGGTCTTGGCCTAAAGGTGAATCAGCGGCAATGTTCGATTTTTCTTCGTTGGCTAAATCTTTTTTACTTTCTTCAATCATGGCATCAATAGAGTCTTTTTCTATTCGGGTCATCAGAGGTTTGAATTTATTAATAGTATGGTCAGTCAGCGGTTGCTCAAGGTCGCCCCATGTTAATTCGGCAACATTCAAAAACGATTCAGCTTGAGCCACCAATTCGGGCAGCACCGGTTTCAAGTAAATACACAGTGAGCGAAACGCATTAATGCCTGCAGTGCAGACTTCTTGTACTTCGTCGAGTTTGCTTTCGTCTTTAATCAACACCCACGGCTTGTGCTCATCAATAAACTGATTGGCTTTATCCGCCAATGCCATGATTTCACGCATGGCTTGCGAAAACTCTCGCTTTTCGTAGCGCTGGGCAATGCTTTGGCTGGCATTAACAAAGTCATCGTGCAGTTCTGGGGCAGCGCTTTTATTGGCTAATTGGCCGTCAAAACGTTTAACAATAAAACCCGCGCAGCGCGATGCAATGTTAACCACCTTGCCCACCAAGTCCGAATTAACCCGTGCCGCAAAGTCTTCCAAATTGAGGTCCATGTCGACCACATTATTACCCAATTTTGCTGCGTAGTAATAACGCAGATATTCTGGGCTTAGGTGCTTAAGGTAGGTGTCAGCCATCACAAATGTGCCGCGAGACTTAGACATTTTTGCGCCATCAACGGTTAAGAAACCGTGCACAAACACACCGTTAGGCCGGCGATACCCGGCGGCTTCCAACATTGCTGGCCAGAATAAGGTGTGAAATCGAACAATGTCTTTACCAATAAAATGGTACAGCTCAGACTCGTCGGATTTATCGGCAAGCCAATAACTCGCCCAATCGTCTTGTGTAGCATTGCAATGAACTTTGTGGCTTGCCATATAGCCAATTGGGGCATCTAGCCACACATAGAAATACTTGCCGGGTGCGTCAGGTATCTCAAAACCCCAGTAAGGTTTGTCACGGCTGATGTCCCAATCAATAATGCCAGCTTCAAACCATTCGGTTAATTTATTGGCGATTTCTGGCTGCAACGCGTCTGAGTCTTTCCACTGGGTGAGCATGTCTTTAAAGTCGCTTACTTTAAAGAAGTAATGATCACTCTCTTTTTCAATGGGTGGTTTACCAGAGAGTACCGAGTAAGGGTCAATTAAATCGGTTGTGTCGTAGGTGGTGCCACACACTTCACAGTTATCGCCATATTGATCTGCGGCCTTACATTTAGGGCACGTGCCTTTGACGTAACGGTCAGGCAAGAACATGCCTTTTTCTTCATCAAACGCCTGTTTGATGGTTTTTACTTCAATGTGGCCACGCTCTCTGAGCGTTAAGTAGATCTCTTTAACCAGCGCCTCATTTTCTGCGTGGTGGGTGCCCGTGTAGTTGTCAAAGCCAATGCCAAACCCGGCCAGTGATGTTTTGTGTGATTCTTCTATTTCGGCAACCAATTGCTCGGCGCTAATGCCTTTTTTTTCGGCGCCCAACATAATTGGGGTGCCGTGCTGATCATCGCCGCCAACATAAGTGACTTGATGGCCACGCAATTTTTGAAAGCGCACCCAAATATCGGCTTGCATAAAACCAACCATGTGGCCTAAGTGCAGAGGGCCATTAGCGTAGGGTAGTGCGTTGGTAACTAAAATTTTTCGTGTTTCAGCGCACGTTTTTTTTAGGTTCGGCATAAATAAAAAGAATATAAGGCTTGGAGGGTGACCTTGAACTGAACGGTGAAATTACCGCAAAAACAGTAGGCATTGGCCCATAAAATATGCTCGATAATGTACCTGTTTTAAGCCATGTTCTCAATGGCTAAGGGGGGCTGAGGTGCGTTAAGTTACACTCAATCAACCAAGTTCGCTATTTAATGGCCCGTGTTATTGATTTATGGCTATTCGTTTGTAATTCTTTAGCCCATTTATGATTTTTGTTTCATGGCTATTGGCGCATGAGTTCTTCAAGTTCCAGCCCGGTGAGCTTTTTTATGTGCTTGAAAACATAAAACATGGCAAACATGGTAATCACCATGCACGGCAATACAATGACCGGATAGCTGTATAGGTTCATGGTTCCCAGCTCTGAGTTGAAGGCATCGGTGCCTGATTCGCTGACCACAATCCACTTAGCCAATAAGAAGTTGAGTATGGCTGAGAGTAAAAAAGACGCCGCCAACATCCAAGTGGCATTTTTCATGACTTGGTTAAACTCAACTGTTTTGTCGCGTTTTTCCAGTTCACCTTCTACGCGCTGGGTATCCATGAACGCGTCATTAAACAAAAACGTTTTCACTAAAGGGAAGCGAGTGTAGGTGGAAAGAACCGTGGCAATGCCTATGATGCTGGGTATCAGCGCTTCTTTATAGGCAATGTATTCTTTAGGCAGTTTTAATATTCCTATGCCGCCGGTTAGTAAAATACTAATAAACCCCAAGGCCGGCACAAACCCCACTTTTTTGGTTTTAATAAAATCCCACAAGCCAATGCCTAATGGCAAGCTGAGAGCGGCTATTAGAGCTAAGTTAGGCCCTAACATGTCATCGCCACTGAGCTTTTTTAGGATGAGGGTGGGCACGAGAACGCAAAAAATTAAGTCAACGAAAATACCTTTCGAGCTTTGTTTTGCTTTAACGTTTTCGTCAACAGGGTTAGAAGTGTCGGTCATTTACTATGGCTACCAGCAGAGTTAAGCCGCACATAGTTTGCAATAACTCATGCAAACTATGTGCAACACACTTTATTTTAGTGTTTATATTTTACTTAGAAGCTCAAGCGTAAGCCAATAGAAGTGGTATCAAATTGCGCCTCAACATCGTCTTCTTCAAGCTCAATGCTGTTAATGTTAAAGGTTAGGCCAATATTGTTGGTAATGAAAAATTGCGCGCCTAAGCCATAGCTCAAGCCTGCGTCAGTGCTGGGAATGCCAGCATAGGCGTTGATTTCTAAACGGTTGGTGAGGTTCACTCTTGCGCCCGCTTCGGCGCCTAGTGTGGTGCCGTCGGCATCTTCGCTAAAGCCTGCAACGTTGGCTTCGATTTCGTCTCTTCTGGCGCGTATTAGGCCATACAGTTGAGATCTTGGTAGCTCAAATGTGAGGCCAGCGGCAACGGTGCTTATGCTGTCTTCAATATTGCCACTGACGTTGCCTTCTAATAAATCATCACTTTCTAACTCAAAGCGTGACGCTTGTAAGAAGAAAATACCAAGCTCCACACTGGCGTTTAAGGCAAAGCCATCTAGGCCTACGTCTGCAGACAAGCTGCCGCTGCTGGCTGAAAAGTCGCCACTGGCGATGTATTCTGTGCCTATGTACGTAAAGCTCGGTGAATCAGCTAAAGCGACTTTGGTGTTCACGATGCTGGCACTGAAAATAACAGTAAGAGTAAAAAACAAACGAACGCTTTTTTTAATCATGGCGGCTTTTAACTATAAATTGTGTGGTGCAATGATACTAAAAAAATGCCTAGATGAAATTAAAGTTATTTATACTAGAACAAAAAAACGAATGGGGCGCGTAGGCCGATTAATGGGCTACCGTTGTGTGTATGGTAGTAAGGCAAGAGTTAAACGAGAGCCGCTTGGATAAAAGCCACTTTAATGAGAATCACTTGAATAAAAGCCATATTGTTATTGAAGGGCCAATCGGGGTTGGAAAGTCCACGCTTTGTCGCAAAATCGTTGATGTTTTTGGTGGCCAAGTGTTTATGGAGAAGCCGGCCGAAAATCCATTTTTACAAAAATTTTATAAAGACTCCAAACAATACGGTTTGGCCACGCAATTATTTTTTCTGTTTCAACGAATTCAGCAGATGACTGATTTAGACAGTGAAGCAAGCGCGCTAAAAAAGCCGATTGTGGCCGATTTCATGATTGAAAAAGACCCCATTTTTGCGGAGCTCACCTTACAAGAACAAGAGTTGGCTTTATACCGGCAGGTGTATGAAAGTTTGAGTGTGGACAGCACAAAGCCTGATTTGGTGGTGTATTTGCAAGCACCCGTTAAGGTGTTGAAGCAGCGCATTAAAAAGCGCAATATTGCGTACGAACAAAAAATTGGTGATGACTATTTGGCTCGCTTATGTGAAGCTTACACTGATTTTTTTCATCGTTACTCAACCGCACCATTGTTGATTGTTAATGCGGCTGAATTTGACCCAATCAGTAACGATCAACATTTTGCTGCGTTAGTCACCCAAATCAGTAAAATACAAGCGGGTAAGCACTTTTTTAATCCTCTGGTTTAATCCACCGGTGGATGAATACTCAACACCGACTCTTAATGAACCCTATTATTTTATAAAGCAGGAGAGAGCCCAATGGCCGTTACAGTAACCACAATGCGAAAAATGAAAGCCGAGAGCGATAAAATTACTTGGCTTACTGCGTACGATTACAGTTTTGCCTCGTTAATTGATGCGCAAGGCGTTGACGCTATTTTAGTGGGCGACTCCTTAGGCATGGTTGTTCAAGGCCATGATACGCCGGTGCCAGTAACCATTGAGCACAGCTGTTACCACACTGAATGCGTTGCTAGAGGGGTTGGCAATACTATGGTGGTGGGCGATCTGCCGTTTGGGAGCTATCAAACCAGCAAAGAGCAAGCGTATGAAAATGCGGTTAAATTAATGCAAGCAGGCGCTCATACGGTTAAGTTAGAAGGCGGTGAGTTGCAAGTTGAAACCATACAGTTCTTGGTTGAACGCGGCATTGCCGTGTGTGCACACATTGGCCTAACACCGCAGTCAGTGCATCAGTTGGGTGGGTTTAAAGTGCAGGGGCGCGGTGCCGCGGCAAAGCAGTTGCTTGAAGATGCTATTTCGGTAGAGCAGGCCGGTGCGTTCGCGGTGGTATTAGAAGCCGTGCCACAAAGTTTGGCAAAAGAAATTACCGAGCGTTTGAGCATACCCACTATTGGCATTGGTGCTGGGCCTGCCTGCGATGGGCAAGTGTTGGTCTTGCAAGACATGCTGGATATTTACCCTAAAAAGAGTCCAAAATTTTCTAAAAATTACATGGCTGAGGCCAGTACGGTTCATGAAGCCGTGGGTAATTATGTGAGTGAAGTTAAAGCGGGCGTATTTCCAGCTCAAGAGCACAGTTTTAATTAATCATAAATGCGTGTTTAGAGTTTTTAGCTGCGACTTGATAGGAATGTTAGTTTATGAATAAAGTGCAACGAGTATCTTCGCTGCGTGCCGCGGTGCAAGCGGCGCGGCACGATAAGAAAACCATTGGTTTTGTCCCAACAATGGGCAATCTGCATGCCGGCCACCTTGAGTTGGTGAAGGCGGCGCAACAACGTGCTGATTTTGTTGTGGTGAGTATTTACGTTAACCCCACACAATTCGGTGCCAACGAAGATTTAGGCAACTACCCTTCAACCCCGGATGAAGACGCTCGGCTTCTGGCTGAGCTGGGTGTGGATGTGTTGTTTTTGCCCGATCAATCAACCATGTACCCGGGGGAGCTGGCTAAGCAAACCGTGGTGTATGTGCCCGAAATAGGTGATTTGTATTGTGGGCAAAATCGACCTGAGCATTTTTACGGGGTGACCACGGTGGTTAGCCGGTTCTTTAATATGGTGCAGCCTGATGTCGCCGTGTTTGGTAAAAAAGACTACCAGCAGTTAACCATTGTGCGGCGTATGGTGGCGGACTTGGCTTTCCCTGTGCAAGTTATCGGTGTAGATACGGTGCGCAATGAGGCTGGCTTGGCCTTGTCTTCAAGAAACGGTTATTTGTCTGAAGCGCAGTTGGCGACAGGCGCTGTGTTGCGCCAAACCTTGCTTGAAATGAGTGATGAACTGCAAAAAGAAGGTCGCGTGGAGTCTCGCAAAGCCCTTACTGAATTGGAGAAGAAAGCGCGTAATAAGTTAGAGCAAGCTGGGTTTGAACCCCATTATATTACCGTTTGCCGTCAGTACGATTTAGAGCCTGCACACAAGGGCGATGACTCATTGGTTATATTAGCGGCCGCGGTGCTTGGTAAAGCACGACTTATTGATAATTTAGAAGTTGAATTGGGTTGATCGAAGCCTAATTCTCTGGCGGCCACAACGCTTGAATTGGCCATATTAAGTCCTTAAAATCGAGCCTCGTCGATACGCCCCTTTTTACATTTACTCTTTACTGGAGCCCAATAGCATGCCAAAAATTACATTCATTGATCACCAAGGTGAAAGCCGAACTGTTGAGGCTGGTGTGGGTGACAGCGTTATGGAAGCGGCCGTGAGTAATGATGTTCCTGGCATTGACGCGGATTGTGGCGGTGCCTGCGCTTGCGCCACTTGTCACGTTTATGTGGCTAATGAATGGGCATCAGTAGTGGGTGGCGCCGATGAGCTTGAGGCTGAAATGCTTGAAGTGGCTGAAGGCGTGGCCGATACGTCTCGGTTAGCCTGTCAGATTTTTGTCACCGAAGAAATGGATGGCATTACGGTCACTACTCCAGAATCCCAGTTCTAAATTCCAGCTCTAGAGCCTGTATTTAGCAGAGCTTAAGTTATTTCCGGCGTTCAACATTACCAGTGTTCAACAAAGTCGTCCACATTAACGTGTGGCACCTTTTTGCTGGCTTTTATTTGGCCAACGTACAAAAAACCGACCAGTTTCTGATTTTCGCTTAACCCCAGCCCTTTATGCATTTGAGGGGCAAACATAAGGCTCCCTGAGCGCCATATGGCGCCTAGGCCTTGCGCATGGGCGGCCGTCATCATCATTTGCGCTGCGGCGCCAGCCGATAAGAGCTGCTCGATTTCAGGCACTTTTTCATGTTCTTTGATGTCCGCCACGACCGCAATAATACTGGGGGCTCTAAAAGGCTTTTTTAGCAGTTTGGCTCGTTCTTCGTCAGACAATTTACCATCACTTGTGGTTGTGGCCTTTACATCGGCCATCAGTTCGCCCAAACGTCTTCGTGCATCGCCTTCAATTACAAGAAACTTCCATGGTTTTAAGCTTTTGTGATCGCAGGCTCTTAAGCCTGCTTTGAACATATTTTGTAGCTGTTCTTTGGTTGCGGCGGGTTCGCTGAGCAAGTTAACCGATACGCGGTTATGAAGTGCAGAAATGGCGTCCATTTGATGAGTCTATTGAGCTGAATTAGCCCGCAATTATAGAATAATGTAGGGTTAGGTTGTTGATTTTCAGTGAAAAAGAAGACATGCCGTCAAATAAGTTGACTTGAATTGATTGGTTTTTAATCAGAGTGTTTTTTTGTGGTCAAAAAAACATTTTTTCGTAGACATGAGATTGTTTTATGCTATCTTATACAAGTGCGTTTGACCCACGCACACTTACTCAGAAAAAGCTTCTGGATGAAGCTCTTACGTGATTTGACCCATCACTGCTCTGAGTTTTTTGCCACCTAAATGGACTTGGTGACAAAATTGGAAAGACTAATGCTGGGGGGCACGAATCTTTCCGTCTGGCTCTTGAGTCTACCCGCTCAAGAGCCTTTTTATTTCCCTAAAGCTTTTTTTCCGACTCAATCTTAAGATTTCCACTTCACTTTTAAATAAGCTTTTTATTGATTTTTTGATTCTTATTTATTCATCTTAAGATTTAACAATGTCGATAGTAACCCTAAAGTCTTTTTGCGTACAACTGTCTATATTGAGACATCAACTATAATGGTCTTTGGTTTGCTTGAAGTTTGACCGTCTCATTTAAGACACTATGTAAAAACAGTGACTTAAGTTCTATTTTTTGTGTCAATATTCATCGGTTTATAAAAAAATCTGTTTGGAAATAAAGAGGGTTAAGGAATATTGTCAGATAATTAAATGCTTGTTCCTAGGGGCGATTAGGGGGATAAAAGATGAGTGGATCACTTTGTTGAAATTTAAGTATGGCTTGCAAAATTGGAGCAGGTATACAACTTAGGTGGTATGAATGATGGTCATACGTGTCTTTTAAGAAAAGGGTAAATAAGAAGCGAGCAAGGAGGGCTCTCTGAAGTGAGTTCGACGAAAAGAGTGTGTTGTATTGTTTCTGCGGCGTTTACCTTTTAATGGACATTTTGTGTTTCAGTAATGTGCTTGATGTGTACATTTCTTGTTGAAAATGCAAATTTTGAATAAAGTTAGCGGGCAGGTCTAAATCTCTTATAAACAGTTTGTTTGCATGGTTGTTTAAAGAATCTTCGTGGTGATAATTCTATATTTAAATGGATTTAAGAGACTTTTAGGGCATCACCTATCGTGAAACGCTCTCGTAACTGAGATGCCTTTCGTTTTGTTTCTTCAACGGCTTCTTTTTCAGAGGCGTCATGCATCGCCTCTAATAGATCAGAGAAGTGAGCGCGCATAGAGCGGCGAGCCTCAAGCACATCCCCAGAAGCAATGGCGTCATAGATCGAGGTGTGATCTGCGATCCTGGTTGTCTTGGCGTCAGCCACACAAACCGATTGATGGGCTTTATAAATATGGTCGAAGTTCTCTTGAATGTCCCACAAATTTTTAATTTGTTTGGCAATAACTCTGTTATGTGTGGCGTGGGCAATAACTGAGTGAAAGCGCCTGTCTGCGCTCGATGATGATATGTCTTCAACCCCTTCATGTTTGAGGTCGCGTAATGCATCTGCAAGTTCTTGAAGCTCATCTTTGGTGATCATTCGAGCGGCCAATGCGGCTGCTTCACCCTCAATAAGTACTCTTGCTTCTAACAGTTCGAACGCGCTGATTTCGCGGCTAAAGTCGTCGTCAATAAGGTTATTGCCCATCACGTAAACGCCGGAGTTTGGCTTTACCGATACTTGTTCTTTGGCTTCCAGTGCGATTATTGCCTCGCGAATCGTTGGGCGACTTACTTTAAAGCGTTCAGAGAGTTCTCGCTCTGTTGGTAGTCTGCTGCCGACCGGAAACTCCCCGGCGCTTATCAGTTTGGCTATTTCATTGTAGACGGTTATATAAAGGCGTTTTTTGTTAGACATATCTATCTTTATTTTGGGGGCACTGTTCTATTGATTATAGTGGTTTTCACTGACTGTTGTAAGACAATCTTGTAAGTTTTTACGTCCAAATTTTGATTAACTCCCACTTTTTCAAATCACCGGAAATTTTTAATCAGACTATCTAAGCAGTGAAAAATAGCATAAATGGTTAATAAATATCGTTTTTACAGTAACTCTTAAAATTGGTCATACAATATATATTTACAATAATTGGTTTTATTGTCAAATATGTATTGTAATTGTTTGAGTGTTTTGTAAGTATATTTTTGCAGTGTTAATAATAATATGTATGACAAAGTCAAACAAAAAGACCAATTTTTAAAACAGTTCTGAGGAGACTAGTATGAATTTAGTTCGGAGGAGGGTCGCACAAGCTATTACGCTTATGTCAGCCAAAAATTTAATAGTTGCTGGCGTATCAGCAGGCATGCTGGGCGTTTACAGTACCACGTTGGCTCAAACAGCATCGCTCGAATCTGACGAGCCTGTTGAAGAGATTGTTGTTACAGGTATTCGTTCATCATTACAGAGTGCGTTGGCAGAAAAGCGTTCGGCAGACAATTTGAAAGAAGTGATTATTGCTGAGGATATCGGCAAATTGCCTGACCAAAATCTTGCAGAGGTGCTTGAGAACGTCACCGGTATTCAGATTACTCGTACGGCGGGTGTTGGCACTGGTGTTCAAATTCGTGGCACGAATGCAAACCGCACGGAGATCAATGGTGTTTCCACCTCGGGCTCCGGGGCTGGGCGCAGCGGCATCAACTTTGAAGATATTTCTGCCGGCATTATCTCTGCGGTTGAAGTTACGAAAGCGTCTGAAGCGAAAACGATTGAAGGGTCTGTCGGTGGTACTATCAACTTGAGAACCATACGGCCACTGGATCTTAAAGAACGCGTGGCGTCTGTTCGATTACAGCTAGAAGACAGCAGCCTTTCAACTGATAGTGCGACACCGCGAGTCTCAGGTACCTACGGCAATAATTGGAGCACAGACAGCGGCGATTTTGGTCTAGTTGTGAGTGCAAGTTATACCGAACAAGACGTTACGGCGTTTCGCCCACGCGCTGATCGCGATAACTTAATCACTGCCGACAGTGGGGCGGCCAGCGCGCAAGGCTTTGATTTTCTTCCGATTCAATTTTTTGTCCAAGACTATGACAACTTTGAGTTTGAAACGACCAATATTGCCAGCACCTTTGAATGGGCGCCCAATGATGCACTGAAGTTCTCTTTTGATGCGATCATTAATGAACAAGAGCGTATACAGCAGAGCTCTAGAATCCAGGCATCGGGCGTTAGCAGTCTTAATAATATTTCGGTTCCTGATCAATTCGAGACGGTTAACTTTGGCTCATTGGATGGTTCCAGCGGAAGGCAAAATCTTGGCACAATTCAAGCGGCAACACGCGGTGTGATTGGTGTGGATTTAGCCGATGACGATGACGACCCGAACTTTCGTTCTTCTACAGAAACAGGTTCACGCCTGACAGAAAGTGAGATATTCAGCTTAGGAGTTGATTGGCAAATAACGGATCGGCTTTCGGCCAATTTTCAACTGGCAACGTCTAACTCCGATACAACAACGCCGAGTTTTAATACGGTGCTGAATTTTATCAACCCGAACGCGCCTTTAGACGCTGGTGGCGGTAACGATAACAGCACACCATTTGAATACGATTTAACGGGAGGCTCACTGACCTTCGCTGTGGCAACTGGCGTACCATTTGCGCCAACCGCAGCACAGTTGCTTGATCCGGCGAACAGTGTGTTACGTGATGTGCAAATTTCGCAGAACAGCGCTGAAAACAGCGAAGATGCAATTCGCGCTGATTTTACTTACGATTTAAGCGATTCTGGTATCACCTCCATTGATTTTGGGGTGCGGCGCAATGAAACCAACAGCGTTCGAGATGAAGTTCGTTCAAGTGTTGGGCTAAGAAATTTGTCGGATAGCCCGAGAGCCAGCCTGTTTTCAAATATCATCACGGCCGGGCCAACCAATTTTAATGCGGCTGACGGCCGAACTCTGTTCGTTCGTGATTTTATTCACATAAGTCCCGAGTTATCGGTTTCTGACCCAGACGCTATTTTAGCAACCTTAAATAATGCCATTACGGCCATCGGCGGTTCAAGATCAATTGACTCGCCAACATCCAGTACCAGTGCGTTCTTTGATATTGAAGAAGAAACTAACTCTCTCTACGCGCAAGCGAATTTCGAGTCAGGTATCTTCCGCGGTAATTTTGGGGTTCGTTATGTCGAAACTGACATTAATTCGAGTGCTTTTTCTGAGTTAGACGGCGTGGTAACACCAACGACCTCAACAGGCTCTTACGATTTCTTGTTACCAAGAATCAATATCGTTGCAAACGTAAGAGATGATCTTGTTCTGCGTTTTGGCTATGGTGAAGACATTAGGCGTCCAGACTTTGATGACCTGTCTTCCGCATTTACTTTTAGCACTAGCCCGAACCCTGATGTAGAACTTGGTAACCCTGAGCTGGAACCCGAAGAAGTTGAATCATTTGACCTGTCGGCAGAATGGTATTTTGCTCCGTCAGCGGTTGTGAGTCTTGGTTACTTCAATAAAAAGCGTACTGGCTTGTTTGTGCAAAATGACGAAAGCCCGTTTGAAGACCCGATCACAGGTTTCCGCGATACTACCGCGCCTTGTGAGCAGGGTGGTATTTTCAACCCCATTGCGGACGTGAATGTGTTCGGGCCTGAGGGCGGCGTTGGGGTTTGTGTGCCTTCATCGCAAAGAATCAACGGGGCTGGAGAAACAACGCAAAAAGGTTTTGAACTTGCGTTTCAGTATGACCTTTCGGCTTTTGAAGACGAGCTGGGTTGGGCATCAGGTTTCGGTATTTTAGCCAACTACACAAACCAAGAGTTCTCTGGTGGTGATTCATTTAACGGCGCAACAAGTCGCGCGTCTAATGTCTTTCAAGCCACCTCTGGCCTCAGTGATGTTGATCTTCGCGCGCAACTGTTAGATCTGTCTGAGAATTCATACAACATAACCTTATTCTACGAAAAGTATGCTCTTTCAGCCAGAATGCGTTACACATGGCGTGAAGCATACCGGTCGAATGACTTTGGTAGTACTACAAGCTTTCCATGGGGGTTCCCGGTTGTTCAGGAAGACCGAGGGCAGCTGAATGCAAGCATCAGCTATGATGTGAACGATAAGCTGAATATTGGGGTAGAGGCCATAAACTTAACTGAGTCCGAGGTTGAGCAATCGTGTGTCAATGAGGGAGCGCTGCTGTGCTTTCAAGGTTTGACCGATCGCCGAATTACCATAGGTGCCAGCTACAGTTTTTAGTCGCTTTTTTGGTGAAAATTGATTCGCCCTAATATCTTCTCCTTCTGTGGGGCGAATCAATGGCAGGCAAAGACCTTCATTCAGAATTTCTTTGCCTGATTTTCCGTCTAATTTATTTCACAGGAATATGAAAAAAAGACACACTAATCGCATCGTTATTATTAAGGCCGCTATTACTAAAGCCGCCCAGATTGTCTGGCTGATGCTCGCTTGTATGTATGTAGGCCAGCTCAACGCTAAAACCTATTTAGTGGCAGACATAGATGAATATCAGAAAGCGATGCCAAAACTACTTCCAGGTGACAAGCTTGTTCTTAAAAACGGCGTCTGGAATGATTTTGAAATACTGTTCGAGGGGCAGGGCACCACTGAACAGCCGATAACATTAGAGCCTGAAGTTAAAGGCAAAGTTGTACTCAGTGGCAATTCCAATTTAAGGCTCGCAGGCGAGCATCTGATCGTTTCAGGTCTGGTTTTCAAAAATGGCTACACCCCAACCAGTTCAGTGATTTCATTTGCTAAAAGCAAAACGGAGTTGGCGAATAACTCACGGGTTACTGAAACCGTGATACATAATTACAACAACCCCGAGAGATATGAAAACGAGCATTGGGTGACGATGTATGGCAGAAACAATCGTTTTGATCATAACCACTTAGAAGGCAAGCGAACCAAAGGGGTGACGATGGCGGTGCGCCTTAATACTAAAGCGAGCCAACAGAATCATCACCGAATAGATCATAATTATTTTGGGCCACGGCCGATTCTTGGTTCCAACGGTGGTGAAACGCTGCGGGTTGGCACCAGTCACTATTCGTTAACCGATTCTTTTACCGTTGTTGAAAACAATTATTTTGACCGGTGCGATGGCGAGCTCGAGATTATTTCGAATAAAGCCGGGAAAAATAAGTACATCGGAAACGTGTTTTATCAGTCTCGCGGCACCCTGACGATGCGCCACGGAAATGACACGCTAGTTGAAGGCAATGTGTTCTTCGGAAACGGCGCCGACCACACCGGGGGCATTCGGGTAATCAATAAGCGCCAAACTGTTCGTAACAATTATTTGGAAGGCTTAGCAGGGTATCGCTTTGGTGGCGCATTGGTTGTGATGAATGGTGTGCCCAATTCAAAAATCAATCGTTACCACCAAGTCGAAGACTCTGTGATTGCTAATAACTCTTTGATTAATTCAGGCCATATTCAATTGGCGGCAGGAAGTGATTTTGAACGTTCCGCGACGCCAGTCAGAACCGCGTTTAAAGATAATTTGATCTATCACCAAGATAATCTTGATCCATTCACCATCTATGACGACATCTCCGGTATTACGTTTGAGGGAAATGCCATCAATGGGGTGAAAGATTTACAGATTACG
The DNA here is from genome assembly GCA_938045295.1 of uncultured Arenicella sp. Classification (GTDB taxonomy): domain Bacteria; phylum Pseudomonadota; class Gammaproteobacteria; order Arenicellales; family Arenicellaceae; genus Arenicella. The sequence continues at coordinate 75,403 of CALINO010000003.1, forward strand.
GATGGGTTTCAAAACAGCGCTTTTGACGTCAGCCGTGCTGGTAATGGCTTGCTCTACGCTGACATGGCCGACATGAAAGCGATGCTTGCCGAGGTAGGGGTGGCGCGAGATTTACAGCCACTTAAAAAACAGCAAGTTGGGGTTGATTGGTACCCGAAACCTCAAGTACAGCCGACTTTCGATTACGGTAAAACAATACAGATTCAGCCCGGCCTAGACACGATTTACAACGCCCTTAAAGAGGCAAATGACGGCGACATATTAAGCTTAGCAAATGGCCAGTACGCTAATTCGAGAGTCATTAACCTGACCAAGGCAATCACAATTCAAGCTCGATCTGAATCGCCCAACGTTGAGTTAACGTTTCAGCGTGCGGCTCTATTCGAGATTCAGCAAGGCGGCAGCCTCAAGCTAAAAGGCGTGAGAATCTCCGGCAGTGAATCGCCCGACAGTTCTGGCAATGTGGTGGTAAGAACGCAAAGGCGATCCATGCTCACCAACTACGAGTTAGTGGTACAGAACAGTGAGATTGTTGATCTTGATATCAATCACTCGTTCAATTTCTTGACTGTGTTCAAAGGAACGTTTGCTGACAATATCGAAATCACTGATTCGGTGTTTAAAAATATTACAGGCTCTGTATTAAGTCTGGATAAAGAGAGTGATGACTTCGGGATCTATAATGCCGAGTACGTCACCATTAAAGACTCCCAATTCGAAACCATTGAGGGTGATTTGGTCGACTTTTATCGAGGGGGTACCGATGAAAGTACCTTTGGCCCGCATTTTGAAATGACGGGTTCAACCTTGGATAAGGTGGGTTTTGGCAAGCGTAATAAATCAAAGAGCTCAATCTTGTTGCACGGAGTGCAGGTCAGTAACGTCAGTAACAACACAATTGTTGATAGCTCTGCCATTACGATACGACATACCGTCGGTGAACCGGTTACCAAAATGGTGAACAACGAGTTTCTCGATACGCCAAAAATAGAAATAAGTGAGCTTTACAGTGATAAAAGCGACACGGCTGACTTATCTGGAAACGTCTATCGCGCGAGAAATAAACGATGATGCGGCCAACAATGAAATGTGTAACCCGCATTCTCGCGATGTTGCTGGTGTTGATTGGCGTTAGTGCTTTAACCGCGTGTAATGCCGCGCAGACCAACTCACCAGAGCCTGCGCACCCGAATTTAACGGTCACTCAGGGTGATATTGATGTTATTTCATCGCAGATTAAACAAGTGCCAAGGGCGCAACGTGCTCTAGAACAGCTGATTGCCAAGGTTGAAGCCGACATGGCGCAACAGATGGATGTGCCAATTCCCAAAGATGCCGGTGGTGGCTATACCCACGAGCAGCATAAGCGTAATTATCAGTCGCTTTACGACTCGGCCTTATTATTTCAAATAACTAAAAAGCCGGCCTATGCCGAGTTCGCCAGAACGATGCTGCTTAAATACGCAGAGCTTTACCCCACTCTTAGTATTCACCCGAAACCTAAAGAGCAAACGCCCGGCAAGCTGTTTTGGCAGAGCTTGAACGAAGCGGTGTGGTTAGTTCACACCATTCAGGCTTACGACATGATGTTGGCTTTTCTGAATCAGCAAGATCAAAAAACTATCGAAAACCAATTGCTGCGGCCAGTGGCAAACTATTTGTCAGAAGGGCAACCGGCAACATTTAATAAAATTCATAACCACGGAACCTGGGCTGCTGCTGCGGTTGGAATGACTGGCTATGTGCTACGTGATGAGACGCTTGTTAAAAAAGCTCTTTATGGTTTGGATATGTCCGGCAAAGCCGGCTTTTTGAAACAAATAGAACACCTTTTTTCACCAGACGGCTACTACGCTGAAGGGCCGTACTATCAGCGTTATGCACTCATGCCATTTGTGCTGTTTGCTAAAGCCATTCACGTGAATGAGCCGGAACGAAAGATATTTGAGTTTCAAGATCAAGCCTTGCTCAAGGCAATTCGCACCTCTGTGCAACTCAGTTATAACAAACTGTTTTTTGGAATCAATGATGCGATTAAAGATAAGGGCATCGATACCATTGAACTGGTTCACGGCATCGCTATTGCATACGAAATCAGTCAAGACCCGGGTTTGCTGGGGGTTGCAGAGCAACAGAATCACACCTTGTTAACTGGCTACGGCTTTGGTGTTGCTAAGGCCATTGAAGACGGTTTAGCCAAACCCTTCGAATTTAAATCCATGCAATTGCGAGACGGCAAAGACGGTGATCAAGGCGCCTTGGCAATTTTCCGCAGCGGCATTGAAGAAGGCCATCAAGCCTTAGTGATGAAAAACACATCACAAGGCTTAGGGCATGGTCATTTTGACAAATTGCACTGGCTTTATTTCGATAATGGTCACGAAATTGTTAGAGACTATGGCGCGGCACGCTTCTTGAATATTGAGGCAAAATACGGCGGTCACTATTTGCCGGAAAATAATGCGTGGGCGAAACAAACCGTGGCTCACAATACCGTTGTTGTTGATGAGCAGAGTCACTTTAACGGCGATTGGCGGTTATCACAGAAGTCAGCACCAAGTGTGCGGTTCTTTGAGGCAACCGACGACGTAAAAATCACCGCCGCAGCAATCGCAGACGCCTACGAAGGAGTGGTGCTCAATCGCACTATGGCAATGATCAAGCATGACCGTCTTGAATATCCACTTATTGTCGATGTGTTCAAACTGAGTAGCGAAGATGTTCACCAATACGATCTGCCACTGCATTATCAAGGCCAGATTATTTCCCACAACCTGAATGTAAATGCTAAGACCAGAGCCCTTTACCCCTTAGGAAAAGAGAATGGTTATGAGTATTTATGGGATCGTGCTAGAGGTGAATTTACATCGCCCATGGCTCAGGTAACGTGGTTAAACGCCGATCGTTTCTATACTTACAGCACCGTTGGTGGTGAAAAGGAAGAGCTGATATTCGCCGAGCTGGGTGCAAATGACCCGAACTTCAACTTAACCAAAGAAAGTGCGTTGATTCATCGAGTTGAAGCGGCGACAAACCACACGTTCGTCTCAGTACTAGAACAACATGGCGAATATAACGGTCGTGCAGAGTACACGGTGAATGCGAAAAGCAAGGTGGTGGCGTTAAAGCATCACTATGTCGACGATATAAACATCGTTGGCGTACAACTTGAAGCCGGAGATTTCATTACCTTGGTGTTTACCGAGCGAGGTGACGAAGCTAGCAAACACAAAGTTGAGCACGATGGCCGAACTGTTGAGTGGGTAGGGCACTACACGCTTATTAATGACTAACGAACTTTAGTGAAAAATGTATGAATAAAAAAAGTCAACAAAGCCCCTCATTTGTGATGGCAGGTGATGAAGCCATTGAGCAAGTGGATGAAGGAATTACACGCCAGTTTTTGGGTTACGGCCCTGAGTTGATGGCCGTAAAGGTGTGGTTTGAAGAGGGTGCAATTGGTTATCAGCATGATCATCCGCACACGCAAGTCAGCTATGTCGAGAGTGGTGAATTCGAGGCGACGATTGACGGAGAAACCAAGGTTTTGCGTGCAGGTGACTCGTTTTATGTTGCACCCAACAAATCTCACGGAGCGGTTTGTAAAAAAGCGGGTGTGTTGATCGATATATTCAGCCCGCATCGTGAAGACTTTTTAGAGGTAGAGCAGTCATGAAAATTAACAACTTGCGTTGGTGGGTTATCACTCTAATTGCCCTTGCCACCATTATTAACTACATTGACCGGCAATCACTGAATGTACTTTGGCCTGATATTTCGGCTGAATTGTACCCCAACCTGAATGCCGATGAGCGTAAAGAAATTTACGCGTTGATCTCAGTCGTGTTTGTCTTTTCCTACGCATTTGGGCAGGCCATTTTTGGCAAAATATTTGATTGGATCGGAACTCGTCTGGGTTTCGCCTTGTCGATAGGATTATGGTCCATTGCCACTGCACTGCATGCGCTGGCGCGAGGAGTGGTGAGTTTTAGTATTTTTCGAGCAATACTAGGCGTAGCGGAAGCGGGCAACTGGCCGGGCGCGACTAAAGGTAATGCGGAATGGTTTCCAACCAAGGAACGCGCACTAGCACAAGGGATTTTTAATTCCGGTGCGGCGATTGGGGGAATTGTTTCCATACCGTTGATTGCATTCTTATCGATATATTTCAGTTGGAAATCAATCTTCATCATCGTTGGCATCACTGGCTTGTTGTGGTTGATTCCATGGTTGGTGCTGGTTAAGTCGCCGCCAAAATCGCACCCGTGGATTACCGAAGAAGAACGCGAGTACATTTTAAGCGGTCAGAAGAATCAGGATTTAAGCGGTGATGGTGAGTTTGATGAGGGTTACAACCCGCCCACCGCAAAAATGTTGTCCCACAAGCAAAGTTGGGGCGTGATTATTGCGTCAGCGGCTATTGACCCAATTTGGTGGCTGTTTGTCTTCTGGATTCCAATTTACCTGTCTGAAGTTTATGGCATGGATGTGAAAACCATCGGCATCTATGGTTGGGTGCCGTACGTCGGTGCCATGTTCGGGGCATGGTTTGGAGGACTTCTGGCGCAGAACCGAATGAAGGCCGGTTGGACGGTCGATGCAACGCGCAAGCTTACGATTAGCCTTGGTTGCGTCATTATGCTGCCGACACTGCTTGCGATGGCAAATCCGGGGTCACCTACCACAGCCGTGCTCTTGATGGCGGTCATCTTATTCGGTTTCCAAACCGCCATTGGCAATATACAAACCCTACCGAGCGACTTCTTCGGAGGTAAAACGGTGGGTACGCTCGCCGGTCTTGCCGGAATGGCCGCAAAGCTCGGAGCCGTTGCTCTGACCTCACTTGTGCCTTGGTTAACGTCGGGTGGCAACTATGCTCCAGCCTTCGTTATAGGCGCGGCTTTAGCGGTGATCGCATTCGCGAGCATTTGGATTTTATGTCCGAAAATTGAACCTTTGAGGCCAAAGTCTTAGTCCTCAAAACCTTAAATGAAATAAACAACGAAGTTGATGTGAAAATGAAACTTAAAAATAAAGTTATTGTTGTTACGGGCGGCGTTCGAGATATCGGCCGTGAAGTGTCAAAAAAACTGGCTGCCGAAGGTGCGAAGCTGGCGATTAACTATTTCGGCAGTGAAGATCAAGCCGCGAGCCTGCGAACGGAGCTAGCGGCCGCTGACGCACAGGCCATTATCTTGAAAGGTGATATGACCGCTCAGGCCGACGTAGATAAATTAATAGGCTCGGCCATCGATCAGTTAGGCGGAAGAGTGGACGGTTTGGTTAACGTAGTGGGAGGCTTAGTTCAGCGTCAGACCATTGATGAAATGGACGAAGCGTTTTTCGATAAAGTGATGAAGCTAAATCTCAATTCAACGTTTCTCACGGTCAAAGCTGCGGTGCCACATATGCAAGAAGGTTCTTCGATAGTGAACTTTGCCTCGCAAGCCGGTCGAGACGGCGGAGGCCCGGGTGCGTCTGCTTACGCTACTTCAAAAGGAGCCGTGATGACGTTTACTCGCGCGATGTCGAAAGAACTGGGCCCACAAGGCATACGAGTAAACTCGCTTTGCCCTGGTATGATCAGTACAAGTTTCCACGACATTTTCACCAAAGATAATGTGCGCAGCAATGTGGCTAATGGCACGCCATTAAAGCGCGAGGGGAAACCAGGTGAAGTGGCGGATTCGGTTAGTTATCTGCTTTCTGATGAAGCGTCTTTTTTAACTGGCGTGAACTTAGATATCAACGGAGGGCTGCTGTTTTCCTAGTAGCGTCGTTATCCTAAAATAGGTTATCTAGACGTTATTAAGCCTAATGCAGCTAAAAAAATTTGTTTTTTGGGAATATTTGGGAGTATGGTTCTAAGGCTAATTAGCCAATATCAAGCAGCTTAAAATCCTTAATAAGCTATTGATTCAAAAAAGATCTTGATTGGCTCCCCGAGCTGGACTCGAACCAGCGACCCAATGATTAACAGTCATTTGCTCTACCAACTGAGCTATCGGGGAACAACCTCTCAAGAGACGCGCATAATATTGATTTGGTTGTGCTTGGTCAAGCACTTTTTAAAAATTATTTTTGCTTCAAAACCAGAAGCCAATGCGCTTCAATCTTTAGGTCATTTAATCGTGTTTTTACACAAAGTTGCTCGGTCACTCTGGCTGCTTTGTTCCACCCTTGCTCTGCCAGTATACAGCAGCTTGATATGGCGAAATGACTCCGCATTTTCTGCGCAAACGTAGAAGCCGGCGCTTCTTGAACTGCCGTTAGGAAAAAAGCGTAAACGGCCTGACTGGTTAAATACCACGCCAATGCGTTTGCTGGCTTTGGCACGATTTAGCACATAGTCTGAGTCGTCGTAAGTGTTATTTGCATTGTTATCAATGTACACCAACCAGCCGTTTGCCCAGCTGCTATTGCGCTGATACTTTGTTGCGCATTGATTTTCATCGTTCTCGCTTACGCGGCACATTAATACCGTACGGTTAGCCGTAATGGCGCCATTACGGGCAATGGCTAATGATTTGCTCACCTCTAGACTGGTATTCAGTAAGCGTGTGTTGTTCATGATTGAGGCAAAGCTGGGTATGGCTATTGCCATTAAGGTTGATGCTAAAGTGATAGTAATTAACAGTTCAAACAATGAATAACCGCACACTGAGCGTGCCCGACACAATCGATAAGTTGCCATAAATCCTCCGTGATCGCAGCGTGTAAGTGCATTTATTAATGCATTAATTTAAGTAAAACCGAGCAGGCAATAACGATTAGAAAGAGGTTCTTGCAGGCGTTGTTGCTGTGGTTTAGTGTCATTTCCTTTGACAAAAACCACAGTAGTTAAATTATTGCGCATTTGCAAGTTCACTGGCGTGTAAAAATCACACCGCCTCGGGTTGCTTGCTCTATAATTATTGTTTGATGTGCATTTTATTGGTCGGCTTTTATGCAACGAGAATTTCAATTAGTTAGTGATTACACACCGTCTGGTGACCAGCCTAACGCCATTGCGTCGTTGCTGGATGGTTTGCAAAATGGCGAAGCCTTTCAAACCTTACTGGGGGTAACCGGGTCGGGCAAAACCTTTACCATGGCCAACGTTATTCAAACGTTGCAACGGCCCACCATTGTTATGGCGCCGAATAAAACCTTGGCGGCCCAACTCTATTCTGAAATGCGAGACTTTTTCCCGCACAACGCGGTGGAATACTTCGTATCGTATTACGATTATTATCAGCCTGAAGCCTACGTACCTAGCTCTGACACATTCATTGAAAAAGACGCGTCGGTTAATGAGCATATCGATCAAATGCGCTTGTCGGCCACTAAAGCAATTTTAGAACGCGACGATGTTATTGTGGTGGCCACGGTATCGGCGATATACGGCTTAGGTGACCCACAGTCGTACCACGAAATGATTCTGCATTTGAGCGTGGGCGACATTATGGACCAGCGCGCTATTTTAAAGCGCTTGGCTGAGTTGCAATACACCCGTAATGACACCGAGCTTAAGCGCGCAACCTTCAGAGTGCGAGGCGATGTGATTGACATCTACCCCGCAGAATCTGAGCGCTACGCCATTCGCATTGAGCTGTTTGGTGAAGACGTAGAAAAAATATCGCGCTTTGACCCACTGACTGGCGCGGTTGAAGAAGATTTAAAACGCATCACCATTTTTCCTAAGTCGCATTACGTGACCCCACGTGCCAAGGTGCTTGAAGCGTGCGAGCAAATTCGCGAAGAGTTGCGTGAGCGATTGGCCTATTTACGCGAGCATGAAAAATTAGTCGAAGCCCAGCGGCTTGAGCAGCGCACCATGTTCGATTTAGAGATGATGCAAGAGCTGGGTTACTGCAACGGCATTGAAAACTACTCGCGTTACTTGTCTGGCGCACAAGCCGGTGAAGCGCCGCCAACGCTGATTAATTACTTACCGCCCAATGCGCTTATGATTTTGGACGAAAGCCACGTCATGGTGCCGCAATTAGGCGCCATGTACAAAGGCGACCGCTCTCGCAAAGAAACCTTGGTTGAGTATGGCTTTCGCTTACCTTCAGCCATGGATAACCGGCCGTTAAAATTTGAAGAATTCAGGGGCATGATGCCGCAAACGGTGTTTGTGTCAGCCACACCGGGCGATTACGAAATAGAGCAAAACCCCAATACCATTGATCAAGTGGTCAGGCCTACCGGTTTGCTAGACCCTCAGTTAGAAGTGCGTCCAGTGGGCACTCAAGTGGATGATGTGCTGTCTGAAATTAACAAGCGCGTAGTCAAAGACGAGCGCGTGTTGATCACCACGCTAACTAAGCGTATGTCCGAAGACTTAACCGACTACTTAACCGATGCCGGAGTTAAGGTTCGTTACTTACACTCCGACATCGACACCGTTGAACGAGTTGAAATTATTCGTGACTTACGTGCTGGTGAATTTGATGTGCTGGTGGGTATTAACCTATTGCGCGAAGGCCTTGATATGCCTGAAGTGTCATTGGTGGCCATCTTAGATGCCGATAAAGAGGGTTTTCTAAGGTCGGTTCGCTCCCTGATTCAAACCATTGGCCGTGCCGCACGAAATTTAAACGGCAAGGCTATTTTATATGGCGATAAAATCACGCGCTCGATGCAAGTAGCCATTGATGAAACCGAACGTCGACGTAAAAAACAGCAAGAGTATAATGAAAAACACGGCATTACGCCTAAGTCTGTGCGCAAAGCGGTCAAAGACATCATTGATGGGGCTACCAGTGGGGCAGCGCAAGAGCAGATAAAACGAAAAATTGGCTTAGACGATTTGCCCGATTTGAGCGACCCAAAACAATTGGCGAAAAAGCTCAAAGAGTTAGAAAGCGATATGTTCAAATACGCGGAAGAGTTGGAGTTTGAAAAAGCCGCTCGCACCCGTGATCAAATTGAAGAAATTCGCGCACAATATTTAAAGAGTGCCTAATGTGAGCCAAGATATGAACCACGAGAAAAACGCATTAGAACACTTGGAATTAGGCAAGCCAACCGAATACTGTTTTACTTATTCGCCACAATTGCTGCAGCCGGTGCCACGCGCACTCAACCGTGAAGAACTCGGTGTGGCCAATTCACAGCCGTTTTATGGTGAAGACGTGTGGTACGGCTATGAACTTTCTTGGCTAAATAGCAAAGGCAAGCCGGTGGTGCGCTTGGCCAAGTTTGTGGTGCCATCATCCAGCCCAAATATCATTGAATCAAAATCATTCAAGCTTTACTTAAACAGCTTTAATCAAAGCAAGTTTGAACAGGCCACATCGGTAGTGGCTTGCTTAGAGAAAGATTTAAGTAACGTGGCCGGGGCACCGGTCAGTGTTGTGTTGTTCGGGGCTGACGATACAACTGAATTTCAGCCAAAAAAATTGCCGGGAACGTGCCTGGATGATTTAGATATTGAGATAAGTGATTATCAATTAAATGCGCAATTGTTGGCGGTGGCTAAGGCGTCAACGAAAACAGGCGTGGTGCATGAAACTTTGCACAGTCATTTATTGAAGTCCAACTGCCTGATTACCAATCAGCCCGATTGGGCCAGTGTGGTGATTGAATACCAAGGCCAAGCAATAAACCATGAAGATTTACTGCGATACCTAATTTCATACCGCATGCATAACGAGTTTCACGAGCAATGTGTGGAACGTATATTTATGGATTTATACACCACGTACAAACTTGAAAAGCTTTGCGTACAAGCCTTGTATACCCGCCGTGGTGGCCTCGACATTAACCCTTACCGCAGCACAGAAAAAAATACGTGCTCTAACTCATTAAGAATTAATCGGCAGTAAATTGGGTTGTTAGAAGGGTGTATATACAAGCAATGAAATGAGGTTCTAGCAACCAAGGATGGAACTGAAACGCATGCTAGATCCGTCAATAATTGTATGTTGTTGACAATGTGTCGGTTCTAGCTGTAGAGTTGGTTGCACTTTCAACAATATGGCAGGTGCGGAACCGAAACCCCAATAACAATAATTAGGCAGCTTGACCAGAGTCATGTGCCAGTCCCGGTAACTTCGTGGGCGGGTTGGCGTCTGGTTCTATAAACAGCTAAGCCACTAAAGGGGATTACTAAATGGATACGAGGACTCGGCTAAAAAAACAGTGCCATGAGGATCAACCTGAGCTGCCAGATGCGAATGGTGGTGACGATGTGGAAACTGCCTATCTAAACTCTCTTACCGAGTTAAAGCATTATATCGTCAAGGTTTTGCCCAGCACTCGATTCACGAGCGAGGTTGAAGATATTGCTCAAGAAGTGTTTTTACGCGCCTATGCCGCGAAGAAAAAGCAAAAGCTGGAGTTCGGAAAGGCCTACCTTTTCAAGGTGGCGCGACATATATTGTTCAACCTTTCCAAAAAACGCAGCCGATCTTTAGAGGTTGTAGTAGAGGATTTTGTCTACGAAAGTGTTATAGAAGAAGTAAGGGGAAACGCTGAACAGCTATTTCAGCGGGATCGGTTAAGAGCTCTCAATAAGGCAATGACGACCCTTTCTCCCAGAGCTAGAGAAGTGTTTTTCTTACGGCATTTTGAAGGGCTCTCGCATAAAGAAATTGCGCAAAAGTTGGATATCTCGACCAGTACGGTCGAGAAACATGTTGCGAAAGCACTTTTGCTTACATCGAGATATATGAATGCTCATGGTTTTGGTGCAAAGGGTAGCCAACGCACTCAGGGCAAGGAGTCTTCTATATCTAAGGAGTCTTCTATATCTAAGGGGCCTTCTATATCTAAAGAAGATTGATGACGTGACTGATTTAAATAAAACCTACGAAGACAGAGAGTTAGAAGCCTGTACATGGATCGCTAAGATCGATGGAGGTTCGGCTACGCCGGAAGATCTGGACGCGCTTAAAGCGTGGCTAAGTGAGCACCCTGAAAATAAACAGGCCTTTGAACCTTTGCTGGCGGATTTTATGTCGATTCGTGATTTGTTGTCGACGGTTGGCGAAGCTGTTCACGACTTAGAAGATGCCGCGAGTCATACAACCGCTTTGGGCCGATGGTTTGCCTCGGCCAAACGTAATTGGGGGCTGATGGGAATCGGCGGAGCAGCGCTGGCCAGCATTGTGTGGGTTATGTTGGTGGTCGGAGTGTTTGGTAATGGCTTATTTTTAGGCCCTTGGAGCGACGCACCGGTTTATTACGCATCCAAAGTGGGTGGTCTCGAAACGATCAAGCTGGACGACGGCTCAACCATTATTCTTAACACGAACACGGAAGTTTCGGTTGAATACTCTCCCATTGAACGTCGTGTTCATCTTGTTAAGGGGGAGGCGATCTTTAATGTTGCTAAAGACGCTGACCGGCCGTTCCGCGTGCATACCAACAAAACCATAGTGAAAGCCTTGGGGACTGTATTTTCCGTGCGGTCATTAGAAGGTAACGTTGAGCTGTTGGTTGAGGAAGGGCTGGTTGAATTTACCGCGAATACTCTGTCAGATAGCTTTGAATCGGTCACCGAAAGTCATTTATCGGAGAGTCTCCTTGTGTCTTCGGGCGGTTACACAACCTTTGAGAGCAAGACCAAGAAAATCATCGAGCAAGCCAACGTGGTTGAGTTGGTTGAGCGTCGCATGGCCTGGCGCTCCGGTATGTTGCAGTTTGAAAGTGACCCTCTGAGAGAAGTTGTAAGGGAATATAATCGATACATAGATCAAAAAATCATTATCGATGATCCGGCTTTGAACACCTTGGCGATTGCCGGTGCGTTTCCAATCGGGGAAACAGAGGCGTTCATCGATGCTTTGGAAAAGGGGTTTGGGGTTAAAACAGTCTATTTGGATGATAACACCATACGTCTTATCTATTAGTTGCTACCACATGATTGTCGGTGCACCGTTGGTAGTTTTCACGCATGCCCTAGGGTGTTGGAAATGGTGCCGGCAGTGGTACTTAGGGCTCGGTTACCGTATTTGTCGGCGCGGTGTTAAGGGTTACAGCCGCCGCCAAACCTGGCTTTTACAAAACGGGTTTTCACATAAAAAGGAAAAAATATTCAAATTGGTATGGAGGGTTGTCTGTTGTCGATTGTTTACAATATTAGACACCCTGAAAAAAATACGAACTAAACAGGGTGTCTAGTGAGGAGAATAAGAGGAATAAAGACACTCTGCAGCCATGTATTCGTGAGTGCCGCAGTCATTACCAATGCGGGTCAGCCTGCATTGGCCGATGATGCAACCTTTTCGTTTGATGTGCCAACTACCAGTCTCAATGAAGCACTAATGCTGGTTTCGAAGCAGTCCGATGTTCCGCTTCTATTTTCACCACAACTCGTTGGAACCACTGATATACGTGGTTTTTTGTGTGAATGCACTGTGGATGAAGTTCTTGCCAGAATTCTTGATGGGCAGGAACTTGAGGCGCTGAGGACAACCTATGACGTTATTCTCATTCGCCCTTCAGATCCGCGGAGCTTAACCGGAGAAGAAAGTGTGAACAATACGACTAGAAAAACCTTAGTAGCAGCGGGGGTCGCAGCTACATTGACATCATTAGCGGCGCAACAAGCGAATGCGCAGACGGCTGAGGCAGAAAAGAGCAGTGAACCCATAATGGAGACCGTTGTTGTAAAGGGTATCCGCCGCTCGATAAAAGACGCCATGAACGTTAAGCGAGATGCTCAGGGCGTTGTCGATGCGATTTCCGCCGAAGATATTGGTAAATTTCCCGATACAAACTTGGCTGAATCGCTTCAGCGTATATCTGGTGTATCCATTGATCGTTCGAACAACGAAGGTAACCAGGTAACGGTTCGTGGTTTTGGGCCAAGTTTTAATTTGGTGACGCTGAACGGCCGCCAAATGCCACGCTCGTCATCTTTAACCTCTGACGGAATCCCTCGCAGCTTCAACTTTCGCGAGCTTTCTTCAGAGTTAGTGTCCGGTATTGAAGTCTACAAAACTGGCCGCGCAACCATCGACTCCGGTGGTATCGGGTCGACAATCAACATCAAAACCGCACGTCCATTTGACTACCAAGGCTTTAAAGCATTTAGCAGTGCTAAAGGTATTTTTGATCGCAGTGTTGAGACTGGTGACAGTGTGACACCCGAGTTCTCTGGTTTGATCAGTAACACCTTTCTCGATGGCAAGGTTGGCGTTTTGGTGGCATTAGCGCATTCAGAGCGTCATAGTCATACTGACCGTGTGGGAACCGAAGGGTGGGTTCGTAACCGTGGCCAAAACATTGATACCAGTAATATCGATAACGGATCAGGCTCTTGGTGGGCACCTTGGACCGTGGACCTTGACTTTTTAGACACCGAACGCGAGCGTCAAAACGGTCAGTTTGTTTTACAACTTGCTCCTTCTGACACCGTTACCGCAACAATTGACTACACCTTGCAGCGTTTTGAGCAAACCAGTCAAATGAATCGTCAGGGTTTGTGGTTTGACGACCCTACGGGCACGCCGGACGTGAACGGCACGTTGGTGAATCCGATAGAAGTGACCGATGAGCTGAACTTCTGGGCGTGGCAATATCACGAAAAAACCGAAGGAGACTCCTTAGGTATAAATCTGGAGTGGCAAGCAAGTGATAACCTGACTTTCTCGCTGGATATGCACGACTCAGAGTCGAAATCCAATCCGGATGGTGTTAATTCTGAGCATCGTACCAACCTGGCGAATGGTGTGTATGAACTCAATGATGACGGCGTTCTGGAAGGGGTTGCCGATAAACGAGTCAATTTCACCGCAGACTTCTCAGGCGATATCCCAACGCTGTCTATTGATGATTCGGCGCTTGCCGGTGGTGCGTTTAATCCGGCCAATATCATTCCCGATTTGTTCCACACCTTTGGCTATGAAATTGACAACACGATTCAGCAAAGCCGCTTAGCGGGTAAGTGGGACAATGTAGGCGAGGGTGCATTGGTCGCCGTCGACTTTGGTGTGCAGAAAACAAGCTATGAAGTGGATACGCGTCGTTTTGGTACTTTTGCGTTCATTAAAGCCCTGAATATTGACGGGCTGGGTCTGGAGTTCGAAGAAGTGGGTGGCGCGCTCAGTGAGTTTGGTGGTGCTGACTCTATCTATCCGGTTGTTCCACGGTATTCAGCCAATGGGTTTATTGACCTCGCTGATCAGCAGGGTCTTTTCTTTCAGCAAGCGCCCTCACTGGATGGTGTGAAAGAGGATACGATTTCTCTGTTTGTAAGCGCTGATTTCCAGACCGAGTTTAATGACATGGCCGTCTCTGCTAATTTAGGCGTTCGCTATGAGCAAACCGACATTGAGGCATACTCTGTGCAGGAGACGATTCAAAATCTCCAGTACAACCACCTTGAAGGCATTCATCAGGTCTTTGATGGCAACCCTGTTGCTCAGACATTGAAGGGGGATTACAAGCGTGTATTGCCGAACATTGATGTGAAAGTTGATATCACTGATCAGTTGGTGGGGCGCTTCTCTTATGGCCGAACCATTACCCGCAGTGAGTTGGATAAGCTATTCCCCTCAACACGCATCACTCAGGTGCGCCCGGGAGACCCCTCTCTAGCGCGCGAAGGTAACCCTAATCTGTTGCCTTTCGAGTCTGATAATTTCGATATTTCAGCGGAATACTACTACAACGATGCCAGCTACGTGTCTGTCGGCTTCTTCCAGAAGTTTGTCGATAATTTCATTGGCGAAACGACGGTAAATCGCACGCTCAATGATGCGAACGGTAATCCGTTGACCGACCCCAGCGTGGGTGCTAACCCAGCGTTGTGTCCTAGCGATGAAATTCCTGATGCCGCTTGTTTCAACCGCTCTGACCAGCCCGTGTTGACGTTCGAGTTCACCACGCCTGCAAATCTTGATTCGGCCGAAGTGGATGGTTGGGAGTTTAATATCCAGCACATGTTCGGTGACTCAGGTTTTGGCGCCATAGCCAACTACACCATCGTTAATTCAGACGCTGAATACGATGTGCGAAATGTGGATGGCAACCGCGCGCTTGCGGGGCTGAGTGATTCATTCAACCTGGTTGGCTTTTATGAGACAGATCGCCTGCAGGTTCGAGCCGCCTATAACTGGCGCGATGAGTTTCTGCTCAGAGGCGGTAATGAACCTGTGTTTACCGAGGCCTACGGTCAGCTAGATGCCAATGCCAGCTACGAAATCAATGATTACTTTACGGTATTCGTAGAAGGTTTGAATCTAACAAACGAGACGGTACGCCGGCATGGACGTTTTGCAGAGCAGCTGATTGACGCTGAGCAATACGGTGCAAGATACAACATTGGTTTTCGTGCCAAGTTTTAACATGATGTAGTGCATGCAGATACTTTGTCTGTCTTTTGAGGCCGCCAGGAAACTGGTGGCCTTATTTGTTTTTGCTTGCCTTCGGCGCTGTATACCCGCCGTGCTGGGTTCAACATTAATCCTTACCGCAGTACAGAAAAATACGCGCTTTAAACCGTTAAGGATTAATCGGCAGTAAACCGGTTGTATCGATCATTATTCTTCTAATCAGGTACTTCATGAAGAATCAATAAGTTTTCACTGTCGGTCAGAGTTCAGTCAACTGCATAAGGCTTTCTTTATTAAGGATCGAAATGGCGGAATATTGTCGTTTAATCCAACCTGAGTGTTCCCACTTTTTTAGGGTTTTATTAATTGTTTGCCTAGACAGCCCAACCAATGAGCTTAGTTCTGATTGGGTAATAGTGAGTTGTTGCGGGTACCCTCGGCGTGCAAAAAATTCCAGCAGTCTTTTGGCTAGTCGTTGCTCTGGAGTGTAAGACATAAAGTCATCAATAACGTTAAACGCTTGCCGGCAGTGCGAGCACAGTAGAGTGACAAGTGCGCTGTAGACATGGTGATTACGCTGGCACAGGGAGTGAAGGCTGGATTTAGGAATAATGGCCAGTACTGAGTCTCGAGTAGCCGTAACGTCGTGAGTTTTAAGGCCATGGTCTAAAACGGATATTTCGCCAAACCAATCGCCCGGCAGTAGCGGGGTGAAAATCAATTCATTGCCATTGATTGTTGTGCTGCTTGCGTACATGCGGCCTTCAAGCACTCCATACAAACCGTCGGCGTCGTCTCCTTTGCGTTGAATTACTTGATTTTCGCGCACATTTTTCACCACCATGGCACTTAATAGCTCGTGCGACGCTTGGCTGGGTAAGCTTTCAAGCCATGGGCTTGTGGCGGCGATGTCGATCAGTCTTTGTTGCATAAAATATCCTCACTTTATACTCAAATTGTAAATCAGTTTACAATTCAATGAAAAGCCAGCCGCTATAGTTATAGGCGTAGTATTGGCATAAATATTAGTGCTGAGTAAATTTTGAGCAGCGTATTTTCGAGGGTTGTATGAGTGACACTGTAAGTAATGTGAAAGGCGTAGTCAGCGCCGAAGAATGGCAGTTGCGTGTTGATTTGGCGGCGGCCTACCGGTTAATTGCCTGGTATGGATGGGACGATTTAGTGTTTACGCATTTATCGGTTCGAGTGCCGGGTGACGACCATCATTTTTTAATTAACCCCTTTGGTTTTTTGTTTGAAGAGATTACCGCCAGCAGCTTGGTTAAAGTAGACCAAGACGGTAACAAAGTTTTGGAGTCACCTTATAATATTAATCCGGCCGGGTTTACCATTCACAGTGCGGTGCATGAAGGCCGAGAGAATGCTAAATGCGTGATGCATACCCACACGGCTAACGGAGTGGCGGTATCAGCGCAGCAAGACGGGTTATTGCCGTTATCACAACAGTCTTTATTTTGCTTGGCATCAATGAGCTATCATGACTATGAAGGCGTGGCACTGCGTGATGATGAAAAGCCACGTTTGGTGGCTGACTTAGGCGATGCTAACTTTATGATTTTGCGTAATCACGGCCTGCTCACTTGTGCAGAAAACATTCCAGACACTTTTCTTGCTATGTATGTTTTGGAATCTTCTTGCGACATTCAAATAAAAGCACAAGCAGGGGGCACACTTGCGCCGGTTCCTGGTGACGTTATTAACAATATGATGACGTCAGACAATGATGCAACTCAAGGGCTTGGTGGGCTGTTGGCTTGGCCGGGGTTGTTGCGCAAGCTTGATCGTCTTGACCCGAGTTATAAAACATAGCAATTACCGCACTTTATGAAAGCATTTTAACGCGCTCAAATGGTGAAAATGATGACCTTTAATAGCTTTGCTGAGTTTTACCCCTATTACCTATCAGAACATCAAAATACGGTGTGTCGGCGCCTTCATTTTGTCGGCACCACGGTTGTTATTGCGCTGATTTTGGCCGCATTTTTCACTCGCCAGTGGTGGTTTTTGGCATTAACCCCCATTGCTGGGTATTCATTTGCATGGGTAGGTCACTTCGCGTTTGAGAACAACCGGCCGGCCACTTTCAAGCACCCGTGGTACAGCTTTTTAGGCGATTGGAAAATGTTTTTTGATATGCTGACGCGTAAAATAGAGTGGTAAACACTTGTTTCTATTGAGCGTGTACCCAGTAATTAATCGTCGAGCACTTTCGGCCAATTCTCATCGGCATCTTCAATTAAATTGTCTTTGTCTTTGAGCCAGCGCTTTTGTACCGACTTGCTGTAATTTAAATAGAGCTTACCGTCATGAACGGTGAAATATTGTGGCTTTATTGAGGCAGTGGTGTTTTTAGACACGGCGTACGCGCAATAGCCGCCAAATTGTGGGCTGTACTTCTCTGGGTTTGACTCAAACAGTTCTAAATTAGATTGGCTAACAAACATCCAAGTGGCGCCATTGTGTTCTAAGGTGAACTCTTTAGAGCCCTTTACCGGCTGGTTCTCAGTGAAATAAGCAACAGGGTCGTAACCTCTGATGGCTGCACGTTCTTTACCGCCAGAGTAAACAGGCTTTGCTGCATAAATAGCGCTGGAAAACAGTAATGCCAATAAACCAGCGACTAAGCCGGGAATTAAGCCAGTGCTAAGAGCATGACGAACTGATCGAGCGATTGATGATTTTGTATTTATGAAAGGCATCTGCATATTCTCGTTTTTTACGTTAGGCGTTAAGCTTTGGCGCTGCTGCCCAATAACTTGTTGAACATATCTTGTAGGCCGCCAATGAGTTTGCCTTGATTCTTTTCCACTTTAAATCGTTTTTGCGCTGATCTATGGCGCTTTAAAAAACGGTGGCGGTGAAATGCATTTTCCAGCGCTTTTTGAAACCCTTGCAGCTCTATTGGCTTGGCCAAGTATTTAAACACTTGGCCTTTGTTGATTAAGTCTACGGCTGTGTGTGCGTCGTACTCTTTGGTCAGGGCAATGGTGATGACTTCTGGGCGCGCTTGTTTTAATAAGTTGATGGTTTGCAGTGCGGCTTGAGTGTTTTCAGACAATTCGATCACGGCCACTCCAATGTTGTCGCGGGCAACTGCGGCGGCAACCGCTTGTTCAATGTTTTGCGTGCCATAAATCATGATGGAATGATCGCTACAAAACTTGCGTATTTGGTGGCGTGTTTCTTTTGCGTTCTCCATCATTAACAGCGCATTTCCGCTTAACGTAGACGCCATTGAATCTGTAGAAGACGCCGCTGTTTCGTTGTCTTTTGCCTCTGCAGCTAAGGGCGCATCACTAATGGTTTCTGGTAACAGCGGTATCTCAGAGGCAAGCGCGGCCTCGGCAACCACTTCACGCATTTCTTCATTGCGCCACGGTTTATTAATAAAACGGTATATTTCACCATCATTAATTGAGTCCACAATGGCTTGTTTGTCCATAAAACCAGTCAACAAAATGCGCATGGTTTGCGGGTAGAGTTGAGCAACCTTAGCCAGTAATTCATTGCCCAGCATGCCAGGCATTCGTTGGTCACTGACCACCACATCAAAGGGGGTTGTGGCTAATGTTTCTAATGCCTCTAGGCCGCCGTTGGCAACAGACACATCGTACTCTCGCCGAAATATGGCTTTTAACGCGCTGGTTACCCTAGGCTCGTCGTCAACAAATAGAACTTTATATTTTCTATCTACGTTGCTCATTATTGTTACCCGTCCCCATTATTTTTATTAAGGGGTAAAGTCACGATTATTTCCGTGCCTTTACCCAGTTCAGAATTAACCGCAATGTGGCCGTTGTGCGCTTGCACAATCTTATAGGCTATAGACATACCTAGCCCTGTCCCCAGCCCAATTTCTTTTGAGGTAAAAAAGGGGTCAAACATTTTTTGCTGTGTTTCTTGATCCATACCAATGCCTTGATCTTTGACGCTCACTGACAGCTGATTATCATGTTGCTGGGTAGCAACCATCAGTGTGCCGCCGCCATCACTCATGGCTTGGCAAGCATTGGTAATTAAATTTAAGAATAACTGATTTAGCTTTGACGGTATGCAGTTAATCGCAGGCAGCTCGTTGAAGCTGCGCTCAACAGTGACGTTATTTTCGCGTATATGGTTGCTGGCAATGGTCAGGGAGCTTTCAATGCAGTCGTGCAAATTCACTTGCTCTGTTGTCTGACGGTCTAAGCGGGCAAAATCTTTAAGACTGGTCACTAAGGTGGAAATTTCCCCCAGCCCATATTGGCCATCATTAAGCAGTTGTTCGCTTTCATCAACCAATTCGTTAGCGTCAACTTGTTTGTATTTTTTTAATGTAACCATTAGTTGTTTGCTAATAACCGCATTGTCTCGATTAGCATCGGTCACACATGTCATTAATGTACCCACTTCATTAACAACACTGCTTAGCTCTTGTAGGTTTAGCTTTAGAGTTTCAACGTTGCTGCTGACATAGCCCAATGGCGTATTAATTTCATGCGCCACACCGGCCACCATTTGACCAAGCGACGCCATTTTTTCTGATTGAATTAGCTGCTCTTGAGACTCTTGTAAGTCATTGTAAGCGGTTTCGATTTCTTGTGTTCGGTCACTCACTTCTTGCTCTAAGGTTGAAAAGTGTTGGCGAATTTTCCAAGCAAAGAAAATTAATGCGCCTAGTAAGCCTGCACCGTAAGTGATCAGTGCATTGCGAAAAAGTGTTGACCCTTTAATCGCTTGATTGTGGTAAGCAACGTACTCTTTTTCAATGTTGTCTAATAAGGCGCCAGTCTCCAACGAGCTTAGGGTGTTAAAACTTGATGCAGCGTCGTCGTGATTGTCTAAAACGTCGATGACCGATTGTTTGTATTTTGCAAAGGTATTCAAACCATCCGTCGGAGCTTCGACTTGCAAGTTATTCAGTTGGTTCAATACCGCTTGTTTGTTCAAGTCTGCGCCAAGGGTTAATGAAAAGATTGTTGCGTTAATGTCACTGATTAACCGGTTAATGGGCGTTTCAGCGTCGGCTAATTCTAACGATTGAATGCCATTTAACGTGCTTGTTATGCCGCTTAGCGCCGTTGCAATCAGGGCGTTTTTTTCTACGTAAGCTTCCAATTTTTCTTCTCTGGAAGCGTAACGGTCATCGAAATTATTCACCGCTTCACTCAGTGGTGGGCTGCTCTCAATTTCTTCAAATAGAGCGTCATACCTCAAGTTAGAAAACTCTTCACTAAGCTGATAATGAGTGTCTAGCAGGGTGTCATGATCAAATTCAGCATTAAATCGTGACTGATTGAGCAAAACCAACAGGTTCTTATCTAAGGTTTGTAAATTTCGAATCGATTCAGTGGTTTGTAGAAACACTGTTTGATCCAATTTTTCCTCTTGCGTCAACAGAGTGATGGTTAACCCCACACCTACTACGATTAAAAGAGATAAAATGATCGCGTATTTTTTCATTATTATTATCGCCTAAACGTATTCAACCAATTAAATTGAGGCGTTTTACCCGCCCTACACTTTGTACTATATAAGTACCCCATTACTGATAACAGACCTGCGCTTAGGTGTATATATGACAGTCGCCATGAATATTTACAATTCAAGGGTAGTGGATATGGCGCCTTACATACTCTAATTAATATACAGCCATTATGCTAACCCGTGTTCTGAGATGGAAGCGTTAACTAACTCATTGACAGATATCAGCTTGCTCGTGATTCTATTATTAGTATTGGCTGCAATTATTGCCGGTTACATAGACACATTGGTTGGTGGCGGTGGGTTGATTATTATTCCAGCCTTGCTGGTAGCCGGGGTGCCGCCGATCATGGCTTTGGGCACCAATAAGCTGCAAGCGTGTGCGGGCACCGGAACCGCAAGCATTAAGCTGTTAAAGGCTAAGCGCATCAATATTAGCACTGTTAAATGGCTAATGGCTTACGCGTTTGTTGGAGCGTTACTAGGTGCCGTGGTGGTGCAATACGTTGACACCAAAGCATTGGAATATTTGATTCCGGTAGTGATTGGCGTGATTTTGATTTACTTTGTGGTTGCGCCGAAACCGGTTGATAAGCAAAGTGAGCCAAAGCTGTCTCAGCGCCATTATGGTGCTAGCGCGGTGAGTGGCATTGGTTTTTACGACGGTATGTTTGGGCCAGCAACAGGCTCTTTCTTTGTGTTGTCGGCGATCAGTTTACGCGGGCAAACCATCATTGAGGCAACAATGAACGCGAAAGCGTTAAATTTTGCCACCAATGTTGCATCGTTGTTGGTGTTTTTGTGGTTTGGCAACGTGGCCATTGTGTTGGGAGCCGTGATGATGTTGGGGCAATTCATTGGCGCAAGTTTAGGCGCTAGGGCGTTAACCAAAATTGACCCTAGCCTTTTAAGAAGTTTAGTAGTGGCAATGTGTATTGTGATGTTGTTGGTGTGGTTGAAAGGCCATTGAGTGAGCATTAATTGGCTATTGAGTTAGTTGGAGCGTATAAATAGAGTGTTGGTTGTTGTAAATGAATATCGTAAGTAATAAATGTTGTGGCTGAGGGGATGTAAGTGACAGAAAATATAACCGAAGAGTTTCTGAAGTATCGGCGGGTGATTGCCTCTTTGTTGAGTCGTATTCGCCCGACCGCGTCGCGTCAAGACATTGAAGATATTCTTCAAGATACCTACATTAATACTTACAAATCATCGCTTAAGCAGCAAATATTGTTTCCCAAAGCGTTTATGGTGAAAACCGCCATTCGGTTGGCGAACCGCACTATTAAGCTTGCTCAGAGAGTAGATACCGACGTGGATGTGAATAACCAGTCGGACGAAAGCTTATTTCGCTACGACATCAGCTCATTTTCCAGCCAAACTGAGCAAGAAGTTTTGAATAGAGAAGATTTTGGGCTATTGTGCGCAGCGGTGGAAAAATTGCCGGAACAGTGCCGCAAGGTCTTTATTTTGAAGAAAGTGTATGGCTTATCGCAACGTGAAATATCCGCTGAGTTGGGGATCTCAGAAAGTACGGTCGAAAAACACGTTGCTAAAGGGTTGTTAAGAACGATGCAATATTATGATGAACACAACCAAGTGTTGAAAAGTAGTGACGCGCTTAAGGTCTCAAGTTTAAGTCAGTATAAACGCGTCAAGTCAGAGGGTAGGTAGATGAGTTCCGTCAAATTTCCTGATATGCAACAGGTTGAAAAAACTGCGGCTGAGTGGGTAGTAAAGATTGATCGAGGGTTAACTCCGGACGAAAAACCATTGTTGTCGCAGTGGTTAGAGGAGTCTCCAGCGCACGGTGAGGCTTTAGTGAAGCTAGCCTCAATGTGGGATTTGCTCGACGTGTTGTCACCGATTGCTAAGTTAATGCCGATTGACTCGTTAAAATTGGACGATCGCGTATTAAATGAGCGCTCTTTTAGGCGCAGCAATGAAAGTATTAATAATGCCAATGATAGTAGCGCGGCTAAGCGCGTATTCAGTGCGACCTTTGCTATTGCTGCTACGGTGTTAATAAGTATTGGCTTATTGTTGTTCTTTATTCCCAACAATAATGAGCAGGGTGCCAGCATGATCGCGACTAATGTGGTGGTTCAGCCCGAAGCCATGTTGTATAAAACGAGCATTGGTGAAACATCAAGAGCCACGTTAATCGACGGAAGCCATTTGCATTTGAATGCCGATTCAGAGGTGTGGGTGCGATTCACTGAGTCAGCTCGTGAGTTGGAGTTGGTCAATGGTGAGGTGTTTTTTGAAGTGGCTAAGGACGCCAATAAGCCGTTTGTGGTGAATGTAGGGGCTGATCAAGTAACGGCGGTTGGCACGGCGTTCAACATTAATACTCAAGATGGAATTAAGACAAATGTCTTGGTGACTGAAGGTAAAGTGCGCATCAATAGTAATTTTTTGACCCCTGAAATGGTGTACCAAGAAGTCTTTTTAACCCCAGGCCAAAGCGTCACTCTTACCGACAACAAGCCAGAGTTGAAAACCGATCAAGATGTTGATGCTTTATTGTCTTGGCGCGAAGGCGTGATTGTGTTTCAAGGTGAACCTTTGTCTCAGGTTATTAGCAAAATTGACCGTTATACCTCGCTTGAATTTAAAATTATGGATGAACGTGCTGCTAATATTTTGGTTGGTGGCTTGTTCAAAGCTGGCGATACAGAGCAGTTACTGTTAGTTTTAGAGAATAATTTTGGGGTTAAATCGACCATTATTGGCAATGAAGTATTGCTGCACAAAAGCGCTGATTAGGTGGCTAAACGCTGCCAGTGCGTTGCATTGCAATAAGAAAAGTTCGCTAAAACAGTGAATAAATTGACCTATTTCGCATAGAGGAAACTAATCACTGCTTACTCAATGTAGATGAGCCGAGTGAAAATGCGTAGAATTGGGTCATGACAATTCTTTTAAGGCTGTCTTGGTTTTTTCTGCTGTTGATAAACATATCGTTAAACGCGCCATTTGTTTATGCCCAGTCAGATAACCAAAGTGAGCAATTTTATTTTCATATTCCTCGGCTTTCGGCCGATAAAGCATTAACTCAGTTTGCTCAGCAGGCTGAGATAACGTTGCTGTTTCCTTACGCTGAAGTAAAAAAATACAAAACACGCCCCTTGCGGGGGCGTTATACCATCAGTGAAGGTTTAAACGTTTTGCTTTCTGGTACTGATATTCGTATTAGCACTGGTGTCGGCCCTCAAAGCGAATCAGAAAATATCCTTAGCGATGCTGGCGATATTGATGATTCTGTTTCTATATTATTAGACGAGGCAGATATGAAAGAGAGTAACAACAAGAAGTTATTTCCAACGGTCATTAGCTTAGCGGTAGCGGCAACCATCGCCAACCCGACTGCAGTCAATGCGCAAGAGTCGGCAACCAAGGAAGCGCTGGAAGAAGTCGTGGTGCTCGGTAGCCGAAGTGCCAAAGCACGTTCAGCCGCCGACTCTCCGGTACCAGTGGATGTGATCAGTGGCGATGACTTTGCTGCGCTGGGTAATGGTGCAGACATTACCGATAACCTAAAAGCATTGGTGCCTTCTTATACGGCAACGCCAGCAACCGGTGACGGCAGTGCGTTTATTCGTCCAACCTCATTGCGTGGTATGTCGCCAGACCAAACATTGGTGTTAGTCAACGGTAAGCGCCGCCACCGTTCATCATTAGTGCAGTTTTTTGCACCGGCTGCCGGTAACGGCTCTCACGGTGTTGATATAGGTATGATCCCAAGTGTGGCTTTGAAAAACATTCAAGTATTGCGTGATGGCGCTGCGGCTCAATACGGCTCGGATGCTATTGCTGGGGTGATGAACTTTGAGTTAAAAGACGCCGATGACGGCGGACATGTAGAGGTCACGTACGGCGAATTTTATGAGGGTGAAAGCAGTCTTAAAGTGGGTGCCAACATTGGTTTTAAAGTCACTGATAATGGCTTTTTAAACGCCAGTATTGAATATAGCGATAATGATGCACTATCTCGTGGAGTGATTCGCCCAGACGCGCAAGCGTTAGTTAATGCAGGAGTGCAAGGGGTGGGTGCCGATACGCCGTTTGGTGATGCGCCATTTACTCAAACGTGGGGGCGTCCAGAAACTGAGGCGCTTCGGTTGGCGTGGAATTCTGGCTTAACGCTGGATAATGGCATGGAGTTATATTCTTTCGGTAATTACGCTGATACCTCAGGCCGTTACCGCTTTTTCTATCGCAACCTTTCTAATTCGGCCGTTACGAGTACTTGTGCGCTAAACCCGAACCTGCAGTTGTGTAATGTGGGCTTCACCCCATTTTTGGATGGTGACCAAAATGATATGAGTTTTGTCTCAGGCCTACGTGGTGAATTTGTGGGCGGTACAACGTACGATTTTAGTATTGGTTACGGTAAAAATGAATTGGACTATTTTTTAAACAATTCGATCAATACCAGTTTGCCTTTACAAGCTGACGGAACGCCGGTGATGGACTTTGATGTGGGTGGTTATGAGCAAAAAGAAATTAACTTGAATGCTGATTTCTCAACTCAATTAAGTGATTCATTAGCGCTGTCTTACGGTGCTGAATGGAGAGAAGAAACGTGGACAGCTTTAGTCGGTGATGCTAATGCCGCTGTTGACGGTGGGCCGAGTGGTTTTTCACCAACTTCTGCACAAGACGCTGGCGAATTTGATCGCGATAATATTGCGGTTTACGCAGACTTAGAGCACGACATTAGTGATCGTTGGTTAATGCAATACGCATTACGCTATGAGGACTTTTCGGACTTTGGCAGTACTACTAACGGTAAGGTCGCGACGCGTTACAATGTGAGCGATGCGTTTACTTTGCGCGGTGCCGTGTCAACCGGTTTCCATGCCCCTACGCCAGGCCAGTCTAATATTTCATCGACCATTACGACCTTTGATGGGCGTACAGGCAATCTGGTTTTAGAGGGTTTAGTGCCTGCAACCAGTGATGAGGCAATTGCTGCTGGTGGTCGTGAGTTAGTGGAAGAAGAATCAACCAACCTAAGCTTTGGGTTTACTACCACATTGGGCAGCGCTTGGGATCTTACGGTGGACTTTTATAATGTGGAAGTGGATAACCGTATTTATCGTACTGGAGACATTCTAATTCCGGGTACGATTGATAATACATTGTCGTTTTACACCAATGCACTGGACATAGAACATGAAGGTTTTGATGTGGTTCTAAACGGTTCTATTGATTGGGGCGGCGCAAACACCAGCGTTACCTTTGCTTATGCGCGCAATGAAATTGATATCATTGGTCAATCGCAAATTCAAGGTATTAACCCGGTGAGCGAATCCACCATTGAAGACATTGAAAATAACTACCCAGAAGACCGTTTCACTCTCACCACGAATACCTTCTTAAACGACTCAGTTAATGTGTTAGTGCGCGCCAACTTTTTTGGCGACCACTTTGATGAGCGTGGCACCATCAATGGCCCATTGGGTAACCGCAGTGCCGAAATTGATTCGGTCATTTACCTTGATGCGGAAGTCGGTTGGCGAGTTAATGATGGCCTAACCTTCACATTAGGGGCGTCAAACATTTTTGATGAGTTTGTGGACGAAATTGACAACGACGGCGTGTTTGCCAATCGTCAAAGTGTTGGTTTGCAATTTCCACGCAGAACGGTCGCCAATTATGAAGGCGGTTCTTGGTACTTAAAAGGTATCTATAATTTTTAACCTGTTTTCCTATTAATTATAGATTGTTACAAGCCCGCGAACTCTCATTAGAGCGCGGGCTTTTTTTTACCTTTTAACGAGGTTGATCAACTTTGGGTGGTTACCATGAAACCTAATTTGAAGTTAAGCAATGCCTTTGACGATCTAGCGCCATCGTCAACGCTGCATATTAACGAAACAGTGAATGCCATGTGGGCAAAAGGCCAAACGGTGTATCACATGGGGTTTGGCGAGTCGCGCTTTGCGGTGCACCCTAAACTGCAACAGTCATTAACTCAGCACGCCGACAAAAAGAGCTATTTGCCTGCACGCGGCTTGCCCGAGTTGTGTACGGCTGTGGCGGAATATTACACGCATAAATTGGATTGCACGTTTAATGCAAGCCAGGTGATTGTGGCTCCGGGTAGCAAGGCCATTATTTACGGGCTGCAAATGGTGCTGGATGCCGATGTGTTTTTACCAACACCGTCATGGGTCAGTTACTATCCACAGGCGCACTTGTTAGGCAAATCTTGCCGTTATATACCGAGTGATCCGGCGTTGAACTATCGCTTTGATATGAATGCCTTTGATACGTTAGTTCAGGCATCTAACAATGCGTGCAAACTACTGATCATTAACAGCCCCAACAACCCAACCGGGCAAATGTATGATGCCGATTTTTTACAAGAATTAGCGTCGTACTGTCGTGAGCATGGTATTTGGGTATTGAGCGATGAAATTTATTTTCAGGTTTCTCACGGGCAGTTGCCGCACGTTTCAATCGCGCAATTTTACCCAGAAGGCACTTTTGTTTTAGGTGGTTTGAGTAAACACCTTTCCATTGGTGGTTGGCGTTTGGGGGTTGGGCTAATGCCCGACACGGATTTAGGAAAAGCCATCATGCAAAAGTTGGTGGTTCTGGCCAGCGAAGTGTGGTCAGGTGTTTGTGCGCCGGTTCAGTACGCAGCAATACAAGCTTACCAGCGCGACCCGAAAATCGAAAAATATGTTGCGGATTGCTGTGCATTGCACCGCATAAGAACGCAGTTTTTTTATGCTCAACTGCAAGAAATAGGAATTCGATGCACTCTGCCTGCGGGTGGCTTTTATGTGACCGCTAACTTTGATAGTTTTGCTGAAGGTTTAACAAAACTGGGCATTAAGTGTTCGCAAGCGTTGGCACAACACCTATTACAGAATTATGGTATTGCCACCTTACCCGGAAAAGATTTTGGCATTCCTGCTGAGAACTACAGCTTGCGTTTGTCTACGTCGTATTTAGACCTAGAAATGCCAGAAGACGCTGATCGTTTAATGACTCTTTATCATAATGAAACGCAAGCCTCGGTTATCATGAACAATAAAAACCACCCGAATATGCACGCAGCTATTGCGGCATTTTCGGCTTTTACGGATACACTATTAGATACATTAAAATGAAAAATATATTGGGGGCGAGTAATGCCAAAGCGTGATGAAAGTTTTTTAGCGTCAGTTGAACTGATGTTTGATAAAGCAGCCGACTTAGTGGGCATCGCAGATGATTTAAGGCACAAAATCAAAGTGTGTAATTCAACCTACACGGTTCGATTTGGGGTGCGCTTGCGTAACAAACTGTACACCTTTACTGGCTACCGTTCAGTGCATTCAGAGCACCGTGAGCCAGTGAAAGGTGGCATTCGTTATTCAATGCACGCAGATCAAGATGAGGTCGAAGCATTGGCGTCATTAATGAGTTATAAATGTGCGCTGGTTGAAGCACCATTTGGTGGCTCTAAAGGTGCCTTAGTGATAGACCCTAATGAATGGGAATCGCATGAAATAGAGCGTATTACTCGCCGTTTTACGCAAGAGTTGGCGAAACGTTCTTTGATTAGCCCTGCGCAAAACGTGCCGGCTCCGGATATGGGTACTGGCGAAAAAGAAATGTCATGGATGGCGGACGAATACAAACGTCTTTATCCGAACGATTTAAACAGTTGGGGCTGTGTGACGGGTAAGCCAGTCAGTAAAGGCGGCATTCGTGGCCGGGTAGAGGCCACAGGGCGGGGCATACAATACGCGTTACAAGAAGCGTTTCGTCACCCTAATGACATTCAATGGGCTGGCCTTGATGGTTCACTTGCCGGTAAGCGCATTGTGGTTCAAGGCTTGGGTAATGTGGGCTACCATGCGGCGCAGTTTTTATCTCAAGAAGACGAGGCGATTATTGTTGGTGTTATCGAGCGAGATGGCGCGGTTGTGAACAACGATGGTATTGATATTGATGGTCTGCATAAGCATATCCATAACAATGGCGGCGTTAAGGGGTTTGAAGGCTTCACCGAAGACACTGAGAGTGTTTTAGCCATGGACTGCGACATTTTTATTCCGGCCGCATTAGAAGGTGTGATTACGTTGAGTAACGTAGACGACATCAAGGCTAATATTATTATTGAAGCGGCGAATGGCCCGGTTACGTTTTCCGCCAGTGAGCGCTTACGTGAGCGTAATTGTTTGATTATTCCAGACTTGTACGCCAATGCTGGTGGCGTTACGGTGTCTTATTTTGAGTGGGTAAAGAACTTAGGGCATATCCGTTTTGGGCGCATGCAGCGTCGTCAGCACGAGCGGCAAACCTTAGATATGGTGTCGGCCATTGAGGAAATGGTGGGTGCTAAGTTCCCGGCTCAGAAGCTGCAAAAAATCATTGAAGGCCCAACCGAACTCGACTTGGTGCGTTCAGGCTTAGACGACGTCATGCGTGAGGGGTACCAGGTAATCAGTGCCAAATGGAACAGCGATGCTCGCATTCCAGAC
Organism: uncultured Arenicella sp.; assembly: GCA_938045295.1. Classification (GTDB taxonomy): domain Bacteria; phylum Pseudomonadota; class Gammaproteobacteria; order Arenicellales; family Arenicellaceae; genus Arenicella. The sequence goes on from CALINO010000003.1 coordinate 104,645, forward strand.
TTACGCACAGCGGCAATGATGATTGCGATTGAACGCATTCGGGATTCTTATTCGTCGCTAGGCATTTAGCTAGCTCTTACATTGACTGTTTGATTTGCTTTTTTACAAAGTTTGGCGCCAGCCAATAAAAAAGCCCAGCGAATGATTAGTTCACTGGGCTTTTTTGTGTGAGCGAGTGGTTATCTAATTGTTGATATGCACTTCTTCTAATTGCCCCGCTTCAGGGTCAGAGAACACGGCTTCATCAAGCCGGCCTTCACCTTTTGCCACAATCGAAGTTACCACGGTGTCGCCAGTGACATTAACCGCTGTGCGAGTCATATCCAATAAGCGGTCCACACCCATAATCAAACCAATGGCCTCGACCGGTAAATTAACTTGTTCAAAAACAAGCGTAAGCATGACTAAGCCAACCGAGGGCACGGCTGCGGTGCCAATAGAGGCTAGCACGGCGGTTAATACCACCAATAAGTAGCCCTGCATGCCTAAGTCAATGCCATAAAGGTTGGCGATAAATACGGTTGCTACGCCCTGCATAATGGCCGTGCCATCCATGTTGATGGTGGCGCCAAACGGTACGCTAAATGAAGAAATTGCACGATCCACACCTAAACGGCTTTGCACTGTGCGCAAGGTCACCGGAATGGTAGCTCCTGAGCTCGCGGTACTGAAGGCAAAAATCTGTGCGCTGCGAATTTTCTTTAAGAACAGGCCTACGTTTAGCCCTGTAAAAGTTTTAAGAATCACCATCATGGTGAAAAATGCATGTATCAGCAATGCCGCGATTACGACCAAAAAGTAGCCCAATAAGTCGGCAATTAACTCGATGCCTACGTCAGCAATGGCTTTGCCTAACAGGCAGAAGACTGCGTAAGGCGCAAACCACATCACCAGCTCTACCATTTTCATCACAATTTTGTTCATTTGTTCAATGATGGAAATGGTTTCTTCGCACTCATCTTTAATGCTCAGAGCGGCAATGCCTAAAAAGATTGAAAAGAAGATAATGGCCAGCATGTCGCCCGAAGCGAATGCTTTAAAAATATTGGTGGGCACAATGCCAATCAATATGTCCAAAGTGCTTTTGCCAGCTTCGCGGCCAGCGAACGAGACGTCTTGGGGTAGGGCGCCGCCCTCACCAATGCCTAGTGCCGCCGCTAGAGAGATGGCGGTTATAATTGCAATGGCGGTGGTGCCAATGTACAGCGCCACGGTTTTGGTGCCGACTTTACCGAGTAATTTAATGTCGCCGATGGCAAAAACACCGGGAATTAACGAAAAAATAACCAGTGGCACTACCAGCATTTTAAGTGCATTAACAAATAATTTTCCGCCGGCATAAAGAACCCCGTCGACAACATAGGTGTTAAGCCATGAGTGATCGAGAATATTCAAGATAGCGCCGGTGACTGTGCCGAGTGCTAGGCCAAGTAAGACCTTGTTAGTCAATGTCATTAAAAGCTCCTTTCGTTAATTATAATTATTGCCCAATAATAGGTAGCGGCCCGCATGGCCTAAAGGCATTAAGTTTATAGTACGGGACTCTATTTTGCGATGATTACTCGTTCAAAAAATACGGCGTAAAGCCGCATGGTTAATGGGGGTTACGACCAACGATCAATAACCCAATCTACACGGCGATCTACTAAATGTGGTCGCTTGAGTTTAAGTGCTTCAATTTCTTGCAAGCGAGGCAGCATGCCACGTTGATTGGCGATCTGTATGGCAAGCCCTGGGCGTGCGTTCAGCTCTAACACCAAAGGCCCACGCGCTTTGTCGAGCACTAAATCAACACCGAGATACCCCAAGCCTGATACTTCATAACAACGCGATGCCAGAGTCATGAGCGCACGCCAGTTTTGAATGCTTATCGTGCCCAATTCTTTTCCAGTATCCGGGTGGGTATTGATCAGTTCGTTGTGCTGTACTGCCGACACCGCATTGCCAGTGCAAATATCCAGACCCACACCCACCGCACCTTGGTGCAAATTCGCTTTACCATCGCTGGCGTGTGTGGCTAAGCGCAGCATGGCCATCACTGGGTAGCCCTTGAATACAATTAGGCGAATGTCTGGCACGCCTTCGTGGCTATAGCCGTCGAATATAGGGTCAAACTCAATCAGCGATTCAATCATAGCAACATCGGCATCGCCGCCTAGGCTAAATAAGCCGGCCAAAATATTTGAGACATGGCGAATAATATCTTGCTCTTGTACATAGCTCCCAGATGCTTTTTTAAAACCGTTTTCATCTTTACTAAGAATCACCAGAATGCCTTTTCCGCCACTGCCACTGGCCGGTTTTATACAAAAACCTGCGGATTTTGGCAGTAGGTCAAATACGGCTTTTACGTCGTGTTGGTACTGCACTGTGCCAAGTAAGTGCGGCACCGCGATGTCTTCTTCCAAAGCCAACTCTTTGGTGCGTACCTTGTTGTCAACATTGGGGTATAGGCGTCGGTCGTTATAGCGCGCAACGTAAGAAAGGTTACGTTGATTCATGCCCATCACACCGTTCTGGCGTAGTGCTTTTGGTTTGGCTAGGTCAAACATGCAACTTGATCAAGAAAGGTGTTTAAAGCGCCGCAGTTCTAGCAAGCGGTAGCCGGTGTATTGGCCGATCATTAAAATCGCGGCCATGATTAATACGTGCACGCCAAGGAAGTTAAACGCCCAATGCCGTACTAAGCTGTTGTCCATCAATAAATACGCGATTACCGCGATAAACAAACTGCCGCAGCCTTGAATCAAGACTTCGCGTGCGCCTTCTTCTTCCCATAAAATTGACATGCGCTCAATGGTCCACGCCATAATGATCATCGGGAAAAACGTAATAGTTAGGGCTTCGGTTAAGCCCATTTTGAAGGCAAATACGGTAAAAGCAATAATGATGCCTATGACCACAATCACCACCGCCGAGATGCGAGACACCATGAGTAAGTTTAAGTGTGACAGGTAAGATCGAATGACCAAGCCTGCCGCAACCACCAAGCTAAACCCAAGCAAGCCGTTCAGCAGTTCGGTTTGAATAAATGCGGTGGCAATTAGAACCGGCATAAATGTGCCGCTGCAACGCACACCCACTAAAATTCTTAAAAACACAACAACTAAGGCTCCAATGGGGAGCAGTAATATGCTGCGGAAAAGATTCTGCTCAGCAATCGGTAGGCTGTAAAGCCCAAAGCCCCATGATTTTTGGTTTGCCACGTGATTGGCTTCGCGCACCGCACTGCTGCGAAACTTGCTAATGGCAAACTTAATTGAAGAATCTTCGCCGCCGACCACATCAAGTAGATAAGGTTGATCTTCCAGCCAAATAAGCAGTGGGTTTTCTTGATCAAGAACCACGCGACTCAAATTAAACAGCCGCCACTCATCATTCAAATACACTTTTACTAATGGTATTAACGACTGATTGCGGCGTTCGTCTTCGAGTTGCAAGCCGCGCACTAACTTTACCGGAATTTGCGCGTGCTGCATTAACAGCACAAAGGTGCGTGATCGAGAGTGGCGCGACAGTAACATGGCCACATTTTGATCGTCGGAGTTGATCAGACTTATTACTTGTTGCACCAGCGTTTCAGTATCGCCAGATTTGCTGATGGCTTCATCCAGCACCGCTTTTGCGCTACTTTGATAAGGCTCTGCCAATAATGGCGGTTCGGGCTGTTCGGCAGGGGGAAGGGCATCTTTGGGGTTGAGTGCTGCCTTGTAAGAGCCTTTGTAATACAGCGTTTGCGGGCCTTGCACTTCGCGCTTACTCCAGACTACCTTGGAGTGTTGCTCATCGCGCGTAACATTCACTCCATACGCTGGTGAAGCGGTGAACTCTTCCATTAATTCAAACTGAGAATCACGCGGAAGGTTTAGCGCTACAGTGGCGGGTTCTCCGGTGCCGGTGAATGAAATATCCGCTTCCACTTGCCACACATCAATGCGTTGGCCGGGCGTGAGTGGCACACCGGTGTGAACGTGGCGATAATAGATGCTGGAAAGGCCAATGGCCACCAGTACAAAAATTAACAACAGAAATGGAAGGCGTGAATTCATTATTTACGTTTAAGCCGGTATCGAGTTGCGGTATCGACTACTGCAACGTCAGTCAAAAAATTGCGACCAATTAAAATTTGATGGTCTAAGAAGCTGCGGTCTGACAAGTTAAATACTTGCCGTGGGTAGTCTTTGCCTCCCATGCGAATCGACATTCGAATTTCATAGCGTTCGTCCGCTTCAGATACAGCGCTTTGCTTGATGCGCGCACGGCCACGTACACGGTACTCAAATCGAGGTGCGGTACTTTCGTTATCCAAAGCGAAGCGTACCCATTGCCTGCCATCTCGTTCAAACACTTGTAAGTTATACACGCCTAACGAAGAGGTTACGGCGCCAGTATCAATACGCGCAGACCGGGTAATGTTTTCTTCAATGAGAGTGATTTCTTCTATTTCGCCAACAATAATACGGCCATCAATAGAAGCTTGCGCTCTATCAGAACAACTTTTTTCCAGTTCTGAATTACGTTTTCTTGACTTGCTTAGCTTGGCTCGACTGTTTTCTAACTTGTTATTAAGTTCGGCGTTTTGTTCAGAACATATCTTTTCAAATTGACGGTCTAACCCTTTGCCTAATACCGTTATCTTAGTTTCAATCTGTTCAAGTCGTTCTTGTGTGCTTGGTATCTCGTCGGCTGAGCTAACTGGGCTTTTGGTGGTGCAAGCTGACATCAATAAGCCGAGAGCGCTAAGCAATATAATTTTCTTTTGGCTTGGGTGAAAATGAGTCATGATAGTATTCTTTTTATTGTTTATCAAAAGGTTGGAGCGAGTCTATTCGTTGCTTTGTACCGTGGGCAGTTCCATTTCTTCAATCGTTGCTTTGGGTTCGTCAGGCGTTTTTGAAGTGGTGCTTTCAATGGGTTCAAGATCCGGATTGCTTAACTCGTCGTCGATTTTAGCATTTTCTAATGACGCGTTGTCTGAGGCGTCTTCACCTTCGGCTACCGGCTCAATCGCCTCCACCGCTGACGACTTCAAGCCAATGTGATACGCCGCATAGCCGGGGTACATGATTTGATTAAGGGCCATGCCAATTACGCGGCCCTCAAGCGTTGCGGTTATCTCGGTGGTTTTATTGGTGATCGGGTTGCTTAACAAGCCTAACACGGTGCCTTCTTTTACGTTATCGCCTAAAGCCACTTTGCTGAATAATATGCCGCCTTGTTTTGCCCGAATCCAGCGTGAGCGATAATAAGTTGGTTCTTTGTTTCGTTGCCAAAATGAGTCCGCAGTTAACCCCAGTGAGCGTAGTGCGCTGTTGATGGTTTTCACGCCGTTTTCGACCGAGCCTTGCTGTAAGTTATTTGGTGCGCCTGTTTCAAAAGTAACGGCAGGAATGCTTGCGTCAGTGGCGGCACGCCTTAATGTGCCTACTTTTCCGGTGCTTTGCAGCACCACAATGGAACCCATTTTTTCAGCCAGCTCAGCCACTTTTGGGTCACTGAGATTGGCTCGAATTTGAGGTAGGTTGGTTCTTTCCAGAGAGCCTGTGTGTATATCAATGAGAAAATCGCAGTGAGATACTACTTTATTGAAAAACGAAAACGCGATTCGAGATGCGTAACTGCCATTGGCTCGCCCCGGAAAATACCGGTTTAAATCACGTCTGTCTGGTAAGTAACGAGTGGCTCGCTTAAACCCCTCTAAGTTAACAATAGGCACACCGATTACCGCGCCTGAAAGCTTTTTGGCATTAAGTTCATAAATAACGCGGCGCACAATTTCAATTCCGTTCAATTCGTCGCCGTGCACGGCCGCAGTTAAGCACACAGTAGGGCCTGTTTTTTTGCCATTGACCACCAGCACTGAGGCCGGTGCAGACACATCTGAAAAATTGCTTTCAAGCTCCCACTGTAAAATTTTCGAGTCACCAGGCTCTACTTTACTGTTGAGTAGCACCAAAGCGCTTGTTAGCGGTTCCATTGGTTGGTCAGTCGTTACCTTGAGAGTTGCCGGCTCATCACCTGTTGGCTCCTGGGGTTTGCTAATAACCGGTGCTGCGTCATCCTCTAACGTGGCTTGGGTTTGTTTTAGCGTTGTCTCTAGAGCCGCTTTTTTTGGCGTTTCTTGGGCACCAACGGTTGGCAGTAAAAGCAAGGAACACATTAATGCCCGAAAGCGGTTTTTATTTAGGCGTCGCGAGGCTGCAAATACTATAAAAGCAGGCGGTGTGCGCGAGTAAATGAAACTTAGAGCATAGTCCATGCGGTTAAGTAAAAAAGCGAGTAATCTTAATGTGTCGCTAGCCTAAACGGTAGGCGCGTAAGAATGCCGTGTGTGAAATTAAATTAACCTAATTCTTACTTAATTTTTGCTTAATTCAGCGTCATTAGGTTTAGTCGAATCAGTGGCCGAATTGCTGAGCTGAAGAGTGGGGGGGGAGAAACATAAAAAACGGCCGCATTTGCGACCGTTTTTTATGTTTCTATGTGGCGTTATTATTACTTAAATAACTTTCCTGCAAGGCTGGCAAGGCCGCCAATGCCACCAACGGCATCTAACAAGTTGCCGCCGCTTGAGCTTTTATCCACAATTTGTGGAAGCATTTCTTGTAAGCCGCTCAACAAATCGTTTTGATCGGTGCCCAGTTGGCTAGCCGCTTCTTGAATCTTTTCAGAACCAAGAAGGTCTGTGATTTGTGATTGAGAGATTTCAGCGTTGTCGCCATCGCCTAACCACGATTGTGCTATGTCAGCCAATCCGCCGTTTTGCAGGCCGCCAACCAGTGAGCCTAAATCGATCCCACCTTCTTTTGAACCACCGCCTAGCAAACTACCAATGACTGATGATACTAAGTCGTTGTTGTTGCTAGAGCCCCCTAATTTGGCGCCCAATATTTGAGTCGCCATTTGCATTAAATCCATGCTTATACCTCGCTGGTTAAAATAAAAGAACGAAAGCAGGAATTTTCCCTGCTTTGCGAAAGCGCATATCAGTATGCTTGAATACACTGAAAATACAAATGCGGAACCGTGTGTGCGTGTAAAGTTTAGTTAAAACTCGTTGAAATGATGATGTGTAATGAGCTAGAATCGCGCTCCTGCAAATTAGTGCAGGCGCGTAGCTCAGTTGGTTAGAGCACCACCTTGACATGGTGGGGGTCGTTGGTTCGAATCCAATCGCGCCTACCAGTTATATTGAAACGCCAGATATGACGAGATATCTGGCGTTTTTTGTTGTTTTTTTTGCTTTTTATGCAAATTTAGCTATGCAGGCTATTGAGGGTACGTACGTTCCACATTAAAATTCGCGCCCTGTAGTGTGAATTTGGCAACTTAGCTAAACTTTTGAAGCACTTAAATTTAATGAAATATTTTGAGGTATTACCATAGCCACTAAAAAGCAACAGCGTTTGAATCAGAAGATTACAGCGCCAACCCTTCGACTTATCGATGCAAAGGGTGAGCAGGCCGGTATTGTTAGCCGTGATGAAGCATTAAAAGCCGCTGAAGCAGCGGGTTTGGATTTGGTGGAAATTTCTCCCAATGCCGATCCACCAGTGTGCCGAATCATGGACTATGGTAAGTTTTTGTACGAAGACAGCAAGCGTAAAGCCGCTGCTCGGAAAAACCAAAAACAAACTCAAGTTAAAGAGATAAAATTCAGACCTGGTACTGATATTGGCGATTACAATATCAAGCTCGGTAAGCTGAAAAAGTTCCTAGAAAATGGGGACAAAACCAAGGTGACTATTCGCTTTCGTGGCCGAGAAATGGCTCACAAAGACCTTGGTATGAAGTTACTAAAACGAGTAGAAACAGATTTAGAGGAATACGGTTCAGTAGAGCAGTTTCCTAAATTAGAAGGCCGTCAGATGGTGATGGTTTTAGGGCCGCTGAAAAAATAACTTCAGTGTGAGCTCACAAAGTGGTTGCCAAGCAGTTGGTGGGCGCTTTTCAGGGTTTAGCAAAGTCAACTTTTAAACTTTGTTAGGCTAAATATTAATGTGGCAGTAGCGGTTGTTGTTTTATTGGCAGCGTTACAAATCTAATTGGTGCGTATGCACTTGGAGTTATTATGCCTAAAATTAAAAGTAACAGTGGCGCAGCGAAGCGCTTCAAAAAGACAGGTAGCGGTAAATTTAAACGCTCTCAATCTCATTTGCGTCATATTTTGACTAAAAAATCGACTAAGCGTAAGCGTCATCTTCGTGGTGTTACTACCGCCAAAGATTGCGATGCAAAATTGATTCAACGCATGTTGCCTTATTCATAAGCAACACCGCACGATTTTAGAGATTATTTAAAGAAGCAGTACGCTTCTTATATTTAGGAAAGTAAAGTAAACACACTTCTTTCCGGGAGACTATAAATGCCTAGAGTAAAACGTGGTGTTACCGCCCGAGCCAAACATAAGAAAATCATCAGCCAAGCAAAAGGTTACCGAGGACGTAATAAAAACGTTTTTCGTGTTGCTAAACAGGCTGTTACGCGTGCGGGTCAATACGAATATCGTGACCGTCGTCAGCGTAAACGTCAATTCCGTCGTCTGTGGATCACTCGTATCTCAGCTGCGGCCAAATTGAATGCAATGAACTACAGCACCTTCATTAACGGTTTAAGCAAAGCTGGTATTGAATTGGATCGTAAAGTTCTTGCTGATATTGCTGTGCATGACGCGTCTGCGTTCTCACAATTAGCCGAACAAGCTAAAGCGGCACTTGCTGCTTAAGGCTGATACTAAAAAGCCTGTAATTTTCAGTTTTGTTAATTCAAAGCTGACTGTATTAAAAAAGGAAGGCTGCGGCCTTCCTTTTTTGCTCTAGGGCGTTGATAAATGCGGCAATTCTTAGAGTTAACCCAACTTCGACTTACACGATGACCGAATCACTTGATGGAAATCTTCAGAACATTCTGGAGCAAGCCAAGAGCGCGATAGCGGCGGCGCAAAAGCCAGCACAGCTAGAAGAAATGCGCGTTCAATACCTTGGAAAAAAAGGCGAGTTGACTGCTCAGCTTAAGCAAATAGGCAGCTTGCCTCACGAGGAGCGCCCATTGTTTGGCGACAAAGTGAACCAAGTTAAGCAAGAGGTTGCTGAGCTTCTTAATGTGAAAAAAGCAGCTCTGGATGCGGCCGAATTGGCCGCGGCTATTGCGGCTGAAAAAATTGATGTCACTTTGCCCGGCAGAGGCATTGGTGCCGGTGGCATTCACCCGGTCACGCGCACTATGCAGCGCATTGAAGATATTTTCGTGGCCATGGGCTTTGGCGTGGCAACGGGGCCGGAAATAGAAGATGACTTCCATAATTTTGAAGCGTTAAATATTCCGCCAGAACATCCTGCGCGTGCCATGCACGATACATTTTATGTAAACAATGAGTCGGGTGACGGTGAAAACTACTTGTTGCGTACGCACACATCACCGGTGCAAGCGCGATACATGCTCAATGAAAAGCCGCCCATCAATATTATTGCCCCGGGGCGTGTTTACCGCTGTGATTCAGATGTAACGCATACCCCCATGTTTCACCAAGTGGAAGGCTTGATGGTGGATGAAGGTATTTCGTTCGCTGATTTAAAAGGGGTGTTAACGCACTTTTTACGTCAGTTTTTTGAAACCGAATTGCAAATTCGGTTACGCCCATCGTACTTTCCGTTCACTGAGCCATCTGCTGAAGTGGATATTTCATGCGTCTTTTGTGCGGACGATCACGGTGAGGCTCAAGGCTGCCGCATATGTAAACACACCGGTTGGATAGAGGTGCTTGGCAGTGGCATGGTGCACCCAGAAGTGTTCGCAAAAGTGGGCATTGATTCAGAAAAATACACCGGTTTTGCCTTTGGTTTGGGTGTGGAGCGTTTAACCATGCTGCGTTATGGCGTGGATGACCTGCGTTTATTTTTTGACAACGATTTAACTTTCTTGGAGCAGTTCAAATGATCATAAGCGAACAATGGTTGCGTGACTGGGTACGTGTTGATCTGGATGCTAATGGCATTGCTGACTGTTTAACCAATGCCGGTTTGGAAGTGGATGGTGTTACTCGCGTTAGTGAGAGCATTGAAAAATTAGTGGTTGGCAAGGTGTTGGAAGTTGAAAAACACCCTGACGCTGATCGTTTAAATCTAACTAAAGTCGATATTGGCTCAGAAGTATTAGAGATTGTCTGTGGCGCGTCTAATGTGCGTGTTGATCTGATGGTGGCCGTGGCAACCGTGGGCGCTAAACTGCCCAACGGGTTGAAGATTAAGAAAGCCAAAGTGCGTGGAATGCCATCGTTTGGCATGTTGTGCTCGGCGTCCGAGTTGGGGCTTGAAGAAGAGTCAGCAGGCTTGATTGAGTTGGGTAAAGACGCTCAGATTGGGCAACGAGTTGATGAATACCTTCAGCTTGACGATCAGTTAATTGATATTGATTTAACGCCCAATCGCGGTGACTGCTTGAGTGTGCAAGGTGTTGCGCGTGAGCTAAAAGTGCTGGCTGACGGCGATTATCGCCCGTTGGACATTCAGCCTATAGAGCCAACAGCGCAAGAGTCTATTGATATTGAGTTGCAAGACTCGGTTAATTGCCCACGGTATTTAGGCCGGATTATTAAAGGCATTGACCCAAGTGCAACCACACCGCTTTGGATGCAAGAGCGATTGCGTCGTAGTGGCGTACGCCCAATCAGCCCCGTGGTGGATATTACCAACTACGTTATGTTGGAGCTTGGGCAGCCAATGCACGCCTTTGATTTAGCCAAGCTGAATGAAAAAATTGTTATTCGACAGTCAAGCGCTGGCGAAACATTGACGTTGTTGGATGATTCTGAAGCCACTCTTGATGGCGACACCTTAGTCATTGCCGATGCCAAAGGGCCAATTGCCATTGCCGGAGTCATGGGGGGCGCTGACAGCGCTATTGGTGATGGCACTGACAGTATTGTGCTTGAAGCGGCTCACTTCACTCGCTCAGCGGCGAGCGGTAAGGCGCGTCGATATGGCCTGCATACTGAAAGTTCGCACCGTTTTGAGCGTGGTGTTGACCCACAGCTTCCTAATGTTGCGATTGAACGTGCCACCCAGCTGGTGTTGGATATCTGTGGTGGCGAAGCCTGCCCAGTGAATGAACAAAAGAGTGAGCAAGGTTTGCAAGACAAGCCTGCCGTTGCAATTCGTTTAGAGCGGTTAAAAAGCTTGTTGGGTATGGAGCTTGATGGCAACGAGGTGGGTGGAATATTAAAACGCATTGCTGACTCGGTTAGTCAATCTGGCAGTGAGAATGAGTTTTCTTGGTCTGTAACCCCGCCAAGTTATCGCTTTGATGTTGAGTATGAAGCCGACTTAGTGGAAGAGGTGGCCAGAGTTAAGGGTTATGACAATATCCCTACTGTCATGCCTCGCATTGCTCCTAAGTCGATTGCCGCTTCTGAAGACACAATCAGTGTTCGCCAAGTTAAAAACACCTTGGTTGCGCGCGATTATCGAGAAGTAATCACTTACAGTTTTATTGACCGCGAACAGTCGGCTCTTTTTAGCGAGGAATCCTCGGTCGAGTTGGC
>CALINO010000004.1 GCA_938045295.1 uncultured Arenicella sp.
GATATGGCGTTGGTAATTCGAGTGATTAAAACCGAGTTGCCGAACTATCAAAAGTTAGGCCTGCCTGAAAACCTAACGCAACTGATCATGGAAAAGCGGGGTTTAATCATCTTTGTGGGTGGTACGGGCTCTGGTAAATCAACTTCCTTAGCGGCATTGATAGATTATCGTAACCAAACTCATGCTGGGCATATAATCACCATTGAAGACCCGATTGAGTTTGTGCATCCGCATAAAAAGAGCATTGTTAATCAGCGTGAAGTTGGGGTAGATACCGACAGTTATGAAGATGCATTAGAAAATACACTGCGCCAAGCACCAGACGTTATTTTAATTGGTGAAATTCGTAACCGCGAAACCATGGAGCACGCACTGGCTTTTGCTGAAACAGGGCACCTTTGTTTGTCTACATTGCACGCTAATAATGCTGACCAGGCGTTAGACCGCATTATTAACTTCTTTCCCGAAGACCGGCATAAACAACTGTATTTAGATTTGTCGTTGAATATGCGAGGGTTAATATCGCAAAGGCTGATTCCTACCATTGAAGGCGGGCGCACAGCGGCGATTGAGATTTTAATTGGTTCGCCGCGCGTTAAAGACCTTATCAAAGATGGCAAGGTGCATGAAATTAAAGAGGCAATGGAAAATTCAGAAACTTACGGCATGCAGACCTTTGATCTGGCGCTGTTGAGCTTATTTCAACAAGGCAAGATCACGGAAGAGGAAGCGTTGAAAAATGCCGATTCACCGAATAATCTGCGTTTAAAAATGAAAGAAAATGCGGTGTTCTCAAGTAACTCTGACTTTCAATTGATGGAAGAGCCAGAAGACGATGACGATGAAGACGACCCAGAGAAAGAGTTCAAAGAAATGGGGCAGGTGTTTTCAGCGGAATAAGGCGGTTAAGTTGTTAGCTTATTAGTCTTGAGTTCAGCAGTTAAACTGCGCAGATAATAAACAGGCAATAAAAAAGGCTCGTACTAAACAGTACGAGCCTTTTTGTTTTGTTGCCTTACTTTAACTTACTTGGCAGAGACACCAAGTGCTTTAAGAGTGGCAATGTTGATGTACTTATCAACTGGCAGATCGTTGTCACGTTGGAACGCATTTACCGCTTCAATCGTTTGTGAACCAATCACGCCGTCAGCGCCATTAGAACCAATGTCATAACCGGCTGTTTGCAACGCACGTTGAAGGTCAGCAATGCGAGATCGAGTCATGTTGGTTTCACATAAAATTGAACGCCAAGCCATGTAGCCATCGCGAATCAATTGACGCTTCTCAACTGTTTTATAAGTGGCTGGAATTTCAGTCACTTCTTCACGAGCCGCTGATACTAGCTTAACAACGTCAACCGTATTGTACTCTGCTGGAATCTCAATGGTTTGAGTTTGAGCCGGAGTAACAACCACTTGACGCTCAACTGTTTTGTATTGAGGCTGAGTTTCAGTTAAGCAGATTTTATTGCCTGTACGTGTTGACGATGGGTAATCATTGTTGCTGATTTCATGCCATACAAAGCCAGCTTCTTGATCGATTACACGACGCTCAACTTCACCGTATTCAGCCGCAATAGGAGTGCGCTCTTCTGACGCGGCACTAACTAGCTTGCGAACTTTTACAGTTTTGTATTCCGCAGGAATAGCCACAGTCTCAGTGCGAGCTGGAGATTTCAATACGCGCTTAGTGATGGTTTTGTAAGTCGCTGGCACTTCAACTAAGCACATGATCTCGCCAGTGGCTTCGTTGATTTTTTGAATTGGGCCAGTACCTTTTTTCCAAATGGTGTGTGCTGGCTTATCAATGATTTGCTCTTCAACCGTCTCATATTCCGCTGGAATGTTTACCAGCTTTGTTGACGCTTCACTTACTAACACTTGCTCTTCAACAAATTGGTATTGAGCCGGTGTAATGTTCACAGATTCAGACGCCGCTTTAGTAAGTACGCTTTCTGAAACGGTTTTGTAAGTGGCCGGTACATAGTGTTCATGAAAACACATGCCAGGCTGTGCGGCATCAAGTTGAATGCCGTGCGCTGCTGCCGTGGCTAACAAGCCTTGGCTTGCAGGAGCAGAACCGTTCTCTAAGGCAACTTTCCAAATACGCTCGCCTTCTTGAATTTTGATGGTTTCGCTTTCAGTGCCGTACACCGCGGGTGTTGTTTCCAAGCGGCTAGAAGCGGCGCTCACTAATACTGTTTCTTGAACAGTTTCGTATTGCGCAGGAATAATGGCAATCTGGCTGCTGGCTTCAGTATCCAGAACTTGCTCAGTTAATGTTTCATATTCGGCATCCACCCAAACACGAGCGTAACATTCGCCCGGTGCGGCATTCGGTGGTAGTAAATCGCCAGAATTGGCGGCATCAGCGGGTAGGCCTGATGCGTTACCTTGAAGTTGGTTTAATCGGGCTTCTCTTTCGTCAAGCTCTTTTGCGCGTCGGTCAAGCTCAGCTACACGGCTTGATGCTTGTGGGTCGCTGCTGGATGAAGAAGTGGTGCCGGTGGTGCTGCAGCCAGTAATCGCTAGTGTAGAAGCGATGACGGTTGCAAGCCCAGTTTTACGGAGTAGGCTGCTCATAGTGTATTTCCCCTTACCTTTAGATAGGTACGATTTTAGTTGTGGAGTTGGTTAAACAACAGGCGTATAAGCTAACATCGAATTAACTGAATTATCCTTCTGATATGTTAACTAATGTAAATATTAGTCTAGGTGAGGCAGTGTCTATTTTCAAGACAAACGCCGCTAAACTTGGTAAGTATTTGTTTTATAAAAACAATGGTATTGAATACTCCACAAACTGTTAACCAAGTGCGGCAACGCATAGCCAAGCAACAAATGCCGTCAAGAGTATTGGTGTGCTGTAATGACCTAACTCTATGAGCTTCATTTGCTCAGCCAATAAAGCCATTAGACTTGTGCCAGTAACAGTGATGGCCAATTTAAATGGCCAAGTCAGGCGGCGTTCAACGCTCTTTTGGGGTTCATTGTTTGAGGCGTTTTCAATCACCATTGGAAGCTTGCTTAAGGCTTGTTGCCATTGTGGCCAGTCACGGCGAATATCTTCAAATAACTTCTGTGGTGAGTTTTGTTGTTTCATCCATGATTCTAAAAACGGCTTTGCGGTATCCCAGAGGTTCAAGTCAGGGTAGAGTTGGCGGCCTAAGCCTTCAATGTTAAGCAACGTTTTATACAATAAAACCAATTGCGGTTGCACCGGCATTTCAAAGCGGCGTACGGTTTGAAACAACTGCACCAGCACATTGCCAAATGAGATCTCACTTAAGGGTTTGGCAAAAATGGGTTCGCAAACCACACGAATGGCTTGTTCAAATTCACCGGCTTTGGTTCCTTTAGGCACCCAGCCGGCACGCAAATGTGCGTCAGCTACTGTGGCGTAATCGCGGTTAAAGAACCCGAGTAGCATCTCACCTAAATAGCGCTTATCTTGTTCATCCAGCGTGCCCATAATGCCAAAATCAATGGCAATCCATTTGCCTTGATCGGATACAAAAATATTGCCCGCGTGCATGTCGGCGTGAAAAAAGTTGTCTTCAAACGCTTGTTTGAAAAACACACCAACGCCGTCTTCAGCCAACGACTTTAGGTCAAGGCCACGCTCTTTAAAGGTGTCTATTTCACGAATAGACAAACCGTTAATACGCTCCATCACCAGCACATTGGTGCTGGTGTAGTCCCAATAGATTCGTGGCACGTAGATTAAATCAGAGCCTTCAAAATTGGCCCCCATGCGCGTGCCATTAGCCGCTTCGGTACGAAGGTCCAGCTCGTCGTGTATGGTGTGGTCGTACTCTTTAATAATATCCAGTGGCCTGAACTGCTTGCCGCGCGACCAATACTTTTGTAAAAAGCCGGCGATGCGATACATGGCCTTTAAGTCGCTTTCAATGATTTGCTCAATACCTGGGCGCAGGACTTTAATCACCACTTCTTCGGTTTCTTTGCCGTCTTGGCCGGTTATTGCCAGCCCGGGTTGCA
The DNA here is from genome assembly GCA_938045295.1 of uncultured Arenicella sp. Taxonomy (GTDB): domain Bacteria; phylum Pseudomonadota; class Gammaproteobacteria; order Arenicellales; family Arenicellaceae; genus Arenicella. The sequence goes on from CALINO010000004.1 coordinate 4,002, forward strand.
ACCTGGCGGAGTGCACTTGAGCCACTGAGGCTGACGCTAATGGTTGCTCGTCAATGTAATCGAAAATGTCGTTTAGCTTGTCGCCATATGCGTCGTGAATAATTTGCAGCGATGTTTGTGCTGAAAAAGGCGGCACCTTGTCTTGCAGCTTGGCAAGCTCTTGCGCAATGTCCGCTGGAAGCAGGTCTGGGCGGGTTGATAAGGCTTGCCCAAGTTTCACAAACACCGGCCCCAGTTCTTCCAACGCCAAACGAATACGAACACCAATGGGGGCGGAATCTTCGCTTGGCTTAGTTGGCTTGCCCAATAACAAGCGAGCGGCCAGTTTGGCCGACTTAGGCAGTTCTAAATTGCTAATCAGTTCGGCAAGATTGTGTCGTTTAACAACGCGCCTGATTTGTTTGAGCCTAGAAAGTGGGCTCATTACTTTGATGGGTTGTTTTGTACTCATGCTCTAACGGTTTGTGTACTTGTTGCGCAGTGTTTCTAATTGGGCTTCAAGCTTATTGGCCGTGTTACTCAACTCGTCAACAGCATGAACAAAATCGCTTACGTCAGTGCTGTCCACCACCAGTTCTAATTCTTCTTCGATTAGCTTGCCGACAAATGCGTGTAGCTTACTGCGTGACTCTTCGGCAAATTCGGCGGTTTGGCTGGCAATGGACGTTGCCGTGCGAGCCGGGCCTTCGCCTATGTGTTCCGAGAGCAGTGATTCCCAATCAACATCTAAGTCGGCAATGGCTTGGGCAAAGCGTTGCCCTATAAGGGGGTTGCCAACCATTTGCATTTCATCCGACTCTAAATCTGCATTATCGAAACCATCGCGGGTAATTTTGATCATCGCGCTGACGGTCACAGTAAGCGTGACATCCACGCCCTCTTGAGCGCCGCTAGAGAAGGCTAGCCGTTGAGGCGTTGGTGTTAGTGTAATGGCTTGATTTAATGGCTTCACTCGCAATGTCATGCTCTTGCCTTGAAGTTTTTCAAAGCGCTGTTGGCTGTCAGCGTCATGCTCGAGTGCTTTATTGCTCGCAAGTTCCAGTAGGCTTAATAACATGGTCAAATTAAGGCAGTACTAGTATTTGTAGCCAATGTGCAGAGCCACCACACCACCGGTTAAATTGTGGTAGTGAACGTGGTCAAAGCCTGCGCCGAGCATCATTTCTTTGAGTTCTTCTTGCGGTGGGTGTTGGCGAATTGACTCCACCAAGTATTGGTAACTGTCGCGGTCATTAGCAATAAACTCACCCAGTGCTGGAATCACATTAAATGAATAGGTGTCGTAAAACTTACGAAAGGTCTCGTTGGTGGGTTGTGAAAACTCCAGAATAATGGCGCGCCCACCGGGTTTTAAACACCGCGCCATCGAGGCCAGCGCTGTTTCTTTGTGGGTCACATTACGTAAGCCAAAGCTGATGGAGATGCAATCGAATGTGTTGTCGTCAAAGGGCAAATCTTCAGCGTTCACTAAGCAATAGTCCACATTGCCCGCAATGCCAGCATCAACAAGGCGTTTGCGGCCTTGGGCTAACATGGCTTCGTTAATGTCGGTTACGATCACGTGCCCATGCTCACCTACTTTTTTGGCGAACTTGAGAGACAAATCACCGCTGCCTGCAGCAAGGTCTAACACTTTGTCGCCAGCACTAACGCCGCTTTGCGCCACTGCAAACCATTTCCATGCTCGGTGCACGCCTAACGACATGGCGTCATTCATGACGTCGTAATTGCTGGCAACGGAGCGAAACACATCGCCCACCAAGCTTTGCTTGTCGCTTTCATTCACTTCTTGAAAGCCGAAATGTGTTTTTTGTTCTGACATGGTCTGAGTTTTAGGCGTTGATAGACGGTTGATTGGGCATTTGGTTTTTATGAAAGGCGAATCGTTCAGGCGGTTAAATAGCGATCACTGCTCTGTGGCATACGCTGGGTGCCATTTTGCGTTAGGCGCTGTAAATAGTCTTGCCATTTTTCCAAGCGCTGAGTGCCTAACTCGTACAAATAATCCCATGAGTATAACCCTGAATTGTGCGAATCACTGTAGATCAGTTTCACCGCATAATTGCCTACCGGTTCGATGGCCACGATGTTGACCATTTCTTTGCCAGTTTGCAAAACCTCTTGGCCTGGCCCGTGACCTTGCACTTCAGCTGATGGTGAATGCACTCTAAGATACTCACAGGGCAACATGAAGGTTTCGTCTTCAAATGTCACTTCTAATAAGCGCGATTTGTTGTGCAGTACTATATTGCTTGGCGTATGTTTCATGGCCAGATTATATCCTGTTGAGATTCGTTGGGGAAATCATGATATTTTTAAGCACTAATTAGTTGTCAGAGTGACGCTCGCGTGCTCATTATTGGCCAATAAACCAAGCAAATACTACTATGGAACACTATAAAATCGTTCTTCCTGCTGATTTAAACGATTACGGAAACCTGTTTGGCGGCACATTACTAAAGTGGGTGGATGAAATAGCCTACATTCGCGTTAGCTTAGACCTGCCGGGCCAGCACTTTGTGACCATTGGCTTAGACAACGTTGAATTTAAGCACCCAATTAGAGAAGGGCAAATATTGCGCTTTCGCTGCCAGCAAACTAGGCTAGGTAATACTTCGGTGACTTATAATGTGAAAGTATACGGTGCGCGCTACAACGTAGAGTCTGAAACGGTGCTGTTTGAAAATAATATTTCGTTTGTGTGCGTTGATGAAAGCGGTAACAAAATACCCATCAAACATGCTGATAAAAAGCGCAGCCAATAATAAGAGAATCACTAAATGGGTAAACTAAATTTGTCTGTTGTTGCGCTGATTTTAGCCAACTTAGTGCCACTTTTTGGGGTGTTGTTTTTTTCTTGGGACCACACCTTAGTCATTGCACTGTTCTGGATAGAAAATCTAATAATCGGTGGCTTTAATTTATTGCGCATGTTTACTGCAATTGTGGTGAACAAGAACGGCATAAAAATATTCCACCCGTTATTTTTCTTATTCCATTACGGTATGTTTTGTTCCGCCCACGGTCTCATTTTGTGGGACATTCTTAAACTGGGCGATCAACCACAAGCGATCTCGTTGTTTGGTTATTCGGCCGACGGTATTTTGCAAGTCTTCGGCGAAGGCATTGCCGTACTTCAAAGCTTTGTTGCCCTGCACAGCCCCATTATTTGGTTGGGCATAGTAAGTTTGTTACTCAGCCGAAGCGTGTCTTTTATTGAAAATTTTGTGCTTAAAGGTGAGGTGTTTACCGCCACACCGCGTGATTTAATGGTGCGGCCTTATTCGCAAATAGTGGTAATGCATGCGGGCATTATTTTTGGTGGTTTGGCCATTGATAAGTTCGGCTCGTCAGTGTGGCTGTTATTTATTATTGTGGCGTTCAAAATTGCGGTGGACATTCGCATGCACCTGCGCCAACACAGTGCGAACAGCAAGCAGGCGGATCAAGCCACCCATATTACAGAGCCTTAAGCTTTCATTCAGTTTGGCAGTGGCATACTGAACGTTTATTAACCCTTTTTTGAGTACTGGTTAACATATTATGAAAAAAATCACCTTTTTTACCGTGTGTGCTTCACTGTTGCTGATTGGCATCGCGTGTGCGCAACCAACAGATAGCCATGTAAGCACCCATGTTAAAGACACAATCAGAGTTATAGGCCATGGTGAAGTCAGCGCCGAGCCAGATAAAGCGATTATTTCTATTTCAGTGTCGGCCATTAACCCGAATGTCAATGCAGCCAAGGCCGAGGCGGATAAAAAGTACCAACAAGTTTTGGCCGTGGCAAAAGCGCAAGGCATTGAGCGAACCGATATTAAGCTGTTGGGTATTAATTTGAACCCAGAGTACGAATGGCGCAACAACAAGCAAAATTTAACCGGTACCAGAGTGAACCGCTCTTTAGCCATCACGGTTAAAAAAATGAGCAGTGTGGCGCCATTATTGCAAGGCCTGGTTGAGAGTAACGTGTCTAGAATTGATCGTGTGCAAACTGGGTTTAAAGACCGCGCTGGTTTAGAGCGTAAAGCACTCACTGCCGCCATTGCTGACGCCAAAGAAAAAGCGCAGTTTCTGGCGTCGCAGTTTAGTAAAGAGCTTTCCTCAGCCTACAGCATCTCTGAGCATGTGCAGCAACCCACACTTCGCCGGTTTGATGATGGCATGCTACGCCGCCAAGCAAGCGCAATGTCGGCCGACCTGCCGCCAGAGCATTTCGGCACTCAAAAAGTCACGGCTCAAGTGAGTGTCGTGTTCCACGCTAACTAAATTATTGTTTTGCTGAAACTTATGTTTAAAACACTCTTGGCCATCGTGTTGGCCGTCTTAGCGGTTGCGTTTTACGGTATTTACAGCGCACGTGCATTGCCCGATTGGTTCGATGAAAGCAAAGCCAATAACGACTTTGCTAATGATGCTATTAATCAACAACTCAACAATGGTGGCATGAATGTGCTGGCGCAAAAGTCGTTGGATATTTTGCGCGGCAGTGTCGCGTTCACCGAAGACGAGTTCAATACCTTATTTTTAGCCAGTTTAAAAGCCGACCCTGATGGCCGAAAATTATTACAGGTGAGCGACGGAATACGCGCATTTCTGCGCGACGGAGAGGTGGAAATATCCGCTGTCATTAACCTAAATAAATTAGCCAAAGTAGAGCCAAAAGCAAAAGAGGCGTTGGATAAATTCAATCGCTTATTTTGGGTGGTTGAGGATGACCGCGTTGCGGTCACCGTGGTTGGTGAACCGGTGGTGCGCAATGGCGGCTTAGGTGTAAAGCAAAGCTTTTATGCCAAAGTGGGTGAAATACCATTCAGCAATGAAACCTTACGAAGCTTAAACGTGCCGGTAGAGCAAGCCAGAACTACGTATTTAGAGATGGACTTCCTACGCTTAAAATCGGTGAGTGTTTCAGCCGATAAGATTCATTTTGGGGTTATGTCTAAATTTTAGTTGAACAGATTAATAATGTTTTTAATATATTGAAAACAGTACTTAATGCCTTGTTTTGATAGAGTAGAAAGAGATTAAAAGTAAGTGTGAGGGTATTGGGTTGAAGTCACAGCAGCGGAAACATTCTGCACTGTATCGTTATATAGAAAAGCTACAAGGAGACCGCCCTTGGGGAACTATTCTTGATGCTGGAACTGGTGTGAACTCCATTCGTTGGCTCTCGGAGCTTTCTAGTGAACGTTGGAGTGCGGTAACAGGGTCTAGCACCGAAGCTAAGTTGGCTCGTGAGTCAGTGGGAGCGGCATTGCGCTCTCAAGACCAAATAGTGGTAGGGAATTGGGCTGATAGCCAACTGATGACAGAGGAAGTTTATGACACGGTGATTGCTGATTATTTGCTTGGTGCGATCGACGGTTGTTCTCCTTATTTTCAGCCTTATCTTTTTAAACGTCTGCGGCCACATACGCGTAAAGTTCTTTATGTTACAGGACTCGAACCATACGTACCTACTGACGAACCGAAGACAAAAGCAGGTAAGTTGATTTGGGAAATTGGACGCTTTCGTGATGCTTGCGTCTTGATGAAAGGGGCGGTGCCATACAGAGAGTACCCCTTGGCGTGGGTGGTCGACCAATTGCAGTTAGCCGGTTTTGCCGTGCGGGCTACTAAGCATTTCAATATTCGTTACAAAAAGCTTTTTGTGAATGGACAGCTTAATATTGCTGTGAACGGGCTCGAAAGATTACCAGACCACGGGCTGGCACAGTCGCTTCACTGTAGAGCTGAGAAACTACGAGAAGAAGCGCTTCAGCTTATTAGTGAAGAAGGAGCACTGGATACGTGCCGAAACTATGTCATCGAAGCGGAGCCCGTGTGATTTCCAAAGCCTGAAAAGCTTTATCGTAAATGTGAGCTCACAGCGAACGTGTTTAACTATCAGCACTTAACTATAAGCATCTAACTATGGCTCTCGACAATTCGATGTTAAGGCCACATTGTTCTCGTCTACATTAAATCTGCAGACTGGCGAGCCCGATGTTATCCCATCGCCTCCTAGCACCGAGAAGCTGACGTATGTTTCTCTTATGCCCGATCCATTTCTAGCAGCAAGGGGTCTGGTGTCACCTGAAATAGTGGAGTTTACAATCCGTGCGCTCGCTGTATTGTCTCTGTTATCAACACCATTAGAAAGTTGCCCCTCAACCGTTAAGAAGCTTCTTATTTGGCTGTTTTCGATGCGGCTAAACGCGGTGCCTCTATTGAGTACGCCAATACTACTGATTTGACCGCCGCCGACCAGTATTTTTGTATTGCGTATATCTATGTTGTTGCCGCTTCGGCTTAAAACTCCGGTAATTGAGCTGTTGCTTACGGTGGTAATGTTTATATTGCTGTTAAATAGATTAAGCCGCACTACTCCTTCTGAATTACTTATGCCTGAGACCGTGCTGGCTCCTTCGAGAGTCATATTGACACGATCAACCAAGCGCAAACCTCCGCTGCCTATATTTTGTATGCCAGCTGCAAAAAGAGTTTCGCCGCTCATGTTTATTTGCGTATCTTCAATTTTCAGGCGTGCGCCAAATCCATTGATGTCGTTAACAACAGCGCGGGACTCGAGGGTAGCGCTCATATTAATAACCAGGTTTGAGTAATGAACATTAGTATCAAATTGATCTTGTATCGTGTTTTCAGTGTACAAGCCCACCGCAGAGTCATCAGAAGTTCGATTTAGTGTGAGGTTGGCAACTTCGTTATGGAAACCTGCGGCTATTCCAGCCAGTCGTGAAAACGAAGGTGCAGTGGGTCTATTAAAGTCCGAATTAATAATTGTCGAGGTCACTCCTGAACCGATCAGCGAGACATATGGAGGCAGAAAAATAGCCTCCGTGGTGGTGTAGGCCCCTGGTGCCACATAAACAACGTAAGGGTTGTTTGAGCTTGCATCACTAATGGATCTGACGGCTTGAATAATGTTCGTATAATCACCACCTCGTTTTGCTACGGTAACTATGTTTGATAAATTGGGGCGGTCTGCCTCTAGCGGAATAACCACAACTCTGTTGGCCGAAAGTGCGAATTGCGGATAATAAGAGCCAATCGTAATGACCATGAATACCAAAGAGCGAAAACAAGTTTGCATTAATTCCTCCAGCAAGCGGCGCCTTCAGGTTAACAAGACTGCCGAGTTTTTACGTATGTGATGGATGGTAAACAAGTGGAGTCTATAATGGCTTGAGTAGTAATACTCAAATTTCATGATTGCATACCTAAATTTAGAAACGGCGTTACCGAAAACTAACGGTTATTAGACGTATCAATGGCATTAACGTTAATTTGGCGTATCAATATTGGAGGCTAGCCATGGTTCGTTTTGTACTCGCAACATTGCTTCCATGCGATTGGCGACATTCAATTTACTAAGAATGGATGAGACGTGGTTTTCGATGGTGCGTTGTGAGCGTGATAAAGTTTGTGCGATGTCTTGATTTGTAGCGCCGACGATTATATACGCTAATACTTCTTGTTCTTTTGCTGTTAGACCCGCGGGGTGTTGTCGTGTTTTACGATATGGCCCTCTTCGAGCGCGCGGCAGTTTGCTAAGAACCCCGAACTTTTTAGCTCTTAGTTTTACCATTGCGATGGCTGCTTTTGCCCCAATTGAATCAAGTATTCGATAAGCTTGGGGTAGGGCATTGGCGGCCTCTTGCTCATTTGTTTGAAGCAAACTCAATGCGGCGTTATAAGGCATGCCTTTAGACATCCATAACTCAGAAGCACTAAGGTAGTCATCGGCTAATTCAAGTTGGTATGGTTCCGGCAATTCAAATTCTGATTTAACCTTAAGGTCAAATTTAAAGCGATGAATCCATTCTAATAATTCACCATATCGCCAATGATCTGTGCTTGAAGCGTCTAGTTCACTAAGCCATTTTAGCTGCGCATAAGCTGTATCTGTGTCGCCTTTCAGCCACGCAGCTTCAACGGCTCCAAGGCGTGCAGGAATAATATATTGCAACTCATCAGTGGCGAATGAATTATCCAAAGACTGAGTTAAGTAAGTTTTATATGACGCACGACCCAAACGCAGTTGTGAGCGAGCGAGCACGGTTAGGGCCGGTAGTTTCATCAGCAACGTTAATTGATCCAGACCAAGCACGCCCATCGAAATAGTTTCGGCGTCTTCTAAACGGCCTTGCTCCATTCGCAAATGAGACTGAATGCCGAGTAAATAGTAAGTCCAAGAATCAAGATCGTACGAGGTATCAAAGGCGATGCCCTCGGCAATCATTTTCTCGCCAGCAGCCATTTTTTTATAGCGCAAACAATAGTCTGAAAAATTGGTGTAAACGCGTGCTGCGTGCTCGTGAAACCCATGCCGTAAAGACAAGTCTAGGCTTTCCATCAGTAAGGCTTCACCCTCTTCGTTGCCACGAAGTACCATAGCGGAACCGACGTTGTTTAGCGCATGAACGCGAATCTCAGGGTTGGGGTACTCTTGTTCTATTGCCAGCGCTCGGTTACCCCATTCTATCGATTGGTCCATACGATCATTGAGCATGTCTAGCTGTGATCTGAATGAATACGCTAGGGCGCGTTCACTTGAGTTTGGAATGCTTTCTAGAATTTTGATTGTCTCATTGGCGAAATGTTCAGCTTCAGCCGCCTCGCCCCGATACCAATGCAAGCGTGATAGCCAACGTAGGTTTTCGCTAACTTTTTCTTTGCGGCCAAGTGCGCGCCATAGGGTAATCGCATGCCGACGTGCTTCAATGACTTCGTCATCTATTTTAAGGGTTAAGCCGCACTCATAAGCCCAGTCTTGATAGAGTTGCGCAGCGACTTCTGTTTCTGCTTCGTCAACAAAACGCAAGGCTGTTGCTAGATATGAGGCTGCCTCACGATGCGCACCGATCTTAGCTGCCTGCGAAGCCGCCGATGGCGCGTATTTAAGTACTCGGCTTGCGTCTAATGCGCCAGCAGAGTGGTGTATCAATAAAGCCAATCCGTCGTTTTGATTGCAACGCTCTAGGGCATTGAGTATTTCAAAATGTAGTCGCTTCTGTTGATTCGCTGAAATGCCGGCCAAGGTACCTAAGCGAGCTAGTTCGTGTCGAAACCGAAAGTCACCATTACTATCAAGCACCAATAACTTGCGAGCTACGCAGGCCATTGCAAAAGTCTCTGCTTCTGGTCCTCCTAATTCGTGTATCAGTTGGGTGGATATATTATTTGGAATTAACGATATTGTTTCTAAAAATTTTCGTTCACCTTTTGCTAGATGCATCAACCGTGAGTTGATGGCGTCTTTTACCGAAGCCGGTATGACATCGCTTGTCTTAGTGCCAATTGCTAAAAGCTCAGTAATGTAAAATGGGTTTCCTGCGGTAGTCTCAAATAATTTGGCAATGTCACTGCCGCTGCCTTTTGCGAGTAGTTCAACCCCAGCTTCAGTGAGCGGTTCAATTGGGACTCGGTGAGTGTGACCCGAAGGTAAAATATCGAGTACTTGTCGGAATGGGTGCTGCTCACTTATTTCATCATCGCGATAGCTAATAACTAAAAGGCAATTCAAGAAAGCGATTCTACGTGCCAAAAAACGAAATAAATCAAGCGTTGCATGGTCAGCCCAATGGGCGTCTTCAAAGACCAAAACGGTTGGTGTTTTTGTGTTTTCGAGTGCGGTATAAAATTGTGCGAAAATCGCTGAAGGTGACGCCCCGCCTTCAAGTAAATCCAGTAGTTCGTTAGATAACTCAGCGGCAATATCGTGAACAGGGCCAAACGGCCTTGGGGTAAAGAGCGGGTCTGAGCCGCTCCAGAAAAAAGTAAAGTCTTGTTGAGAGTTTCGCCTGGCTTCCACCAGAAAGGCTGTTTTGCCAATACCCGATTCGCCACTGACAAGCATAATGCCACCATAGCCACCGCTCAGTTTGTCAGTGACCTTAGTGAATTGATTAAGTGCCTCTTCTCGCTCTATTAGCACCTAAGTGCTCTCCTGTTCATTGGCTTATATAAAACTGTTCTAACTCATCAATGAACCGTTTGTAAACAATTTCCCCAAAAATAGGTATTCAATTGCTAAATATAGGTAAGCTTGCTGTTACTAACACCTCGACCTGAACCTCACTGCCAACCCACGTTGAGTCTTCCCAGTCGCCTTCGCCGATTAGCCATGTGTGGCGGTTGAGGGTGCTTTGGCCGATCAGTGTTAGCTGCTTGCCGTTTTTCTCGACCGTGAATGTGAGCTGCGCGGGTTGTTTGATGCCTTTCATGGTTAATTCGCCGTTGGCGGTAAAGCTGTGTTGCTCGGCGCTGAACTCATTGGCTTTAAAACTGGCTTTTGGAAAGTTAAGGGCATTGAAGAATTCTTCAGAAATAATGGTGTCGTCGCGTTCTTGATCATTGGAATTAACCGCGTTGACATTAATGGTGACGTTAAAGCGCGATTGATCGAGTTGGTTTTCATCAAATTGCAGCGAAGCTTGCCAGTCGGTCCATTGGCCGGTGAACGGTGCGCCTGCTTGTTCGCCAGTAAATTCAATAGAACTGTTGGCGTAATCGATTTGCCAAACGGGCAGTTTGCTTTGGCTAACTGCCGGTGTTGCTGAATCAGCCGGTGCGGCTGAAGCCGTTTGTGTGTCGCTTGTTGCTGTGGCGTGTGCTGTATCGGGGGGGCTGTTTTTCTTGTTATTCAGCTCACCAAACAGTAATAAACCACCGATTAACGTAACGGTAAATAACGACAAGCTGGCGATACTGCTCATGCGTTTTAGCACCGTATCACGGTCAACAAAGTGGTGCTTTAATGCCGCCAAAATATGCAACACGGCAACCACCAACAAAAGATCTGAGAGCCGTTCATGCCAATCGACCAGTGAATTAGCATTGGCTTCGCTGGCGGCAATTAAATCGGGGAAAGCAAACAGGTTAAACCAGCTCACCGAATAGGCGCTGGCCGAAGACATCAACCAGCCAGTAATGGGTAGCGAAAACAGCAATAAATATAAAGCCGCGTGCGAAGCGTGAGAGGCCATTTTTTGCCAGCTTGGCATGCTGTTTGGCAGCGCTGGCGCCGGTTTGATAAAGCGCACCAATAAGCGTATTAGCGCCAGCCCTAAAATGGTCATGCCGATTGACTTATGATTGGCAAGCAGCGCCAGCCGCTGAAGAGTAGCGCTGCTGTGTTCGGCGATTTCAGCGAATTCAATCAGTAAGTATTGAACGATTATTAACGCAGCCACACTCCAATGCAGCCACTTTGCTAAGGGTGAATACTCTTTGTTGGTGCTGGTGTTAGCATTGGCGTTGGCGTGTGTGTTCATTCGTCAGTGGGGGTGTCTTTACTGGGTTTTTCTTTGCGTTTAGCCCTAGGGTGAGCGTCGTCGTACACTTGAGCTAAATGCTGAAAATCTAAGTGCGTATAGATTTGTGTGGTGCTGATATTGGAGTGGCCGAGCAATTCCTGCACCGCGCGCAACTCGCCGCTGGACTCAAGTACATGGCTTGCGAATGAGTGGCGCAGCATGTGCGGGCTTACCGCAATATCAATGCTTTGGCGTTTTGCCCAATGTTTGACGCGCTCTTGCACATTGCGTGGGCTAATACGATTGCCCAACTTGCTAATAAACAGCGCTTGGTAGTCTTTAATTGGCAGTGCGTTGCGTTGTAATAGCCAGTCTCGTATGGCTTTATTGGCGGCCTTGCCAATGGGTAAATCACGCTCTTTGCTGCCTTTGCCGGTCACTCGTAACAGTGACTCGGCTAGGTTAACGTCATTCAAATCAACATTGCATAATTCACTTAAGCGCAGCCCCGAGGAGTAAAAAAGCTCTAATATGGCTTTGTCTCGGTAGCTGAGTGGGTCATTGAGATTTAATTCAACCAATGACACGATTTGATCTACCGACAGTGTTTTTGGCAGCCGTTTTTCACCTTTTGGGGCACGCACATCATCAAACGGGTTGTGCTTAATGTGGTTTTGGCGGATCAAGTAATTGGCCAAGCCCCGCGCGCTGGAGAGTATGCGTTTGATGCTGTTGGCATTTAAACCGTTGGCATTCAAGCTGGCGGCAAACAGCCTGGCGTTATGCGCGTTTAAGCCTTGCCACAGCAATACGCCGCGTTGTTCGCAAAACTGAAAAAGTTTGTTGATGTCACGCCGATACGCTTTTAGCGTGTGCTCTGACAGCCGCCGTTCGGTTGCCAGCACGGCCAGATAAGCCTCAACGGTTTTTTGCGTAGTTGTGGGCTTATCGGGATTCATGTTGGCGAGAGCAATGTACGTGGTGTTTAACGCTGAATCGTTTTTGGTTGTATGCGCCGTAAACAAATGCCGGCCATGAGCCCTAATTTATCTAAATGGGCGGTGCCTAAGTCGTTGGTGTAACGTTCGGCATCGCGCGAACCCAATGCCAATACACCAATGGTGCCGGCGCTATTATTTGAATGCAACGGAACCAGAGCGGCCGATTTAATGTCGCTATTGAAAAATAATTGCATGACACTGCTTGGCCAGCGGTTATCGCACATAGAGCGATTGCCCGTGAGGCGGCGCAAGGTTTCTTCATAGCCGGTGGCTTCGCTTGGGCGTCGATTTACCGATTGCGCTGTTTTAATAGACACTTGGTCGATGGCAAAATTTTGCCTCAGCAGGCGCGGGAACTCGGTGGCAAATTCAGACAGGTTGGTGCAGCCTACCAACAGGTTGATTACCTCGCCAAATTGGTTGCTGATTTCTTCATTGTCGATGGCATTTTTAAACAGTTCGGCGTGCTGCATTTTTTGTGCCAGCAGGCGTTCTTTTAAAACGCCAATTTGCCGTTCTAATAGCGATGACGTGCTGCGGTTGTCGGATAACGACACAAACTCCAACAGCTCCGGGTGCTGTTGAAAAATGCTGGGGTTGTCACGCAAATAGTTGGTCAGTTCTTGGGCGCCAATGTTGGGTTCTTCGCTCAATGTGTTGTTCGATGCGTTGGCTTGTTGTTGGTTTTTATTATCAGTCATCTTAAATACTTAAGTCTATTTGGCCTTCAAATGAGGTTTCAGCCGGGCCGGTCATCATTACTGGTTGGCCCTCGCTGTGCCATTCGATAATCAGGTCACCACCGCGCAAGTGCGCCGTTACTTTGTTGTCAAGTAAGCCGCGTTGAATGCCGGCCACCACGGCCGCACAGGTGCCAGAGCCGCAGGCAATGGTTTCACCTGAGCCGCGTTCAAACACGCGCAGGTTAATGTCGTTGCGTGAATTAATTTGCATAAAGCCAATGTTGGCTTTTTCTGGAAATAGCGCGTGAGGTTCTAATGCTGCGCCCAAGGTTAATACCGGGGCGGTGGCCACGTCATCCACCAGTATAACGGCGTGCGGGTTGCCCATCGACAGTGCAGAAAACTCAATGGCCTCGCCATTATGCTCTAGGCTATACAAGGTTTGGCGCTGAGGAAGTGCTAATGGAATATCCGCAGGCTCAAAGCGTGGCGCCCCCATGTTCACGGTGACCAAATTAGAACCCTTGTGCGCATTCAAGGTCATTTCGCCAGTTAAGGTTTCCACCTTGATTGGGTTCTTATCACTCAAGCCTTTTTCGTGCACATAGCGCACAAAGCAGCGTGAGCCATTACCGCATTGGCCCACTTCACTGCCATCCGCATTAAGAATGCGGTATTTAAAGTCAATGCCGGGTTTATTCGACGGCTCAACAATCAGAATTTGATCGCAGCCAATACCAAAGTGTCGGTCGGCAATGTGCGCGGCTTGCTCGGCACTCAAGTCAATGCGTTGCTGGGTAAAGTCCAGCACCACAAAGTCGTTGCCTAGGCCATGCATTTTTGTAAAAGCTAATTTCATAAGCCGTATTTAATCACACATTAGCGTTATAATCGCGGTATGAATATAGATTGGTCACAGATTGAAACCGTGTTGCTCGATATGGACGGCACGTTGTTGGATTTGCATTTTGATAATCACTTCTGGCGCCACCACATGCCGCAAGTGTACGCCGAGCAAAACGGCGTCAGTTTGCAAGACACCTATCAAAAACTTGAGCCTATGTTTCAAAGCCTTGAGGGCACGCTTGATTGGTATTGTGTGGATTATTGGTCGCAAGCGCTGGGCGTGGATGTCATGGCGCTCAAACGCGAGGTTGCTGACCGCATTGCTTACCGACCCAATGCCGAAGCCTTTTTAAAACGCTGTGTTGATCAAGTGGGTGATGTGCGCATGGTCACCAATGGGCATCGAAAGGTGTTGAACCTGAAAATAGAGCGCACACAGATAGATCAATATTTTAATCACATGGTGTGCTCGCACGAATTAGAGCACCCCAAAGAAGAGCAAGAGTTTTGGCACCACCTACAACAAACGTCGCCTTTTGACCCTAAAAAAACATTGTTTGTTGATGATAACGAAGCGGTACTTAACTCGGCGGCTGAATACGGTATTCAGCATCTTTACAGTATTGCCAAGCCAGATTCGAAACGTGAGCGAGAAATACCTAGCCAGTTTCCGATGATTGAGTCGTTTTAGGGGGTAGAGGTGAGATGCGATTTTGTAGTTGGATGATGTGATCCCTGTCTTATTGGCCTCTAAACCACATACATTCAAAATTAGTCGTAAAAACAGTTTTACGCTATCATTATAGTTTTGAGTATTAAGGGAATAAACTTTGGTAAATAGAAAAATTTTTCCACAATGTATCATTCTTGTCATTCTGCTGATGCTGAGTGCATGCACATCCACTACGGCGCGATTTCCAAGTTATGTTGAGAGTGTAAAGACACACTCGCAAATACCCGTTGTCATAGATGTGTTGATGCACCGTGATATCGTTGGCACTAAGCTTGGTTATAATGAACAAGTTAATCAAGAGGCAATGGAAACTGCGGTACAAGTAATTACGGAACAGTTAGAGGAGCGAAATTTCACTCCGCTGATACACAAAACTCTGCATGGTCTTGCATATGATTGGCATGAAAAAGATAACTGGACTAAGTCCGCCAATTGGAGCTCTACTGGTAAAGCATACAGAGGTCTGCTTTTAGATCAGGATGGTGATCCTTGGTTAACCAGCGAGAATCATGACTTTTTGCTGTCATTGTTCGACACTGCTGAATATATAAATCTATCTAAGGGTGTGGCACTAGAAGAGGCCACAATTAAAATGATAGAGGGTGCAGAAAAGTCTGGAAGCTCTCGCAGGCCATTACGGGCTATTCAGCTCGATTCGAATTTATTTTCCGAATTAAATACAAATACGGTGATGTTTGTTCGTATACGAGGCCGCTATCAAAAACTCAGTAAATTCCTTGCGAACGGCGTTCTTTGGGGTGGTTTAACAAGTGCAGCAACTGGTGGGCTAGTGCTTATCCCGCAAGGCAGTTATGCAACAAGTGAGGTTGTTGTCTACGATCTGGAGGCGAAAGAAATCTTATGGAATTACAAATTAAGTCGTGAAACAAAAAAAAGCATAGAGTTGTCTTTAAGAGGGCTGTTCAAAGCGTACCCTAATCGTGATGGCGACTACATTGGGAGGCAGAAAAAAACCAAAAAGAAGAATGCGCCACGACCCGGAAGGTAAAGTAAACTGAAAGGACTTCAACATGGCCTTAAGAAAAATTTTAGGGTTGGTGCTCAATTGCGCGTGAAGCGCCTTGAGTTAAGCTTGGCTTAAATTAGCGTAAGCCAGCACCAGCCATTTGCTGCCCACATCAGAAAAATTAATTTGCACTCGGGCGTATTCGCCGTGGCCTTCTAAATTGGTGACCATACCATCGCCAAATTTCGGGTGAGTGACTTGCATGCCTACGGCAATGCCGCTTTCGTGAGCGCTTTGGTCATCTACCCAATCGCTATTTTTTCTCACCGGTGCTGAGTACGTATTTTTAGGCTTAGCGCGCACTGAAACTAACAGCTCATTGGGGATCTCACCCAAAAAGCGTGATGGGCTGGTGTATTTTTCTGAGCCGTACAGGCGGCGCATTTCGGCGTGGCTTAACCACAGTTGTTGCATGGCACGAGTCATGCCGACGTAGCATAAGCGGCGTTCTTCTTCTAAGCGCCCAGAGCCTTCATCCAGCGACCGTTGGTGTGGAAATAAACCTTCTTCAAGCCCGGTTAAAAAGACTAACGGAAATTCCAAGCCTTTAGCAGTGTGCAAGCTCATGAGCTGCACGCAGTCTTCCCATTCTTCGGCTTGGCCGTCGCCCGCTTCGAGTGCGGCATGAGCCAAGAAAGACGCTAATGGTGGTAAGTCGTCTTCGGTTTCTTCCACTTCGTAGCCGCGTGCGGCGGTTACCAGCTCTTGTAAGTTTTCAACCCGTGCTTGGCCTTTCTCGCCTTTTTCTTTTTGAAAGTGCTCGATCAATTTGCTGAGATCTAACATGATTTCAATTTGTTGGAACAGGTCTTGATCCGTGATTTGTGAGCGAATCTCTTGAATCAGCTCAATAAACTTAGCCAGCGCGGTGCTGGCTCGGCTGGTGAGCTGTGAGCTGGTAATCAGTTGATTGGCCGCATCCCACAATGAGATTTGGTTGGCTCGGGCAAATTCACGCACATGATCGACCGTTTTATTGCCAATGCCACGAGTGGGGGTGTTAACGATGCGTTCAAATGATGGGTCGTCGTCGCTGCGGGTGCACAGCCGTAAATAGGCCAGTGCGTCTTTGATTTCAGCGCGCTCGAAAAAGCGTAAGCCGCCGTACACTCGATATGGCATGCCGGCTTGCATCAGTTGTTCTTCAAAGGTGCGAGATTGAGCGTTGGAGCGATATAAAATGGCCACCTCGCTGCGCACGCCACCGTCGTTGACCCAAGCTTGAATTTGTTCAATGACAAAACGGGCTTCGTCGCGTTCATCGTAGGCGGTGTAAAGCTTGACCGGTTCGCCTTCTTCGCTAGCCGTCCACAGTTTTTTGCCAAGCCGAGTGTCGTTATGCTGAATAACCGCATTAGCGGCATCTAAAATATTGGTGGTTGAGCGGTAATTTTGCTCAAGCCGGACGGTTTTTGTATCTGGAAAATCTTGCTCAAATTGCAGTATGTTTTCCACCTTAGCACCACGCCAACCGTAAATGCTTTGATCGTCGTCGCCTACGGCAAACAAATTACGAGATTGAGCAACCAGCAAACGTAACCAAGCGTATTGAATGCTATTCGTGTCTTGAAATTCGTCCACCAGCACGTGTTGAAAACGATCTTGATAGCGCGCGCGCAGAACCTCATTGTTTTTTAATAATTCATAGGCTCTGAGAAGTAGCTCAGAAAAGTCAATGAGCCCAAATCGCTGACATAAGGTTTCGTAATGGCTGTACACGGCCAGTAGGGTTTGCTGTTGTGGGTCATTGCTGTGCGGCACATTAGCCGGGCGCCGGCCTTCTTCTTTGTGGGCGCTGATGTACCATTGCACTTGTTTGGGTGGCCAATAGGCCTCGTCTAAGGCCATTTCTTTTAAGCAGCGCTTGACCATTCTGAGTTGGTCGTCGCTGTCTAAAATTTGAAACGCTTGCGGCAGATTGGCTTCTTTGTAATGTTGCCTTAATAGGCGATGAGCAAGGCTATGAAAGGTGCCTATCCACATGCCCCCCATGGGCAGACCTAGTATATCTTCAATGCGGCCGCGCATTTCTCGGCTGGCTTTATTGGTGAAGGTGACCGCCAAAATAGATAGCGGCGAAACGTTATGCGCTTCAACCAAATAGGCAATGCGCGAGGTAAGAACGCGGGTTTTACCGCTGCCTGCGCCTGCCAAAATAAGCAAGGGCCCAGGCGCGGCGGCCACGGCTTCGCGTTGCGCGTCATTGAGCTCATTGAAGATATGAGAGATGTCCATATAACGCTATTCGACCGTAACAGATTTGGCTAAGTTGCGTGGTTTGTCTATGTCTGTGCCTTTGATTAATGCAACGTGGTAGGCCAGTAATTGAAGTGGCACTACGTACAGTATGGGGGCGATGTGGTTGTGCACTGGAGCCACATTAAGCACCATGGTTTCATCGTCGCTTTGTAGGCCTGATTCTTCGTCGGCAAATACGAACAGCTTGCCGCCGCGGGCTCGAACTTCTTCTAAATTAGATTTGAGTTTTTCGAGTAATTCATCGTTAGGTGCCACGGCAACCACCGGCATATCTTCGTCGATGAGTGCTAATGGGCCGTGTTTCAGCTCGCCAGCGGCATAAGCCTCGGCGTGAATATAGGAAATTTCTTTAAGTTTGAGTGCGCCTTCCATTGCAATTGGGAAATGCGCCCCACGGCCTAAAAATAATGCGTGTTCTTTGTTGCCGAAGTGCTTAGACATGGCAATGATCTGTTCTTCCAGTTCTATCACATTGTCTATTTGTTGCGGCAGTGTGCGCAATTCACGCACAATTTCAGACTCCATATCATCAATGCGGCGGCCATCGCCTTGCATGCGGCGGCGCAAGCAAACGGCGATCAATAGTAGCGTGACTAGCTGTGTGGTAAAGGCCTTAGTAGACGCCACGCCGATTTCGCGCCCAGCGTGAGTGAATATGGTTAAATCACTGGCTCTCACTAATGAACTTTCAGGCACATTGCAAACACATAGGGTGTTTGAGTAGCCCAGAGTTTTTGCCATTTCCAATGCGGCCATGGTGTCTAAGGTTTCCCCAGATTGAGAAATGGTCATGAATAAGGTGCCGGGGTTGACCACGTGTTTGCGGTATCGGTATTCACTGGCAATTTCCACATCGCACTTAATGCCAAACTCTTCAAACCAATAACGGGCAACCGAAGCCGCATAGAAACTGGTGCCGCAGGCCACTATTTTTAGCTCTTTGGTGTTGTCGAAAATTTCTCTGGCATTTTCACCAAATGGTAATTCAAGCACATTATTAGCGCCAAGCCGGCCTTCGAGTGTTTCGGTAATGGCACGGGTTTGTTCATGAATTTCTTTTTTCATGAAGTGGGCAAAACCGCCTAATTCAGTCTCGTCATCACTTAGGGTGCTGGTTCTTATTTCACGTTCAACCGCTTGGCCATTGCTATCAAACACCTCAACAGAATTGCTGGTAATTTTGGCCAAGTCACCGTCTTCTAATACGATGTATTTTTGCGCTACAGGAATCAGTGCTGACATGTCTGATGCGATGAAATTTTCACCTTCGCCCAAGCCAATAAGCAATGGTGACCCGCTTCTAGCTGCAACCAATAAATCCGGTTGTTGCTTGGAAACCACGCCAAGACCGTATGCGCCTTCCAGCTCGCCCACTGTTTTCTGTACGGCTTTAAATAAGCCGGCACCTTGCTGCATGTGCCAATCAATTTGATGCACAATCACTTCGGTATCAGTTTCTGATGAAAATACGAAGCCAGCTGCTTTTTGCGAGGCGCGTAATTCTTGGTGGTTTTCAATAATGCCGTTGTGCACCACAGCCACTTGCGATGAGCTGGTGTGCGGGTGTGCGTTACGTTGCGCGGGTCGGCCGTGGGTGGCCCAGCGTGTGTGTGCAACGCCAATGGTGCCAGTAACATCACTGCAAATTTTTTCTAAGTTTGCCACGCGTCCTACGCTGCGCTTAAGATCGAGTGATTGTTGTGCGTCGACCACCGCTAAGCCTGCTGAATCGTAACCTCGATATTCGAGCCGTTTCAAACCGTCAACTAAAATAGGGGTTACATCACGATTTGAGATCGCGCCTACAATTCCACACATATTTTTACCTTACTTCTTGTTTTTTACCGGGCGTTGCCAGCCGGTTAATTCACGTTGTTTATTACGGCTGATAGCCAATGTGTCAGCAGAAACATTGCTGGTGATGGTGGAGCCTGCGCCAATGGTTGCCCCATCCCCAATGGTGACTGGTGCTACTAGTTGGCAGTCTGAGCCAACAAATACGTCATTGCCAATGGTGGTTTGGTGTTTATTCGCGCCATCGTAATTGCAGGTAATGACGCCGGCGCCGATATTAGTATTGCGGCCAACATTGGCGTCGCCAACGTAGCTCAAGTGGTTAACTTTGGCGCCAGCATCTAATTGTGCATTTTTAGTTTCCACAAAATTGCCAATTTTAACCTTTTCGGCCAATTGCGTGCCGGGTCGCAGTCGAGCAAACGGGCCTATTTGAGCGTGGCTGTGTATGCGCGCGCTTTCAATGACTGTGTTGGCGTGAATTTCTACGTTATCGGCAATTTGGCTGTCACTAATCACGCAGTTGGGTGCAATCGTTACATTGCAGCCAATCTGGGTTGGCCCTTGAATAACAACATTTACGTCAATTACGGTGTCTTGGCCAATAGTGACGTCACCGCGTATATCAATGCGAGAAGGGTCCGCGATGGTGACTCCGGCTTCCATCAACTCAGTCGCTTTGCTAGTTTGATAGATGCGTTCAACCTCGGCCAATTGCACTCGGCTGTTGATGCCTTGCACCTCATAATTATTAGCCGGTTGCAGGGTGGTGATGGGGTCGCCCGCCTGATACGCCAAACCCACCACGTCGGTGAGATAGTATTCTTGTTGTTTGTTGGTGTTTTTTATTTGGCTGAGCCAGCCGGCTAGCGGTGCTTTTCGAGCACAGATAATGCCGGAGTTTATTTCTGTGATTTTTCGTTGTTCATGGCTTGCGTCTTTTTCTTCAACGATGGCACACACCGAGTCAGTATCGTCGCGGCTGATACGCCCTAGCCCGAACGGGTTGTCCACAATCGCGGTTAATACCGTTAATGTGTGAGACTGCATAGATGCCACCATGGCCGTTAATGTGTCGCTGTGAATCAGTGGCACATCGGCGGTTAGCATTAACACATTGGCATTCTCAGGAATGCTGGGCAAGGCTTGAGTAACCGCATGGCCGGTGCCCAGTTGTTCGGTTTGCTCAACAAATTGCAATTTTGCGGATTCAGGGTGGTTTGCAAAAGCCTCAATGACTTGATCTTTCTTATGCCCGATAACGACGTGCATTTTGTTGGGGGCTAACGCCGCAGCACTGTCAATAACATGCCCAAGTAGTGATTTACCCGCAACCTGATGCAAGACTTTTGGGTGTTGCGAGCGCATCCGGCTGCCTTTGCCGGCAGCGAGAATAACGATGTGCAGTGGTGGGTTACTCATGAATGTGATTGGAACAATTCTAAAGCCGACAATTCTAGCAAACCCAAGGCCTTGGCAGTAGTAAAAACCGCAGTAAAAAATATTTACCAATAAGCGTAATGTTCTCGGACAAGGTATAATTGTTTCTTTACGAGTCAAAACCGCGAGTCTGTGTGTTAAACCGACGTCAAATGCTGCCATCATCCGAACTTAAAATCGCTTATACAGTGGGTGAGCCTGCAGGGATTGGCCCAGACATCATTTTGCAACTCATGCAGACGCATGAGTTAGATGATGTAGTGGTTGTTGGTGACCGCGAGGCCTTGCAGGCCAGAGCCGATGCCTTAAAACTGACGCTTAAAAAAAATCTTGCGATTGAGCATATTCCAGTTAAAAACCCAAGCGTGCAAGGTGCCCCAGATGTTACTAACGTGCAAGGGGTGTTACGTATGCTCGATTGTGCGATTGACGGCTGCATGAGCGGTGAGTTTGCTAGCATGGTGACGGGGCCGCTGCACAAAGGCGTGATTAATGACGCGGGTTATGCCTTCTCCGGTCATACCGAGTATTTGGCCGAAAAAACAGGCGCTGAGTTGCCGGTGATGTTGCTTGCCACCGAAGCTTTGCGAGTGGCATTGGTGACCACTCACTTACCATTGCGTGACGTGGCAGACGCCATATCTGAAGAATTGGTGATTAAAATATGCCGCACAGTGCATGAAGATTTTCAGCAAAAATACGGCATTCAAAACCCAAAAATGTTGGTGTGTGGTTTGAACCCGCATGCCGGAGAGGGCGGGCACTTAGGTTCGGAAGAAATACAAATCATTGAGCCAGCGTTGAGTCAATTACGTTCAGCAGGTTTGGATGTGGTTGGTCCATTACCAGCCGACACTTTATTTACCCCTAAATATTTATCCGCGGCCGACGTGTGCATTGCCATGTATCATGATCAGGGCTTACCGGTGCTAAAGTCGCAAGGCTTTGGTGAGGCCGCCAATATCACCTTGGGCTTACCAATTATTCGAACTTCGGTTGATCACGGCACCGCATTTGATTTGGCGGGCAGTGGTGAGGTCGACATTGGCAGTTTAAAAACGGCGATTACTGTGGCAAGGCAAATGGTAGCGGCGCAAAATGCATAAGCTCTTAAGCCTACGTTACCTACATTCACTTAAGCCAATAAAAACAAAAACATGAATCAATTTGCAGCCCCCAGAAAATCATTAGGCCAGAACTTCCTGCAAGACCCTAATATTATTAACAAAATAGTGGCAGCGCTGTCGATTCAGCCGGATGATATTGTGCTGGAAATTGGCCCCGGCCGTGGTGCCCTAACTCATTTAATATTGCCTTTGGCTGGGCAGTTGCATTTGGTCGAATACGACCGTGATTTGGTTCAATACTGGCAGCAAAAAGCGCAAACGGCGGCTAATTTAGACGTTCACTCGGCCGATATTCTTAAATTTGATTTGAATCAAGTGATAAGCGCGCAGCCGCAAAACATTAAAGTAATTGGTAATTTGCCATACAATATATCCAGCCCTGTGCTGTTTCATCTTATGCAATACGCTGATCGTATTGATTCGCAAGTGGTGATGCTGCAAAAAGAAGTGGTGCAGCGAATGTCGGCGCAACCGGGGGGCAAAGACTACGGGCGCTTGTCAGTCATGTTGCAGCAACGCTACGACATTGAGTATTTATTCACGGTGCCGCCTGGGGCGTTTTTTCCGCCGCCTAAGGTGGAGTCAGCGATTGCACGTTTGACGCCGTTATCAACCATTTCACACCCCGTGAATAATCATAAAGAGTTCGAAGGCTTGGTAAAACAGGCGTTTTCTCAGCGTAGAAAAACGTTGCGAAATACCTTGAAAGGCCTATTGAATAGCGAGCAAATTGAATCTGTTGGCGTTAATCCTGCGGCACGCGCGGAAACCTTGAGTGTGGCTGAGTTTGCGGCGCTGGCAAACTTGTTATAAAAAGGCCGAAGTTATTGAGGATTTATGGCTAAAGCGCTTGAACTGCCTTGTGATTTGCCCTAACATCGCCTGCCCTGAATAATGAATTCGCGCCAAATCACGAATTCGATCTCGTAATATCGGAGAACATCATGAAAGCAGACATTCATCCACAGTACGGTGAAATTAACGTAACTTGTGCTTGTGGCAACAAGTTTAAAACGGGTTCAACGCTAGGTGAAGACTTAACGGTTGAAATCTGTTCTGAGTGCCACCCTTTTTACACTGGCAAGCAGAAAGTAATGGATACAGAAGGCCGCGTAGGTCGTTTCAAATCTCGTTACGGAAAAAAATAAACTTAGCGATTGCTCAACGCAAACGTTACGTTATAAAAAAGGCGCCATTAGGCGCCTTTTTTATTGCTCATATTTTTTGTAATTAGCAATCAGTCTTATTGCTTTAAGGCGTCTCTTTTTAATTAATAGGTTTAATCAATGCGATATTCCGCCACTACCGGTGTGTGATCCGACGGCCTTTCTAGCTTTCGCGGTGCTTCATCAATGTGGCAATCATGGCTTTGGTCTAGCATGGCTGATGAGCTGAGAATTAAATCAATTCTCAAGCCTTCATTGGCGCGATAGCCTGCGCCGCGGTAATCCCACCATGAAAACTGATCGCCTTCGGCATGAAATTTTCGGTAAGTGTCGTAAAGGCCTTCGTTCATTAGAGTTTGCAATATTAAACGCTCAATGTCGCTGCAATGAATTTTTCCGGCCCAGCGAGCGGGGTCATGACAGTCAATGTTGGCTGGAGTGATATTAAAATCGCCCACCAATACCGTGTTTGGATTTTTGCTGAGGGTATCTCGCATGGCGGTTTGAAGTTTGGCAAACCATTCGCGTTTGTAGATAAATTTGTCTGAATCGAGCGCTTGGCCGTTGGGGCAGTACACATTGACGATGCGCAGAGTTTCGCCGTTGCTTAATTGAGCATCGCCAGCAATATAACGGCGCATGGGGTCGCTGTAGTCAGGCAAGTCAGTGACTACGTTAGTCAGTGGTTTTTTACTTAAAATGGCCACCCCATTGTAGGTTTTTTGCCCAGTAAATGCGCTGTGATAGCCAAGGCTTTGAAAGTGGTCAACGGGGAACTCATCGTCCGTCATTTTAAGTTCTTGCAGGCATAATAAGTCTGGGGAGTGGCTTTCAAGCCAGTCACTCACATGCTCCACGCGAACGCGCAATGAATTGACGTTCCAAGATGCGATTTTCATTTTTATTTTAAGTGCCGTTGTTAATTATTGCGGCTTGAGGTAGCCGGCTTCTTCCAGCGCACGCGTGATCATTGCTTTTGAATGGCCTTGAATGATGCGCTCACCGATAAACAGTGATGGCACGCTGATTTGTTTTGATAGGTTTGATAACCGTTCACGAGCGCGTCTGTCGGTGCGAATATCGCGCTCAATAAACGGCACTTGCTTCTGGGTTAAAAACAACACCACCGACTGGCAAGGTTTGCAGTTGTCTGCGGTGTACACCATGACTGGTTGAGTGCCACTGTTGTCTGGTTTGGCCTGATTGGCACGCCGCAGTTCTTTGACTTGTTCGCTGCCCACTTTTTTATCTTTAAGTAGGTCGGCATTGATGACTTTCACGTTTTTAGGCGGCGGTGAATCTTGGTATGAAATTTTGCCATTTTCATCCACCCATTTATATAAACGCCCATCACTGTTGGCGGCAGTTTTAACGGGGGTTGGCTTAGGCTCGGCCGTAGTGCCTTGCGCTTCGTTCAGGCTGATTTGAGCTGACTCTAAAGCCTCTTTCGCTTCTTCTAGAGCGCTTTTCGCTTGTTCTATTGTGGGGTTGGCCGAAGGGTTAATCGCAGAGCCAGTGCCCGTAGTTTGAGCACTGGCAAAGCCAGCGCTAAGCAATGCCAAGCTTAGCAGCGCTGCATTTACCAGCGAACGCAGTGTGCTTTGGGGTTTAACGGATAATAAGTTTATGTATTTCATAGGATACAAATAACTGATTTTTATTAAAAAAACCAGTTACACCTTATTAAATAAATAATTAAGCAAACCGGCCTACTGTTCAGGCAGCAAACTTTCACCGCGAGTTAAATCGTCGAATTCTTCTCGTTGGCGAATAATGTGCGCTGTTTCGCCGTCGATTAATACTTCCGCTGGCCGTAACCTTGAGTTGTAGTTGCCCGCCATGGAAAAACTGTAAGCGCCAGCCGACATAACGGCCAACAGGTCGTCGGCTTGAACCGCGAGTTCACGATCATAGCCCAGTACATCGGCTGATTCGCACACCGGCCCAACCACATCAAACACGCTCTTTTCGACGTTGCTGTTTTCGTTAACCGGCAAAATGGCATGAAAGGCTTGATACAAAGAAGGCCGCAATAAATCATTCATGCCAGCATCGACAATGGCAAAATTTTTGCTTTCGTTGTGCTTGATGTACTCAACCCTGGTGAGCATGACGCCTGAATTGCCAGCAATGTAACGCCCGGGTTCAATGGCAATGGGTAAGTCGATGCCGTGCGCAGCAACCCCGTCTAACATTGCATTAACGTATTCTTGCGCGGTCGGCGGTGTTTCGCCTTGATAGTCAATGCCTAGGCCGCCACCTAAATCAAGTTGCTTGATTTGTATGCCTTGAGACGCCAGACGCTTAACCATCGTCAGAACAATATCCAGCGAGTCTGAGAATGGGCTGGTTTTTGTGATTTGCGAGCCAATGTGGCAGGCGATGCCGTGAACCTCAATGTTGGGCAGTTCGGCCGCTCGCTGATAAGCGGCAAACGCCGCTTCCATTGGCACGCCAAACTTAGCTTTATCCATGCCCGTGGATATATAAGGATGAGTTTCTGGGTCAACATCAGGGTTAACACGAAAGGCAATAGAGGCCGTTGCATTTAATGCCGCCGCCACTGTTTGTACTCTTTCAAGTTCGGCGGTGGATTCAATGTTAATGCTTCGTACGCCATTGCTGATGGCAAATTCAAGCTCAGCGACTGATTTCGCTACGCCAGAAAACACCACTTTGCTTGGGTCGCCGCCAGCGGCCAATACGCGCCTTAACTCGCCTTCTGACACAACATCAAAGCCTGATCCTAGGCGTGCCAGTACATTTAATATGGCAATGTTGCTGTTGGCTTTTACCGCGTAACAGATGGTGTGAGGGTAGTCGCCAAACGCGCTATCGAGTGTTGTCCATTGGTGTTCAAAAGCGGCACGCGAATACACATAGCAGGGTGTGCCAATGGTCTCAGCTACTTTGCTTAAAGAGATATTTTCGGCACGCAATTCGCCGTTATGGTATTTAAAAAATGACATAGATAGAACGTAAATGCAGTATTCAAGCGCTGGGCGTTAACCCAGCGGGTTTTAATCGGTATGAAATAGCCGCGAACGACTTAGTTAGTGCCTTGTGGTTCAGCCGTTGCTGCTGATGGCTAGCCGGCGTGCTTATATCGCAGGCGCTTGCTCTTCTTCTTGCAACTGAGGCTCTTCAAGTGGTGGCTGGTCTACAATTAATGGGCCTTTTTGGCCGCAACCACTGACGATTAAAAGAGCGCTGGCTAGGGCAATAACAGAAATAATTTTTTTCATTATAGGGCTACTTTGGCTATTGTTATTTGGCGATTATAAATTGCGAATTAAGATTGTTCTTCTAGGCGCTGATAAGCGGCCTGCACGGCTTCTTTAACACGCACTGGCGCGGTGCCACCGAAATGACTGCGCGCCTTAATTGAGCCATCAAGGCTCAGAACTTCGTAGACATCTTCATTAATCATTGAGCCAAAAGAACGCAGTTCTTCAAGACTTAACTCTGATAATGGTTTTTTCTGCTCAATGGCGTAATGTACCGTGCTGCCAACAATTTCATGAGCATCGCGAAACGGCACTTGAAGGCGAACCAAATATTCAGCCAGATCAGTGGCCGTGGCGTAGCCTTTGAGCGCGGCGTCGTGCATGATGCTGCGGTTAAATCGAATGCTTGGAATCATGGCGGCAAATATCTGCAATGATCGGGCAACAGTATCAACCGTATCAAAGATAGGTTCTTTGTCTTCCTGATTGTCACGGTTGTAAGCCAGTGGTTGTGACTTCATTAGCACCAGCAAAGCTTGTAAATTGCCAATAACGCGGGCGCTTTTGCCGCGTACGATTTCGGCAATATCCGGGTTTTTCTTTTGCGGCATAATGCTGGAGCCGGTGCAAAACGCATCGCCAATGTCGATGAACTTATAGCTTTCCGATGCCCACAAAATGATTTCTTCGCACATGCGCGATAAGTGCATCATGATCACGCTGCAAGCCGAAGCGGTTTCAATTAAAAAATCGCGGTCAGACACGGCGTCTAGCGAATTACGGCTAGGGCGGTCAAAACCAAGCAGTTCGCATGTCATGTCTCGGTCCAGTGGAAAACTGGTGCCGGCTAATGCGGCTGACCCTAGGGGCATAACGTTAATACGTTTGCGCGCATCTTGAAGGCGTTCTACGTCGCGTTCAAACATTTCATTCCACGCCAGCAAGTGGTGAGCCAAGCTAATAGGCTGTGCAACTTGCAGGTGAGTGAAGCCTGGCATGATGGTGTCAATTTCATTACTGGACAAATCCAGTAAGTTCTTTTGTAGCTGGGCTATTAGAGCCACAATGTCATCCACCGCTTCACGCATGTATAAGCGAATATCGGTTGCCACTTGATCGTTACGTGAACGCCCAGTGTGCAGCTTTTTACCGGCTTCGCCAATAATGTCGGTTAAGCGCGCTTCAATATTCATGTGAATATCTTCAAGCTCAGTAGACCAAGCAAAGTCGCCGGCATCGATTTTTTCTCGAATGCCGATTAAGCCTTGTTCAATGGCTTGCGCTTCGTCATCACTAATCACGCCTATTTTGGCCAACATTTTGCTGTGCGCAATAGAGCCTTGTATGTCTTGCTTGTACAGGCGTGAGTCAAAGCTGATTGACTCGGTAAACGCTTCTACTAATTCATTGGTGGGTTCGGTAAAACGACCACCCCATGGTTTTTTTGCTGCCGGTTTGTTCACTGATCTAAATCGTGCAAGATAATGCGCTTTAAATGGTAAAAATGACCGTAGATTATAGCGGTTCATCAGTTTGGGTGTTAGGTATCTGTTAAAAGAATTGCATATATTTAAACGCAATGGTCGAATAGCCTAATAATTCAAAAAAAGGGGCTTCATTTACGGTGCTATGGTAGAGTTCATTGTGCCCCCTGAATAATAAAAATTAATAACGAGATTATGAGATCTATTCGTATCGCTACTCGGAATAGCCCGCTTGCTATGTGGCAAGCTAACTTCGTAAAGCAGCGTTTGGAGAATGAACACCCTGGTTTAACGGTTGATATCGTAGGTATGACTACCAAGGGGGATCAAATGCTGGATCGCAGTTTGGCTGCGGTGGGTGGCAAGGGGCTATTTTTGAAAGAACTGGAAGTGTCGTTGCTTGCAAAAGACACTGACATTGCCGTGCACTCAATGAAAGACGTGCCGGTTGATTTACCGCAAGGCTTAGAAATAGCCACTTTGTGCGAAAGGGAAGACCCGCGTGATGCGTTTGTTTCTAATGCTTACCAAAATTTATACGCCTTGCCCAAAGGTGCAAAGGTCGGCACGTCCAGCCTGAGACGTGTGTCACAGTTAAAAAATGCGTTCCCCGAGGTGATGTTTTTTGAATTGCGGGGAAATGTGAACACTCGGCTAAGTAAGTTGGATGCTGGCGACTACGACGCAATCATCTTGGCAACCGCCGGGCTTAAGCGTTTAGGTTTTGACGACCGCATTAAGCAATACATCACTCCTGAGTTGTGTTTGCCGGCCGTAGGCCAAGGCATTGTGGGCATTGAATGTCGCAGCGACGACGATGAAGTGAAAGCGTTACTTAAACCGTTACACAGTTTAGACAGCGAATTGGTGCTGGCGGCTGAAAGGTCTATGAATGCCTCGCTAGAAGGGGGCTGCCAGGTGCCGGTTGCGGGTTACGCTGAGGTGAGCTCCGGTAAGTTGGAGCTCAGAGGCTTGGTTGGCCATACCGACGGCTCTCATATCGTCAGCGCGCGTGAAGTGAGCCCCAAGTTAACCATTGAGCATGCACAGCAGTTAGGCCAAGGTGTGGCTTCGGAATTGCTGCGCCAGGGGGCAGGAGAAATATTGAAAGATGTTTACAGCAACCCGCCAACGTTTAAAAAAAATGACGAAAAGGTCGACAAGCCTATTGTTGTGCTTACTCGCCAGAGTCAATATTTAGGCAATTCTCCCGTTATTTTACAGCGCTTGGACTTTCACCCAGTGCACGTGCCAGCGTTGGAAACCGAGGCTCGCTTAGATTTAAAAATCATGGAGGCGTTTTCACGCTTAGAGACCTATACAGATGTGATTTTTGTGTCACGCAATGCGGTTGAAATAGGCATGAAAATGATTGACCAGCAGGGCGGCATGCCTGAGTCGGTGCAAGTCATGGCGGTGGGCGTAGAGACAGCAAAGCAGCTGTACGGTTACGGTATCGATGCCTCGTTTCCGGAGAAGGGCACCGGTGCCAAAGCACTGCTTAATGTCAGT
Organism: uncultured Arenicella sp.; assembly: GCA_938045295.1. Lineage (GTDB taxonomy): Bacteria > Pseudomonadota > Gammaproteobacteria > Arenicellales > Arenicellaceae > Arenicella. The sequence continues at coordinate 33,562 of CALINO010000004.1, forward strand.
CAGATGAAAGATTTAACAAACCGTAGAATACTGATAGTTCGTGGTGAAGTCGGCTTAGATTGGCCGGCCGTAGAAATGAGCCACCGCGGAGCGGAAGTCGAAGAAGTGCGGTGCTATCGTCAGGGAATCCCTGCCGATTGCACGATGGGGCTGCAAGACGTGTTCAAACACAATCAAGTTGTGAAAGGGATTTTTGTGCACAGTTCGCAAAGTTTAAAAAACTTGGTGGAGGCGGCTGGCGATACAGTTGGGCAACTAACGCGCACTAATTTGGTGGTTGGCAGTGAAACTATTAAAAACGTCGCCATAGAGTTGGGGTGGAAGGGGCAGTTGTATGTGGCCGAGTCGCCATCCAACAAACATATGATGATTTCTTTTTCATCGATATAAGCCTGCAATTGTAGGCTTATAAAAATAGGGCTCAGGCAAAGCAATATCGCCAAGTCTGGGCTCGGCGCCTTTAAAAGCTAACATAAGTTAACCTTAAACACAGTCTTCACTTGTATCAAGGCATTGATGCTGTGTTAGAATTTTCACTTTTGGGGGGTGGCTTGCTCGGTTGCAGGGGTTTACGCAACAAAGGCTAAGTCATCAAGATCAGAAATTACAATGCGCTCAATTGCGCACTAACGGTTGTAAAGCATGTCAGACCAAACAAAACCCGCCGCTGAACTTGAATCAACATCATCAAGTGAACGAACCGATGCCCGCGTAGCACAAGCTACGCCAAATAACGCGTCGCACCAAACCGTTGTGCACCAAGGTAAATCTGGTGGCAAAGGCTTAAGCTTGTTTGCAATATTGCTGTCTTTGGCCGCACTTGGTGGCAGTGGTTATAACTACTACACCACGCAACTATCAAGTAACGTCAGCAAAGATAAAATTTTGACCAACGTTAACGACATTGGCAGCAACGTTAAAATATTGGCCGAGCGGATGAGCCAAGTGCAACGTTCACAACAAGATTTACAACAAAATGTGGTTGATAAATCTGAATTGAAAGTCAGCTTGCTGCAAGCCAGCACCAATACGGATTCGGCCATTTCTGACCTTAAAGATCAGCAAAAAACATTGTCGGAAGCGGTGCAGAAATTCACCGCTGATAATCAGCGTAGCAGCGATAAGTTAGCACTGGATGAAGTGTCTCAGTTGTTAAAGCTGGCCAATAACAGTGCGGTTTTTGCTGGCAATAAAGAATCGGCTATTAATGCGCTCAAATTGGCCGACAGTCAGTTAAAGCAGTTGGCTGACCCTCGTTACTCAGTTGTGCGTCGTAAAATCAATGCCGAAATTTCTGGTTTGCAAGCAATCAAGTCGGCGGATGTTACCAGCATTAGCGCAAAGCTGAGTGCACTTGGTAAACAAGTGCCGACCTTGCCGCTTGAAAATGAGCCGCCGGTGGCGAGTGAAATTAAAATTGCCAAACAACAAGATCAGCAAGAAATGACGTTCACGTCAGAGTTGAAAAAGTTGTGGACCGACACACTTAACTCCATTCAAATTAAACGCGTTGACCAGCCGCCCAAACCGCTATTGGCACCTGAGCAACGTTATTTCTTAGACCAAAACATTCAACTGAAACTGGCTACGGCTGAACTAGCCGTCATGCAAAATAATGCCGATGTGTTTGTGCGCAGTATCGACGCCGCCAGCGGTTGGTTAAAGGAGTATTATGACCCGCGTAATGCCGAGGTAACTGATGTCATTGCGCAATTGGCTGCGCTAAGAAAGCAGCCGCTAGGGCAAGAGTTACCTGCGGTTGCTGGCTCTTATGATGAACTGCAACGAATTAAAGGCGGTAACTAATTATGCGTTGGGTCATTATGATTGCCGTTGCCCTTGTGTTGGGCTTTGGCTTATTTCAATTGGTTGATATTTACCCTGATAATTACGTAAAAATTTACGTTGATACCTACTTGATAGAAATGTCCTTTATGGGCTTTTTATTGCTGCTGTTTTTATCGGTATGTGCCATTTATCTTGGCCTTTGGCTATTCGGTTCAGTATTTCGTGTAGGCAATGTGTTTTCGCGTTGGCGCAAGCGCAAAGGGTACCAAAAGGCCAATGAAACATTAGGTACGGGCTATTTGTCACTGATTAAAGGCGATTGGCGTAAGGCTGAAAAAAGTCTATTGGCAAAAACCGATAACAGTGGTGTTCCTTATATAAACTATTTGGCGGCGGCACAGGCGGCTCAAGAGCAAAGCCAATACGATCGTCGCGACGATTATTTAGCGCAAGCTTACAAGGCAGCGCCGAAAGAGCGCTTTGCCATTGGCTTGGCTAAAGCACGCTTACATCATATGGCGGGCCAGCATGAACAAGCAGAAGCAACGTTGGATGATTTAGCCGCACAAGGCAGCAAAAATGCCCAATACGTGGCGATGCAATTGCAAACGTATCGAGCCACCCAAAACTGGAGCCGTGTGCACGACTTATTGCCGTTGGCACGAAAACTAGACGCGTTGCCCGAGGCCGTTATTCAAGAAATGGATACGCAGGCGCACCAAGCCTTATTGCTGACGTCGGCTGACCGTGCGGCTACTTGGAAGGAATTGCCCAAAACGCAAAAGCAAGAGCCCAGTAATATTGCTTTGTACGCAAAAGATTTATTGAATAAGAATGACGTTGGTGCCGCTGAAAAGCTCATTCGCAACGCCATGAAGAATCAATACGACGACGCGTTGGTTGAATTGTATGGCCAACTGCCTGCCGATAAACCAGCCAAGTTACGCCGTGTGGTTGAAGGTTGGTTGATGGCTCGCCCAGAAAGTGCCGAGCTTAATTTGGCGGCTGGGCGTTTAGCGGCGCAAGAAAAAAACAACGATGTGGCTATTGGTTTCTTAGAAAAGGCCATTGAGTTAGGTCAGTTGCCTGGCGCGTACTCTTTGCTAGGTGAATTGCTTGAAACCGCCAATGAAAGTGGCCGTGCCTTGAATTTATACCGCACGGGTATTGCGCGCTTAACTGGCCTTTCTAGCGCCTTGATTAGCCCGCAGCTTGGGTCAGCGTTGCGTGAGCACAACAATGATGGCGCCGAGGTAAATGAGGTGCACGAAGGCGAGTTAGTTGACGATAAGCACTGATTTTCTAGCGTATGCCTGAATTACCGGAGGTTGAAACCACCTTGCGTGGTATAGAACCACACGCCCGCGGGCAGTTGATTGAAAATATCGTTGTACGAAACGCTGGCTTACGTTGGCCAGTGCCAGTACCAGAATTGCAAGCATTGGCAGGTCTCACTGTTGATCATTTAGAGCGTCGCGCTAAATATATTTTATTGCACACTGCGCAAGGCGTTATTTTGTTGCATTTAGGCATGTCAGGCAGTATGCGTGTGCTGCCTGCCAACACCCCACCTCAAAAGCACGACCATATTGATATTGTATTAGGCAGCGGCGACCTTATTCGGCTTAATGACCCGCGCCGATTCGGGTGTTGCTTGTTGTTGCAACCGCCGGTTCAGCAGCACAAATTGCTTGCCAATTTAGGCCCAGAGCCACTGAGCACCGCTTTTGATGGTGATTATTTATTTGAGCGTTCTCGTGCAAAAAAAACACCGGTTAAAAACTTCATTATGAATGGGAATACGGTGGTGGGTGTGGGCAATATCTACGCCAGTGAGTCCTTATTCGGGGCTGGCATTCGACCCAGTACTCAAGCCGCGAAGATCAGTCGTGCGCGTTATCATGTTTTGGCCGACAAAATCAAAGCGGTTTTAGCCAAAGCGATTGAAGCGGGTGGCACCACGTTGAATGATTTCACTCAGACGGACGGAAAACCAGGTTATTTCACTCAAGAATTGCAGGTCTATGGTCGTCAAGGAGAGCCTTGTAATCGCTGTAGTACAAGCATTAAATCAGTGGTTATTGGGCAGCGTAATACTTTTTTTTGCCCAAGCTGCCAGAAGTAGTGCTTGAACGGTTGTTGATTGCTAATATTCGTCGTTGTTCACGCCTGGCTTTCAGGCAACCTTCAGGTAACCTTGCTAGCCTATGCTAACGATGCGCTTAGAACTGAACGAGGATAAGATAGTGAATTACAAATCAACTCTATTTTCGGTGGCCGGTCTGCTGCTTTTTAGTAGCACTATCATGGCTGCCGATCCAACCTCTTTAAAGAAAAATACTATGTCGAAATACAGCCGCTTAACCCAATTAGCCACCCCTGCGCCCAGTGCTAAAAGGGTAGACAGTGAGCGCACCTATCACGGCAAAACGTTGCATGACCCTTATTTTTGGTTGAAAGACCCAAGCTACCCTAATGTGGATGATGAGCCGGTACTGGACTATCTAAAGCAAGAAAATGCTTACCATAAGGCATTTTTAGAGCCGCATAAGGCCTTGGTTGATACGGTGTTTGAAGAGTTCAAAGGGCGCACAGACGAAACCGAAGAATCAGTGCCATACATTGAAAACGGTTACGAATACCGTTGGTTTTATCGCGAAGGTGAAGAGTATCGAACTCGTGAGCGAACCAGTCTTGCAACCGGTAAAAGCGAGGTGTTTTTAGATGAAACCGCGTTGGCAAAAGGGCATAAATATTTTGTGCTGGGCGATTGGGAAATAAGCTCAGATAACCGATATTTAGCCTACTCGTTTGATACCGCTGGCGATGAGCGTTACCAAGTAAAAATTCAAGACTTGAAAACGGGGCAATATTTAGACGATCAACTTAATGATGTGCAAGGTGAGGTGTCATTCAGCTCAGACGGTAAGTCGCTTATTTATTCGTTGTTAGAAAAAGAGCGTTGGCACGCCAAAGAAATTAAAGTGCATACGATTGGGCAAACGCAAGATAAAGACCTGACGCTTTATACTGAAAAAGACGACGGTTATTTTATTGGCTTTAATCAAACCAGCAGCAAGCAATTCTTTGTTATTAGTTCCAGCCAAGGCGAAGTGCAAGAAAGCTATGTGATTGGCAGTGATTTGAGTGGTGATTTGCAATTAATGGTTTCCCGAGATGACGGCTTTCAGCAAACAATAGATCACGCTCACGGTTACTTTTACTTGTTGGCCAATGACACGCATAAGAACTTTCGTCTTGCGCGAGTTAAAGACACAGAGCCACAGCGTGATAACTGGCAAACTTTGCAAGCAGGTCGTGACGACAGTTACTTGCTCAGTTTGCAAAACTTTGATGGCTTTATGGCATTAAAGTCGCGCGACAAAGGGTTTGAAAAAATTGAGTTGATTGAATACCCAGGTAAAGAACTAGATAAGGGCAAGGCATCTTTAAAACGAACTAACATTGAATTTCCGGAAGCGGTTTTTACCGCCTCAGTGGGCGTCAACCCAGAGTTCAATACCGACTTCTTGCGCGTTCACTATCAATCGATGATCACCCCAGACACCACCTTTGATTACCAAGTTAACGGTAAACAATTAGTGACTCGAAAAGTGAAAAAAGTGCCGTCTGGTTACGATACAAATCAGTACGAAAGTGAGCGTGTCATGATACCCGCACGCGATGGCGTGGAGATTCCAGTGACCCTTGTGTACAAAAAAGGGTTTAAAAAAGACGGTCGTCAGCCAATGTGGCTGTATGGCTATGGCGCTTACGCGGCGACTATTTCGCCCACGTTTTCGACCATGCGTTTAAGTGCGCTTGACCGTGGTTTCTCGTTTGCAATTGCGCACGTGCGTGGCGGGGCGATGATGGGTTACCAATGGTATTTGGACGGTAAGTTGGATAAACGCACCAATACCTTCAATGATTTTGTGGATGTGGCTAAAGGGCTGGTTGAGCGTGATTATGTGGCGGCCGGTAACATCTCTATTTCTGGCCGCAGCGCCGGTGGCGAATTAATGGGCGCGGTTACTATTCAAGCGCCAGAGTTATGGCGGTCGGTTAATTTGGGCGTGCCCTTTGTGGATGTACTCAATACCATGCTTGATGCAACCTTGCCATTAACACCGCCGGAATGGAAAGAGTGGGGCAACCCGATTGAAAGTGCGCAAGACTATGCGTTAATTCAAAGCTATTCGCCTTACGATAATATTGAAAAGCGCGCCTACCCACCGATGTACGTGTCGGGCGGTTTGAATGACCCGCGTGTCACCTACTGGGAGCCGGCTAAGTGGACGGCCAAAATGCGCGCTGAAAAAACCGACGATAATCTGCTGGTGATGCGCATTAATATGGGTGCTGGGCATTTCGCCAACTCAGGCCGCTATGGCCGCCTGCGTGACTACGCTGAAGAATACGCGTTTATGTTTTTAGCGCACGGCATTAGCCAATAGTCTGCACGCTTATGGGTGAGGCAGTGTTTGAAAAATGATGGTAGCAACTCATGCTGCCATCACATGGCCTCTAACTCTTCCCAGCGGCTGAAGCAGTTATCTAATTCTTCTTGGTGCGCTTTTAATTGATTGCCAGCATCGGCAATCACATTCGCGTCTTGCTGATAAAAACTGGGTTCGGCCATGGTTTGGGTTAACGTCGCTATTGCGCTTTCAAGCTCGTCGATTTTTTGCGGCATTAAATCCAGTTCGCGTTGTAATTTGTAACTCAGCTTTTTCGGTTTAATGGCTGCCTTGTTTGTGGTTGCTGGCTTGTCGACATTACTGGTGTTGGTTTGAGTTGTGGCTTGCTTAGTAATGGCATCACGTTCTCGTTTTTGTCGCAACCAGTCATCGTAACCGCCGATGTATTCATACACCTTACCATCACCTTCAAAGGCAATGGTGCTGGTCACCACATTGTCGAGAAAGGTTCGGTCATGGCTGACCAGCAGCAAGGTGCCGTTGTAATCAATCAGTAGCTGTTCTAAAAGTTCCAGCGTTTCGTAGTCAAGGTCATTGGTGGGCTCATCCAGCACTAAGAAATTAAAAGGCTGGGTGAACAGTTTGGCCAGCATTAGGCGGTTACGCTCGCCGCCAGACAGTTTTGCCGCCGGTGCCCGCGCTCTTTCAGGGCTAAACAAGAAGTCTTGTAGGTAGCCCATAATGTGTTTGCGTTGGCCATTGATGGTGATTTCGTTATTGCCGGAAACATTGTCTTGCACGCTCAAATCATCGCGAATGGCCGAGCGGTGTTGATCCAGATAAGCGACTTCCAAAGCGGTGCCTATTTTAATGCTGCCGCGTTGCGGGGCTTGTTCACCGGTTAACATTTTTATTAATGTTGATTTGCCGCAGCCGTTGGGGCCAATAATGCCAACCTTGTCACCACGCAAAATGCGGCAAGAAAAACCACCGATCAGTGTTCGATCATCGAATTCAGCAAACAGCTCTTTACCTTCGATCACCACTTTGCCTGACTTCGCGGCTTGATTTAAGTTGATGCTGGCGGTGCCTTGGCGCTCCCGGCGTTGCTTGCGTTCTTCGCGCATTTTCTTCAGCGCACGTACTCGGCCTTCATTGCGGGTGCGTCGTGCTTGAATGCCTTGTCGAATCCACACCTCTTCTTGGGCTAGGCGTTTATCAAACTTAGCATTGTGGCGCTCTTCTTCTTCAATCGCCTTGGCTTTGGCATTGAGGTAGGCGTTGTAGTTGCCGGGATATGACGTGATGATGCCGCGATCGAGTTCAATGATGCGGGTGCACAATTTATCAATAAAACTGCGATCGTGAGACACAATGACCAAGGTGGCATTAAGGCTGAGTAATAGTTTTTCTAGCCACAAAATGGTGTCGATATCTAAGTGGTTGGTCGGCTCATCCAGCAATACAATATCGGGCTCTTTTACCATGGCTTGCGCCATTAAAACTCGGCGTTTCATGCCGCCAGACAGCTCTTTAAAGCGTTGCTCGGGTTCTAAGTCAAATTGCGAGCACAGTTTTTTGACTTGGTGGTCGAGTGACCAAGCATCCATTTCATTGAGTTCGGTTTGCAGGCTGGCTGAGGCATCGTGCTGCTGCGCATCATCATTCGTTGCATTGTCAGCTACATTGTCAGTTAAGTAGAATTGAGTGAGCTTTGGCCCGCGCTCACTGTCGCCTAAGGCAATGACGCTGCGGATGTCATAATCCATGTCATTGGGCACCTCTTGAATCAGCCGCCCTGCAATCACGCCTTGCTGCCTGATCAGTTCGCCATCATCCGGCAGAAGCTCGCCGTCAATCAACTTAAGCAGAGTGGATTTTCCCGCGCCATTGCGCCCAATCAAGCCAATGCGCTCATTGGCGTCAATGGTTAAATTGGTCTGATCCAGAATTGCGTCGGCACCGAAACTAACGGTGACATCTTTCAGAGTGATTAGGGCCATAAGAGGGTTTTTTACGTATAAAAATAACGGCGTGAAGTCTATCATCAACCGGCCTAAGAGTATTGCGCGCGCGGTATATTGGCGTGCTAATCATTAAATTACCGTCTGAGTGTGTGAACAAATATTAAATTTGATGATTTTATAAGGAGTGCTTAAGCGTAATTTTGTATGGTATTGCAGTTAAGTATAAGGAAATTTGTTTGATCCACCGGTGATTGCATAGGTGATTCGATGGGTCGCTGGTGATCGTGGTGATGTATAGATGATGTGCAAAGAGGCTATTTTGAAACGTCGTTACTCAACTGGTCGTTACCCAATTAAAACAGCAGTAAATATTAGGAGTATTGAAAATACTATGAAGGATTTAACAAACAAGCTGAATGTACCAAAGGCAATCAGCCGTTCATTATTGTTAACGTCGCTAATGGCTGGTGTTATTGGTGCAATAAGTTTACCCGCCTCTGGCGCAGATCAATTTGCTGACTTTTGGCTTACTCAGTCTGCCGGTTCTAAGCAGCATTCAAGTCACAACAATACGGTGAGCGTGCAAACTCAACTGGTGCAAAAAAACGCTGATAGGCCATATGTCAATCAATACAGTGATGAATTTGTATCGAGTTTTATCAGCACCGAAAATACCGACGGCAATGGTGTGACGGTTCTGAGCCGTTATTCGGATTTTGAATACAGTAGCGCGATTGAAGGCAAAGTGGGTAATTTTAGTGTGACAAGCAGCACTGGCCGAGGCGAGCGTTTTGGCCGCACCATTAGTCAGTACAATGGTTTAGATCCGTACGCGTTTCATGGTGGTAACCTATCTGAATTTCGTTATCAAGGCTCGGCCATAGGCTATCAATTTGCCGGTCAACATCAGATTCAATTTGGCCGCACGGTGGTCAAGGCCGACCGTTTAGAAGATCGCACTTCGGACTACATTGACTATTCAAGTAATGGCTTATTTGCTCGCTACACTCAAATATCACGCGGTGCTGATTCGGTTGGTTATGGCATGGACTTTGGAATGAGTGTTGGGCGTTTTGATGTGGCCTACCAACGTTTGTCCAGTCGTTACGATGCCTCCACTGATCGAGTGCGCGTGCAATGGAATCAAAGCGCTAACAACCAGTTTGGTTTTGAATTCTCTGAGCATAAAAACACACTGCTTAACTTTCACACCGATTCCAGAATGATGCTGACTTGGCATCATACGTTTGGCAGCTCATTGCCGGTAAGTCATGCGGCAAGTGCGGCTAATGCTAAAGGTAAAAAGAAATCAGGCAACGGTGGTCGACGAATTTTAATTGGTGGTGCAGCGGCCGCAGCGGCTTTGTTATTGAGCTCAGGCAGCGATGAACAAGACAGCGCTGAACGTGTTATGCCGCAGGGCAATGGCTTGGTGCGTAATGTACAAGCGCAGCATGATGCGGCTCGGCAACGTTTAAATATGATTAACCCAGTGTCGGTGAATCAGAACCGAGAGTTTGGCGGTTATATATATCAATCGGCGGACGGCAGTTATGCTTCCACTCAGCCTATTCGTGGTGAAGCGGCGTCAGTGTCTTTACCTATACCGAGTTTGGGGGTGCCGGCAGGCACCTTTGCGCGCGCAAGCTACCATACTCATGCCGCGTTTGACCCACGTTTTGATAATGAAAACTTTTCACCCACTGATTTGGCTGGTGACCGTGAATTTGATATTGATGGCTATTTAGGCACTCCAGGCGGTCGTTTTCTTTACCATGAGGTTTCCACAGGCGCAATCAGTCAACTTGGGCGAGTAAATAACTAATCATGCGCTCAGTCATAATCTTCTTTTTAGCTCAATTTACGGTGGCGTGTATGGCGAATGATGCTGGTAGCCTTGATTTACAAGCATTGGCAGAAAAATCGTATAACGATGCCGTGGAGTACGTTAATAAACTGCCTTCGGATTGCATGTACAGCGACGGTTATTATTGCGCAGAGGTCAGTGATAAAAACAAACTTGGCGTCAGCGGTGACTATGCTTCATTAATGGACGCCAGTGGCACCTTGCCGGCGCCGGTATTACAAGCTTGGCCAGTTGCGTATCAAGCGTTTCAGCAGCAAGATATTTTAACTGAGAAGCAAAAACAGCTAAAACATTACCGCGTTGGGTTTAAGCACGATAATGGCGAGGTAACGGTGTTGTTTCGCCCTTTATTGTTGCCTCAGTTGGTGGATGGTGACGTGGTCGGCAAGATGCGTGCCGCGTTTGGTAAAGAGGTCAGAGTGAGCGTCAGCGCCGATGACTTTTCCATAATTAAGGTGATATTTGGCCGCTAAAGCCGCTTTTTTGCAGTAAAGAATGGCTGTTTAACGGCGTTTTGCTCTAACCGACGCAGTATTCTTCATGCTATGTTGGGTGTGGGTAACGCGTTTTATACCTAAGTATTGAGTTGTTAAATATAAAATATTATTCAATATACGGAGGATGTAATGTTAGAGCTTATTATCTCTTTGGCCAGCGGTGCCCTAGGCGGCAACCTTGCCGGTAAGGCATCAAGCGCCTTGAATCAAGGCACGCTGATTAATTCAATTGTTGGCATTTTAGGTGGCGGTTTAGGTGGGCAAATTTTGTCTACGCTCACCGGCGGCGCGGTAGATGCGGGCTCGGCAGCCAGTATTGCGGGCATAGTGTCATCCGTCGCCTCAGGCGGTGTTGGCGGCGGTGTATTACTCGCCATCGTCGGTTTTATTCGTAAAGCGATTGGCAAATAAGTCTTGCCGGTCATGACCTAAGGCCGATCGCCGTGCATTGATTGGTCTTAGGTTTTATTAACTAGGTTTAGTTAAAAAGTTTTTGCTAAAAAGGGTGCGGCAAGCAGCGGCATTGCCACACAGCATTAACATCAATACAATGAACTCAGGCCATTGCCTTGTTTTTGCGTATTATTTCGTTTTTCATATTCAGCTTCCCACTTAATTACTTCCTTCTTTATGTTAGTAGAACAAATTTCTGTGAATAACAGTTTGCGTAACTATATGTACTTGGTTGCGTGCCCCGAGACTCGCGAAGCGGCCGCCATTGACCCGCTGGATCATGTGCTTTTATTGCAACGAGCCAAAGAGCTGGGTTGGAATGTGCGCTCAGTGATTAACACGCACGAACACCATGATCATATTGGTGGAAACGAACCCGTGATTAATGCCACAGGCGCGACCTTGTACGCACATCAACACGCCATGGATAAAATACCCAATGTTGATCAAGGCTTGGCGGCGGGTGATGTGGTGCAAATCGGCACCTCCGTGGAATTAATTGCATTGGATACACCGGGTCATACGTTTTGCCACACCTGTTTGTATTACATGGGTAAAAATGACTTTAAACAGGATTCTGAAATGCCCGCTCTATTTAGCGGTGACACACTGTTCAATGCCGGCGTGGGCAACTGCCACAATGGTGGTAACCCTCAAACCTTGTATCAAACCTTTCGTGACCAGTTATTTAAGTTGCCCGACTACACACGCATTTTTCCCGGTCACGACTACATAGTGAATAACCTGCAATTTACGTTGGATCGAGAGCCAAACAATGCGGCGGCTAAAAGCCTTTTAGTGGCACTGCAGCAGTGGACGAGTGAAAAACACTTCATTTCAAACATTGCGATGGAAAAACTGGTTAATGCTTTTTTTCGATTAGACAGTGAAGAGATTATCGACACCTTGCGGCCTAAATTTCCCGATTTGGCTGAGCAGCCCAATGAAGAAGACGTGTTCTTAAAGCTCAGAGAGCTGCGTAATCATTGGTAGGGCGCTATTTTCTGCTGATTTAGGCATTCAACAACGCGTAAAATTTTGTCGAAAATATTATTTATACTCGTCCAATAAACCTATAATTCGACTGTTGTCAGCCTTGATATAGGCTGAGGTTTAATTGATGAGTGTTACCACTACTGGAGAGAAAAGTAATGTCATTTGATGATCGTGATGGTTTTATTTGGATGGATGGCGAGTTCGTAGATTGGCGAGACGCCAAGGTGCATGTGTTAACTCATACGCTTCATTACGGTGTTGGCGTTTTCGAAGGTGTGCGTGCTTATGCCACCGAGCAAGGCCCAGCAATCTTTCGTTTAGATCGCCATACTGAACGCTTAAATCAATCGGCTAAAATTATGGGAATGAACATTCCCTTTTCAGATGATGTGGTGAATCAAGCGCAGTGCGATGTGGTGCGAAAAAATAAGCTTAAATCAGCCTACCTACGGCCTATGGCGTATTACGGCTCAGAAGGCATGGGCTTACACGCCAGTAATTTGAAAGTACATTTGATGGTGGCTGCGTGGGAATGGGGTACGTATTTGGGCGACGATGCGCTTGAAAAAGGCATACGCGTTAAAACCTCATCGTTTAGCCGTCACCACGTGAACAGCACCATGGCCAAAGCTAAGACCAACGGTCATTACACAAACTCAATTTTAGCAACCCAAGAGGCGGCTAACTCGGGTTACGATGAAGCCTTATTGCTGGATACCAACGGTTATGTGGCTGAAGGCGCCGGTGAAAATATCTTTGTGATTCGTCGAGGGAAGGTCTACACCCCAGAATTAACTTCGGCGCTTGAGGGAATTACCCGAGATACTGTGGTGGAAGTGCTTACAAAAGACATGGGGCTTGATGTGGTGGAAAAGCAAATCACCCGCGATGAAGTGTACACCGCCGATGAAGTTTTCTTTACTGGCACCGCGGCCGAAGTTACGCCCATTGCATCGTTAGATGATCGTGAAATAGGCGACGGTTCTCGCGGTGTAATAACTGAAGAGGTTCAGACTCGATACTTTGATATCGTCAATGGTCGAGATAAAACACGCCAGCACTGGCTAACGTACCTGTAAACCAATACTGCTTAATGACGTCGATATTGTCGATATTGTTGCTTAGTAAAATCTACTTAGTGGCTTGCAATCAAACTAGAGTGTCTTTGTGCCTTCGCTAGATAACGTAAATAAATACCTGATTATTGGCCCGTCTTGGGTGGGTGATATGGTCATGGCGCAAAGCCTGTTCATTGACATTAAACGCCAGCACCCGAATGCGCACATTGATGTGCTGGCGCCGGCGTGGACGGCTGCGTTAATTGACCGCATGCCTGAGGTGACTAAACTGGTTGCCGCCAATTTCAATCACGGCAAGCTGAGCCTGGGTGAGCGTGTGCGCTTGGGCAAAGAGCTGCGTGCAGAACAATACACTCATGCCATTGCATTACCTAATTCTCTAAAGTCGGCCTTGGTGCCATGGATTGCCAAAATACCCAAGCGAACCGGGTTTGTTGGTGAACAGCGCTGGGGCTTGGTTAATGATATTCGTAAGCTCGATAAAGCGGCCTTACCGATGACGGTGCAACGGTTTATTGCGCTGGGTTTGGATAAGGGCGTCTCGCCTCGGCCAATTGAGAGTATTGCTGCCCCTAAATTGGTGGCAAACCCAGAACAAGTCTCAAGCGCATTAGCTAAGAATAATCTTGACCGTAATTCGCCCGTGTTGGCGCTTTGCCCTGGTGCCGAGTTTGGTGCGTCAAAGCAGTGGCCGGCAAGCCATTACGCCAAAGTCGCGGAGCACTACTTGTCACAAGGGTGGGGTGTTTGGCTTTTCGGTTCTGATAATGACAAAGCCATATGCCAAGAAATCAACGCCCTGAGTGGGGGTAAGGCGAGGGTGTTGGCTGGTCAAACCACATTAACCGAAGCTGTTGATCTGATTTCGGTCGCCTCCTTAGTAATGAGTAATGACTCAGGGCTAATGCACATTGCGGCGGCCTTGCAAGTGCCATTGGTTGCCATTTACGGGTCCACCGACCCGGGGCACACGCCGCCATTGAGCGCCAACCACGCCATCGCGCGATTAGACCTGCAGTGCAGCCCATGTTTTAAGCGTGAGTGCCCGTTACAGCACTTAGATTGCCTGCGCACGCTCATGCCTGAGGCCGTATTGCAATTGGCCGAGAGTTTATAATGCGCGTTTTAGTCGTTAAGTTAACCTCCATGGGTGATGTGCTGCACGTCATGCCTGCGCTCAGTGATCTAAAACAACATCACCCCAATATTGTGGTTGATTGGATGGTTGAAGAAAGCTTCGCTGAAATTCCGCAATGGCACCCGCTGGTTGATCGCACCATTGAAGTGGCAACACGGCGTTGGCGGCGTTTTAAATGGGCGTATGCAAAAGAGTTTTTTGCCAGTGTGCGGCACTTACGGTCGCAACGTTACGACGTTGTGATTGATGCTCAAGGCTTGATGAAAAGTGCGGTGTTTAGCCGCTTTGCCAAACTAAATAAAGGCGGCAAACGGATTGGCTTTTCGGCTGATTCCATGAAAGAGTCTCCGGCGGCTAAGTTCTATAATACGCCGGTGCAGGTTGGGCGTCAGCAGCACGCCGTTGAACGTGTGCGGCAATTGTTCGCGGGCGGCTTTGGTTACCCCTTGCCTAACGCAAAACCAGATTATGGTTTAAGCGCATCAAAACAAAGCTCGCGCGATTTGCCTGCAATATGCCTGCTGCACGGCACAACATGGGCAACCAAGCATTTACCGGAAAATATTTGGCGTGAACTTGCGCAATTAATTCAAGATGACGGTTATAAGGTGATCTTGTGTTGGGGTAATGAGCGTGAAAAACAGCGCGCTGACACCATCGCGCAAGGCCTAAGTCATGCGCAAGTCTTGCCAAAGTCTAATCTGACTGAATTAAAGCAGCAATTATCCAAAGCCAGTGGCGCCATTGCGGTCGACACCGGTTTGGGGCATTTGGCGGCCGCAATGGGGTTGCCGTGCATTTCTATTTATGGCTCTACCGACGCCGATTTAACCGGCGCGTTGGGTGATAACCAGCAGTGGTTACAAAGCACCTACCCTTGCTCGCCTTGTTTGTTAAAAGAGTGCCCTAAGCTTACGCAACAAGTTACCCAGCCTCCATGCTATCAAGAGATAACCGCGTCTCAAATATGGCAGCGCTTGTATGAGCAAATCGCCTAGCGCTATTGAACACGGCCCGCTAAATCGCCTTTAAGCGTCAAAATCGAGCTAAATAAAAGGCTAAACCTGATTTTGCGCGTATAATCGCGGTAAATCATTGTCATTTTATTATTATGCATTTCGCGTTCTGTCTATATAAACATTTTCCGTACAGTGGCTTATCGCTCGATATGCTGCGCATTGCTAACGAGTGCATTCAGCGTGGCCATAAGGCAACGGTGTTTACTGGCAGCTGGGAAGGTGAGGTTCCTGACGGCGTTGAAGTGGTTATTATTAAGCATTTTGGTTTAACCAATCATACGCGGGCGCATTCGTTTCATCGCAAATTGCGCAAGCAACTTGACAGCAAGAGTTTTGATGTGGTGGTGGGCTTTAATAAGATACCGGGGCTGGATATATATTACTGCGGTGATTATTGCTATGTCGGGCGTTCCTTTTTACGCCACTCTTGGTTTTATCGATTCACTCCTCGCTTCTTGTATTTCTCTAACTTCGAGCGCGGTGTGTTTGATGCATCCTCAAAGACCAATATTTTATCGTTATCTAACCGCGAAAAATTAATCTATCAGCAGTATTACTTGACTCAAGATTCGCGGTTTTTATGTTTACCACCAACCTTAGAGAAAGCTCGTTGGGCGAATCTTGGCGAGTTACCCAATCGAGAGTCATTGCGCACCTCTTTAGGTATTACCGATGACGAAAATTTAGTGTTGCTCATTGGTTCTGGCTTTCAAACCAAAGGCTTAGATCGAGCCATTATGGCGTTGTCGGCTCTGCCTGAAGAATTGCTAAGCAAGACTAAGTTATTTGTGGTTGGGCAAGATAAAATTGATAACTTTCAACGCATTGCCAAGCGTTACGGTGTGTCTGACCAGATTCACTTTTTGGGCGGGCGTACGGATGTTCCAGCGTTAATGAAAGCGGGTGACATGTTATTGCACCCAGCGTATGCAGAAACAACAGGCGGAGTGCTGCTAGAGGCCATTGTGTCCGGTTTGCCAGTATTGGCTACGCCCGTGTGTGGCTATGCTCCGCATATCAAAACCGCCAATGCTGGGCACGTTTTAAGAAAACGTTTTTCACAGCAAGAGTTAAATCAAAAATTGCATGAAATGCTGCTTTCAGATGAAAAAGACACATGGCGGCAAAATGGTTTGAAGTATGGGCAGAACCCAAGCCTGTATGTCATGCCACAGCGTGCCGTCGACTTCATTGAGCAGACCTGCGCGCAACAGGGTTTATACCTAAAGCGCGACAGTAAAATAAATAACGAAGAGCAGTTATATATTACTAACGAGTTACGTCAATCGTTGCGTGGTGAAGATTCGTTTTACCAAATGATGAATATTGACGGTAAGGTTTACCGAGAAGCCCTAGGTCGGCGTACATTACGATTCACTCGTGGTGACAAAGATTACTTTTTGAAGATGCACACCGGCGTAGGCTGGGGTGAAATTTTCAAGAATATTGTGTATTTGCGTGCGCCAGTGGTGGGTGCATTAAACGAGTGGCACGGGGTGCATCGCCTTAAAGATTTGGAAATAGACACCATGACGGTATCGGCTTACGGTATTCGTGGTCGTAACCCAGCGACTAAGCACTCGTTCATTGTGACCGAAGCGCTGCCAACCGAGACCAGTTTGGAAGATTTTTGCGGTGAGTGGCAAGACAACCCACCAACCACAATCAAAGAAATACGTTTAAAGCGTTGGATTTTGAATAAAGTGGTCGAAACTGCGCGCGTTATTCATGAAAATGGCGCCAACCATAGAGACTTTTACCTCTGTCATTTCTTGCTAGACGCTCATTTTTCTGATGACCAGCGAGTGTCTTCGTCGAGCAAACTTTATTTGATCGACTTGCACCGTATTCAAATGCGGCGCAAAACACCCGAACGTTGGGCGGTGAAGGACATTGCTGGCTTGTATTACTCGAGTAAAGACATTGGTCTGACGCAACGCGATTTATTTCGATTTATGAAGCTTTATCGAGGCAAGTCATTACGAGAAATTTTCAGCTCAGACATGTCTTTCTGGAGAAAGGTGGTCAGTCGTGGCAATAAACTCTATGAGTCAGAACAGCGTAAAGCCAAAGCAAAAGAGAGCTTAAAGCGCCAACAGGCTCAAGAACGCCTGCAAGGGTCTTTGCCTGATGTTGGGGCGAATTCTGCATCAAGCAACACAGCAAAGACATCGGGTTTAAGCATTCGTGACCACGTAGGAAAATAAGTGTTGGCGAATTAAATGATGCGCAGCGGTGAAAATATACAGGCCCTTGATGCCGGTGGTATCAAGGGCTGGCGGCAAGTTCGAATTGAAGGCCAATGTCGTGAGCATGGTTTGCCTTATTCCGTTGCCGGGCTCAACGATATTATTCAGCGAGCCGACCCTGCCGATATTTTAAAAAATGATCGCACTACCACGGTGGTTCGGCATGAGTCTGGCGGCAAGCAATACATTATTAAGCGTTATAACCCTCGAAACTTTTGGCATAAAGTAAAACGCGCTTTTCGAAAGTCTCGTGCGCGGCGATGCTGGGAAATGAGCTTTGCGTTAAAGGCGGCTGGGCTTAATGTGTCAACACCCACACTCATGCTAGAAGAGCGGATTGGGCCAATACGTAAAGATGCGTTTTTTGTAAACGAATGTTTGCTTGGTGATGAGTTGTTGAGTGAATTACCCAACATGGGTGAGCTTGGTCACCAGCAAGTAAAGAGCGCTGTTTTCCACGCGTTCGAACAGTTGGCTCAAGCTAAAATATCGCACGGCGACATGAAAGCATCTAATTTGTTGTGGGTCAGCGGCGCATTGTTTTTTATTGACTTAGATGCGGCACAGAAACACAACTCATGGTCATTAAATTGGCGGCAAAAACACCGTAAAGACAAGCGCCGTTTCCTCAAAAACTGGCAACAATACCCTGATCTATTGGCGCTGTTTAAAGATTTGTAGCGTGTGTTAGCTACGAAGAAACTGTTCCAATTCTGCTTTTTTTGCCATGGCATCGTTATAGCCAAGCTCAATCAATTGCTTGCAAAAGGCTTGTTCAAACATTAGGTAGCTGACTAGGCGGCGACTGTTGTTCTTCCCCATGCCTAGAAATTTAAGCGCAACACGAAAGCTGCGTGGCAAACTGTCATAGTGCGCTTGAGCTATATCAGCAATGTCGGCGGACGGTGAAATCATCAAAAAATCAATGTGCTTGAGGTGCTCAGAAGAATCGGTGTGCGAGTGTTCTTTTAATACTCTGTTAGTACGTTTCATTCGCTCAATGTCTGATTGCAGGCTGTTCAAAAACAAAGTATCTAATATGTAACCTGAAATTTGCCCTAAGCTCGGCCGCTTTTTAGGTGGCTCAGGTTTGCTTTGATTGCTTTTAATGCGTAAACCAATGACCAAAATTTTATCGGCACCTAAATGAATCGCAGGGCTGATCGGTGAGCTTTGCCGCATTGAACCATCACCAAAATATTCATCGCCAAGTTTCACCGAGGGGAAGATAACCGGAATGGCTGATGACGCCATTAAGTGATCGATGGTGAGTTGACGTCGAACCCCTTCGCGATGGGTGCGTTTCCAGTTTTCTATGTTGGCATTGCCGTCGAAAAAAGTGGTTGATTGACCGGATGTGTAGCTGCAAGCAGTGATGCAGCAGCCGTGCAAGTCGCCTTGCTTGATGGCCTTATCAATGCGTTCAAAATCTACGTATTGGTTTAGTAATGTTCTTAATGGTGAATTATCTAACACCGAACTGGGGCCGCTTTTCCAGTTGCCGAAACCAAAATTGCACCACGCCCAGCGTGCGATGCGCTTGGCTAGATTTTTTGCGTCAGCATAAAAAACGTGGTTAAGTTTGAATTGCCCCCACACCTGTAAAATACGCTCCACACCTTGGTGGAAATTGCTGGCATTAGAGGCGAGTGCAATAGCATTAATGGAGCCGGCAGAGGTGCCGCAAAGTACCGGAAACGGGTTTTCACAGCCCTCAGGTACCAATTCAGCCAAGGCCTTGAGTACCCCTACTTGATACGCGGCGCGAGCACCGCCGCCGCCTAACAGTAAGGCGGTACGACGGCTCTTGTTTTCTGGGCAATCTGCACTCATGAATTGTGTTCAGTTCAAGCGCTTTCAGGCTTGTTGCAAAATCTTGTGATTAATAAAGACCGTGCAATGTGACAAAAACTAACCGATTGCCGGAACCTCAATGTTTTTCTGGCCACGCAGTGGAATGCGGGTTTTTTTGCTTGGGGCTGACTTGCGTTTTTCCAATGCGGCCAGCTTTTCGGCTTCGCGTTGCTCAGGTGACTTCTCACTGCGAACGTTGTCTTTTCTGTTTTTTCTGTGCGGGCGATTCGGATTACCTTCCGCGCGGCGCTCCCGTTCTTTTGGCGCATGCTCTTTTTTCTCATTTGAGTGCGGCTTAGCTTTGCTGCGATTGTCTCGGCCTTTTTTGTCTCTTGAGTCTCGTTTTTTGTTTGAACGCAGTTTAGACAAATCCGGTTTCACCGGGTCCTTAAATAATAGGTCGGCTATTTCACGTTCCACTGGAATGCGGTGCTCTATGTATTCTTCAATGTCCATGATGTTCATGGCATAGGTTTCGCATATCAAGCTTGCTGCTACGCCGCTGGCGCCGGCACGCCCCGTTCGGCCAATGCGGTGCACATAATCTTCAGCATCAGTCGGCAGGTCAAAGTTGACCACTAAGCCTACATCGGGAATATGCAAGCCTCGTGCTGCTACGTCGGTTGCGATGAGAACATTGACTTCCCCATCTTTGAATTGTTGTAGCAGCTTTTCTCGTTTTTTCTGTGGCACATCACCGGACAGTAGTGCGCATTTAAAGTCATTACTTTTTAGCCAGGCTTCAATTTTTTCAGCCATGTGCTTGGTGTTAATGAAAACCACCGTGCGTTCTTCTTTGGCTTTGCTGAGTAGGCCCATAAGAAGAGGTATTTTTTCTTCATTTGACGGCATGTAGGCAATTTCTTCAACCCGGTCAGCGGTTACCTCAGCCTCTATTTTCACCACTTCAGGCTCACTCATGTGCTCGTAAGCCAATTCAGCAACACGATGCGAGAGTGTGGCCGAAAACAGTAAGTTCAATCTTTCGGTTGGTTCCGGCATTGCTCTGAATAAATAGCGGATATCTGAAATGAAACCCAAATCAAACATTCTGTCGGCTTCGTCTAGAATAATGACTTCTAACGCATCAAGAGCAAAAACGCCTTGTTTAAAGTAGTCAATAATACGCCCGGGAGTGCCGATCAAAATATCCACGCCGGCCTCAATGGTGGTGCGCTGTTTTTCGTAGTCAGTGCCACCATAGGCTAAGCCCATTTTCAGCTCAGTATGTTTAATTAATGGCTTGCCATCTTCATGAATTTGAATGGCCAGCTCGCGCGTTGGCGCTACAATTAATGCTCTAACTGGATTTTTCTTGGAACTTTCTTTACGTTCCGTAGTTAATAGCTTATTCAAGCAAGCAATTAAAAAAGCCGCGGTTTTACCGGTTCCGGTTTGGGCTTGCCCGCTGACGTCTTTGTTTTGAAGGGCTATGGGCAGGGCCATTGCCTGAATTGGTGTACAATATTCAAAACCAGTATCATCGATGCCTTTTTGTACATCGGGATGTATGTCCAAGCTTGTAAACTTGGTGCTGCTTAAGTGTGTTTCTGTCATAAGAATGATGGTTGCCTATTATCTCAGGCTCCAGTTTGAACCTAGGATGCCCAATTTGGACTCAAGTAAATTGCCACTCACCAGTCGCGGGTGTTGGGCGATGAATATTATTCAATAAATGTTATTTAAAAATGAAACCTAAGTGCCACTTGCATTATGCAAAATAATCCGCACACTATACCTTAATTTAGAACTCAAAAGGCGAATACTATGTCTCAAAATACCTTAGAAATTACTGATGCGAGCTTCGAAAGCGATGTGATCAATGCTGACCAGCCAGTGCTGGTTGATTATTGGGCTGAATGGTGTGGCCCGTGCAAGATGCTTGCACCAATTTTAGACGAGGTGGCTGCCGAATACGGTGATAAATTAACCATAGCCAAGCTTGATATTGACCAAAACCCGAACACGCCGCCTAAGTACAGCGTTCGTGGTATTCCGACTTTGATGTTGTTCAAAGGTGGTAACGTGGCCGCTCAAAAAGTAGGCGCCATGTCTAAGACTCAGCTTATGGCGTTTATTGATGAGAATATCTAAATCAGCAATGTGATTATTTTCATTTGACCATAGAAAGGCTTCGTATTGATAAAATGCGGAGCCTTTGTCTTTTTGAATTATTGTTATTTAAATTCTTAGTCTTTTTAAACCCATAGTCTTTTAAATTCATCGTCACGGCTCCGTGACAGCACTATAAAGGGCTGAGTTTACCCCACATAATTAGACGCTTTACAGAAACTCCAATCTGGCTAGACACACCTAAGTTGGCGTGTTAATGTAAGCGTAGATTCGCAGTCGTCGAATCAGTACTCTTATTTTATTGATTCTAGTCCGCCGAGCTGATACTTAAATTATACGCTTGCTTAATATATTGGCTGTAGTGGCTGATAAGCAGGTAAATTAGCCGCGCTCTAAATCAAAACAGTAACCTTCGCTCCCTAATGTGCTATTAATACAAACTTTATCTATTGCTATAGAGTAATAAGTTATCCGCAGTTTTTACACTCACTTCCTATCTCAATGTGAGCTTTGAACGTGTTGAAAAGATTGACGCATTGTAGGGTGGTCAAAGGTAAGACCTAAATCCCAAAAAACTAATAACAAACAAAACCCGCTTAATTGCATGCCTTTCACTCAGTGAAGGTAATGTTAGCGCTGAAATTATAAAATCATGGCAACATCGTTAACCGATCTTAAAAAGAAATCTGCGACCGAATTGACTGAAATTGGTCGCTCAATGGAGTTGGACGGCTTAGGCCGTATGCGTAAACAAGATCAGATTTTCACGATCTTGAAATCAATGGCCAAGAAGGGCGAAGATATTGAAGGCGAAGGTGTTGTCGAGATATTACAAGATGGCTTTGGCTTTTTGCGTTCAGCCGGCAGCTCTTATTTGGCTGGTCCCGATGACATTTATGTGAGCCCGAGCCAAATCAGGCGTTTCAATTTGCGCACTGGTGATACGGTTGCAGGCTTAATTCGCCCGCCTAAAGATTCCGAGCGTTACTTCGCATTATTGAAAGTCTCGACCATTAACGGCTCTACTCCCGAAGAAGCTCGGAACAAAATTTTATTTGAAAATTTAACTCCGTTACATCCAAATAAACGGATGAAGCTTGAGCAAGAAAATGGCACCTCGGAAGATTTAACTGGCCGAGTTATTGATTTGATTGCTCCTCTTGGTAAAGGTCAGCGTGGGTTAATCGTGTCGTCACCCAAAAGTGGTAAGACGGTGATGTTGCAGCAAATTGCACAAGCCATTACGACTAATAACCCAGACGTTGAACTGATGGTGTTGTTGATCGATGAGCGCCCAGAAGAAGTAACTGAAATGCAGCGCTCTGTGCGCGGTGAAGTTATTTCGTCTACCTTTGATGAGCCTGCCGCCCGCCACGTTCAAGTGGCTGAAATGGTGATTGAAAAAGCCAAGCGCTTGGTTGAGCATAAAAAAGACGTGGTTATTTTGCTGGACTCTATCACCCGCTTAGCGCGTGCTTATAATACCGTGGCTCCCGCGTCAGGAAAAGTACTGACCGGTGGTGTGGATGCGAATGCATTGCAACGCCCTAAACGCTTTTTTGGTGCTGCGCGTAATATTGAAGAGGGCGGAAGTTTGACTATTTTAGCGACGGCGTTGATTGAGACCGGTTCTAAGATGGATGAAGTGATTTACGAAGAGTTCAAAGGCACGGGTAATATGGAAGTGCACTTAGAGCGTAAAATTGCCGAAAAGCGTGTTTACCCTTCTATTGTGGTTAATAAATCATCCACGCGACGCGAAGAACTTTTAATTGACCCAGAAGAACTGCAAAAAATCTGGATATTGCGCAAATTACTGCACCCAATGAATGAAGTGGAAGCCATTGAGTTTTTGCTTGATAAGTTAAAAGCGACTAAAGCCAACTCAGAGTTTTTTGGTTCAATGAAGCGCTAAGCACGTATCTGCGTTAAGGCCGTTTGTGGCTGCTTTACGCTAATCACAGATTAGAACGTAGAAAGGCCCGCCAGTGAGGTTCATTGGCGGGCCTTTACTTTTTCAGGTCGAGGGGCTGTCTATTCTATTGCTTGGTTACAGAGCGGTTTTGCAATCGGTGTTGATTTGCTCGATAAACTTGGCGTAACGGTCTGGGTCAGACGCTAATAAACTTTCTTTCACCATATCCACTCTGGGGTGACAGTGCCATTGCATTGGCATGGCCAGTGGTTGAGCCGAATAACTCACCTGGCCATTTTTATTTACGTGCCCAATGACTATTTTCGATACGTCCGTTTGAGTTATTAAATCTTGGTGGCCTAAGCCTTGCCCGGCAATGATATTGTCGATGCCATCAAAGTCGCTGCGGTCATAAATATGAATGTGGCCGCTGAGCAATGTTTTAGCGCGAATGCTCTTGAGCGCGCTTATTAGCCAGTCGCGCTCACCGGTGCTGCCAATGTCGTGCGTACTGCCTTCCAGTGGGTCGTGTAATGGGCGATGAGTGAATGCCACGGTGTCGGCCACTGTTGCATTGAGCGGTATAAGTGATTCGATTAAATCGCCTCGTAACCCACCAGAATACGGAACCATGTTGGCGGCGGTGTCTAAATTGACGAATCGGGTTTTACCTATGGTGAACGCGTGATTAAGTGGGCCAATTTCATTTAGAAAGCGCGGATAGATATTACCCTCATCGTGAAAATCATGATTGCCAATGCTCACGTAACACGGAATTGGGCTGTTGCGAAATAAATCAATTGAGCGCTGGTAGTCGCCAGCCTGATAATTAAAATCGCCTAGGTGCAGTAAAAATTTTGCCCCTAAATCATGAGCACGCTGAATGCACCAAGCAAGCTCTTTATCGCCACCGCTGTCGCCGATTGAGGCAAAGGTAAATTCGGAAGAGTAAGGCAGCTTCCAAGTGAGAGTGATTGATTCACCTGCCTTAATATTTAATGAGACAGTGCGCGATATGCCATCGATTGATTCACTGTTGGCTTTGTCGATCAGCTCTGTGGTGTTACCAGCGCTATATTGGCTAGAGAGCTGCGCATCAGGGCTAATATTGTTAATAAAAACCGTGGCTTGGGTGTTAGACGCTGCACTGATGGTGACGCTTGGTTCTGGCGAAAAAGCTCTTAAGTTTAAAGCGTAGGCTGACTTATGGGGGCAAAAAATAGTGTCGTCACTGTATGCCGTTACATTGCCGTCAGCGCTTTTCCCGGTTTGGTTAAGCGAGTGCGGTTCTAGGCTTAATGTGGGGTAACGTATACCTCGCTTAAGACTGTAGGCTGTGCCGCCAATCCCCAGCGCCGCTGCGGTTCCCAGCAACATACGCTTGATAAATGTACGGCGAAATAAATGTGGTGCGGAGCTCATTGCTATGGCCAATTGGGAGTTATGAACACGTGCTTAGCGTTCAGTGGAAAAAATAAATACAGCACGCTTCTCTTGGCCCTCAATAATTTGAATTGGGCGACCAAAATGATACGAGAGTGTTTGCCTCATAATGTCTTCAAACTTACTCTTTGGCGTCATCGATAATGCAATAAAGTCGTAGCCCTTTATGGCACCGCTGTCAATGTGCGACCACAGTTGAGAGTTATTAAACTGATCAACAAAATTGGATTTTGCGCCTAAGTTTGCATAATGAACAAGCAGTCGATCGTTGCTATATAGGCTGGCGCTTTTGGGTATATTTTGGTTCATCCAATCGCCGGCGTCGAGAAAATGAGACTTATTGGTGCGTACATCCAAGCCTTCTATTGAGGCGATGCTGATTAAAACCAGTAGGGCGTAGCTGAAGAATTTTGTTATTAAAGATTGCTGTTTTAGACTGACAATAAGTTGACGTAAGGCAAATGGTGCGAGCAGCAATAAGGTCAGCGACGTGGCCATGGTGTAACGGCTGACAACCAAGTTATTGGCAAAGCTAAAGCCGACTAACACCGCAAAGTTAGTGATTACGTAAACCCACCACAGTTGTTTGACGGTCTTGTTGGTTAGCCCAAGGTTTTTCCAGTAAGCGATAACCACAATGAAAAAATAAAAGATGGCCATACGGCGTATTAGCTCGTACGTCACCTCCCCGATATTCTTTGCTAGAGCCGAAATGTATGCCCACGTGTGGCCATTGCCACCTTCAAACTGACTAGAGACATTGTTCCAGAGTAACTCCACAATGGAGTTTACCTTTTCGCCATTGGCTTGGGCTAACTGAAGGCTGGCGGAGTATTTGTCTTGTAAGTACCAAGAAATCAATGCCACAAAAGCAACGGTAATTGACGTGGTTAACAGCACTAAAATACTTTTCCGGTAGGCTATGTGTCTATTCGAAAATGCAAATAAACAGTAAGGCGCCACTAGCAAAAATATCATGCCTTCAAAGCGGAACAGGCAACTTAATATTGAGGTGGTGAGCCAAGCCAGTAAGTGTTTTTTACTTGAAGATTGGCAAAACTGGAAAATGAAATAAAGCGACCACAAATAAAAGCTTAAATACCCAAAATCGCGAATAATGAAGGCGCGGTATTTAGTGATGCTGGGAAACGCCAGTATGACGATGGCGGCAATCAGCACCGTTTTTCGGTCGTAACGCGATAATTCATTAACAATAGCAACAAAAGCCAAGCAGGCTGAGGTTACTAATAGCGTGTTCAGCAGGTATGCCGCGTAGGTGACATTAATGAAAAAAACTTTCGATAAGCCGGCAATTAATAATGGGTAAAAAGGCCAACTGTAATAGCTGTAAGCGGTTTGCCAATCCCCTGCAAGAAACATTTCAGCCATCGATAGGTAGGTAATGCCGTCATTATTGATGACAGAATCCAGCGAAATGCTCCAAGCGGATAAAGCTATGTTTGCCAGAATTATGGCAAGAACTAATTTAGGCCAATCACGGAAAAGTTTAAGCATTATTTTGAAATAGGTGTCGCGTTTTCAGGAACGTGTTTTTAATGTGGTTTTTTCTGAAATGAGTTACTCATTTAGTGAACTCATAGTGTGTGACACGACGTTGTTCTTTTGTGCTTTGAGGCTTAAACATTCGGCACTACCCATACCATACTATCGAAAAAGCTATATTTGAGGCGGTAATTTTGCGATGATCCGAAAATAGCCGTTAATAGTCTGAAAGATATAGCAGTCTTGCGTCATTGGCAATAGTTGCCGTGCTGACTTGATTGTGGATAAAGGCTTAAACAACAAATAAACCTTATCGGGCATAGTCGTGAAAAAAATTCTTGTCACCGGAGGAACCGGGTTCATTGGGAGTCATACCGTTGTTAGCTTGATTGAGCGAGGCTATCACCCCGTCATCATTGATAACTTAGACAACAGTTGTCGAACGGTGTTGGACCGGGTAGAGCGTATATGCAAGGTTCGCCCCACGTTTATTGAAGCTGATGTGCGCGATGCCAGTGCCCTGGACGCCATTTTCAGCGAGCACGATTTTGAGTGTGTGATCCATTTCTCGGGTTTGAAAGCAGTGGGTGAATCGGTGGAAAAACCGATGCGTTATTACAGTAATAACGTGGAAGGTTCAATTGCGCTACTCAAAGCAATGCGCAAGCACGAATGCTGGAAATTAGTCTTCAGTTCGTCATCCACGGTTTACGGTGACCCAGAGCAAGTACCCATTACTGAATCAGCAAAGCTGAGTGTGACCAACCCGTATGGGCAAACCAAGTTGATGGTTGAAAATATATTGCGAGACTTATCGCACGCCGATCAGCGATGGAAATTCACCTTATTACGATACTTCAACCCGGTGGGGGCGCATGAGTCTGGTTTGATTGGCGAAGACCCTAACGGCATTCCTAATAATTTAATGCCCTACATTGCGCAGGTGGCGGTGGGTCGACTGGAGAGTTTGCGTGTTTGGGGTAATGACTACGATACGCCTGATGGTACTGGAGTGCGCGATTATATTCATGTGGTTGACTTGGCTGAGGCGCATATTAATGCGCTTGAACACTTTAAACCAAGCCATGGTTGCCGAGCCTACAACATAGGCACCGGTGAAGGTTACTCGGTTTTAGACATGGTCAAGGCATTTGAGCAAGCCAGTGGCCAGCGTGTGCCGTATTCGATTGAAGCAAGAAGAGCCGGAGATGTGGCCACTAGTTACGCTGATGCTGGTTTGAGTGCTAAGGAGATTGGTTGGGCGGCGCAACGAGGTTTGGCAGAAATTATGCGTGATCAGTGGAACTGGCAACACAACAACCCGAATGGTTATACAGAGCAGTGATTGCGTTGTTTGTTTGTCTTATCAGACTTAAGTCTGATAGAGAATATCAGCGATTATTCAAATAATTGTTTTTCTTTTATAAAGAAATACATTAGAAACAAAGGCTAACTTAAGAATAGGAATGCATTGCGCTGAATCAACGTAAAGTCGCGTGCATCTTAGGGTTCTAATGACGATGCTTGTAAAGCGAGAAGATCGGAACTTAGAAAAGCGTGGTAATAAGTGGAGTCAAACAGTGCGGCGCGGGGAGAATTAGTAAGCGATTGAAGTTACGCAAAAACCATGGTTGGGTATTGGGTAGGGTAGGGGCCATAGCCGCCACGTAACTTCAATGCTCAGACCAAAGTCTATCTGAATCGTAAAGCTATAATCAAGTTCAAATGGTAAAACTTTCTTAAACTTTCAGTAATAAATGGCGTTCATGGACATGAACGCCATTTATTTAGTGAAAATTAAGAGTCGTAGTTAACGTCTCCTTTGTCTACGCGCTTGGCAAATTCAGTGGTTCCGCCACTCGATAAAGTATTTGCTTGATTGATCCAGTCTTCTCGATCGATGCGTCCTGGAAAGGCTAAAAAGTTTTCAACCCAGGCAACGTTGTCGCTGCTCCAGTCGGCAATTTGCTCGAATTTATAGATGCCTAACTCATTCAAAGTTTTTTCAATAACCGCGCCAATGCCTTTGATGCGCTTTAGCTCATCGGCATCCACAGGTCGGCTACTCAAGCCCAGTGGCTTCCAGCTGTCATCAACCGCCACTTTTTCTTCCACTTCAGCCGTCACGGTCTCAGTCGATGCTATTGGTGCCGCCGTGATTGCTACGTCTTCTTTTTTATTGCGGCAGCAAAAAAACCACTGCACAAACATGCCTAAAAGAAACGCAAGTAATAGAAAAAACCAAATTTCCAAAAATAAATATTTCATTATGTGTGTTCTCCGAACTCGGGTCGTTTATTAGTTGCTGAGTTTGAACTCAATTCGTCTGTTTTGTGCTCGGCCTTGTGAGGTCGAGTTGTCAGCAATGGGGCTTTGTGGGCCGTAGCCGCGAGCGACGAATCGATCGTTGGTGAGGCCTTGGGCAATCAAATAGTCGGCAACGGCTTGAGCGCGTCGCTGGCTTAATGCCATATTGGAATCCAAGTTACCCGTAGAGTCGGTATGGCCACCAATTTCAAAGCTGGCATCTGGGCAACGTTTGGCTGTTGACGCAATACTGTCGAGCAATTCTGTGCTGTCGGCTGAAATGGACGACTTTCCTGTGTCAAAGTTAATTGACGCGGTTGCAAGCAGCCCATTGATCGAGTCTTGGCAAACGTCTCTTTTAATGGTTTCTACCACCACTAATTCGTTACTAATAGTGCCTGCGAACGACTGTCGAGCACTGGCCTCGGCTTGGCTTTTCAACTCTGAGCTCGCCACGTTGCCGATTAACCTCAGTACGCCACCGCTTAAGTGCATACTCTGGGCGCCCTCTTTGAGTGCGTTAATGAAGCCCGAATTGCCTATTGAGTCAATGTTGTCACCAACGCGAAGCTCGTTAATCACATTGATGCCTTCATAAGATTCAAGTGCTTGGGCATAAACTTGATCTACTTCTGCTTGGCTGCTTAAGGTGCCAGAGAGTAGCAAACGATCGCCGTTTAAGTTGGCTCTTAATTCTGGCAGGCTCAATGGTAATGCCGCTGGCGCAGGCTCGGCTTCAACCACGGCTTCGGTTACCGCTGAAAACGCATCGCCGTTATGGCTGGCAGAGCGCACGCCGTAAGTATCTTCAGCCAGTTTTAAGGCACTGTCTAAGTTCGCTTGATCCGGCGGTGAACCGGTCAAAAGAACGTCTCGCCCAAGGTTGTAGGTTTCTACTTTAGCCCATGCATACTCGTCGCCGGCAAGCGTTGAGACTGTCGAGTCTTTCAGTTCGCCTTCGATGTGTCGCCATTTAAACGCCAGCGTGAGTGCTAGCAAAGCGAGCGAACAGAGTAAGATGGGGAGTAACCCTATACAAAAAAGTTTTCGTTCACGCATTTTTTCTCCCATTCAAAAATGAAAAATAGATATTGCTTGGTACTTTTGCCCTGTTCTGAACACTTTGGCTTAAGTGGGTTAAGCAAATCGAAATTGTGTGTTAGTTGCGTCGTTTCCTGATGTTGGGGCAAAACTCCGTGCTCCAAGCTGAGTCAGTATGGCAACTGGCCTGCCAAATATCCACATCCAAATTGTTATCGCTTGTTAAATCATAATCAAATAATAGACAAATGCGCTAGAAAAGTCGCGAGATTCAGTGTTTTCTAGTCTTTGCGCCCAGTTAACTTGCAAATAGGGGGCGGCATCTTAAGTGATGCTTAAGGCGCATTGTATTGAATAATCTGTGGTGAATAAAAAAGGGCAACCAGCCTGGTTGCCCTTTTTTAGTTTAATTTTTGTAAGCCTAATCTTTTAAGCCTAGTTTAACATTCGGTATTTAAACCGCTCGCTAATGCCGCTGTTTACTTAAGTAGCGCAGTAAAAAACTGCCTAAGCGCGGTTTCTTGGCCTTGTTCCCATGCTTTGAGTGCCGCAGTGCCAATCACCGCGATATCGGCGTGTTGGCCAATAAACGCAATATCATCGGCATGGCTGACGCCAAAGCCCACCGCTAAAGGGACCTCGGTAAACTGTTTGCAACGCGCGATAAAGCCGGCCACTTCCTCGTTCATGTTGGTGTTTGAGCCGGTTACCCCTTTGCGTGCCACGGTATAAACAAAACCGTCTGCACTTTTTGCTAACTCAGCCAAACGGGCATCGGTGTTGGTTGGCGTCATTAGCACAATGGGCGAAAGGTCAAGCTCTTTGGCTATGGCGTGCAGCTCTTGTGCTTCATCAATAGGCAGGTCTGGCACAATGAAGCCGTGGCCACCCGCGTCTTTGAGTTGCTGTAAAAAAGCCCGTTGGCCAGTTTTGAAAATGGTATTGAAGTAGCCCATCATCACGACTTTGAACGAGAACTCTTTCGTGACTTTTGCCATAAATTCAAAGCAGTCTTGAACACGAACGCCATTTTCGATGGCCTCTTGGTTTGCTTTGACAAACAATGGCCCATCCGCCGACGGTTCTGAGAATGGGAATTGCAACTCCACTAAGTCAACGCCGAACTCTTGCATAATTTCGAGTTCTTTCCAGTTGTCTTCAAATGATGGGTAGCCGCACACCACGTGGGTCATGATCATGGCGGGTCGTTTGCGTTCAGCCAGTGTTGCTTGCTGTTCAGTAATGTATTTATTCAGGGCCATATTCTTCTGCCTTTTGTCGAATAAAAGTTTTCCAATGTTCGTCACCCAGAGCGTCGGCAATGGTGAAAATGTCTTTGTCGCCACGCCCGCTCATGTTAATTAGTACGACCTCGTCTTTCGACATTTGCTCGGCCTCTAAAATCGCTTGAGCAAACCCGTGAGAGCTTTCCAGCGCAGGTATGACACCTTCGGTGCGCATGGCCAGCTTTAATGCTTCGGTCACTTGCTCGTCGGTTACCGCTTCAAAGCGAACCCGATTGTTTTCCCATAGATGCACTAAGATAGGGTTAACGCCGATGTAGTCTAAGCCCGCGGCCACCGAATGAGTGTGCAGCATGTTGCCATCGTCGTTTTGCAGAAAATAGGTTTTCATGCCTTGCGCCACGCCCACGGAGGCATCTTTATAAGCCAAACGTGCGGCGTGGTTGCCTTTGCCGGGGCCAAAGCCACCAGCCTCGCAGCCGATAAGCTGAGTGTCTTGATCATCCATAAAACCTTGAAATAGGCCAATGGCGTTGGAGCCGCCGCCTACGCAAGCGAACACTCGGTTGGGTAATTGCCCTGTGGCGGCCAATACTTGCTCTCTTGCTTCACGGCCGATAATGGATTGAAACCAACTCACCATTTCTGGAAACGGGTGCGGGCCGCATGCGGTGCCAAGCACGTAGTGCGTGGTGTCCATGTTGGTCACCCA
Source organism: uncultured Arenicella sp. (assembly GCA_938045295.1). Taxonomy (GTDB): domain Bacteria; phylum Pseudomonadota; class Gammaproteobacteria; order Arenicellales; family Arenicellaceae; genus Arenicella. The sequence continues at coordinate 65,128 of CALINO010000004.1, forward strand.
ATCACGCAAACATTCATTAATGGCGTCTTTGAGGGTCTGTTGACCGTCGGTGACCGCCACCACCTCTGACCCCATGTTTTCCATCCAGAACACATTGGGTCGTTGCCGCGCGACGTCCACAGCGCCCATGTAAATCTTGCTGTCAAAACCAAAGCGCGCGGCCATGGTGGCCGTTGCATAACCATGTTGGCCTGCGCCGGTTTCGGCAATAACACGGGTTTTGCCCATGCGTTTTACCAATAAACCTTGGCCCATCACATTATTAATTTTATGCGAGCCAGTGTGGTTTAAATCTTCGCGCTTAATGTAGATTTGAGCACCGCCAAGCTTTTTAGATAAGTTGGCTAAGTGAGTAACTGGCGTAGGGCGGCCTGAGTAGCTTTGCATCAACTCAATGAATTCTTGCCAAAAACTAGGGTCGTCTTTCGCCTTACGAAACTCAGTCTTGAGTTGCTCAATAGTGCTGTGGAGTATTTCTGGCAGAAAAGTGCCACCATACTCACCGTAATAGCCTTCTCGGCCATCGGTAAAGTTGAATAAATCCATCGGGAATGATTGCTAATGAAATGAAACCTAATCGTAACATCTGAGTTACGCCGAGTTAATAGTTTAAACTCGTTAAGGTCGTTGTTTAGTGAGTATTTTTTACTAACAGGCGCCTTAGGTTTCTAATTTATCAAACCCGTTAATAGTGAGTGCCTCATGGCCCGAATAAACCACGCAAGCAATCAATTTTTCTGACAGCTTTAATTGAGTTAAATGCCAAGCTTGTTGGTCTTCATCAACGAAGTTTAATTCCGCGTTATTGTCACTAACCAAGTTACGCTCATTCATTTTAAAGTTAATGCCTTGGCCGGTGGCTTTGCCGGACGCTTCCTTGCGGGTCCAGAGGTACAGAAATGTTTCAGCGCACAGCTCGCCGTGCTTAAACACTAACTCTTGTTCGGCCTTGCTAAAACGCTTTTCAGCAATCAAATCAAATTGGCTGCGCCTGTCCAGAGCTTCAAGGTCTACGCCCACCTCTTTATCTAGGCAAAAGGCAAATAGCCCAACATGTTCAGAGCCGCATTGCGTGTCAGTAAAGTTAAAATGCAAAGAAGTTTCTTCATCGGCCAACTGCTTGTTACTTAAATAAGGTTTATTAAGTCGGGTGTAGCTTAGCTCTATTTCTTGCGGTGAACATTGTGAATACTGCGCTAATAACCTTAGAAGGTAATAACGCCCAGCTAAGTAGGCTTCTTTTAATTGTGGGGTTCGGCGCCGATGATATTTGTCTTTTTGTATGTCGCTTAACCAAGATAGGGCTGTTTCTTGTTCTTGAGCGCTTAATGTTAGCGGCAGGCACCACAAGTGCAACTCGCTTTTTGCCAGCGTTGGTATGGCCGTTAGGCTCGCACTTTTGAGTATTGGCGACAGGGCTAATTGATCTAAATTTTTATTTTTATTCATCAGCGTTGAGTAATAAAAGTTAATATCAGTAGGTCTTAGTTTACAATCGAATATTCGCTAGGGTGCTTGCTGCCCTAACTAAAGGCGAGTGTTAGCCAACAAAACTCATCAATCATATAGAATCTAATGAAAGCAAAAATAGCCTTGGCCGCCGTGATTATTGCATTAATTGCCGCCTTCTTTTTATTTGATCTGCAGCAATACTTTTCACTGGAATACTTGAAAAGCCAAAAAGACGCACTCAACGCCTTATATAACGATAAGCCTTGGTTGGTCGCCGGCTTATTTTTTCTTCTTTACGTTGCCTTTGCGGCATTGGCATTGCCCGCAGCCACTATATTGACCTTAGCCGGTGGCGCCATCTTTGGTTTTTGGGCCGGCGTATTGTTGGTTTCATTTGCCAGTAGTATTGGTGCTACCTTGGCGTTTATTTTTACCCGCTTCTTATTTCACGACTCTATCCAGAGCAAGTTTGGTGATCGCTTAGAGGCGGTGAATAAGGGCATTGAAAAAGAAGGCGCATTTTATGTGTTCGGCTTGCGCTTGGTGCCACTGTTTCCCTTTTTCGTCATTAATTCATTGTTGGCATTAACCAAGTTGAAAGTATGGACATTTTATTGGGCAAGCCAAATTGGCATGTTGGCGGCCACCGCCGTGTACGTTAATGCGGGCACTCAAATAGCTCAAATTGACAGTTTATCGGGCATCGCCAGCCCTAAATTAATTCTGTCTTTTGTATTGCTGGGCGTATTTCCACTGATTGCGAAGAAAGCCTTAGACTTTTTAAAGACACGTAACGCGACGAGTGCGTAACACCACGACTGGGATAGATATTGGAGAAAAAAATGGCAAAGTATGAAGCAAACTTAGTGGTGATTGGTGCCGGTTCTGGCGGTTTAGTGGCGTCATTGATTGCCGCCGCCGTGAAAGCAAAAGTGATTTTGATTGAGCGCGATAAAATGGGCGGTGATTGTTTGAACACCGGTTGCGTGCCAAGCAAGGCGCTGCTGCGTTCAGCCAAGGTGGCTAATTATATGAGCCGAGCGGAAGAGTTCGGCATAGAGTCGGTGGAGGTTAAACCCGTATTTAAAAACGTAATGCAACGTGTGCAAGACGTGATTAAAACCATTGAACCGCACGATTCGGTAGAGCGTTTTACCGGTTTGGGTGTTGAGTGCGTGCAAGGTGAAGCCGAAATTATTGACCCGCACACAGTAAAAGTCGGCGAGCGAACAATTAGTACGAAAAGCATTATTATTTCCACCGGTGCTCGCCCTTTTGTGCCGCCGATCGAAGGCTTAGACACCATTCACTATTTAACCTCTGATGATGTTTGGCAGCTCGATGAATTGCCGAAGCGTTTAGTAGTGTTGGGCGGCGGGCCTATTGGTTGTGAGCTGAGTCAGGCGTTTTCTAAGCTTGGATCTGACGTGACCATGGTGGAAATGATGGATCAACTCATGGGGCGTGAAGATCAAGACGTTGCGCAACACATCACGGCCAAGTTTGAAAAAGAAGGCATTAATGTGCTGACTCAACATAAGGCGGTGAAGTTTGTTGAGCAGGACGGCCAAAAAGTGCTGCATTGCGAGTCTCCAGAAGGCGCCGTGCAAGTGCCGTTTGATCAAGTATTGATTGCGGTGGGTCGTAAACCCAATACCGACCAGATGCCATTGCAAGAACTTGGTATTAAACTGCGCCGCAATGGCACCATTGAAACCGACGAGTATTTACGCACAGCCGTGCCTAATATTTTTGCCTGCGGTGATGTTACTGGCCCATATCAATTTACTCATACGGCATCGCACCAAGCCTGGTACGCCACGGTCAATGCGCTGTTTGGTTTTGCTAGAAAGTTTAAGGTTGATTACCGAGTCATACCTTGGGCCACATTCACCATGCCAGAAGTAGCCAGAGTGGGTATTAGCGAGCGTGAAGCCAAAGAACAAAAACTCGACTATCAAGTTACCAAATATGGCATTGACGACCTTGATCGAGCCATTGCGGATGGTGAAGCGCACGGTTTCGTAAAAGTGATTACGCCCACCGGTAAAGACACCATTTTAGGCGTGACCATTGTCGGGCATCATGCTGGCGATTTGATTTCAGAGTATGTGTTGGCAATGAAGTACAAGTTAGGCCTAAACAAAATTTTAGGCACCATTCATTTGTATCCAAGCTTGGCTGAAGCCAATAAGTTCGTGGCCGGTGTGTGGAAGCGTGAAAACCAACCTCACGGTTTGCTTAAATGGGTGCAAAAATTTCATGCTTGGCGGCGCGGCTAACAGACAACCTATTTAGGTTAACGGTAAGATTATGATTAATTTAATTAAAATTTCAGTCAGTTTTCTTTTGTTGTTTTCACTCGCCGCGCATGCCGCGCCGAGCTCTGACGCTTGGGAGATTTGGCAAGCGAGCAATGACAGTGATGATCGCAGCATTTCACATAAAGCTTGGCAGGAAGTACTCAATGCATACTTAAGTGATAATGAGCCAGATGGCGTGAATCGTTTTGCTTACGGTGGCGTTTCAGCCGATGATAAAAAGAAGCTTGAGGCGTATCTTGATGCCTTAAGTAAAGTAGACCCAAGATTATTTAATCGAGATCAACAATTTGCCTATTGGGTGAATCTTTATAACGCGTTGACGGTTAATTTGGTGATTGATGAATACCCAGTTAAATCAATCAGAAAAATTCGATTTTTGACCTCACCGTTGGGTCCTTGGGACAAATCATTGATTAAAGTAGCGGGCATTAAATTGACGCTTAATGATATTGAGCACCGTATTCTCAGACCCATTTGGAACGACCCTCGCATTCATTTTGCGGTAAATTGCGCGAGTATTGGCTGCCCAAATTTACAAAAGCAGGCATTTACCGCCGATAACTCAGAAGATTTATTGGAGCAAGCGGCGGATGAGTTTATTAATCACTCGCGCGGTATTGAGCGCCAAGGTGAGCAATTAGTTCTGTCGAGCATTTTTGACTGGTATGGGGGCGATTTTGGTGACAATCAGGAGCAAATGGTCGGCTACTTTGAAGACTATTTAGCGCCAGAAAACCAAGCTAAAGTGCAGAACTATCGCGAAATTGAGTTTCAATACGATTGGTCACTTAATGAAAAGCAATAAAAATAGTATTTAAAATCAATAGTATGGTTGTTGTTTTTTACCTGCAAGTATTGGTTTGCTGATTCTGTATTTACCATTTTGCTCAGTAGCGTATAATAATATTCGTTAGGGTTGATTGCACTTTGTGTGCGCTATGCCTTTGTTTTTTTTGGTTGTCGGGGGTTGAAATGAGTAAAAAAACAATAATGAAGTCGGTGACTACTGGTCTGGTAGTTTGTTCTTTTGTGCTAGGCAGTGCTCTTTTTTCACACGCCAGCCTTGTTCTTGCGGCACCAAAGGCAAAAGAAATTTCATTTTGGAATGACAGTGAAGAAAGCAGTCAGTTCGATGTCGATCACTCAAAGTGGAGTGAGTTTTTACAGAAGTACATCGATGCGGAGCACCCTTCGGGCGTTGCGCGTTTTGATTACGCGGCCGTTACCGCGGAAGATAAGGAAGGGCTGCAACAATATTTGGAATATGTTCAGCAATACGACCCACGACAGCTGTCAAAAGCCAGTCAGAAAGCCTATTGGCTGAATCTTTTTAATGCCGGGCTTATTAGCCAAGTATTAACGTCAGAACCGGAAGGTTCCATCAAAGACATTAGTAGCCGTGTGTTGTGGCGTAAAAAACGCTTTTATATTGCCATGCAAAAAATGTCTTTAGATGATGTTGAGCATGGTGTGTTGCGGCCAATATTTAAAGACCCTAGAGTGCATTTTTGTTTGTCAGGCGGCACCATTGGTTCGGCCAATATCATGCCCAAAGCGTTCACCGCTGACAATGTTGAAGACATGCTGGAGATTGGTGTGCGCAGTTTTCTCAATCACCCGCGGGCCGTGTCGTTTGATGGTGATGAGTTAGTGCTTTCAAGTATTTTTAAGTGGTATCGAACCGACTTCGGTAGCAATATGGATGAAGTGAAGCAATTTATTTCTCAGTACTTAAACCAAGAATCTGTGCAACTGGTTAATCAAGCCAGCCGTGTTCGTTATCAATACGACTGGAGTTTGAATCAGCCAGAAGGGTAGCAAAAAGCTAAGACTCGGCTAAAGAGCGCTTTTAGTCATCTAAATAGATGCGAATTAACGCAATTTCTACATTATTTCTATAGTTTATTCACAAGCTTAGAATTAGAATTGCCCTCCCAAAATTAATTTCATATTGACTACTGTTATGAGTAACGTATTTGTCGCCGTTTTAATGGGTTCTGATTCTGATCTACCAGTGATGCAAAGCACGCTGGATACGCTTGATTCATTGAACATTAACTGGGAGGTGAAAGTAACCTCTGCCCACCGTACTCCTGCTGCTACGCACGAGTATGTGACTACCGCTGAACAACGCGGTTGCCGCGTGTTTATCTGTGCTGCAGGTTTAGCCGCGCATTTAGCGGGCGCGGTTGCCGGTATTACTACCCGCCCGGTTATTGGTGTGCCTATTGATGGTGGCCCATTGAAAGGTCAAGACTCTTTATTGTCTACCGTGATGATGCCTGGTGGCGTGCCTGTTGCAACGGTTGCTATTGGTAAAGCCGGTGCCAAGAATGCTGCGTATTTAGCAGCACAAATCATTGGTGTTGGTGATGATGCCGTAGCCGAGCGTGTTAAAGCTGATCGTCAAGCCAATGCTGAAGCGGTTATTGCTAAAGACGCCGCCTTACAAGAAAAGTTAGGCCGTGCCTAACAGCCGCAAACGTTTAACATTTGAACGTTAAGGCTCATAGGTCTGATTAGTCTTATGTCGTCAGAGTCACCCTTTGACCTCTGGGATAATGAGCTTGATAACGCCGTCAGTGCATTACGCGCTGGCGGCGTTATTGCTTACCCCACGGAATATTGTTTTGGTTTGGGCTGTGACCCGAGAAACCAACAAGCCGTAGAAAAGTTATTAACCATAAAAGGGCGCAGCGCTGAGCAAGGCGTAATACTCATCGCGGGTGATTTGCCTCAAGTCGCTTGCTATGCTGACCTTGAGAAAGTACCTGATTTATCTGTGGTTACCGACAGTTGGCCGGGGTCAAATACCTGGTTGTTGCCGGCCTTAGAACAAACCCCTAGATTCATTCGCGGAAAGCATTCCAGTATTGCCATGCGCATTCCCAAACATGACTTTTGTTTGGCCATGTTAGCGCAGTTTGGCCACCCCATTGTGTCTACCAGCGCCAATCGCTCTGGTGAAAAAGAGCACCTTTGCGCTGATACCGTTCGCAGTGAGATGGCGCAGGAATGCGATTATATTGTGGATGTTGCCGTAGGCGGGGCGAAGCGTGCATCCTGTATTCGTGATGCCATTACTGGAGAAATTCTTAGATAATATGAGCGATGTCAATGATTGGCGCGAGCGCGTCTCGAGCTATCTCACCTCTTTGCAAGACTCTATCTGTAAGGCATTAAGCGACATAGATGGCTCGACGTTTGTTGAAGATGCGTGGCAACACACCAATGGTTCCGGTGGTGGCCGAACTCGTGTGTTATCCGGTGGGGCGGTCATTGAAAAAGGCGGCGTGAACTTTTCTCACGTACTGGGCGATCAGTTGCCAGCGGCCGCCACCAATAAGCGGCCTGAATTGGTGGGCAAAAATTTTGAGGCAATGGGTGTTTCTGTGGTCATTCACCCGCGTAACCCTCATGCCCCAACTTCGCACATGAATGTGCGCTTCTTTATTGCGGGCACCGACACCGATAACCCCGTTTGGTGGTTTGGTGGTGGCTTTGATATGACGCCATATTACGGGTATTCACAAGACGCCGTGCATTGGCATCAATGCGCTTATGACGCCTGCCAGCCTTTTGGTAATGAGTTGCATTCTAAGTATAAAAAATGGTGCGACGATTATTTTTCATTGCCGCATCGGGGCGAGCAGCGTGGCATTGGTGGTTTGTTTTTTGATGACCTGAATGAGTTGGGTTTTGAGCAAAGCTTTGATTTTATGCAAAGTGTGGGCAACCATTATTTAATTGCCTACGCGCCCATTTTAGAACGTCGTAAAGACGCGCCATTTACTCAAGCTCAGCGCGATTGGCAGTTGCTCAGAAGAGGGCGCTATGTGGAGTTTAATTTGGTGTTTGACCGAGGCACGTTGTTTGGTTTGCAGTCTGGCGGTAGAACCGAGTCTATTTTGATGTCAATGCCGCCATTAGTGGCCTGGCAATATCAAGCCGACCCTGACAATGGTTCGCCTGAGGCGCAACTTTTGTCAGACTACCTCGTCGTTAAGGACTGGCTAAAATGATTCATTTATACCGCTTACTATTAAACCTTGCGATACCGTTTGGTTTAGTCAGTTTGTGTTTAAGGGGCTTTCGCAATACCGCGTATTGGCAGCGTTGGCCCGAACGGTTTGGTTTTGCCAATCAAAGCATAAAAGACAATGCGCCTTATGATTTGTGGGTGCATGCGGTGTCGGTGGGTGAAGCTCGAGCCGCCGCGCCATTATTACTCCGGCTAATTCAAGAAACGCCGGACATTAATATTTTAGTCACCACCACCACGCCAACCGGTTCGGCAATGGTGAAGATGATGTTAAGCGACAAGGTGGCGCATTGTTATTTCCCCTACGATTTAAATTGGGCAATGAAACGGTTTGTGAACGTGGTAAAAGCCAACAAAGTATTGGTGATGGAAACCGAGATTTGGCCTAATATGATTAATGCCGTTCGAGCATCTGGTGCCACACTGGTGTACACCAATGTGCGGCTTTCAGAACGTTCATACGCTGGCTACGCTAGGTTCTCTAAGTTTGTTAAAGCCACGTTAGAGCAAGTGGATCTGTTTGCGGTTCAAGGTAAAACAGATGCTAAGCATTTAAGCCTATTGGGCGTGTCAGAAGAAAAAATTGTTGAAACTGGCAGCATTAAGTTTGATGTGAATGTGGCTCCGAGTCTACGTGAATCGGCTGAGGTCATGCGTCGTCAGCTTGGCCAAGACCGCCTTATTTGGATTGCGGGTAGCACCCGAGAAGGCGAAGAAAGTAAAGTGCTGGCCGCCTACAAGCAATTAAAAAAACAATTCCCAAGCTTGTTGCTAATCTTAGTGCCGCGCCACCCAGAGCGCTTTGATTATATGGCGCGCAAGATACAGCGCCGAGACTTGGTGTGCGTACGGCGCACCGACAATGTGGTTGAAATAGACAGTAACGTGGATGTTTATTTGGGCGATACAATGGGCGAATTAAGCTTAATGTATGCCTGTTCCGACGTGGCGTTTGTGGGGGGCAGTTTAGAGCCTTTTGGTGGTCAAAATATTTTAGAACCCTGCGCTTTAGGGGTGCCGGTTGTGTTTGGCCCTCACATGTTTAATTTTCCAGACATCAGCCGTTGGACCATTAAAGAAGGAGCCGGAAAAATGGTTCGTAATACCGACGAGCTGACAACGGTGGTTGGTGAGTTGCTTTCTAATCCGAGCTTACGTGATGACATGGGCAATAAGGGCGTTACCTTTATTGATGCACACAGAGGCGCCTTAGAGAAAAATCACCAGCTGATAAAACGATTATCTTAGCGTTTGAAAATAATCGAACGCCCCATCCAAATTATAAAATAAGCCAATTATATTGGTTTATAGCCAGCCGCTAGCTTTGTCTTCTTAGTTTAGCGATCCGAATTCTCCAACGCTAAAGACGCTATTATTTGTTCTATGGCGGCTTTGCGCGCGGTGGTTTTGCGCCAAACCAAGCCGATTGTTCGCGTGGGCGCAGGAGCTTTGAAAGGGATGTACGCAATGTTGTCTTCGGTGCGGTCAATCGCAATTTTAGGCATTAAGGTGATGCCAGTGCCGGCTTTTACCATTTGCCGCAGCGTTTCTAAGCTGGTGGCCTTGAAATCCATTTCTTGCGCCATGCCATGAAGCTGGCATATGTCGAGTGCTTGATCGCGCATGCAGTGCCCCTCTTCGAGTAATAGCAATGCATGGGCGCCCAAAGTGTGTTGTTCAATGTGCGTTAACTGGTTTAATTCGTGATCGATGGGCGTGGCCAGCATGAACTCATCATCAAACAACGGTTGACTCATCAACAGGTCGTCGTGCACCGGTAAGGCAAGTAATGCCGCATCAATTTGGCCGTGGCGTAGCTTTTCTAAAAGCTCGAAGGTTTTTTCTTCGATTAGAATTAAACGTAATTTCGGCATTAACTCCTTTACGTTCGGTACCAGCTTGGGAAACACATAGCTGGCCAGAGTGGGAAATGCGCCCAACCTGAATGTGCCTGACATCGGGTCGCAACTGCTCTGAGCTATGTCGTTTATGGTGTCAATTTCATGCAGAATGCGGCGCGCTACCCCGGCAATTTGTTGGCCAACGTCGGTCAACATGACACGCCGATTGGTGCGCTCAAACAAAGTGATGCCAAGTTGGCGCTCCATTTTTTTTATTTGCCCGCTCAGCGTGGGTTGGCTGACATAACACTGCTCGGCGGCTTTACCAAAGTGTTCTAGTTCGGCAACCGCAAGAAAGTATTGAAGATCTTTTAGATTCATGGTGGTTAAAGTGGCTAACGGTATTTTCGTTTTTTCCTATCAATGCTATAGAAATAAACGATTTGTTTTAGTTAATACTTATCATTATAGTTTTTTCAATAGGAATTAGCGATAACTGAATGGAGCATCACATAACAGTGATATGCGCTTGTTCCCAATACACACTTCAACAACAGCCTGGAACGTTGAAGAGAATAGGCCAGTTGAGCCCCACTGACACAGGCTTAATTGACCAACTACCGACCTAACTAATGGTGAAAACTATGAAAATAAGCAAACGATTAAGAAGAGCCGCCTTATTCGGTGTGTGCTCAAGTATGCTGTGTTCCTTTACAGCATTTTCTGAAACCTCATCAAGCGTCAGCAAACCTAAGGGCGCTATTGGCAGTGATAATGTTCATGCCGGTAAAGCCAAATCCAATCAATTTTGGTGGCCAGATCAATTAGATTTGTCTTCATTGCGTGACCACGATGCACGCTCCAACCCGTTTGGTGATGATTTCAATTACGCCAAAGAGTTCGCCAAACTCGATATGGCCGAAGTGAAAACACAATTAAATGAGCTTCTAACAACCTCACAAGACTGGTGGCCTGCCGATTTTGGTAATTATGGGCCGTTTTTTATTCGTATGTCATGGCACAGTGCTGGCACCTATCGCACCTTAGACGGTCGCGGTGGCGGTGACGGCGGGCAAATGCGCTTTAATCCATTGAACAGCTGGCCGGATAACGGCAATCTAGACAAGGCTCGCCGATTGCTGTGGCCCATTAAACAGAAATATGGCCGTGCCTTATCATGGGGTGATTTAATGATTCTTGCGGGCAATGTGTCGCTAGAGAATATGGGTTTTAAAACCTACGGTTTTGCCGCAGGCCGCCATGATGATTGGGAGCCGGATTTAGTCTATTGGGGGCCAGAAGTTGAAATGCTCGCCAGTGACCGCCGTGGTAAAGGCGGTAAACTTAAGCGGCCATTAGGTGCGGCTCACATGGGGTTGATCTATGTAAACCCAGAAGGCCCAATGGGCAAACCTGACCCCGTAGCATCTGCGAAAAACATTCGAGAAGCGTTTGGCCGCATGGCCATGAATGACGAAGAAACCGTGGCGTTGGTTGCCGGTGGTCATACCTTCGGCAAAATGCACGGTGCGCATAAGGTAGGCAAGTGCGTTGGCCGTGAACCCGGTGCGGCGGCTCTTGAAGAGCAGGGCTTGGGTTGGAAAAACAAATGCGGTAAAGGGCATTCTGAAGACACGGTTACCAGTGGCTTGGAAGGCGCTTGGACACAAGCCCCCACGCGTTGGACCACGCTCTATCTTTCAAACTTATTAAATATGGAGTGGAAAGAGTCACGCAGCCCAGCCGGTGCCATTCAATGGATACCCAGCGATGAGTCATTACACAACTCAGTGCCCGATGCGCACGTTAAAGGTAAAACTAACCCGCCAGTCATGACCACGGCTGACTTGGCGCTGAAGTTTGACCCTGAGTATAAAAAAATTGCGGAACGCTTTTTGGCCGACCCAGAAGAGTATCGTTTAGCGTTTGCTAAAGCGTGGTACAAACTCACACATCGAGATATGGGGCCTAGATCACGTTACTTAGGTGATGACATTCCCAGTGAGGAGTTGATTTGGCAAGACCCAGTGCCGGCGGCGGATTATCAAACCGTTAGCCAGCGTGATGCAAAGAACCTGAAAAAGAAAATTCTAGCATCTGGGTTAACCGTGCCTGAGTTGGTACGTACGGCTTGGGCATCGGCGTCCAGTTTCCGCGCCAGTGACATGCGTGGTGGTGCTAATGGCGGGCGCTTATTACTAGAGCCGCAAAAAAATTGGCAAGTGAATAACCCGGCTGAACTGACAAAGGTAGCCGCAGCGCTAAACGAAATTCAGCAAGACTTTAATCAGTCATCTGGCCGTAAGCAGATTTCAATGGCCGACTTAATCGTGTTAGGCGGCGCGGCAGCGATTGAAAAAGCCGCGGCGGATGCGGGCGTCGATGTTGATGTTCCGTTTTCAGCTGGGCGTACTGATGCCACGCAAGCACAAACCGACGTTGTTTCTTTTGATTTGCTAAAACCAACGGCCGATGCGTTTCGTAACTACTACAACGTAAATAGCAGTTATCGTTCGCCTACTGAAATGCTGGTTGATAAAGCCGACCAACTCAGCCTAACGGTGCCTGAAATGACGGTGCTGCTGGGTGGTATGCGTTCTTTAGGCGCTAATGCCGATGGGTCTAACCTGGGTGTATTAACGGCGCAGCCTGGCACTCTAAGTAATGACTTCTTTGTTAACTTGCTGGATATGTCTACCAAATGGCGTAAAACAGACCGTGGTGATGTGTATCAAGGGCTTGACCGCAGCACTGGCGATTTGAAGTACACGGCCACCCCTGTTGATTTGGTGTTTGGTTCAAACTCAGAGTTGCGTGCCATTGCCGAGGTGTATGCGTTCGACGGTTCGAAACAGAAGTTTGTTTCTGACTTTGTCAACGCTTGGGTAAAAGTGATGCAGCTAGACCGCTTTGACCTTGGTTCTTAAGTCACATTTAACCGTGTAAGCTGTAGGCCGCGAGTTTAAGCGGTGATACAAAAAGCGCCACCAGCACGTTGTTGTTTGTGGCGTTTTTTTGTGGATTTTTTTTGTTGGATTCAAGGTGCTGAAGAGAAAAATTAAACACAGCGCATCGTCATTTTTTTGCACTTACACCGTTCTATTTCTAGTGGGTGCTAAAATTGTCATGAAGCAGTGCTTTATGCCGTACTATCAGTGCGGCACGCTGTTTAATTTAATCGTCAGTCAAGGTATTAACAATGCAAAAAAGAATTCGTTTTGAAAACCGAGCTGGCATATCGTTGTCAGCGGTCTTACACACCCCCGACATCATCCAAACGAAAGCATACGCCTTGTACGCGCATTGCTTTACCTGCACAAAAAGTATTAAGGCGGCGGTTACCATTGCCACCATATTAGAACGTCAGGGTATTGCCACGTTGCGCATTGATTTTACTGGGCTTGGAGGCAGTAAAGGTGACTTTGCCGACAGTAATTTTTCCACCGACGTTGCGGACCTTATTGATGCCGCCAATTATTTGGCGAACAACCATCATGCACCGCAATTACTCATTGGCCACTCTCTAGGCGGCACCGCCATATTAGCGGCTGCCAGCGACATTAGCAGCGCTAAAGCGGTTGTTAGTATTGGCTCACCCGCCAAGCCAAGCCATATTTTGCATTTGCTCGAAGAGCATTTAAATACGTTGCGAGTACAAGGCCAAGCGGAAGTTAAATTGGCCGGCCGCCCGTTCTCGTTTAAGCAAAGCTTTGTTGACGATGTTAGTAGCAATGAGGTTGATTACCGTAATTTGCGTAAAGCCTTAATGGTGATGCATGCGCCACTTGACGATACGGTCAGTGTTGATGAGGCGGGTAAAATTTTTGCCGCCGCCATGCACCCTAAAAGTTTCGTCAGTTTGGATGGCGCCGATCATTTGTTGAACAATACGCAAGACGCCGAATACGCGGCCAATGTGATTGCCAACTGGGCCGACCGGTATATAGAACCATTAGCTATTGCTGATGACGTTGATCAAGGCGTAACCGTAACCGGCAATACTCAACAAGGCTTCTTGTGCAAAGTAGAAGCCAATGGGCATCGTTTTGCTGCCGACGAACCGCTTTCTTTCGGTGGTACGAATTTAGGGCCATCGCCTTATGACTATTTAGCCGCCGCACTGGGTACGTGCACGGTCATGACTTTGAACATGTACGCTCGGCATAAAAAAATAAAACTCGAATCAGCGTCGGTTAACGTACAACATCAACGAGTGCATGTGAAAGATTGCGAAGAGTGTGAGTCACAGACTAAAAAAGTAGACCAGTTAACACGAGTGATTCATTTGAAGGGTGAACTCAGCGAGGCGCAACAAAAACGCATGCTGGAAATTGCTGACCGTTGCCCAGTACACAAGACATTGGAAAACGACATACAGGTGGTGAGTCAGTTTGCCAATGAACCTTGAGAGATGGCAAGCGGTAGCGTGTGAACGGTTATAGGTTTTTTTGCCAGAACAGGGCTTTGCCCATGCTGGCATCCAGCTCGTAGCCATCAAAACCAAATTTAATATATGACTTTTGTGCGCCCGTATTGCCTTCTAACACTTCCAGTGTGATTTTGCAGCAGCCGGTCTCCCGAGCCCGACTTTCAACGCAGGCCAACATTTTTTGACAAACTCCAAGCCTTCTAAATTTGTCGGCCACGACGATGTCGTGAATATTAATTAATGGCTGGCAGCGAAATGTGGAGAACGCTTCAAAGCAGTTAATTAAGCCAGCCGGCTCATCATTGACATAACTAATCACACTAAAAGCATGAGGTGTTTTCGACAATTCGGTTGTTAGGTTTTGTTTAACAAACTCGGTTAAAGGAACCCCGCCACCCATGGGGTCTTGCGCATACATGTCGAGCAGTTCAACAATGTCATTGGCGTGTTGTTGGTTTGTATAGTCGGCGAATAACACTTCAATATTCATTGGGCTCTCAAAAATAAACAGTGGGTTAATTAATGTAACTGGCCTGTCGACTGAGTGTAAGGCCGTATTATGTGAGATTTAATCTAATCGACTTATGCCTCGATTACAAAAAATCTCAGAAGTTCAATCTAGAGGTCTAATTCAGAGATCCAATATCGAAGCGTAAAAAAAGGCCTGCGACATTTAATGCCGCAGGCCTTTTTATTAAGACTAAAGTACTTTTATTTAACGTTTAGTACTTATCAACTTCAGTTAACTGGCCACGCAGCTCGCCGGCTGGGTTTCGGTCTGTATGAATGTTGACATAGATACGGCCTTCTTGAATTGCAGCCACTAACGCATCAAGTGGTTGGCCTTGCAGCGGGCCTACTAAATCAGCCGCCTCAAGATTGGATGCTAAGCGTCGGACACGGCCGGAACTAAAGCCACCGTCGGCGAGTAAATTAGCCACTACAGGGCCGTTTTCACCCGCAGCACCTAAGTGCAAATGCGCCATGGTGATGTCAGTTCGACGAGAAAGACGTGCTATGCCTGCCAACAGGTTTAAGGTGCGACCCTCATCAATTAGGCTTGCTTGAGTCACGCCGAATGCACGAGTGTTCACGCGAGGAACTTCATTTTTTCCTAACAAGAAAGTGCTGAATAGTAAATTCTCAGTGATTGCCGGTGCGGCCGTGAATTTAACTTTCAAGAATGAATAACCATTTTGAGAAAAGTCACTTTCACTGAAACGGTTGTCATCCAAAATACCACCGCTGCCGCGTGATAAGAAACCTGTAATGCCATTAATGTCAGAGCCTAAGGTGCCAATATTGCCGCCTTCGTCGATGCCTGTGTTAGGTGCGCTTTGACCAAAAAATGCGGTGTTGGCAGGGACTTCATCATTTACTTCCGTGCCGGCATCTAAGGTCTCAGTACCGCTCACAAAAAAGCTCTGAGCAACGAATTCACCTTGGTCGTTAAATAATTCATGTGCCACGGGGCTGCCGTTAGAAATACAGAAATCGTTACTTGGTATTACCATTGAGGCGTAACTTAAGTAGCGTGTATTTGGATCATTTGAGTCAACCACAAAGCTGAACGATGACATTTCACCAGGGGCGATAGGGCCATTTGGGCCTGGGATGGTGGTTTGTTGGCCAAGTGGTTGTAGCGACGTAAAGTCGGCTGAAATGGCGGCTGTGTCGCCGTCTTCACAAATTGATTCAAGTGCGCGTGAGCCTGCGATAGGTCTAGAGTTGGCGGGCGTATTACCGTTATAGGTGTCGAAGGCCGCACCGTCATGCAGGCCAATCCAAACAGGGGTTAAAAAGGTGCCTTGCATTGGTGCCACGTTTTCAATATGTACGGTGACTCTAACGGGTTCGGCGTTTGCGATTGCGCTATTTAAGCCTCCAGTCGCCAGAGCTAATAGTGCGAGTTTGGTTTTCAT
Organism: uncultured Arenicella sp.; assembly: GCA_938045295.1. Classification (GTDB taxonomy): domain Bacteria; phylum Pseudomonadota; class Gammaproteobacteria; order Arenicellales; family Arenicellaceae; genus Arenicella. The sequence goes on from CALINO010000004.1 coordinate 81,138, forward strand.
AGTCATGATTTATTCCTTTAATAGGTAGGGTTGATGTAAGTCTGGCCGCTAAATAATAAGTGATGTTTTAGCGGCCAGGTTGGTTATCAGAAGCACTTAAGAACGTACCGATGACGGCTCCCCAACCCGAGTCTGGTCAAAGGCACGCTCTTAAGTTCTAAGCGGGCTTAGAAGCGAATATTGACGCCAACATTAAACGAGTCAAAACTAAAGTCGCCCGATTGAGTGGTTGTGGCTAGACCACCAGGGCCGCCGCCGCGTCTTGAGAATTCAATGTCGTCTACGTCGTTGCTGGTGTATTCAACGAAGGCTTCAATGTTGTCGTTAAACTGATAGCCCAGGCCAGCGCGCAGCTCGATTGAGGTGGCACTATCACTGCCAATAACAAATGGTGGTTGTGTGCCAGGCTCAGCGTTTACAGACATGCCATAACGAGCTTCAGGGGTTAAGTCGGATTGGCCAACGCCTAAGCCTAAGTAAGGCTTAAAGCTGCCAAGTGCAAATTGATATTTAACTCGCGCTAACACCGTTTCTACTTCGGCAGAGCCCACTGATCGGCCTTCATTCGCGAAGAAGTTATTGTCCATAAAGCGTAGGTTTTCAAGGTCGTGCTCTGAGTTTGAGTAGTTCAACTCCACGCTGATTGTATTGCCATTACCCGAGGTAAATAGTGTGCGGCCAACAGTGATGCCAAACCCTGTTTCATTGTCAGTGTCGACGCCAATACGGCGTGTTACACCGCCTACGGGTGCGGTGCTTTGTGTATCAATGCTGTCTAAGTCCGTTTGGCTGGCATTAGCGCCGATGTACCAAGGGTTATCGGCAGCATTTGCATTAGTAGCGGCCAGTGTGGTGGCTAGACCAAGAAGTAGGTATGTCTGTTTGATTTTCATAATATTCTCTTTAATTGAGTGAACTCAAAATTAACTAACTCAGGTGATATTTCTTAGCTTTAGAAGGTCAGCTATTAGTAAGGCTTGAAATGGTTTGCTATTTCAAGCCGCAGAAAAATCATCCGCTCTCATTGGTGTGTGCGCATAAATGGCAAAAAGGTTCAAAAATTTATTTTTATTTTTTTGAACCTTTTTAAGCCGATGGGCCACCTATAAGTATGAGCACAGGGTTGAGCACCCAATGACAATGACTTTGACATCATCTAATCCGTTTAAGTTGGCCAATTTGGAAGACCACCAGCTTGTGGTAGCAATCGCTGAGCAGCGAGACAAAAAAGCATTGGCTGAATTGTACGAGCGTTATCGATACAATTTGAGCGGGTTTTTAAGTCGCCAGCTTTATCAAGAGAAGTTGGTGGGTGAGGTGTATAACGATGTAATGATGATGGTGTGGCAAAAAGCCGATTCATTTCGTGGTGACTCTAAAGTATCAACCTGGATTTATGGCATTGCTTATCGTTTATGTTTATCGCATGTGCGAAAAGAAATGAAACACACGAAAAATGCTAATGAGGCTGACTTCGATACTATGCCAGCCAATGCTGAAGTCGCAGACGCAGATTTCCAAGATCAACGTCAGGAGTTAAGGCGTGCAATAGCCGAGCTTAACGAAAATCATAGAGCGGTGATTGAACTGGTGTATTTTTCAGGGCACAGCCTGAATGACGTGGCCGAAATTATTGATAAGCCACTCAATACGGTAAAAACGCGTTTGTTTCACGCAAGGCAAAAATTGAAAAGTTTAATAAATGATCAATCAGATTGATCGTGATGAAATGGGTATAACAATGAATTCTTCTGATGATAAATCCGAAATGTTGCGTGAGTTGGCAATCTTCGATTACGTTTCAGGCAATCAATCGGCTTCGGCGCGACGTAATTTTGAAGCAATGATGGCGCAAGATGAAACGCTCAATGAAGCGGTTAATGCGGAAATCAAGCTGCGTGATCGATTGTCAGCTACCAATGAGCAAGCGTTAATACCTAGGTCAAATTTTGATGCGCTATTGCAACGAATTGATTCAGAAGAACAGGCGCAGAGAGAACAAGAGCAAGGTCAAGAATTTTATGTGGCCGACACTGTGTCTGAGTGGAGCGCTTCCGGCCGTAATTCGGCGAAAAAACGTGGTCGCTTTGCCCTTGTTCCAGTTTCACTGGCCTCATCCTTTTTGTTAGCCGCCATCGTGCTCAGTGTTGGGTATTTGAATTTAACAGAGCCTCACTTTAATACTCTGTCTGATGAGGCGGCTTCAGCGCAAGTGGAATTCACCACGTTGGCGGATCAAGGCCGGCTGGCTAAACTTACATTGTCGGGCAATATGACGGCGCAGCAAGTGAGTCAAATTTTGAATGACCATCAACTTAAGGCTTTTGAGTCAGGGGCTAATAACGGGCATATTTATGTTTATGCACAGACCCCTATTTCAGGCCAGCAACTGGCAACTTGGCAAGCGGATGCACGCATTAGCAATGCCGCTGTATTCAGTGCTGATAATCTAAAGCAATAGTGGTGAATGTATGCACACGTATTTAAGCTTGTTGTTATTGTTTTGTCTGACGGTATTGTCGGTGACTCAAGTCCAAGCTCAAGCTAAAAACCAAACTCAAACAAATCTTAACGATAAAGAATGGGTGATTGTATTCAATGATCCTAGGCCAGCTCGATTGCAAGATTGGCAATCGAGCGGCTATAGCAAGGGCGGTTCTGGGTATCGTTCAGCGCTAGAGCTTAAGCGTTTTGCCAATAAAGAGGCCAAACGTTATAACTTAGAACTCACAGGCCAGTGGTACATCGAAAGTTTGTCGGTTTACTGCTTAGTGGTTCGTTTTAAAGGTGACGCCGCAGACACCATCACTGCTTTGCAAGCGAATAAAAAAGTGCAGTGGGTACAGCCCTCTAACGAATTTGAATTGTTGTCATCAGGGTTAACATCAAAAAAAGAGGGCTTAAAACAAGAAACCGAATCGTCAGGCAGTGATGTTGAAATAAGTAATGGCTTAAAGAAAACGCGGCACTCACTCGATGGTGCTGGAGTCACCGTTGCCATTATTGATTCAGCGGTGGATCTTTCTCATCAAGATTTCATTGGTGCGTCTCACAACAAAAGCACTAATTTTGTTACTGGTGTACAGGGTGCGGCTAAGACTCAGGGAGAAAAGCACGGTACCGCGATTGCGGGTGTGATGATTTCACAAACTTCAACGTTGCTGGGGGTGGCTGGGGTCTCGCCGGCGGTTAACTTAGAGTCGTATCGAGGGTGTTGGGAACATCCTGATTCTGGGTTCACTCGCTGCAACACTTTGTCATTAGCACGTTCTTTAGATGCGGTACTAAAAAGTAATGTGGACATTGTGAATTTGAGTTTGTCGGGGCCTAAAGACGACCTACTGGATCGATTAATTAAGCGTATTATCGAGCGTGGCAGTATTGTGGTGGCGGCGTTTGACCCTAAACGTGCAATGAAACCACGCTTTCCAAGCCCGCGAGAAGGGGTGCTGATTGTGCGTGCGCAAGAATTGGATAAACAGTTTGATAGTGTGTTTACCGCACCCGGCGAGCGAGTGGTGCCAACACCGGGCAATGGTTACGATTATATGCACGGGCATTCTGTGGCATCGGCCTACACCAGTGGCTTGTTAGCACTACGAAAACAAGCGTTGGAGCATCGTACTTTGAGCGCAGGTACTTTGAATACAGGTGCTTCGAATACAGCGGCGCTCAAAGGCGGTGACGTCAACGTTACAAATCAAAGCGAGACACATTGGCGCAACGTATCAACTCAAGGCAATGCGCAAGGTTTGTTAAACGGCATTCTTTAGTGAACGCATAAATAAACTAAAGTTCACTGAGTTTGGCTGTTGTTGTTAATACAGGTTATTGCTAATACAGACGATAGCTAATACAGACGATAGCTAATGGTTAAGGAGAGATCAGGCTGGTCGACATCAAATGGCACCATTTTGCGTAAGTCACGATCGCTGATATTGATTGCAGGCTCGAAAGCCCAGCGTTCACGTTCATACTTTAATGACAATTTAGCAAAGTGAATGTAGTCCACTGGCGCTCCACTTTCTATGGCCATTACGCTGGCTAATATATTTGCGCTTAAGGCATTTGATAATTTAAATCGAGATTTATGTTCAAGCGTTACCGTATCAAAGGGGCGATTAAACCAATTGTCGGCGTATATTAAAGACAGCGATGCGTTTTTGTTGATGTGCCAAGTGGCATTTAAATCAGTGTAATTCCATTCTCGATTGAACCCATCTGAATACGCGTGATGAGTGGCGGCTATTGCGAATGCAGTGTGCTTATTTAAGGCATGAAAGTGGCCAATGTAAGCGTCGCAGCCTGAAGGCAAGCCGCGCTCGGACCCTACGCTTGAGGCGAAGCAATCCGCACCAAAGAAACTGCCTTGATCAAAACTGATGTCCGCGCTTAAGTGCAACGCTGGCTGGTCGTCTGTGATGTTACTTCCGGCCACAAAGTTAGCTGAAGTGATGTGTACGTTAGACTGCAATGTGGCGGCGTTTGTTAAAAAGGGAAACAAGCTCAATGCCACTGAGGCAATGAAGTAAGAGGCGATGAAACGCGGAACGATGCCAGAGAAAGGGGGGGGCGTTTTATGAATACGGTGCTGTTTCAAAATTATTTTCAAATGGTGTGAGCCAATACTGTTAAACAATAGTGTATTAAATCATTGTTTGTAAACTATAAATAATGGTTGTTTCACACCGTGCAGTAGCGAGTGCAAGTCACCCATATTTCAATGTTACCTTAAAGAGCGCGCCACTTTTTGCTGTAATTTACTAAGTTGCTGTTGCTCAAACCAAGCATTTTTCTTAAGCCAGATGTTATTTCTCGGGCTGGGGTGTGGCAATGCAATAAGGCTTGAGGCGTAGTCGTTGTTTTTTACCCGCTCGGTGAGCGATTGTTTGTTGTTAGCCAAATGCCATTTCTGAGCGTATTGACCAATCAGTAAGGTCAGCGTTATGTTTGGCATGGCACTTAAAAGCTCAGTGCGCCAACGGTTAGCGCAAATGCTTGGTGGTGGTAAGTCGCCGCTACTTCCTTTGCCGGGGTAGCAAAAAGCCATTGGCAAAATAGCAATTTTAGCATCGTTATAAAAGGTGTCTTTATCAATGCCCATCCAAGTTCGAAGCCGATCGCCACTGGGGTCGTTAAACGGTATGCCCGTGGTGTGAACCTTTGCGCCTGGAGCCTGCCCCGCAATCAGCACGCTGGCAGACTCATTCACTTGCAGCACAGGGCGAGGCGAGTGAGAAAATTGATCCTCGCACAAACGGCAGCGTTTGACTTGAGGCAGCAGTTTGTCGAGTTTGGAGTTCAATGCTGGCCTTTAAAAGTACCCAAATAGTGTTAACCCAAACGCCATTGATAGGCCTAAATAAATGCTGCAAAGCACCAAGCCGATACCCCAAACCCACATCCACATTTGTTTGCCTTTGCGGCCAAGGATGGTCAAAATAATGCCAATAATCACACCTAAAACCGCGGTCAACATCAGCATGTCGTCGCTGGCGTGCACTGCCATTTGTTCTTTCGGGATATCGCCTTCTTTATAGCGCATACGTGTGGCCGTTATATTGGGTTAGCTGTCTTTGGTACGCATGGTACAAAACTCTTCAGCGGTGCTTGGGTGAATACCAACCGTTGCGTTAAAGTCAGCTTTGGTGGCGCCGGCCTTAATCGCAATCGCTATGCCTTGCATAATCTCTGCTGCTTCTGGGCCTGCCATGTGCGCGCCAATCACTTTGTCTGAGTCGGCGTCCACAATGAGCTTCATTAATGTGCGTTCGGTGTTTTCGGTAAGCGTGTGTTTAAGTACTCGAAATTCAGAGGTGTAGGTGTCCACACTGTTAAAGCGCTCACGCGCTTGCTCGGCGGTTAAACCTACCGTGGCTACCGGTGGCTGTGAGAACACCGCCGAAGGCACATTTTCATGGTCGGCAAAACGTTCATTATTGCCAAAAAACGTATCGGCAAATGCGTGGCCTTCCATGGTGGCTACAGGGGTAAGTGCAATGCGGTCGGTCACATCGCCCACAGCAAAAATATTATCAATATTAGTGCGCGAATATTTATCCACTTTGATTTCGCCTTTATCGCCCAGCTCAACACCTGCGTTGCCCAAGTTTAAAGACTCAATGGCGGGCTTACGGCCGGTGGCAAAAAGCACGCAATCAACGGTTTTTTCAGTGCCATTAGTAAAGCGCACTTGCTTGCGTTGATCGTCAGTTAATTCGATCGATTGAATGTTGTTATTGAGCTGCAGGTCTATGCCTTTTTTAACAATCTCGTTTGCTAAGTGCTTGCGAATGTCATTGTCAAAGCCCCGAAGAATTTGGTCGCTGCGGTAAACCAACGAAGTATCGGTGCCAATACCATTAAATATGCCGGCGAACTCAACGGCAATGTAACCACCGCCCACCACAATGGCAGAGTTAGGCTGAGCGTCTAAATGAAACACTTCGTTAGAGCTGATCGCATGCTCAATGCCTGGAATATCAGGCATAAACGGGGTGCCACCAGTGGCAATCAATATTTTGTCGGCGTTGAGTGTTTGTTCGCCAACTTGTACGGTGTTTGCGTCAACCAAACGCCCGGTGCCATTTAAAATCTCCACCCCCGCATTTTTTAGTAAGTTGATGTAGATGCCATTTAAGCGGTCTATCTCTTGGTCTTTGTTGGCAATGAGTTTAGACCAGTCAAAACCGTTAACCGTGGTTGACCAACCGTAGCTGGCACTGTCATGAAAATCTTCAGCATAGTGAGCGGCATACACCATCATCTTTTTGGGTACGCAACCTCGTATTACACAGGTGCCACCGTAACGGTGTTCTTCGCAAATGGCCACTTTGGCACCATGCCCAGCGGCGATACGCGCAGCACGGACACCGCCCGAGCCGCCGCCAATTACAATCAGATCATATTTGTTCATGTTTTCTCCAAATTCTATTGCCGATATTACCACTGTTCAGACATAAAAAAGCCCTTTCGTTTGAAAGGGCTTTATGAGTTTAAAACGCTGTCTTAGCTATAAGACCTTATGCAATAAGCTGGCCTTTCATTTTTTCCATTGCGCGTTTTTCAATCTGACGAATACGTTCTGCTGACACGCCGTATTCAGCGGCTAAATCGTGCAACGTGGCTTTGTCTTCGTTTAACCAGCGGCGCTGTAAAATGTCTTTGCTGCGCTCATCCAATTTTGCAATTGCTTTGTATAACGCATCGCGATTGTTGTTGCCGGTTTGGGCTTTAGTCACCAATTCTTCAGGGTTGTAACGCATGTCTGGTAAATAGCCTGAAGGGCTGGTTGAAAACTCATCATCGTCAGAGTCGCGGCCATCAAACGCCACATCGCTGGATGTCATTCTTAATTCCATCTCGCGAACGGTTTTTACCGGCACGTCTAAATCTTCCGCCAAGTTGTGTGTTTCTTGCTCGGTTAAGGCGTTCAGAGACTTACGCGCTTTACGTAGGTTAAAGAACAATTTACGTTGCGCTTTGGTGGTCGCCACCTTGACGATCTTCCAGTTCTTTAGTACGTATTCGTATATTTCCGCTTTGATCCAGTGCACTGCATAAGACACTAAACGTATGCCGCGCTCCGGATCGAAATTTTTAACCGCTTTCATTAGCCCAATATTACCTTCTTGAACTAAGTCGGCAACGGGTAAACCGTAACCGGTGAACCCTTTGGCAACGTGTATCACGTGGCGCAATTGCGATAGCACTAACTCACGTGCGGCCTCTACGTCGTTATCATCTCGGTAACGGCGTGCTAACTGAGCCTCATGCTCGGCAGACAAAACAGGCGCACTGTTAGCCACTTTCAAAAAGCCGGCTAAATTGGCGTCTTGAGGTAAGGTTAATGCATGTGCTGTGTTGGTCATTTATTTGCTCCTAAAGTCGTACTTGAAGAAACTTAAGCTTAGGTTCAAGCCAGTTTTTCAAGTGATGGCGGCTCAATGATGGTCTATTTACCGCTTTATATGCATTGATATTAGCACTCAATGGTTGCGAGTGCTAATAAAAAGTTTTTTTGTCTATATTAATTGTTTGAATATTCGTAAGTTAATGAATATTAAAAGGAAAAAATAATTTCCAGACTAATTAAGACACGCAGTTAAGGAGAAATATTGCTCAAAAAATAAAAAATTTCCAATATTTAACATACATAATGACAATCTAATAAGCAGAGAAAGTGACGGATAAATAAAGCAATCACGCCGTTGCTTCGATCAAAACAAAGCTAAAAATAACGCAGTATTAACGCGGTTTGATACGCCACAAGTGCTGCGCTACTGACCAGCGTGCGGCTAACCAGCCCAGTGCGCCGCCAGCGACAATAATGGCGGCTACTTCGGCAGCTTCAAGTTGGTATACCAAGCTTTGGCGTTGATACAACGACGCCAGTTTGCTTAAGGGTTCGTCAACCAAGCCTGCCGCCAACAATAAAAAGGCCAGCGAGAACAGTGCGCCAAGTAAACCAAGTAAGGTGCCGTAATACAGAAATGGCCGGCGTACAAAAATATTGGTGCCGCCCACCAGTTTAGTGACTTCTATTTCATCTCGGCGATTGTGTATTAACAGCTTAATGGTGTTGCCAACAATGAGAACCAGCCCAAGGCCTAATAAAATGCTCAGCAGTAAGCCAATTCTTGAAACCGTACCAATGATGGCGTTGAAGCGCTCAGTCCAATCTAAGTCGAGGCGAATGGTGTCGATTCCGTCTATTTTGCTGAGCTGATCTTTCAGTTCAGTTAGGTTTTCGGAGTTGGCCGATTGTTTATTTGGCATTAGAACAATCGAGGCCGGCAGTGGGTTGCCGCCTAAAAATTCCAGCTCTTCATCGAAGCTGGCGGTTTCTGACAACAGCCTGAACTCTTCGAGTGCCTGTTTTGGGGTTACAAACTCCGCCAATTCAATGGCGGGGTGCAATTGAATTTCTTGAAAGATCAATTGAGCTTCGGCATCGCTGGCGTCTTTTTGTAAAAAAATAGACAGCTGTGGCCGGCCCTGCCAACTGTCGCTTAAGCCCTGTGAGCTTTTAATGAGCACGTACAGTAATGATGGCAACAGTAGTGTAATGGCAATAATCAGAACCGTATTAATAGTGGCTGCGGGTGACCTGGCCATGTCACCGAGCGTGGCCAAAAATACTTGGGTGTGGCGAATAAAATAATTACCCATCTTGTTGTTCCTGTGAAGTGCCGGGCTGAATGTTGCCCGCGTTGTTTTCTTGGCTGTTATGTTGGTAGTCACCAATTAACTGACCTTGCTCAAGATGAAGGGTGCGTTTGGCCAGCCGTTCTACTTGGCGTAGGTCGTGCGTCGCAATCAGTACGGTTACGCCCACTTGGTTGAAGTCAGCAAAGATATCAATGATTTCATCCGACAGCGCTTCATCAAGATTGCCTGTTGGTTCATCGGCTAATAGAATGCTCGGCCGGTTAATCACAGCTCGAGCAATGCCCACGCGTTGCTGTTCACCACCAGAGAGGGTGATTGGTTTCTGACTTTCTTTGCCGGATAAGCCAACCTTGCCTAACGCAGCGCGTACGCGTTTTTTTATTTCATCGTGAGGCATGCCAATCACAATGAGTGGTAACGCCACGTTATCAAATACAGTGCGGTCCATCAGCAATTTGTGGTCTTGAAAGATCACGCCTATTTCACGGCGTAAAAAAGGCACTTTGGCTTCGCTCAGTCGGCTGACATTTTTTTTGTCGATGAATATTTGCCCCGATGTCGGCTTTTCAATGCGCGTGATCAACTTGAATAAGGTGCTTTTACCCGCGCCAGAATGGCCCGCTAGAAAGACCATTTCACCGGGTTCAATATGAAAGCTAACGTCTTTTAACGCCTCGTGACCATTGGGGTAACGCTTATTAATGTGGCTAAGTTTGATCATTTAACGGTGCTTTCAAGTGAGGGTTGGGGTTCTGGTTAATTGCCAGTTGGCGGTATTCGTTTAGCGTTTATTAAGAAAGTTCAGGCACTAAAGCATCGGCAAATGCTTGCGCGGTAAATGGTTGCAGATCGTAATAGCCTTCACCAATACCAATATAACGGATGGGTAAATTAAACTTTTGAGTTAAGGATATGGCCACACCGCCTTTGGCTGAGCCGTCAAGTTTTGTTAAGCACACACTGTTTACTCCCACGGCTTTTTGAAAATGCTCCAGTTGCGATAAGGCATTTTGCCCAGTGCTTGCATCCAAAATCTGCATCACTTCGTGTGGCATCGATGGGTCTAAATTGCCTAACACGCGGGTGACCTTTTGCAGTTGTTCCATTAAGTCTGATTGCGTGTGTAAACGCCCAGCGGTATCAATAATAAGTACTTGTGAGCCTTTGACAATGGCGGAGTTGAGCGCGTCGTGAGCTACCGCAGCTGCGTCTGCGCCGTGCTTTTGTGCCACCACCGGAATGTCCATGCGTTGCCCCCATTCTTGCAATTGCTCGACCGCGGCAGCGCGAAAGGTATCACCAGCGGCTAGCATGACCGAGCGGCCTTGGTCTTGAAACTGTTTGGCTATTTTTGCAATGGTGGTGGTTTTGCCAACGCCATTAACGCCGACCATTAGAATTACGTACGGGCGCTGATTAAACACATGCCAAGGTTGTTCGGCGGGTTGAAGCAGTTTTGCTACTTCTGCACGTAAGCCTGTAACAACGCCGTTGGCGTCTTGAATTTTTTCGTTTTTCACTCGCAGGCGTAAATTTTCCACCAATTGCAGGCTGGCTTCTACGCTGATGTCGCTGGTGATAAGTACTTCTTCGAGCTCATCAAACAAATCGTCGTTTAAATCAAACGACCCTTTAAAAACATTGCCGATTTTACCAAGTAAGCTATTTCGGCTTTTATCTAAGCCTTGTTCAACCGTGACCGGAGTTTGGGGTGCCTCTGCCTCTGGTGTGGTTTCATTATCATGACCTTTATTGCGCGAAAAAAAACGCGCTAGCCCCGACTTTTTCTTTTTGCTATCGGCTTTGTCGGCGCTGGGCGTGGTATTGATGTCACTCATTAATGTGCCTTATGTTATGGTTTGGCGAATTTAGGTTTTTCACCATTATAATCTCTCACGCTATATTGTAGGGATTAGTCACAAAATCACAATGAACAGACGCGCTAAATCAAATTCAATTCGAATTATTGCCGGCCAATGGCGTGGCAGAAAGCTGCCAGTATTGGATTCTCAAGGGCTTCGGCCTACCACAGATCGAGTTCGAGAAACGTTATTCAATTGGTTAATGTACGAACTGCAAGGCGCGCGTTGCCTGGATTTGTACGCAGGCACTGGCGCATTGGGTCTTGAATCGTTATCCAGAGGCGCTAAGTATGTTCAGTTCGTTGAACTTTCGGCCTCAGTGGCAAGTGCGATAAAGCAGAATCTACACTCTTTGAAGGTGCCAGAAGAGGGGGCTCATGTTGCGATTAATTCAGCTAACGTGTTTTTGAACAAGCCCCCAACCGAACCATTCGATGTGATTTTTCTTGATCCGCCGTTTGATAAAGGGTTGCTGCCCGAGGTGATTCAACGGCTTGCGGAGCCGGGCTGGTTAAGTGAGCGTGCGTTTGTGTACGTTGAGCAAGGTGTTAAAGAGCCTGAGCTCGAGGTGCCGCTAGAGTGGAGTTTGCACCGGCACAGCAAAGCTGGGCAGAGCCGTTACTGTGTGTATTCTATAAATGCCGTATAAGAGCTATACTAAGCCCCATGAAAAAGACCGCAATATACCCTGGAACCTTTGACCCTATTACTAATGGGCATTTGGACTTGGTGGCCAGAGCCGAACAAATTTTTGACGAAGTGATTATTGCGGTATCGAATAATCCACGTAAGAATCCGTTGTTTTCGATCGAAGAGCGTTTGGCTTTGGTGAACGAGGCGGTGAAAGACATTCCTCATGTTCACGTAGAGAGTTTCGATGATCTGTTAGTAAACTTTGTGTCACAAAAAAACGCCAAGTTCGTAATTCGAGGATTGCGAGCGGTGTCAGACTTTGAATATGAATTTCAAATGGCATCGGCTAATCGGCGGATTGACTCTAATGTGGAAACCATTTTCTTGACCCCGCAAGAGTCAAATTACTTTATTTCATCCTCCTTGGTGCGTGAAATTTCTTACTACGGCGGCAATATAGAAAGCTTTGTGCCGAAACACATAGAAAGCGCCATGGTGGAAAAGTACGCCAGTTTAAAAGGCTGTTAGCTTTAGGTTTGCAGTAATGGCGTTATTTATTACCGATCAGTGCATTAATTGTGATGTGTGTGAGCCTGAGTGCCCGAATGATGCCATCTATCAAGGTGAGCTGATTTATGAGATTGAATCCAGCAAGTGCACCGAATGCGTCGGGCATTATAAACAGGAGCAATGCATTGTGGTTTGCCCGGTGGATTGCATTTTGGTTGACCCAGAACACACCGAAAGCCAAGATCAATTACAAACTAAATACACCGGTTTAACAGGGCAGGCTTATTCTAAAGAAGCGGAAAAAGACAC
>CALINO010000005.1 GCA_938045295.1 uncultured Arenicella sp.
GACTCAGCCACATTCAAATCTGGGAATTTACCCAAATCTTCCGCGGCAATTGAATCCACCACGCCGGATGCATCTCGCTTGATATCTTGAGCACGCTTAATTGAGCTGCGTATTCCCGTTACAACAATTTCTTCCAGTGCATCGGCCTCTTGCGCGACCGCGGTACTGCTAACACCCAACATAGGGATTGCACTGGATACTGCCACTGCAAGCGCTGTCCGCCTCAGCACGGCGCTCGACTTAAAGCCTATTAATTTTGACTTTTTAGACATAACTTAACTCCTTCGGTTATAAACTTCGTTTAATTGGCAAGTAATCCATTAATGTCAAGCTATAGAGCTAATTCCAAATCAGCTAGCTTTATTATTTTTATTAGCACTAATAATGAAATAAGCACCCAATTTTTATATTTTTGGTGCTTGTAGCTTATAGCTCATCATTAATCATATAAATCGTATCTAATTAATGCGTCCGAGTACAGTCTTATATAAGAAGTTTTCCGTTTCGATTTGTCTTATTTTATAGCAGACCAAGTTGCCTTTATTTCACCGTTACTCCATTCACAGGTTGTTTAAGAGTAAAGCAATATCTAAAAAGGCACAAAAAAAAGGCGGCACCAATCAATGGTGCCGCCTTTTGTAAGGCAAAGTAAAACTTAAGCTTTAATTAGAAACTGCCACGTAAACCAATGGTCCAACGAGAACCGTTTTCTTCGTACGTTTCTAACAACTGACGTGTTTCTGAAAAGCGGAAAAATGGCTCGTCAAGCACATTCACACCGTCTAAGAAAGCCGTCAGAGAGTCATTGATATCGTAACTAATGGACAAATCCACTTGAGTGTTGTCATCAACGAACTCGTTTCGGCCACCTTCAATGGTTTGACCGACCAAGTATTCACTTCGGTAGTTGCCAGAAATTCGAGCGGTAAAACGCTCACCTTCATAGAAAACAGAAAGGTTAGCCGCTTCGTCTGAAATGTTTTCCAACGGAAGATCACTGACTGCACCGGCTGAACTTGCTTCGCTGTCGGTCAAAGTAACATTCGCTGCGACACCAAAACCACTGTTGCTTAGATATTGACCACCTAATTCAATACCTAATATTTCAGCTTCATCGCCATTTTCAGGGCGCTGAACTAAGAAGTTAACAGTTTGAGTACCTTGGTTAACACCGTTGTTCGTAAAGTTAACAGACACTGGCTCTGTGGTTACCACTTGCGTTACAAAGTTAGAAATGTCTTTGTAGAACAACGCGGCTGATGCGGATGTACCGCCTTCGCCATACCACTCTAACGACAAGTCAATGTTGTCAGACTCAATGGCTTCTAACTCAGGGTTGTTTACCGTAATGGCTTCACCACCTCTGTTTTGACTGGTAACGATAAACGACGTTGAAAGGCTGGTTAACGTTGGTCGTGACACTGTTTTAGATAATGCTCCACGCAAAACCAAATCGTCTCTTAAATCAAAGCTGATATTAAATGACGGTAAGATGTCCGTGTAATCATTATCAAGGCTCAGCGCTCGAGGTGCCGCAATAGTAAAGTTTTGGTTATTACCATCAGACAGCAATTCAATGGCTGAGATATCAGTCAGCTGGTTACCAAAACCGGTTGAAGTTAAATCAGTTTTAGCGGCACGCAAACCAATATTGGCTTTAAACGGCGTATTGCCTAACTGACCATCCCAATCATATTGCACATAAGCACCAAGAACACTTTCTTCAACATTAGTTGAACCAGCTTCATTGATAGTGGGCGTGTATGTTCCTGCAGGTGCTTGAGAAATAAACCCAGCTTGCACCACATCAAGATCAAACCGATCAAAGTTACGAGGGATATTTGATCCAATGCCTGACAAGAAGTCAGATGGCGCACTGCCCGTTACCAAACCAGAAATATCAACACCACCGGCGCCAACCGTTGTCGCGTATCCGCAAAGAGTACAAGCCACTGAGGTGTTTGTGAACGAACGGTTTACTTTCTGACGATCAACGTAGCTTAGGCCAACACTTAATCTAGATGTGTCGGTAAGCTCCAACTCGTAATCACCTTTTAACGAAACAACTTCGTCTTCAACCAACAAAATGTCATTACGACCAAAGTGAACTCGATAATCTTCTGGGCGAAGGTCGCCACTTGAGATGAATCCAGGCCCATTAGGGTTTGGAACGTCGAATGTGAAATCGGGCACTTCACGACCAGTAAAGGTCTGCTGAACACGACCACCGGCAACACCCACAACAAAGAATGCACCACTGCCTGCGGCAGAACCTAAATTATCACGCTGGCCATCCGCTTTAGAGTACGACGCATCGACTACTAATGAGCTTGTGTCTGTTAGCTGCCATTCAAAATTACCACCAAACTGTATGGTTTCTGTATCACCTTCAGTTCTTCGGGCTAATGCGTCATACGCAAACGCGTTAGACGTATGGCTAACAATTTGATTGGCGTCATTAAGTTGTGCATTTGAGGTAAATCCTGGGCCGAAAGCACTAGGAAAGTAAGAGTACCCATAAATTTCACCTGGGCTTTCAAACTTGGTGTACAACGCATCAAGCGTCATAGAGAAAGTATCTGTTGGCTGATACTGCAATACCAATGTTCCGCCAACCCTTTCACGTTCTTGTTCAGCAATAAGACCTGAAAAACCGTTAAATCGGCCTTCGCTTGTTACCAGAGGCAAACCACTGACATCACTTAGGCCGTCGCCATTGCCGTCTTGGCCTTGCGAAGCATTACCCGCAGAGTCAACATCAACAGGGAAAATCAAGAAGTTACTTTCCGCAATATCAGTACGGTTTTCACGTTTTTGATAAGAGATAGAAGCCAATAAGCCAATCGTGTCATCATTCCACGAATTACTGATAACGCCTGAGAATTGCGGGCTGAAATTATCGGCTAGCTCTTCGTATTGGGTGCTAACTGAACCTGCGGCATTAAAACCAGGGTTATCTAATGGCTTTGCCGTATTTACGTTAACCAACCCGCCTAAACTTCCATCTACCTGCTTGGCCGCTGATGTTTTATAAACTTGGGCACCGCTGATTAATTCAGAAGCAATGACATCAAACGAAAACTCTCGCCCGTCATTCTCTGTTGCAATTAGACGACCATTGTATGTAACCCCATTGAATTCTTCGCCTAAGCCTCGAACCGTAATGAAGCGACCTTCACCGCCGCGAGTACGTGCAACAGCAACACCGGTGATTCTTGACAAAGAATCGGCCACATTGGCATCAGGAAATTTACCTAAATCTTCTGAAGAAATGGCATCAACTACGGTACTTGAACCGCGCTTGAATTCTGAAGAATCTTGCAACGATTTGAAAATACCGGTGACAACCAATTCTTCAAGCACTTCATTTTGAGCATTGGCCGTACCACTGATACCAAATGCAGACACGGCACCAGAAACAGCAATGGCGACAGCATTTCTCCTAAATCTCACAGCAGAACTATGAGTTGTTTTCTTGTTAGATCTATTCGACATAACTTAACTCCTTCGTTGAGTATTTTAATTTAAATATAGGATTGGCCAGAAGCTCGGCTGGTCTGTTGCGCAAGACAACAGGCCCTTATTTTATGCAGAGAGTCACAGCCAACGCAGTAAGTTAAAGGTTCCATTTCAGAACAAAAACACAGCTAATATTTGTAGTCATTATTGTTTAGCTTGCTCATCAAGGCCTGCATCGTACTAAGCATTATTCGATGCCTTTATCTTACAAATTCTTTTTATCATATAAATAATACATAATCAAACAAATCCAACCTTTGTCATATAAATCTTCTGCTCTTCAGACATTACTGATACTTGAAAAAAATGAGTTACCATTGGTGCTTTACTCATGTTGATCGCGATACTGACTTCGCCTTACTTGCCCTATGAATGTAAGCCAGCTGTTTTACCACCCAATAAAATCCGCTGCCGGAATCTCGGTTTCGCAACTCAACTACAATAGCTTAGGGCCTGCACACGACCGTGAATGGATGGTGGTTAATTCGAGCGGTAAATTTTTAAGCCAACGTCAAATTCCACCCATGTGCTTGTTACAGGCTGAACTGAATGCCGACCAGCTAACATTAAGTTTTGCCGAAAAATCAACATTTAGCCTAGACTTAGACGGTGTGCAGGCAGCAGCAAAAACGGTTCAAGCAACGGTATGGAGTGATACGGTAACGGCGCTTGATTGCGGTGATGACATAGCTGATTGGTTAAGCCACACCTTGGGCAAACCTTGTCGGTTAGTATGGCTATCAGAACACAGCCAGCGCGCCGTTGACCCACACTACGCTCATCAAGGGCAATTAGTCGGGTTTGCCGACGGCTTCCCGACTCTTATCGCATCACAAGCCTCGTTGGATCAATTTAATGCCGATCTAACTAGCCAACACGACGTTGCTCCAATTGACATGCGCCGTTTCAGGCCGAATGTCGTCATTGAGGGTTGCGAGCCTTTTGCTGAAGATAGCTGGCAGGCCATTCGCATCAATAACATTGAGTTCGAGCTAGTGAAACCTTGCTCGCGTTGCATTATTCCGTCCATCAACCCTGACACCGCCGCCAAAGAAATGGCCATCAATGCAACGCTAATGAAAACCAGGCGCAAAGACAAAGCCACGTACTTTGGACAAAATGCATTGCATCAAGGCGTTGGGTTGATTGAGGTGGGCGCAGAAGTACAACTACTGCGCTAGGTCCAGACTTACCAGCAAATTCAAACGACCAGGCTATGGTTTAAGCGGCATCGTCCATCAGGCATTGCAATGCCGCTAATACCGCATTCGCTTCTTTGAGCCTTTTGATGGTCATAAACGCGTCTTTGGCTTCTGGGTAGGTGACTTGCAAAAAGCCCAACCACTGCTTAGCCCGATTGCCCACAAACATGGGGTGCAAATTGGTGGTGTTACGCAAATAAATGATTAACTTATCCAGCACTTGGGTCCAAGACAAGCAATCGACGGCTTGATCAGCCATATTTGCTTTTATTTGCCGAGCTAAATCTGGGGTTCTTAATGCCCCCCGACCTAACATGATGTGCTGGGCGCCGCTTTGCTCTAAGGCTTGTTGCGCAGACTGAGTGCACCAAACATCACCATTGACAATGAGCGGCAAATTCACTGAACGGGTGAACTCGGACACACGAGCTAACTCATGCCAAAATGCCGGCGGCTTATAACCGTTCTCTTTCGTGCGCGCATGCACACACAGCTCGCTGGCACCGGCAACAGACACTTCTTCAACGATGCGTTCTAAATCGTCCGTATGGCTGAAACCTAAGCGAATTTTAGCCGTCACCGGAATACTGGGGTCAACCGCATCGCGCACGGCGGCGACTATCTGCCCAACGCGTTCAGGTTCACGTAACAAGACCGACCCACCTTCTCGGCGATTGACGGTTTTAGACGGGCAACCAAAATTCAAATCAATGCCTTTGGGCTCCAATTTCGCCAAACGAGCAGCGTTAGCCCCCATGGCCTCAGCATCACCGCCGAGTAACTGCACATACACCGGCACGCCTGCGCGAGTGAGCCCGCCATTTTTTAATTCTGGTGCATACTTGAAAAACACATGATCCGGAATATTCTGCTGGGTAACACGCACAAATTCGGTCACACAGCGGTCGTAGCCGCCCACTGCTGTGAAGACCTCACGCATTTCGGCATCAATCACGCCTTCCATGGGCGCGAGAACGATTTTGCTTTGGGCGTTAGTGGGCACGGATCATTGGCTGATGGGCAATAAAAAACCAATTATATTCGCAATTGACCAAGAGTCATACCATTGACTCTTGGCCTGATTCTCACGCAGCCTTAATTAAACCGCGATACGTTAAACAAAGAGAATGTGTAGCAAACTAGATTGTTTGCTACAACTGCGACACACCATCAAGGTCGACCGCATCGATCAGCGAATTGCGAATTTTCAATACACCTTCACCGTCATCACCTTGCTCAACTTTTAGTTCTTCGTCATTACCGCCCACAGCAATCGACTTCAATACACGAACCTTAACATTGCCACTGTCTTCTTCTTCAAGCTCAATGCCTTCTTTTGTTCCATTATTGTTAGCTATTGTTATTGAGCCTAAGGCTACTTGTAAATCACCTTCACCTTCTTCAGACGCTTTTAAGCCTTCGTCGCTGTTACCAGACAATATAACCTGCTTAAGGCGTGTCACGATGTCTCCAGCATCTTCTTCGTCAAAGTCTAAGCCTTCGTCAAAATTATTAGTCACCCGAGTATTAGTAATGCTGGCGTATATTGAACCTTCACCGGCCTCATCAATATCAAAGCCATCATCCACGTCGGCATCACCGTCGTCATCGCAAGCGCTATTAAGCACGAATGGTATGCTGATGCAGTACTCGCCATTACTATCAAAGACAGAACCATCAACCGAAGCTACTACGTCACCATTGTCGCCTTCATCTAGTTCAATGCCATCGGCACCCACATTGCTAAAAATCGAGTTAATAGCACTGAAGTAAATATCGCCGTCACCACGTTCATCCACTCGAACGCCGTCAGCGTCTTGCCGACCAAAGCCAACATTATCAACCACAACTTGGTTCAGCTTCACACTAACGGAAGCCGGCGAACCTTGTCCCAAACCGCCACTGCCACCACCGCATTGATCGCGCAAAGTACAGTCAGACACATGAATGCCATGATTACCAACGTTGCTTACCGACACACTGCTGAGCTTGACCAACACCAGGCCTTCACGAAATTCCGGCACATTAACAAACACGCCCTTACCGCCTGTGGGTAATTCAGGGCTTTCATTGACCTCGAATGAAGAACCCACAAAGTTCAAATCATCAATGGTTAAATTAGCCCCGTTCAGTACAGAAAAAATATCGTCCGTGGCGGGTAATTGTGACGCATCAACCGTTTGCCCATGAGCAATAATACGCAAAGCGGCAGTGCCTTCATAAACCAACGGCTGAGTAATTCTAATCGCGGGCACTGAGCGCGGCACGCGAATTACATTAGCTCCGCTTTGAAGTGCGGCACGTAACGAGCCAGCACCATCATCATTACCATTAAGCACCACTGACGTTGCCGAATAAGCCGTTGAGCTTACCAGCAACCCCATCAGTACCAATCCTTTTGAAAATGTGTGTTTGTTCATTGCTTATTGGGTGTTGTATAGGGGTTAATAAATTGCGGCTGATTGTATAGCCCCAATATGACACCGATCTTACAGCACTTTACGGCTTATTACCGGAAGCGAAAAGCTGCGTTACTTTTTAAACGCCGCCGCCAACTTAGCCGCCATGGCATTATTGGCCATTGGTTTTGCTGGTTTGGCTTTTCTTTCTTGCTGACGATTCATGCGCGGTTTCGCCTTGCCAGCAGCACCACCTCGATCACGCTGCTCCTGCTTAGTGTCTTGCAAGCGCATGGTTAACGCAATTCGCTTACGCTGAATGTCCACTTCCATCACTTTAACTTTTACAATTTGCCCCGCTTTGACAACGGAATGAGGGTCTTCAACAAATTTATCAGCCAAACACGAAATGTGCACTAACCCGTCTTGATGCACGCCAATATCAACAAACGCACCAAAGTTAGTAACATTGGTGACCGTGCCTTCTAGAACCATGTCTTCGGCTAAATCTTTAATGCTTTCAACGCCGTCTTTTAAATTGGCGGTTTTAAATTCAGGCCGTGGATCACGCCCTGGTTTATCAAGTTCATTAATAATGTCAGTAATGGTCGGCACACCAAATTGTTCGGTAGTGTAGTCTTGCGGCTTCAGTGATTTTAAAAACGCACTGTCGCCAATAATCGAATTGATTTCTCGGCCATTCTTCTTTGCAATGGCTTCTACCACACCATACGCTTCAGGGTGTACCCCAGAGGCATCAAGCGGATTAGCATTACTTGATACAATGCGTAAAAAACCAGCCGCTTGCTCAAACGTTTTGTCGCCCAAACGTGGCACCGCCTTTAGCGCTTCACGACTATTAAATTCACCGTTGGTGTTACGGTATTCAACAATATTGCTGGCGATGGTTTCGTTTAAGCCTGACACACGCTTGAGCAATGGCATGGACGCCATATTTAAATCCACGCCCACGTCGTTTACGCAATCTTCAATCACGGTATCGAGCTGCCGCCCTAGTTGGTATTGATTCACATCGTGCTGATACTGACCAACCCCAATTGACTTTGGTTCAATTTTCACCAACTCCGCCAACGGGTCTTGTAAGCGGCGCGCAATTGACACGGCACCGCGAATCGTAACATCCAAGTCAGGGAACTCTTTGGCCGCAAACTCAGAAGCTGAATACACCGAAGCACCGGCTTCGTTCACCATCACCTTCTGTAATTTCAGCTCAGGGTGAAGCTTAATTAAGTCACCGGCTAGCTTGTCTGTTTCTCTTGAAGCCGTACCATTACCCACCGCAATCAATTGCGCATCGTGCTTTTTGGCTAACACCGCCAACTCGGCAATGGCTTGGTCCCATTGATTCTTAGGCGCGTGTGGGTAGATTGTGCCTTGATCACGATACTGACCAGTGTTATCCACCACCGCCACTTTAACCCCTGTGCGCAAACCTGGGTCTAGGCCGATGGTTGCTTTAGCACCGGCAGGCGCGGCCAACAACAAATCTTTTAAATTAGTAGAGAACACTCGAATGGCTTCCATTTCCGCGCGCTCTTTTAAGCCAAACATTAAATCACCGCTCACGTGCAGTAAAATTTTAATGCGCCACGCCCAGCTGACCACTTGCGCTAACCATTTATCCGCCGGGCGACCTTGGGCCGCAATATTAAACGCTTTCGCCACCATTTGCTCGCACGGGTGCGCCAAGTCGCCCAACCAGCCTTCTTCCGGCGCTTCAAGGTCTAAAGTGGAAACCAAGATGCCTTCATTACGCCCACGAAAAATCGCCAACGCTCGGTGCGACGGTATGTTTTTATAAGGCTCTTGATAGTCAAAATAATCGCGAAACTTAACGCCTTCTTGCTCTTTGTCTTTGGCCACGTTCACGCTCACCACGCCCTTGTCTTGCAACAAGGTACGAATGTCATTCAGTAAGCTGGCGTCTTCCGCAAAGCGCTCCATCAAAATAGCACGTGCCCCGTCCAGTGCTGCTTTAACATCAGGCACCGGCGTTTCTTCGGCGTCGTTTAAATAATTCGCCGCTTGCTCTTCTGGCACCAGCATGGGGTCGGCCAATAATGCTTCGGCCAATGGCTCAAGCCCGGCTTCAATCGCAATTTGGCCTTTGGTTCTGCGCTTAGGCTTATAAGGCAAATACAAATCTTCAAGCACGGTTTTTGTTTCAGCCGCTTGAATGTCTTTTGCCAAGTCATCATTTAGCTTACCTTGCTCTTCAATGCTGTTTAAAATACTCTGCCGTCGCTCTTCAAGTTCGCGCAAATATTTAAGGCGCTCTTCCAGAAGACGCAATTGCGAATCGTCCAACCCGCCCGTTACCTCTTTACGATAACGCGAGATAAACGGCACGGTGGCACCTTCATCCAACAACGTAATGGCGGCCGTTACCTGCGCTTGATTAACTGGGCTGGCTGCTTGAGACAACTCTTCGGCAATGCGTTTTTCAATAGACTGCATAAAAGACTTCAACTGATAATTTAAACGAATTAAGCGCCCAATTATCTGCGGGTAGTGTTACCAGTTCAACCACTATTTTAATCGGCTGTTATCTGTGATTTTAGTCGCACCACAAAAGAACATTACAACTGGACAGAAGTCACAGCAAGCTGGCTTTATTAGACCATTGCCCAGCAACAAAACTAGAATACCTCCTGTTTTAATTTGTTTGTTTGTTTGTGCCAACTTAAAATACTGTGTCTTCGCTGGCTCTTTGCAGCCGTTGGAATATTTAGATTGATGGGAATAAAAATGGATCACCTTATTAAAAGCGTTACAGTCACTGCAAATGCTCTTTTTATGCTTTTGCTTTTCACTACAGCTATTGGGCAAGTGGCTCACGCCAATGAACTAAAATTATCCAATAGTACTAATGAATTTATCGGACAACAGCTTTCTGACTCTGGAACAGTCAGTGTGATTGTTGAGCTTTCACCAAGCACCACAATGCAAGGCTTGTCTGGCTCATCATTAAAAGAGCATTCAAGACTGTCAAAATCAAATTTTAGAAATACGCTTTCTCAATCACTTCAAACTAAAATAACGGATGAGTTCGATTACTTTCCTGGGGTGGTGTTTAACATTACCGCTGAAGAATTAACGCTATTAAAAAAACAACCTGGAATTAAAAATATTTACCCTAACCGTTGGCGCCAATTATCACTCGCTCAGACCACAAAAATAGTTTACCCAAGACAACAGAAGACACCGTTTAATGGCAATAATGAATGGGTTGTAGCGGTATTAGATACCGGCGCAGACCTGAACCACAGTTTTTTAAAGTCTAACGGTGTCAACAAGATCGTTTCTGAGGCCTGTTACTCTGGTGCTGGCATACGAGACCCTCGAGTAATCAGCCTGTGCCCAGGTAGAGCTTTTTCTTCAACTGGAACCGGCTCAGGAAGAAGTTGTTCCGGAGTCGATGGTTGCTTTCACGGCACGCATGTGGCGGGTATTGCTATAGGTGATCGTGATACGGATGGGGCTGCTGATGGCGTTGCCCATAAAGGCAAATTAATGCCCATACAAGTTTTTACCCGAATAAACGACGCCCCTACTTGCAGAGGGCCATCCAGTTGTGTATTAACTGCTGACAGTGATTGGATAAAAGGTTTAGAGCGGGTATATACATTACGTAATACATTTAAGTTTGCGGCTGTAAACATGAGTCTTGGCGGTGGTAGTTTTAGCAGCTCATGCAACTCAGAAAACCCTGCAGCCACCAGCATTATTAATCGGCTTAGAAATGCCGGCATTGCAACGGTAATTGCGGCCGGGAATGATGGCTTTGGCACTCGATTGAGTTACCCAGCCTGCATTTCCAGTGCCATTTCTGTCGGTGCAACGACTGACTCAGACGAAATTGCTTTTTTCAGTAACGAAAATTCTCAATTGGATTTATTCGCTCCCGGCGTCGATGTTATATCATCAACTCCCGGCGGTGGATTTGTATCGGCAAGCGGCACCTCGATGGCCGCACCGCATGTGGCTGGAGCATTCGCGGTAATTAAACATGCTCAACCCGACCTTACCGTAAACCAAATTGAAACTCTGTTAAAACGTGTAGGACCACAAGTTCAACTAAGCTTCATCTCAACCAGCCGACGTCGCCTGGCCATTCGTGATGCATTGAAAGAACTAGGGGTCATTGACGACACCATCATCACGCCCATTTTAAATATGTTATTACTTGAAGAAGAGTAGTGTTGAGTGATTACCCCCCTCGTGCCACTTTTTTGGAGGGGGGCAATCGGCAGCAGGTAAACAACCATCATTTTCTGATCCAAGTTAATATGATGGTGTTATAAATGGCGGCTGTGTTGGGTAATAATAACTGGCAAAATTTGACATATTCGGCGAGCCTGCATCCTGCCAAGCCTGCTGCCACAACCGAGCCAGCACATCCACAGCAATAGCTAGACGTTCTATTACAAAGCGCTCATAATGTTTTGCAGCCTTACTCGTCGTTTTGCGTTGCGCTGAGAACGATCGATTATTTAGAGAGCCTTTCTCAATCAGCGAATATCGATTATCCAGTTTCATTAGCCGCTCTAAATTCGCATGACTATCAGCAATTAGTGCCCACACTATTTTTTGCGGATCACCCAATATTTCCTTACGTTGCTTAAGCTTATAAGACTTTAACCACAAATGACGTTTGCTCGCTTTAAGTCTGACTTTTCTCGGTAATTTGAACGACAACTCAGACACCACGGCAGATTCAAAATAATAATACCGCCCTGTATTGCCACTTAGCTGGCCATCGTGGTTTTCTGTGGTGAGATGTGGGTTGGCTAAATCGGCCACAAAATGTGCCATTAAGCCAGCGTAATTTAACGCTTGGTTAATATGATGAACTTTCAATTCTTCAGGCTTATTGTCGAGCCCGGTTAATTCTTCAACCATCAGCTTATACAGCTGCAACACGCGCCATGGGGCCGTACCTACGTCGTCAGGCGCCATGCCATAATCGTTACAAAGCGCCTTATACGCATCAAAGCTCAACGGCACTTTAGACCAGTCTTGAATGCCGTCGGCCAGCTTGCCTAAGTTTACTTTCTCTAGTGAAATGTAATGCGTGGGTGAATTAGCTTGCTTGGCTTGGTCACTCATATAGTCGGCACGCCACACGGTGTCTGGCGCATTAGACAAGTGCGAAAGCAGATGGTCGCGCAGCAAGAAGGGGCGCATTAAGTTAACGTCACCGCCACTTAAGTCTCTCATATGCTGCACCGCAACACGCGTGACCACATCATGACCGCGCTCACCCCAAGCCAACGCACTATGATTAATGGCAAAAAACAGCGTGACGGTTAAGGCAATGGTTAAGATTTTTACGTTCATTATTTCTAATTTAGGCATAAAGGATAAATGGCGTTAATAAATACTATAACGACTAAATTGATTTGATACATATAAAAGAAATTCACATTACATTGATAGTATTGCTTCACACAAACCAGTAACAATAAAAACATGACCGCAAACGCTGATAACTCGGGATTTAAACGCAATACATTACCCAAAGCCAATCGCCTAATTGACTTAGCCGAGCATGGGAAGCTTCCGGATTTTTTAATTCGATACGGCATACGTCGGCTTTGTTTAAGGCGTTTACAACAAGAGCATATTAATCAGCCTGAACAACAGCAAGAACGCTATCAAACGTTGATTGATGAATTGCGACAAAGCCCAATTGCGATTGAAACTGAGGCGGCCAACGAACAACATTATGAAGTACCCACTGCATTTTATTTATCATCGCTGGGCACGCGATTAAAATACAGTTGCGCCTACTACCCAACGCCCAACACGTCATTAGATGACGCCGAAGAAGCCATGCTCACCTTATACGAGCAGCGCGCCGAATTGCATGATGGGCAGCACATATTAGAACTCGGCTGCGGCTGGGGCTCATTAACCTTGTGGATGGCAGAGCGTTTCCCTAACAGCCTAATTACGGCCGTATCCAATTCCAGCACACAGAAAGAATACATTGATCAACAATGCGCAACCAAGGGCTTTAATAACGTTAACGTGATCACCGCCGATGTAAACCACTTGTCATTAGACATGGCGCAGTTTGATCGAGCCATTTCAATTGAAATGTTCGAACACATGAGAAACTATCGCACCTTACTGCAACGCATCTCGTCTTGGTTAAAGCCTAGCGGTAAGCTGTTTGTGCATATTTTTGCCCACCGCAATGTGATGTACCCTTTTGAAATAGCGGGCGAAGAAGACTGGATGTCAAAGCACTTTTTCACCGGCGGCTTGATGCCATCAATAGACACGCTACTGCATTTTCAAGAGCATTTACACTTAGACAAACGCTGGCTGGTTAATGGCCAACATTATGAAAAAACCTGCAACCATTGGTTAGAAAAAACCGATCAGCATAAAACCGAGATCATTACCGCCTTCAAAACGTCTTATGGCGAAAGAGAGGCTCATGTGTGGCTGCAACGCTGGCGTATGTTTTACATGGCCTGCGCTGAGCTGTTTGGCTTACGAAATGGCAATGAATGGATGGTGGCTCACTATTTGTTTGAAAATAAAACGCTTGAAAGCTAAATTAATTTTTTTGAAATTCGGCAAAGGCTTCAATCTGCACTTCGTCGCCAACCAACGGAATGTACGCGTCCATGCCAAAACCTGAACGTTTAAAGCTGCCCGTTGCTGAGAAGCCTAAGGTGTATTTGTCGGTTAATATATAGTTTGCGCCGCCATGAAACACCACCGTCATCACTAATGGCTGCTGCTTGCCACGCCAATCCAGCTCACCGGTGAACTCAAAACGGCTGTCATCAATAGGAGTAACGTTCAATGTAGAAAAGCGCGCTTGCGGGTAACGTGCTTGATCAAACCAAGTGTCTTCCATCAAGTCTTGCTTTAAACTCTCGTCATTGATGTCTAATGAATTGATATCAATCACCGCCGTTAGCTTAGCGTCTTGCACATTTTCAGGGTCAAACTCCAGCTCGGCATCAATCGCATTAAACCGCCCCACATAGGTAGATAACCCTAAGTGTTGCACTTTAAATAAAACCGCGGCATGAGATTGATCCAATGAGTATTGCCCAGACTTTAACGTTACTACATCAGTGTTTACTTTGGGCGTTACCAACGGCGTTAATACCGACGAACAGGCGCTTAACATAATCAATAGCGCAACCGCGGTTATGCTTTTTTTTACATCAAACATACGTTTCTCCTGTCGGTTTATTTATCGATTTATCACTTCTACAGCGATTCAAAACTAATTTAGGCGCTTATATGTACGCAGGCTTAGCGGTGGCACTCGTCCAACAAATCTTGCATGTGCTGTTGGCCCAACTGTTTTAACAAGCTTACATTATTGACCGGAATATTGCCCGTATCTGGGTGCGCGTTAATTGCTTGCTCTAAGCTGCTTTCACGCAAAATATGCAGCATGGGGTACGGCGAGCGATTGGTGTAATTTTCAACATCGCCCGCAGCCGTACCGGCAAATTGATAATCCGGGTGAAAACTGGCGACCTGATAAGTACCGTCTAACGACATTTGCTCAAGCAAAGAATCAGCAAAATCTAAAAATTGGTTGTACTCACCAAAGTCTTGCAACACATGCGGGTGCACTAATAAAGTGGTTTCTATCTCTGGTTGACGACTCAGCAGTGCCAACTCAACCACCAATGCGTGCAAAAGTTGCTCAACGTCATTCACCTCACTGACCGATACCCGCACTGAATTGTGTACCCATTCACGTTTGGCAAACGGGCAAAGGTTAAGGCCGATCACCACTTTCTCAACCCAGTTCTGGGTGGCGGTTGTAAAAATATCGCTCACGATTTCACTCAATATATTGTTATTTATTCATGCCAGTGACTTACGCAAGTCGGCGTAGCGACTCTAATGGCGGCACGGTAATAATTTCTCGGCTGCGCAACAAGCCTAGCGCGGTGATTAAAACCACTCCCAGCAGCAGCCCCACAAGCCAAAGCATGGGGTGCCATTGCGCGCTCAAATCGAACACGCGAGTTTGCACAAAGTACAACACAATTTCAGCGCCTATGCTGGCAATCAAACCAGAGATAGCCCCCAAACTGGCGTATTCTACAGTTAAGGCGCCAATAATCACCTTTTTAGAACTGCCTAATGTGCGCAGAATGGCATTCTCTCGCAGACGCTCATCAAACGACACGCCAATGGATGCGAACAGCACCATGACGCCGCACGCCAGCACTAAGACTAAGATTAACTCCAAACCTTGAGTCACTTGAGTAATGACATCACGAATTCGAGCCACCACGTCGGTCAACTCAAGCACAATCGCGGTTGGAAACTGTTGCACCATTTTCCCAACAAACGGCGCTTGGTACATCAGGCTTTGGTCTTGATTATTTGCCAAACCACCGGCTTTCACGGCCGTTACCCAATTAGGCTGATATTTATCCAACGCTCCTGGGTAAAAGATAACGTAAAAGTTTGGGTTCATGCTTTGCCAGTTAACACTGCGCAAGCTGGTCAATTTGGCGGTCATGGTTAAACCACCAATGCTGAAGGTTATTTCATCGCCTATGTTCACCCCAATTTCTGAAGCCACTTCTTCTTCCATTGAAAACTCAAACCCGTCTGGTGATTGTTGCCACCACTGACCTTGGGTTATTGTGTTTGACGGCGGCAATTCATCGGTTTGCGTGAAGTTCACTTCACGACTTAAGCCACCCGACCGAGCCAATCGCTCAGGCGTAATATCAACACCATTAATCGCGACCAGGCGCCCTCTTACCATGGGATACCATTGTGTCGTCTTAAGGTCTTCTTCTTGCAGCAACCCCTTTACTTGCTCAACCTCAGAATTGGCTACGTTAAACAGAAAATGGCTGGGCGTGTCGCTTGGCAGTTGCGCTTCCCATTCTGAAATAAGGCTGGTGCGCATCCCCACGACGGTTAATAGCAACATTAAAGTACTGGCGAAACCCACTAATTGAATTAATGTGTGCTGGCGCCGGCGCCATAAATTTGCCAAGCCTAAACGTAAATAGCTGCCCTGCCACGCCCCTAAGCCTTTCGCCAAACGCAAAAATTGCAACGCAACAATGCCGCAAATAGCAAACAAGGCAAACAGAGCAGCTAAAAACAGCACCGCAGTGACGATGCTTTCGCTGTACCACGCGGTTAGAATTAAGAGCGCGAGTATGCCAATACTCAAGCGCTTACCGTGCCCCACTAATGAGCTGGGCAAGTCGCGCCGTAATACTTTTAGTGGCGCTATTGTTGGCAAGTGCCACAAGGCTGGCAGAGCAAAACCAATAACGCACACAAATCCCGTGAGCGCGGCAACGCCCCATGGTCGCCAACTGGGTGCCGGCAACTCAATGTTCAACAATTCTTTAGCGAGCTCGAGCAATAAATAGTGCACTAGCCAACCGAGCAACATGCCTAACAGTGTGGAAAATAAGGCAATGGCAAATAAACGTATGGCCTGGCTCTTTCTGACCGCAGAAGCACCTTGCCCCCAAGCTTTCATTAGCGCAATTTGATCTGTTAAGCGGCCTGCGTATCGGTGACTGGCCAAAGCCATCGCCAAGCCTGCCAACAGCACACCAATGGTGCCACTTAACAATAAAAACGCACGCCCACGGGTAAACGTTTCACCCATCTGTTCTTGCGCGCCCTGCGGCGTCAATAGCTGATAATGCGGTGCGGCGGTGGATTGCAGGCCGGTATCGGAGCGGCTCTCGCCACCTGCCTCACCATCTCTGACTTCATTTTTTTCATACTGCCGATACCATTCTTGGTATTGAGCAATACTGGTTTCAGAACCACTAAGCAGTAAGCGATAGCTTGCTCGGCTGCCTGGGCGTATTAATTGCGTGGTTGGCAAGTCTTGATAATTAAACATGACTCGTGCGCCAGCAGCACCAAACGCGGTGCCTCGGTCAGGCTCGTTCACAATTAAATGCGTTATTGTTAAGTCCAGATAACCGACCGACAGTTGATCACCGAGTTCTAGGTTGAGTAAATTCAACAAGCGCGGCTCAACCCAGGCTTCACCTTGTTGCGGCCCAGTGGATAACGCTTGAACATTATTAGCGCTAACGCTATTAGCCACTTCAATTAAACCACGCAATGGATACGCTGAGCTGACCGCTTTCACTGACGCTAAATGGCTTTTTTCACCGGCGAACACCATGGAGCGAAAATTCGCCGTGCGCGCCGTATTTAACGACAGCGCATCAGCTTGGTCTTTAAATGCCGGTTCAATAGCAATGACGCCACCGACGGCCAAATCCGCCGCTAAAAACTGACTGATCTGCTGCACGATGCCACGCTCAACGCGGTCGGCAAATAAACTCACGGCACTGACCACCATCACCGCCAGCACCAAGGCTGATACCACTAAATTTAACTGCCCGCCTCGCCAATCGCGATACAGTAATTTCAAATCCACCAGTGTCATATCATGGCCGCAGGCTGTTGACTGTTATTATCTTGGTGCTCTTTTTCATCACCCACCACTGAGGCATTGCCAACCGAGCTAACTAAGCGCCCGCCATCAATGGTGATCACCCTTTCACAGCGATCAGCCAAGCGTTGTTCGTGGGTTACTAAAATAAGCGTTGTGTCCGCCTGTTGGTTCAATTCAAACAATAGGTCTGATATTTTTTCTCCTGTGGCTTGATCCAAATTACCGGTAGGCTCATCGGCAAATAATAATTTAGGAGCACAGGCAAATGCTCTGGCAACAGCCACTCGTTGTTGCTCACCGCCGGATAACTGCTTAGGGTAATGTTTAAAACGCTGACCTAAGCCCACTTTTTGCAAATAGTCGCGGGCTCGTGCTTGCGCGTCGGGCTGCCCATTTAATTCCATCGGCAAAGCCACATTTTCCAACGCGGTTAAACTGCCCAACAGTTGAAAAGTCTGAAACACAAAGCCAACAAGTTCTGCCCGAACGCGCGCTCGCCCCTCTTCGTTCATGGCGGTAATTTTATGCTGCCCTAACCAGATGTCACCTGACGTTGGCACATCTAAGCCGGCCAGCAAGCCAAGCAATGTTGATTTGCCGGCGCCGGAAGGGCCAACAATGGCCAAACTTTGGCTTTGCTGTAAACTAAATGAGATGTCTTGCAGAATAGCCAAGTCATCGTCGGCACTGGGCACTACTTTATTCACAGCGTTTACACGCAATACGGTATCGTTCATCTAATCTGTCTGCTGTGCTAAAGTCTAAAACTAGGCACGTTGTTAAAAATTGGTTTGAAATTTACACTCACAATGATACTGAACTACCGAGCTAAAGGCTTCACACACCCTACACTTTTTTTGTTTATTCATGCATTGTTGTTATTAAGCAGCATGGTCGCATTGCAATCGGCGCACGCCAAACACTTATTAGTGTACGGCGACAGTTTAAGTGCGGCTTACGGCATGGAAGAACAGCAAGGCTGGGTGCACTTACTGAGCCAATCGCTTGCTGGCAAGCACACCATTTCAAACGCCAGCATTTCAGGTGAAACAACCGGCGGCGGCCTTGCTAGGCTGCCGGTTACCCTAGATGAACTGACGCCGGACATTGTTATGCTCGAACTCGGTGCAAATGATGGCTTACGGGGTTACTCTCCGCAGCTTATTGAAGACAATTTGCGCGCTATGGTTCGCGCCACTCAGGCTTCAGGCGCAACGGTATTCTTGGCCAGCATTTCATTGCCACCTACCTACGGGCCACGTTATATTGATCAATTCAGGTCGGTGTACAGCAACCTGTCAGAAGAGCTAGGCATTCCATTGCTTGATCTATACCGACCCGAGTTCGTCACAACTGCGGGCTATATTCAAGAAGACGGGCTGCACCCCAGCGCGCTGACCCAGCCCATTGTTAAAGACATGGTTTTGGACTTTCTTAACGACAACAATTTATTGGAGTAGTGTCAATGGCATTAACACTTTATGGGCTTGGCCCCTCACGCTCTTTTCGCTGCCTATGGGCGCTCGAAGAAGCGGCGTTAGAATACGATTACATTAATATAGAAATGGGCAGCAACGAAAAAAACGGCGCCCAATCCGATGAGTATCTGAACATAAACTCTCAAGGTAAAGTGCCTGCACTAGCGCATGACGATTTTAGCCTTACCGAGAGTGCGGCCATTCTCAATTATATAGATTCCTTAGCTCAACAAAGTTTTATACCTTCGCAGCCTCAACAGCGTGCTAAGTATGATGAACTCGCATTCTTTGTCTTATCTGAGCTTGAACAACCGCTGTGGACAATAGGCAAACACAAGTTCGCAATACCTGAGCAATATCGAATCAGTGAGATTTTCACGACGGCTGCCTGGGAATTCGACAAAGCCATCAAGGCACTGGGCAATATTACTGACATTGGCAATGGCGAACAACGTTATGCGCTTGGCGATACGTTTAGCTTCGCTGATGTTTTAATTGCGCAGACCATTAATTGGGCTGATGTATTTAAAATGGAAGTGCCAGCTGAATATTTAACCTATCGCGACACCATGTACGCTCGGCCAGCAGTTAAAAACGCGAAGGCTAAATTCGCGTAACCATTAATCTGACGACAGCTTGCTCAAGGCCTTTTCAACCGCGGTCATGTATGGGTGCACCTGAGGCCGCTGAGCACGCAAGTAATTGAGCCCTTCTTCTGGGCTCATTTCGCGATAGTGGCACAGGTAGGTAAGCACGGTGGCCGGGGCTCGGCAAATACCAGCATTGCAATGAACATACACGCGGTGTTTATTTACTAACAGCTGATTTAATGCCATTACCGGTTCTGGCAACTTCTCACCCAAATCGGCTTCATCAAAGTCGATAACCGGAAAACGTTGCACGACAATGTGGTTGCTTTGATAGGCGTGTTGCAATGCCGCCCAATCTATTTGATGGTTTTTTAAATCCGCATCACTTTGCAACGACAACACGGCGCTTACTTTCATTTGCGCCAAACGCTTAACATCAAGTTCCGCTTGTGGCGCACTGCCGATGAAAATATTAGGCTCAATGCCGCTGAAATTAATCATGGGTGAAATTGACCACTTTCGGTTTGCACCGTTTGCACCAAGGCTTGCATATTTTCAGGTTTAGCAAACGGCTGAATGCCGTGACCTAGATTAAATATGTGGCCTTTGTGTTGGTCTTCATGCGTGCCATAGGCATTTAACACTGCCATTGCCTGTTCTGACACTTGCGGTGCGTGAGTGTTCATCACAACTGGATCCATATTGCCTTGCAACACAACACGGTCGCCCACTCGATGCTTGGCTTGAGCAATATCAACCGTCCAGTCTAAGCCTAACCCATCGCAACCGGTGTCGGCCATCATTTCTAACCACTGACCACCGCCTTTAGTGAATAACACAATGGGGGTATCTTGACACTGAGCGTCGGCTTTTAATGCGCTTACAATCTGCGCCATATAGTCTAAAGAAAAGCGTTGGTAGTTTTCAGTCGACAACATGCCGCCCCATGTATCGAACACCATCAATGACTGAGCGCCGGCCTTAACTTGTGCCTTTAAATACTCAATCACTGAGTCGGTAATGATTTGCAATAATTGGTGTGCGGATTTTGGCGACTCAAACATGAACCCCTTAATACGCCGAAAGTCTTTACTGCCACTGCCTTCAACCATGTAGCTGGCCAAAGTCCACGGACTTCCAGTAAAGCCAATTAAGGGTACGCGGCCATTTAATTCCTGGCGAATAACACGAACCGCATTCATCACGTAGCCTAAGTCATCTTCGGCATCCGGCACGCCTAGCGCATCGATGTCGGCTTGGCTGCGGATGGGCTTATTAAAAACCGGGCCAACCCCTTCTTCTAACACCAGCTCCAAACCCATCGCGTCTGGAATGGTTAAAATGTCAGAGAATAGAATAGCGGCATCAAGACCGAAGCGGTCTATGGGCTGCATAGTCACTTCACACGCCAATTCTGGTGTTTTGCACAGCGTTAAAAAATCACCGGCCTGTTTTCGAGTAGCGCGATACTCTGGCAAATAACGCCCAGCTTGGCGCATTACCCAGATTGGGGTTCGCTCTACTTTTTCTCCGCGCAAGGTGCGCAGATATAAATCGTTTTTTAAATCTGTCATGGTTTAAGTATACCGTGCAAAGGTTTGTACAAGGTATAAAAAAAGCCGCTCTGAGGGCGGCTTTTTTTTATAATCACGCGCTTATAAATCGCAAAGCTATTAGTGAACTTTCAAGTAGTTCAAAATGCCTTGCGCGGCTTCTCGGCCTTCAAATACCGCGGTTACAACCAAGTCAGAGCCTCGAACCATATCTCCACCAGCAAATACTTTTGGATTCGTGGTTTGAAACTGAACCGACAGGTCTGAACTTGTTTGCACACCGCCCCAGTCGTTGATTTGAATATTGAAGTCGTTAAACCAAGCCGCAGGGCTAGGTCTAAAACCAAACGCAATGATAACGTCATCGGCTTCCACGATTTCTTCTGAGCCTGGAACCACTTCTGGGCGTCTGCGACCACGCTCATCAGGCTCACCCAATTGCGTAGTGGCTAATTTAACGCCCGTCACTTTGCCATTGTCGCCCACAATTTCAATTGGTTGACGATTCCACAAAAACTCCACACCTTCTTCTTTTGCATTAGCAACTTCACGCATAGAGCCGGGCATATTGGCTTCATCGCGTCGGTAGGCGCAGGTTACAGAGTTCGCGCCTTGGCGAATGGATGTGCGCACGCAATCCATGGCGGTATCACCACCACCCAAGACAACGACTTTTTTGTCTTTCATATCAACGAAATCGTTGGCGTCTTTTTCAAACCCCATAATTCGGTTGATGTTTGAGATTAAGAACGGCAAGGCTTCGTGCACACCTTGCTGTTCTTCGCCAGCAAAGCCACCTTTCATGTAGGTGTATGTGCCCATGCCAAGAAACACGGCGTCGTAATCGTCCAGCAAGGCTTGAAAATCAACATCTTTGCCAATTTCAACACCCAACTTAAACTCAACCCCCATTTCTTCCATGATGGCACGACGAGTTTGCACCACTTCTTTTTCTAACTTGAAGGGCGGAATACCAAAGGTTAGCAACCCACCTATTTCTGGGCTTTTATCAAACACAACCGGTTTTACCCCGTTGCGAACCAAAATATCAGCGCAACCTAGGCCGGCAGGCCCGGCGCCAACAACCGCCACTTTTTTGTCGGTCCAAACACGATTAGACATGTCAGGGCGCCAGCCTTGTTTTAATGCTTCATCGGTGATGTATTTTTCAACAGAACCAATGGTGACCGCACCAAACCCATCGTTCAATGTACAAGCGCCTTCGCACAATCGATCTTGCGGGCAAATACGGCCACAGACTTCAGGCAAAGAGTTCGTTTGATGCGACAGTTCAGCGGCTTCAAATAGATTGCCTTCTGATACCAACTTCAACCAGTTTGGAATGTAATTGTGCACTGGGCACTTCCATTCGCAGTACGGGTTACCGCAACCTAGGCAACGCTCAGCCTGAGCAGAGGCACTGTCAGCGTCGTAATCACCGTAGATTTCTTTAAACTCTTTACTGCGTTGCTGCGCAGGAACCTTTTCAGGATCTTGGCGTGGCAAATCTAGGAATTGAAAATCATTACTCATAGTAAAACCTTTACACAGCGCTGCTTAAGCCGCTGCCCGTAGTGAATCGATTAGAGTTTCAAGATCGCTAGCCTTTGGCTTAATCATCCAAAAGCTTGGCAAATAGTCGGCGAAGTCTTCCAAAATTTCGGCACCACGCACACTGCCCGTAGAGTCGACATGACGTTGAATCATGTTTTGCAAGAACAATGCATACGACTCCATGGCTTCAGGCATTAAGCGATAGGTATCGATTAATTCGTGATTATAGCGATCAATGAAGCGGCGATCTTGGTCTAAGACAAAAGCCACGCCACCAGTCATACCCGCGCCAAAATTGACACCGGTTTCGCCTAATACGCAAACCGCACCGCCGGTCATGTATTCACAACCGTGATCACCCAAGCCTTCAACCACAGCAAAGGCGCCTGAGTTACGAACAGCAAATCGTTCACCGGCCGTTCCTGCAGCAAACAATTCACCGCCTGTCGCGCCGTACAAACACGTGTTACCAATAATGGTTGACTCAGCAGCAACAAAGCGAGTGTCTTTAGCTGGGTAAATCGCTACGGTACCACCGGACATGCCTTTGGCCACATAATCGTTGGCGTCGCCTTCTAGGTTGATATTCAAACCATTAGCGTTCCAAACAGCAAAACTTTGCCCCGCCGAACCGCTTAAGTTTAGCGTTACGGGTGCGTCACTTAAGCCAAGATGCCCGTGCGCTTTAGCAATTTCGCCCGACAACCTAGCGCCGATAGAACGGTGAATATTTTGTACTTTATAATCAAACGTGCCGCCCGATTTAGACTCAATAGCCGGCAACATGTCGGCCACCATTTGTTCGGCCAACAAACCTTTATCAAAAGGCTCGTTTTTCGGCTCGACACAGAATTGCGGCTTATCATTGGCTACGTAAGTGCTCGACAATATTTCTGACAGGTCTAAACCACGTTGCTTATCGGTTTCGCCTTCCAGCACTTCAAGCAGGTCGGTACGGCCAATCAGGTCTGTTAACTTAACAACACCTAATTTTGCCATCCACTCTCGGGTTTCCATCGCGATGAACTTAAAATAGTTAACCGCTCGCTCAACCGTGCCAACGTAATGCTTTTGACGCAACACGTTGTGTTGAGTGGCCACACCTGTTGCACAATTGTTCAGGTGACATATTCTTAAATACTTACACCCTAAGGCCACCATTGGGCCGGTACCAAAACCAAAACTTTCAGCGCCAAGAATGGCGGCTTTAATAACGTCTAAGCCAGTCTTCAAACCACCGTCGGTTTGCAATCGCACCTTATCGCGCAAATCATTCGCACGTAACGTTTGGTGCGCTTCGGTCAAACCCAGTTCCCACGGTGAACCTGCATAACGAACCGAGGTTAATGGGCTAGCACCCGTACCACCGTCATAACCTGAGATAGTAATCAGGTCTGCGTAAGCTTTGGCCACACCGGCGGCAATAGTTCCTACGCCGGCTTCAGCCACTAACTTTACGGATACCAGTGCGTCAGGGTTCACTTGTTTTAAATCGAAAATAAGCTGCGCTAAATCTTCAATTGAATAAATATCATGATGCGGTGGCGGTGATATCAGCGCGACACCTGGGCGCGAATGGCGCAATGTTGCAATAAGATCATTCACCTTATGGCCAGGCAGTTGACCACCTTCGCCCGGTTTCGCACCCTGAGCTACTTTAATTTGCAGTACTTCGGCATTGACTAAATAATGCGGTGTTACGCCAAATCGCCCTGAAGCAACCTGCTTAATCTTAGACATTTTGAGCGTGCCATAACGAGCCGCATCTTCACCGCCCTCACCAGAATTTGAACGACCACCTAAGGTGTTCATTGCCTGGGCAAGTGATTCATGCGCTTCAGGAGATAAGGCACCCAACGACATGCCCGCACTGTCAAACCTCAGGACAATGTCTTCCCACGGCTCAACGTCGTCAATGGAAACTGGCTCTACGTCGTCTCGCAATTTCAATAAGTCACGCAACACCATGGGCTTGCGCAAATTAACCGTGTCGGCGTAATCTTGGTAAAGCTTGTAGTCGCCGCTTTCAACTGCCGCGTGCATGGTACGAACCACATCAGGGTTGTACGCATGGTATTCGCCACCGTGAATAAATTTCAGCAAACCACCTTGCTCTAAACCAGTTTGAGCATTCCAAGCGAAGGCGTTAAGCACTCTCTGATCATTATCTAGATGCTCAAACGTGCTGCCTTGAATTCGACTTGTGGTGCCGTTAAAGCAAAGGCTGACCACTTCATCAGACAAACCAACCGCTTCAAAGAGCTGAGCGCCACGATAACTGTGGATGGTTGAAATGCCCATTTTAGAAATGATTTTATACAGACCTTTGTTAACGCCTTTACGGTACTGGCGTAGCAACACAGTAAGGTCGCCTTTAACTTTGCCATCGCGCACCATTTCATTGATGCTTTCATACGCCAAGTAAGGATGAATGGCTGTAGCGCCATAGCCAATAAGCACCGCAAATTGGTGAGAGTCA
The DNA here is from genome assembly GCA_938045295.1 of uncultured Arenicella sp. Lineage (GTDB taxonomy): Bacteria > Pseudomonadota > Gammaproteobacteria > Arenicellales > Arenicellaceae > Arenicella. The sequence continues at coordinate 25,246 of CALINO010000005.1, forward strand.
CGCGCGGTTGCTGTGTCGATAACTAGGTTTGCATTACAACGCAAACCAGACGCCGTTAAGCGGTGGTGCACGGCGCCAGTTGCCAATAAGGCTTGCACTGGCAAACGGTCTTGCGAGATTGAACGGTCAGACAGCACAATAATACGAACGCCATCACGCACCGCTTGCTCGGCTTCCTCGCAAATGGCTTGAACCCTGTCAGCCAATTTCTCAGATGCGGCATAAGTGATGTCGATAATCAACGACTTAAAGCTGGCGTCTTCTTGCGAGATAAGCTTTTTGTATTTGCCTGTAGACAGCACCGGTGAATCAACAACGATGGACTTAGCCATACGTTCATTAGGCTCAAACAAGCTGGACTCGGCACCAAAATACGTTTCCAGCGACATCACGATTTGCTCACGCAACGGATCAATCGGTGGGTTGGTTACCTGTGCAAACTGCTGACGAAAATAGTCGCTGAGCATACGATGGCGCATTGACAACACGGCCATTGGCGTATCATCGCCCATCGAACCCGTGGCTTCTTGCGCTGATTCAGCCAAAACGCGAATTACATCAGTGCATTCTTCGTTAGTGATTTGAAAAAGCTTTTGATAAATTTTTAACGACGCCGAGTTTAACGAAACCGTTTCTTCTTCTTCGGTCAACTCTGACTTAAGCCGAACAACATTATTCTTCAACCACGCTTTATATGGGTGCTGAGACTTAATACGCTCATGCACTTCATCAGGCGTAATGATGTCACCAGTTTGCGTATCAACCGCCATCATCTGACCCGGTTTTAAGCGGCCTTTTTCGACCACATCACGCTCATCGTATTCGTATACGCCCACTTCTGAAGCTAGCGTGATGAAACGATCTTTAGTCACCACGTATCGAGCGGGCCTTAAGCCATTTCGGTCCAAGGCACATGAGGCATAGCGGCCGTCAGTTAATACAATACCTGCCGGGCCATCCCAAGGCTCGGCATGTATCGCTTGGAAGCGATAGAACGCTTTTAAATCAGGGTCAATATGTTCGGCATTTTGCCACGCAGGTGGCACCAATGTTTGAGTAGCACGAAAGATATCCATGCCGCCCATTAAGAACACTTCAAGCATGTTATCCAGACTCATTGAATCTGAACCGGCTTTATTTACGAACGGTGCCGCGTCGCTCAAGTTTGGTAACACCGGCGATGTTAATTTGGCACCACGCGCAATGGCCCAGTTACGGTTACCTTGAATGGTGTTAATTTCACCATTATGAGCCAAATACCTGAACGGCTGAGCCAAACGCCATTGAGGTAATGTATTTGTGGAAAAACGCTGATGAAATAAACACAGCGATGACGCCATGTCTTCTTCGTTAAGGTCTTTATAAAATACCGGCAAGTATTCCGGCATCACCAAGCCTTTGTACAAAATAACTTTGCTTGAAAGACTTGGAATGTAAAACTGATTGTCGGTTTCCCAAATTTGCTTTTCAGCACGGCGGCGCGCTAAAAACAATTTACGTTCGAACCCACTCAGTGGCGCGCCTTCTGCGGAGTTAACGAAAACCTGTTCAATACGTGGCACCGAACGCTTAGCTTGCTCACCCAATGCAGATTCATCCGTTGGCACTGTACGCCAACCCACAACCTGTAAGCCTTCATTGGCCAACTCTGCATTGAGCACTTCTTTAGCCGCTTCGGCTTCAGCTGATTCTTGAGATAAAAATACCAAGCCTGTGGCAAAGTCATCGTTTAACTGATAGCCATCGGCTTCAGCTACTTTGCGCATGAACGACTCTGGCATAGCCATTAGAATGCCGCAACCATCGCCGGTTTTGCCATCAGCAGCAACCGCACCACGATGCGTCAGGCGTGCCAACGCACTTATTGCGGTGCTGATAAGCCAATGGCTCGGCTTACCGTCCATTTGCGCAATTAGGCCAAAACCACAATTATCTTTTTCGAACGAAGGACGATAGAGCCCGCCCTCACCATGATACATATTTGTCATGAATCAACACCTACGTTTTGTTCGTCGAAATTCTCAGCTCGAACTGTTGGTTACTCGTAAAAATCGCAACTTAAAGAAACTGACATGATCCAGTTAAGCTAAAACAAGCCTTTGTTTGGCGCCATAAACAACCTCGCACATAATGCATTACATGCGATACAAGTCACCATCTTGCTTCAAGTTGACCCAGCACAGCAATAGAACATTGCTAACGTGGGCAGTGATTAAATTATGAGTAAATCTGAATTGATCGAGTACGTACAGCCAGCGACACATTCGGCAATCGCAAACAGCAACGCGTACTACTTACTTCAAAATATTTTGTCAACGACACTATCCATCGACAAAAAAGGAGCCATATTATATGCCATCTCGAAGAGATAGTCACGCATAGGCGAAATTAAAACTTACTAGAAGACATGAATCGCGCAGGCAAACCAACTACTTATCCAGCGCCTCAACAATCTCATCAACCACCTTAGAAACCACTCTATCTCCAGAAACCACAATCAAGTCGGCTTCCTGCTCATAAAGCTCTCCACGCTCAGCCATGAGTTGCGCTAACTTCTCCTGCGCATCGACATTATCCAATAATGGTCGATTTTGATTCTTTTGCGTTCTTGAAAGCTGCGTTTCAATACTGGTCTTGAGATAAATCACAAAGCCTTTGCGAAGCATTATTCGATTTTCTTCGCTGGTGATCGCCCCGCCACCGGTTGCAAGCACAATACCCGCGCGATCGCACAGCTCCGAAAGCATTTTAGCTTCTCTTTTACGAAACCCTTCTTCGCCTTCAATATCAAAAATTGTTGAGATCGAGACTCCGCAACGATCCTCAATCATATGGTCAGAATCAACAAAATCCAAACGAAGGCGCTTAGCAAGCTGCTTGCCAACCGTAGTTTTTCCTGAGCCCATAGGGCCTATAAGAATGATATTTTGCATAGTATTGCCGGAACCTCAAATAAGATTCTGTACTTTAAATAGGAGGCATTTTCAGCCTATGAACAGAAGACAGCCACACACCACTTCCACAAAAAGCAAAAGCAGGAGACTAGCCCCTGCTTTTAGCCAACGGGTTAGCAGGCACTGCCTACAACCAAACCCGCATAGTATAGTGATTGTTAGCCTAAATTCAATTTAGGACTGATAATTTTTGGCGTTAAGAAAATAAGCAACTCGGTTCTTTCTGAATTTCGAGTACGCTGCTTGAACAAATTACCCAAAATTGGAATATCACCCAATACTGGCACTTTAACTTCACCGTTAAATTCAGCCTCCTGATAAATACCACCGATCACCACAGTTTCGCCATTATCAGCGAGCACTTGGGTCTCGATTTCTTGCGTTCCCAATGTGGTTAATGTACCAGTGGCTGAAATCAACTCATCTTGAATAATCTCCACATCTAAAATGATGCGATTATCCGGTGTAATCTGCGGCGTCACAATCAGCTCCAATTCAGCATCGATTCGCTCAACTGAACCATTACCACCATCTCCACCAGGAACAGTCACAAACACCTCTTGACCCTGACTGATACGCGCCTCTCGTTGATTAGCTGTTAATAAGCGAGGACTGGCAACAACCTTTCCTCGACCATCAGCTTCAAGCGCAGACAACTCAAGCGTGATTAGATGCGCAAAGCCAGTGCCTGCTCGAAACAAGTCAAACGCAAAAGAGGCCGGGATCTGTCCGGCTATAGTATTAGCCCCTAGATCAACACCCAAACCACCAGGCGTACCGCGAGAGCTATCAAAGATAAACCCTGGCTCGTCGTCACTCCTCGAGTTTTGAAGAGTCTCCAAGCCCTCAGTACTACCACTTGTAACAAAGTCTCCAACATTCGAATCATTTGCACCAGGAAAACGAGCATTTTCAGTAATGCGTTGAAAGCCTAAACGCGCACCAAGTTCACGACTGAAGTTATCGTTAGCTTGCACAATTCGAGTTTCAATCAATACTTGCCTTACTGGCTTATCAAGCTTTGCAATTATTTCCCTTAAATCAACAATCTTCTCGGCCACATCTTGCACCAGCAAGCTATTGGTACGCTCATCAACAGTAACACTGCCTCTCGCACTAAGCAGGGAATTTGTGTCTGTTTCGGTCGCATTACCTGCACCAGCAACCGCGGCAGCACCAGAGGGGATATTTCCTTGGCGGACAACCTTAACCGACTTTATTACTTCAGCAATATCTTCGGCTTTTGCATAATTAATACGCAACACTTCAGTTACCAGTGGCGCGAACTCAGCAACAGTGGCTTTAGACTTCAACTCTTCTTCTTCAAACTGTTGTATTTCTTGATTCGGCGCAATCCAAATAACATTACCTTTCTTTCTTTGCCCTAGGCCTTTGGTGCGCAAAATAACATCCAAAGCTTGATCCCAAGGAACGTCCTTTAAATTGATCGTTATATCGCCTTGAACCGCATCGCTGGTTACAAAGTTAATACCCGTAAAATCGGCAATAACGGCAAGCGCAGAACGCACATCAATATTTTGAAAATTAATAGACAGCCTTTCACCCTCAAACCCCAAAGCTAAATCTTCTTCATTTCTCTTATCTTCATCCGTCTCTATAATCGGGTCAATAATCAAGGTAAACCTGCCACCAGATTGAAAGGAAAGGTGCTGATATTTGCCTTGAGGCACCACCACGATTCTCACATTATCGGCATTTTGAAACGAATCTACTTTCTTCACTGGAGTGGCAAAATCAGTCACATCCAAACTTTGCTCAAATTCTTTTGGCAAATTCACACCAATCAAATCAACCACAATTTCGCCATCTCGCTCTCGTGTATCTACTGCGAAAGAGTCATCATTTAAATCAACGATCAATGTTCCACCGCCGGCTTCTGAGCGACGAAAATCAACATTTGAAACTGCTGTCTCAGGCACAACATCAGGGCGCTTAGCAAATGGCTTCGGTTTTACCACCGCACTAATATCAGCCTCATCCTTGAACACGGTAATCGAATAACCGTTATCACTTTCTTGCAATGAGTATCGTGCGGATTCATACAAATTAATGATAATTCGAGTACGATCAGAAGTTTCTACAGCAACAACACTTTTCACCTTACCCGCTTCAACAAGAGTTTGAGCGGCAGCTAATTGACTCTGCATTCCGAAAAAGTCAAGAGCGATGCGCGCCGGCGTATCAGTACTAAAGCTTCCTGGCTCAGCCAATGCGTCATCCGCCACAATATTGATCTGAACATTATCGCCACTGAGTTTGCTGTAAACAATATCGGTTAAGTTAGCCGCCACTGCAGTGCTGCTATACAAACCAACCGCTATTAGCACAACATGCCGAACGACATTTCTTGCCAGATTGGAAATTTGAATTGCTTTCATTATTATACTTCCTGATTGATCTCTATTCATCTATAGTCACTTCCACTTCACGCGCCACCCAACGGCCAGCCGGATCCAACACCGTCTCCACCAACATCACGCGCTGCTCTTCCGGAAGAATTGCCGTAATCTTTCCATCATTTTGCCCCATATAACTGCCAATAGAGGCTAATACTGCGGTTCCCTCATTAGTTTTCACCACCACATGAGGTACTCCCTGTTGCGTAATTGTTCCTACCATACGCAGAGCATCAAGCGGGAATTTTTCCAACGGCTGTCTTCGCCGATTAGAGTCCGGCCTATTAGCACCATCAACACCACTACGACCACTCTCTCTCGAAGCAATATTGTCTACACCAAATGGATCATTTTCATCCGCACTAGAGTATTCAAAAGCCTTAAACGGCGGAATTTCTGGCAAGGGTTCAATTTCAGGCTTTTTGTTTTTATGCTCATTCGCCACAAAACTTTCTAAATCCCTAAAATCACCACCCACACAGGCCTGCAAGACACAAACCAATGCCAGCACTACGATGTTTTTTAACATTCTATTACTAGTATTATTGAGCATTGCTTTCTTCTATATAGTGATATGTTTTCGTAATAGCTTCAATATTCAACTCATTACCATCAGAGCCACGAGTTAATTTGAAATTATCCACGTTAATGATTCTCTGCAATGCAGCAATGTCACTAATAAATCCCGCGACCTGATGATAGGTACCAGTGGCTTTTATATTGACCAATTTTTCTGCATAAAAATCTTTTTCAATCGTATTGCCCGGCTTTATTTGCTGGAATAACAAACCTCTAGACAAACCAGCCTGAGTCATATCAATTAATAAATCGGGTATTTCACTCTCATTTGGAAGCTGTTTCAACAAAACACCAAAGGTTTCTTCAGCTTCAACCATTTGCAACTTATAAGCCTCAAGATTAACCGCTAAAGCCTTTTTATCAGAATAGGTTTTCTTCAACTGCGGCTCTTTACGCTCAACCACTTGCAACTCAGCCCTTTGCTTTTTAATAATAAAATGATACCCAGCACCCACCAACAAAACACCTAGCAAAAACGCCAAGAACAGCTTGACACGACGAGTAGCTGACCCGATATCATTTACATCAAAACTTTTTAATTCTTCTATTATGCCCATAGTGATATTTTTATTAGTCGACGAAAACTCTTAATATTAGAGGTTTTCTATTGCATTTGCGCCACTTTGATCTTTGCGCTCTTCTTGAACACTCATATTAAACTCACTAATTAAAGCTCCGTTTTGATCAACGACATCCACCACTTTCAAGTTGGCCCCATCAAACCAGTCCGAAGCATCCAAACTTCTCATCAAAGCTGAAACCCGACCATTAGATTGAGCCTTACCTTTAATTTCAAAACCTGCAGCGCCTTTACTGACACTTTCATAATAAATTCCAGCAGGAAGCTTATTAGCCAAGTCATCAAACACATGCACAATCTGCGAACGATTACTCTGAAGAGTTTGGATTACTTCCATTCTTGCCAATAAGGCGTCGCGCTTATCTTTAAGCGTTTCTATTTCCTTAATGACTTTGGACAATTTATTGATTTCTGTCTCTAAGTAGCGATTTCGCTCTTGTTGATACTCTATGCGCATGTCCATAATGGTTTTGCCAGCAAACACGAGCAATCCCGCCAACAGCCATATCCCCACACACATAACCAGCGTGGCTTTATTGCGCTCTTGACGTTGCGCCTCTCGCCAAGGCAGTAAGTTAATATTCGCCATTAGCCCAAACCTCTCAGAGATAAACCGTACGCCGTCGACAATGCCGGAGCTTTTGTCACAATGGCATCACGGCGAAACTGAACATTAGCATCCGAAAACGGATTCAATATCGACACCTTTGATCGCAACTTCAACTCTAGATCACCGGCCAAACCAGCCAGCCCACAACAAGCCCCGGTTAACACCACACTGTCAATATTGGAGTGCGAGCTTGATGAATAGAAAAACTGCAATGCACGACTGACTTCCTGCTTCAACATCTCCACAAAAGGGTCTTGCACTGTTTGTAAAAAGTCAGCCGGCGGTTGAGGTGAGTTTAGCAACTCTTCAGCCTCATCCGCGGAAATACCGTATTCTTTACGAATCAATTTAACCAACTGAGCCGCACCAAAGTTTTGATGCCGCGAATAAAGCACTTTTTCATTATCCACGATCATTAAATGGCTGCTTGATGAACCTATATCAAAAACGGCCACTGGCTCTTTCGAATTCGGAGACAAACTATTTTGCGAGCGATACACTCGCTCTAAAGCATAGGTGTCAATATCCACGTACTCTAAAGACAAATCCATGCTCTCGATCAAGTCTACGTAATCTTCAACAACGCTTCGTCGACACGCCACTAACAAAACATCATCTTCATTCTCAGTGGTAGCTGAAGGGCCTAACACCTCAAAATCAAGATTAACCTCTTCAATGGGGTAAGGAATAAAGTGTAAAGCCTCAATGCTAATTTGCTCTTCAAGCTCAACTTCACGCATACCAGAAGGCATACCCAACACTTTAGTAATCGCATGAGAAGACGACACGGCAACCGCGACATTATCACTCTTAACACCGGCACTCACCAACAAGCCAGACAAGGTATCTGCGACAAGCTCAGAGTTGGCAATGGCATTTTCCGAAAACGCACCCGACGGCAAGGCGGCAACACCCCACGCCACAACCTTAGGGTTCACTTTATTTCCAGCCAGTTCCACCACTTTTATCGAGTGCGTCCCGATATCGATACCAACAACTGACTTAGATTTGGAGCTGAAAAGTTTCAAGAAACCTCCATATAAAACCGATATTTATATTGTTTTTATAATCACTTACCTTAAAGTCTAACCAACCCGAGCGAATAATGCCACACTTCTATTTAGGAAAATGCACAATTAATATATTATTCGCATTAACTTACACTTTTTAATTATTTCGGCATTTTGAATAAGACCAAGCCCTGGTTGCGCTTAACAACCACCATTAGCGCCTTTTTTTCATTAGGTCTTATTATAGGCACATTTGCCATCTTGCAATTTAGCAAAGGCCTTCCTGACTCCAACGGAATTAGAGAAATAGAGCTAAAGGTGCCGCTGCGCGTGTACTCGGCTGATGGCTTACTAATCAGCGAGTTTGGCAGCGAACGCCGCATACCCATTGACTATGACGACACTCCTCAAGCCTTAATTAATGCGGTATTAGCCAGCGAAGACGACAACTTCTTCAACCATACTGGAATTGACGCACTTGGGTTAGTGCGCGCCGCCATGGCAAACTTCAGTAGCGGCCGCTCAGGCCAAGGCGCCAGCACGATCACCATGCAGGTGGCTCGCAACTTTTATTTAACCCCCGAAAAGACTTATACCCGCAAAATAAAAGAAATATTGCTTGCCATCAGGCTTGAGCAAACTCTTGAAAAAGAAGAAATTTTATCTTTATATTTAAACAAAATCTTTCTTGGCCACCGCGCTTACGGCTTTGGCGCAGCCGCAGAAACGTATTACGGAAAACCACTGCATGAATTGAGCTTGGCGCAAACCGCCATGCTGGCAGGCCTACCCAAAGCCCCATCAAGCTATAACCCAATACGAAACCCGGAACGCGCGTTAATTCGTCGAGATTACGTCTTAAAGCGAATGCACTCTCTTGAATGGATTACACCACAAGCCTACCAACAGGCACTAAGTGCGCCTGTAACCGCCAAAAAACACGCCAGAGAAACCGGCTTGGATGCGCCTTACATTGCCGAAATGGTGCGCGGCCAGCTGATTGAACAGTATGGCGAAAATGTCTATTGGCAAGGCCTGAATGTATACACCACCATTGACTCTAAAAACCAGTTGGCCGCCAGAGATGCACTCAGGGCTGGCTTACAAGCCTACGACAAGCGTCACGGCTACCGAGGCCCGGCAACAAAACTCAAACTAGATGAAATCGACCTCAATGATGATCAGGTAACAGCAAAACTGGAAGGGTTACTGATTAACCAACCCGACAGTCGAGAGCAAACCCCCGCCATCGTACTCGAAACTCAAAGCTCATCTAAAGGCGGCATAGCAAAGCTATGGTCACGCCAAGCGGGCTTCATCACACTGAATTTCAAAGACACCAAATGGGCAAAGAAGCATATTAATGCCAATAGAAAGGGAGCCGCACCAACAAAAATAGACGACGTCATGCAAAAAGGCGACGTTATTTACATAAAAAACACACCCACGGCGGATAACGAAGAAAACTGGCAACTGACGCAACTGCCGGCAATTAGCGGTGCTCTCATTTCACTTGATCCAAACTCTGGCGCCATCATCTCATTAATCGGTGGCTACGATTTCTTTCTTAATAAATACAATCGAGCCACTCAATCCATTCGTCAACCTGGGTCAAACATAAAGCCCTTCATATACTCCGCATCACTGGAAAAAGGCTTCACCCCGTCAAGCTTAATAAGCGGCGCTCCGATTGTTCTTACCGACCCGACTCATGGAACACGCTGGCGACCGCAAAATTACAGTGGCAAGTTTTTTGGCCCCACCCGCATGCGCGAAGCCTTAAGCAAGTCAATGAATTTGGTTTCAATCCGCTTACTTCGCTCTATTGGGATCGAGTTTGCGCGTGATTATTGCGCTCGCTTTGGCATCGACATGTCACGCTTTTCAAGATCATTGACCATGGCTTTAGGCTCCGGTGGTGCAAAACCCATTGAGGTGATTTCAGCATATTCCGTACTTGCTAATGGTGGCTACAAAGTAAACCCTTACTTCATAGAGCGCATTACTGATCGCAATGACGACGTAATATACGAAGCCCCTAAACCCATTTTCTGCGATGACTGCTTTGCTGAATACTTAAGCAAGCCTGTCATTGAAGACGAAACCAGCACTCCTTTTTCAACCTCAGAAGAAGACACAGAACAAACCGCGGACAACCCACTTGACGAAATTCAAGCAAGTTCAGAAGACACGATTGACAATTCAAAAGACAACGAAACCTACTCGGCTCCACGCGTCATGCCCCACGCCAACAACTATTTAACCGTCAGCATGCTAAAAGACGCCGTTAAATATGGAACCGCGCGCAAAGCACTGCGCTTGGAGCGCCCGGACATTGCCGGCAAAACTGGCACTACTAACGACTATGTTGACGCATGGTTCACTGGTTTCAATTCCAGCGTGGTCACCACTGTTTGGGTAGGGTTTGATCAGCCCAGAAGCATGGGGCGCGGGGAAGCGGGAAGCGTTGCCGCACTGCCAATATGGATTGACTACATGAAGACCGGGCTTGAAGGCGTGCCCATTGATACCGAAGAAATGCCAGCGTATATAGAGCAAGGGCATGTAAATCGCAGCACTGGAGCTCGCACTATTGAAGAAGACCCAATGGCCAGCCCAGAGCTGTTTGTCGTGAACGAGCTCACACCAGAATACGCCTTAGCCGAACAACTTGGCTTAAACGCAATAACAGAAATCGACCCGACTAATATCGAGGCAAACGCCGGAGAAAATACGAACTCTGAGCATTCAGAATACGGTGAGTTCGCGCCAAATTCTGGGCAAACTCAAGACGCCGATCAGACTAATACGCCGAATATTCCGACTCAAGAAAGAATCATCATAGAAGATGAAAGCGAAACCGAAGGACTTTTCTGAATAAGCTAAGGATTTTCTAAGCGAGCTAAGGGCTATTCCAAGCAAGTTATTGCGCAAACAAAAGCTCTAACTAAAGACCAAGAAACACAGCACCGCCGCTTAGAGTTTGGCGGTGCACAAGGAAGCAGCCTTGGTGTCACGTTGCCTTAGTTGCTTTCTTCTTAGCCACCTTTTTCTTGGTAGCTTTCTTTTTTGATGCCTTCTTTTTAGACGCTTTTTTCTTGGCTTTCTTTTTCTTTACAGTCTTTGTGGCCGACACAACCCAACGACCGCCTTCATAGAAAGCCTTCCAACCGGTTGCCTTACCTTCTTCTTCAGACTGCACGTAAATTTCTTTTGTTTTACGGCTGTATCGAATCACTGTAGGCAAACCATCGTCGTCAGCCACAGGAGCCGAAAACAGATAGTCGTATTTTTCATCAATAGCCTCACGATGAGGCAGAATTTCCGCTACTAACGGAGCCCTAGTCTCTCGATTTTTTGGAAAGCCACTGGCAGCCAAAAACATGCCTGAAGCGCCATCGCGCAGCACGTAATGATCGTCGACCTTTAAACATTTCAACTCTGGCATTGGCACCGGGTCCATTTTTGGTGGAGCCGCTTCACCATTACGCAATAACTTGCGTGTATTTTTACAATCGTCGCTCATGCAACCAAAATACTTGCCAAAACGACCGTTTTTCAGCTGCATTTCACTGCCGCATTTGTCGCAATCGAGCACTGGGCCTTCGTAGCCTTTTATTTTGAATGTGCCCTCTTCAATCTCATAACCCGAGCAATCCGGATTATTGCCACAAATATGCAGTTTGCGCTTTTCATCCAAAAAGTACCCATCCATGGCGGTATTGCATATCGAACAATGGCGCTTTTTAATTAACAGCTTGGCTTCGGCTTCGTCATCTTCATCAACATTAACCGCCTCATCACCAGACACCAGGTTCATGGTGGACTTGCAGCGCTCCTTAGGTGGTAAAGAGTAACCAGAACAACCTAAAAACACACCGGTGCTGCCGGTGCGGATCTGCATATCTCGACCGCAAGTATTACATTCGATGTCTGTTTCGGTAGGCAAGTTTGGCCGCATGCCTCCGTCATCGTCGTTTCCAGCCTTCAAGAGGGTTTTGGAAAAGTCGTCGTAAAAATTATCTAACAAATCACGCCATTGCCTACGACCCTGTGCTACATCATCCAGAGAGGCTTCCATATTGGCCGTGAAGTCATAGTCCATTAAGTCAGTAAAACTTTCGACTAAACGCTCGGTGACAATGTCACCCATTTTCTGCGCATAAAAACGACGTTTTTCAACCTGCACGTAACCACGGTCTTGAATAGTGGAAATAATGGCCGCGTACGTTGATGGGCGACCAATTCCTCGTTTTTCAAGCTCTTTAACCAAACTTGCCTCAGTGTAGCGCGCAGGCGGTTTGGTAAAATGCTGGTTCGGCAACAGCTCTTTTAAATTCAGTACATCACCCACTTTTAACACCGGCAACACACCATCGTCTTCGCCTTTGCTCATAGGGGGTTGTACTTTTTGATAACCATCAAAAACCACAACTCGGCCACGCGTACGTAACTCATAGTCTCCCGCGCCAACACTGACTCGGGTACTTAAGAATTTCGCTGGCACCATTTGGCACGCCACAAACTGCCGCCAAATTAATGTGTATAAACGCTCAGCATCTCGATCAACATTGCTGATCTGAGATGGCTTAACAAAGACGTCAGAAGGGCGAATGGCTTCGTGCGCATCTTGCGCGCCATCTTTACTCGAGTAAGAGTTCGGCGATTCAGGCAAATACTTGTTGCCATGCTCTTTTTCAATAAAAGATCGGCAATCCATCACCGCGCCAGCACTCAAATTTGTTGAGTCCGTACGCATGTAGGTAATGTAACCAGCCTCGTACAAACGTTGCGCCAACATCATGGTCTTTTTCACCCCAAAGCCAAGGCGAGTACTCGCCGCTTGCTGCAGAGTGGATGTAATATAAGGCGCTGTTGGCTTGGTCGAGGTTGGCCGCTCATTAACGTCAGAGACTTGAAAACGGGCGGCTTGTAATTCGCCCACCGCCGCCAGAGCCTGCTCTTCATTGACCGGCTTAAACGCCGAACCTTGGTGATTCTTTACTTCAAATTTAATCTGTTCGCCAGCCTTGCTTGTAAGCTCAGCAAACACGTCCCAGTATTCTTCAGGTATGAACGCGCGAATTTCTCGCTCACGCTCAACCACCAATCGCAATGCCACCGATTGCACACGACCGGCCGACAAGCCTCGCGCGACCTTAGACCACAATAATGGGGAAACCATGTAGCCCACAACCCGATCTAAAAATCGCCGTGCCTGTTGAGCATTCACCCGCGACATATCCACAGGCCCTGGGTTCTCAAATGCGGCTTGAATGGCCGGTTTGGTGATTTCATTAAACACTACGCGGCGATAGCGTGATGCATCACCACCAATGGCCTCTTGCAAATGCCATGCAATGGCTTCTCCCTCGCGATCCATATCCGTTGCGAGATAGATAACATCAGCCTTTTTTGCCAACGAGACCAGCTCATCGACCACCTTTTCTTTACCCGGAAGAATTTCGTAGCGCGCATCCCAGTTCTGCTCTGGGTTAATGCCCATGCGGCGAATCAATTGCTCTTTGGCTTTTTTCTTACGGTGAACTATCTTTTGTTCCGGTGACAGCTTTCGAGTGATAGCGGCTTGCCTTGCCCGCTCTTTAGGATCGACGTTTTTTTTGTCACTTCCACTGGTCGGCAAATCTCGAATGTGCCCAACACTGGATTTAACGATAAAGTCATTACCTAGATATTTATTGATCGTTTTCGCCTTTGCTGGCGACTCCACAATCACTAAAGATTTACCCATATCAACTGTTTAATTTTTATCTAATGCCGGTTGAAATACATTCGCTGACGCGACTCTTTATTTACCATAACCGAGAGTTCATCAGAATAACAACACCTTTATTAGTAGGTGTGACATAAATTCAAACTTGGTCATTATGGTCAGTAATCAAACACCCTGAGCACTTTTGTAGGCCAACTTATGGGCACACAAAAACAAATTCAGTGGCTGAAAACAGGCATCAAAACCCACAAAAGATTTTGACAATTCGCGGGAGTATCTATTGATTCTTCCAATTCAGCAAGTTTTCAGCACCAAATAGGTCGAAAACGCCCCAACATGGGCGCTTTCGCTTTTACAAAATACGGTTACTTTAGTGCTAGCGCCTTGTTACACAGCAATGCATGTAAGCTAATGCACAACAAAAGCAGCGCCCTCACCGACAACGGTCTCAGCCCACTCGGCAATGTCATCAAACCCAGGCTGGTTGCTCAACACCATCAACACCACCCACTTAATATGATCAATGTTGACATGATGAGAATCCAAAGCCATCACTCGATCTATCACCATTTCTCTCGAGTTTAAATCCAACACTCCGGAATACACCAGGCGAGTAATTAACGCGCGGCCTTGGTCACCTAAACGGCTAACTTCATCGTCCGAATAGTGCCTTATCAAGTTAACGTTTTGATTATTAAATAACGTAATTGAGTCTTGTTCACAGACTACTAGCAAATCTTCCAACCATTGGAAGGCCTTATCAATTTCCTTGCTTTCAAAACCAGCACCTAACAATTCCTCTTCAATTTCAGTGTGGCCTGTATCCCATTCAATGCCATCTACAATGTAATTCTCAAACAGATAAAAAAGTACTTCTAACATATCTTCTTTCATATCAGCCTCCGGCATGAGTCACTAAATTTTGAGACTAGGCAGTTTTCACATAACCACCATCAACGGCAGTTGATGCTACACCCAATAACTCCAGTTCTAATAGAATGGCTGAAACTTCTGCAGCCGTCAATGAACTCTTTTGGATTAAAAAATCCACCGAACTGGATTCATAGTCTAACAGGGCAAAAATTTTATTTTGTTGAGGGCTGAATGATTGGCTTATTACTCGCTCTTGCGAACTCGTTGATTCGCTCACATTAGACTCCAGTGCGTTTTGCTTTAAAGCACAATAGTCACTCAGCTCACCAGACAACAACTCAATCACTTCTTGCCCACTACACACCAACGCAGCGCCGTCTTTTATTAATCGATGCGAACCGGCGTATTGACGACTAACTGCCGCGCCGGGCACCACCATCAACTCTCTATTTTGCTCTATCGACATTCGCGCAGTAATCAGGGTACCACTGCGTTCAGCGGCCTCCACAATCACCACCCCTAGACTCAAACCACTCACCAAACGGTTTCTCTCTGGAAAGGTATATCGCGTAGGCTTAAAGCCCAACGGGTATTCCGACAAAACCAAGCCTTGCCCAACTAATTGCTGAAATAAATGAACATGTCGACTGGGGTAAATAACATCCAAGCCACTGCCAACAACAGCAATACTAGGGCCGTTCGAGTTTAATGCGGCGACATGCGCAACACCGTCAATGCCCAACGCCATACCACTGACCACAGCCACACCCAGCTTACTTAAACTGGCGGCAATATCTTGCGTTACTTTCACCCCCAATGGCGTTGGCCTCCGAGAGCCAACAATAGCCACTTTAGGGCTATCCAATAGCGACAAATCCCCGCTGGCGAACAGCGCAATGGGCGGATCATTAATTTGCCTAAGCAAGTCTGGATAACGGTCATCAAAATACGTAATGAGAAAATTTTGAGTGCCCATAAGCCAATTTAGCTCTGCCTGAACTTTAGCCTCATCAACCCCTGGGCTTTTATTCAAAACACGCCCCTCAAGCACCTGCTTAACCTCACCTGAGTCGGCATTAAGCACCTTCTCAACACTTAAGAAGTGCTCCAACAGTTGCCTTTTTTGCAAGCGCGACCATCGCCGGTCACGAATAAAGCGCAACCACAATGCTTGCATCTCAATATCTAATACACCCGTTTGAATATTCATTCCACCCTCCTTTGGCGAAGTAATTTGTAGAGAAGCTGATAAATGACAGCACTAAGCGACACACATCCTATGTGCCCTTCTAATAGTCAACCTAAAACACCAAACTAATAGTGTGCCAGAATAATAATCTGCGACCGTTTGAGTGTAACAGATTACACAAGACATAAAAAAAGCCCTTCATAAAATGAAGGGCTTGAAGTACAAAAATCTTAAGCTATCTAGAGTTATCTAAACTAATCGGCGTCTGGACTCACCAACACATCACCGGGAGACACCTGCCTGATCGAGTCGGTAATAAGCGCATAACTGACTTTTTCAAACGTTCTAAACACCAACGCCACCCCAATTTTTTCTTCTGGGATTTGATAAGGCTCTTTCGTGAACGGATCTTGATGAGTCATTTTTTGACTCAAAATGCGAAACACATCACCCGGCTTCACACCCTCACGCTCACCCAAATTGAGCGCCACAACCGACATGGCACCTAGCTCGGTCAACTCATTTTCAGTGTGAAAAATCACCCCACGAATGTCTTGGTTATCCGGCGCTTTCGGGTAGAAAAACGGCAAGGCAGATTGCTTATAAATGGGGCGCAAACGGTCTCTCACACCGGCATCAGTAAATGTTTTGGTTAATACCAATCTAGAAACATCCTCGCCTCGCTTCAACATATTGGCATCGCCTACGTGCACGGCTTCGTAGCCCAACAGTTCGCCACTGACAGGGTCAACAAAGGTTCGACCCGGGCGGAATACACGAAATGAATCCACTTCTTGCTCGGTAACGCCTCGCACATAAAATTGGTCGTACTTACCACCGACCAAACGGTTATCCATTCCTTGCACGATGTAACCGGCTTTTTCTAACTCTTCTGTGTCAGTCACCAGTGGTGAATTAATGTAAGCCTGAATCGCACTAGGGTCTATTGGCGGAATCGCATCGGTAAATCGAGTTGGTCGCGGCTTGGGCGACAATTTAACCGTTTCACGGCGCAATGCTCTTAACACTGGGCGGCCATCAATAAACGTCAGTACCAGCACATCCCCCGGATAAATAAGATCCGGGTTTTCAACCTGCGGATTACCTTGCCATACTTCAGGCCAGCGCCACGGGTCTTTTAAAAATTTTGAAGATATGCCCCACAAGGTATCACCTTTAACCACCGTGTAGCGGTCTGGGTAGTTTTCTGCCAACCAAGCATTATCAGACTGAGCGCCAAGCCCGCATGAAAACGTCAACGACAATCCCATAACAAGCAAAGCAAACGTGCGTTTAACATTTCGGGTCATGGTACGTAAAGAGGCACGTAAGTGAGCCGCCATGTTCAGTGTTTCTGTATTTATAATCATCATTATTATCGTCGCTTTTCTTCCACTGTTAGAGTGATTCATACCGCATAAGGCAATACTCAATGACACTCTCTACCACCAATACATCATATATTGATACGAATCACTCTGGCGCATGCAAACAACAACTGGCATGCAAAGCCCGCATAATTCATAATAGCCTGATTAGCCCGCTCATTCGATAACCCATTGGAAATCGTGACATGAATTGGCATCGTAACTTATTCATACTTGCAATAACGCCTTCAACCAAAAAAACACTTTGGCTAAAAAAGCATAATTTTTCATGCGAGCATGCAATAATCACAGCTAATTTAGCATGTTACATAAACAATGCAGAATGTAGTTTACGTTATTTTTGGCTTAAACTGTAACCATATTTAGAGATTTAATTGCCACATATGGCCATTTTAGAAATTTTAGTCTACCCAGACGAGCGCTTACGTACCGTTGCCAAACCAGTAAAAACGGTCAATGACGACACTCGCAAGCTGATCAGCGACATGAAAGAAACCATGTATCACGCCAACGGCATTGGCCTAGCGGCCACTCAAGTGGATGTGCACCAGCAAGTGATTGTGATGGATCTGTCAGAAGAGCGTAATGAACCCATTGTGCTCATTAACCCCAGCATTGTTGAACGTGACGGCGAACAAGTTTATGACGAGGGCTGCCTTTCCATTCCGGAATATTATGCCCCCGTTAAACGAGCTGAGAGAGTCAAAATCACCTCGCTCGACGAACAGGGTGAAATTTTTGAACTGGAGGCTGAGGGCTTACTATCAGTTTGCATTCAGCATGAAATGGATCACTTAGCTGGCAAAGTGTTTGTTGACTACTTATCTCGGTTAAAACAAGACCGTGTTCGCAAAAAGTTGGTTAAACGAGCCAAGCTCGCTTAATTCTATCTAAACATCGCTTTGCGCCAAACAAACACAGCTTTGCGCCAAACATAGTTTCGCGTTAGCACGCCATACCAACAGGTTGACCATGAGAGTATTATTTGCGGGCACACCCGATTTTGCCGTACCGCCCCTTAAAGCCCTTGCCCAAGAACACGAGATTGTTGGCGTTTACACCCAACCCGACCGCCGTGCTGGGCGTGGCAAAAAACTCACCCCTCCACCAGTAAAAGTGGTTGCCCAAGAGTTAGGCATTAATGTCTACCAACCAAGCACGCTCAAAGATCAGGCGCATGACATTGAAGAATTACGCGCAGACGTGATGGTGGTGGTGGCCTACGGCATGCTATTGCCGCAAAGCATTTTGGATATTCCCAAATTAGGCTGCATCAACATTCACGCTTCGCTATTACCACGCTGGCGCGGCGCGGCGCCCATACACCGCGCTATTGAAGCAGGCGATAACGAAAGTGGTGTCTCCATTATGCGCATGGAACTTGGTTTGGATACGGGGCCTGTTTACCAAATGTTACGCACCCCTATTCTTGATACCGACACAACGGCCAGCCTGCACGACAAGTTAGCGGTACTGGGCGCGCAAGGCATTAGCGAAACGCTGGCCATGCTAGCCAGCACCCCCAATCTTCAGCCTATACCGCAAGAGGACTCGCAAGCCTGCTATGCAAAAAAACTGCAAAAAGCAGAGGCCAATATTGATTGGCAATCAAGCGCTCAAGACATTCACCGCGCAATCAGGGCATTTATTCCGTTTCCGGTAGCGCAATGCAAGCACAACGACACCCGAATTAGAGTTTGGCAAGCGCGCGTTGAACATAACGACCAGCACAACACCTCTGGTAATGACTTAGACAATAAGAGCCTCAGTAATAAAGCTAAGCCTGGCACAGTCACTAACATCGACGACACAGGCATTACGGTACAGTGCGGTCAAGGCTCATTAATCTTGGAAATATTGCAACGTGATGGCAGCAAGGCCATGCCTTACTCTGAATTTGCCAATGGGTATGGAATTTCAATCAATGATCAACTTTCATAAACGCGCCGCCTAATGCCAAAAAAAATTAACACTCGAGCCGCGGCAGCACGAATCTGCTGGCAAATTATTGACCAAGGCCGTTCTTTAGACGCCGCCATGGCTGATTACATTGAAACACAACAGCCCAGCCCTCAGGACAAAGGCTTTGTGCAAGAAGTGGTGTACGGAGTTTGCCGTTGGCACGGCGAACTGGAGCAAGTGGCTAAAAGCTTTTTACGCAACCCTATTCGCAAGAAAGACCGCATCGTGCACTTTTTATTATTGGTGGGTTTGTATCAACTGCGCTACCTAGAAACCGCCAATCACGCCGCCGTTGCCGAAACCGTACAAGCCTGCAAGCAGGTTAATAAGGTCTGGGCTAAAAAATTGCTTAATGGGTGTTTGAGAAACTATCAGCGCAACCCGGTTGACGTTTCCGACCCGATCACGCTCAGCCACCCGAAATGGTTACAAGAACAACTCAGTCAGGCATGGCCCAATCATTCACTGGCGATCATGCACGCCAATAATCAGCGGCCACCAATGTGCATTCGAGTCAATGCAATGAAACATTCGCGTGACGACTATTTGCAGCAACTCAATGAGCATGACATTCAATCAGAAAAAGACCCTCATTCGCGCGATGGCATTATACTAAACAAGCCGGTAGGCGTAACAAAGTTACCCGACTTTGCGCACGGCTCTTGTTCGGTACAAGACACCGCCGCGCAACAAGCCGCTGAGTTCTTACAGCTGGCACCCAAACAGGCGGTGCTTGATGCCTGCGCAGCCCCAGGCGGCAAAACAGCGCACATCCTTGAACGGTTAAATAACGATGGCTTAGTACACGCATTGGACGTTTCAGAACAACGCTGCGAACAGCTCACGTCAACGCTCCAACGGCTGCAACTGAATGCTGGTATCTATACCGCCGATGCCAGCACACCGCCCAGCTGGCCAGTACCAGAAGATGGCTATGACCGCATTTTAATTGACGCGCCTTGCTCAGGCCTTGGCGTTATCAGGCGGCACCCAGATATTAAACATCACCGCAAACCCAGTGATATTACGCAACTGAGCAACATTCAAACCGCGCTATTGGAAAACTTATGGCAACACCTGAAACCTGGCGGCCTATTGCTGTACATGACCTGTTCGGTGCTGCCGGTTGAAAATGAGCAGCAAGTGAAACGGTTTGTGGAATCGAACAATAATGCTATCGTAATGAACATAGAGCACCCGTGTGCTTTGTCTCAGAAATATGGCGTTCAAACGCTTCCTGGTGTGCATTCGATGGATGGTTTTTATTACAGCCTACTGAAAAAATCGACCTAATATGTTTGCATAACTAACCCTGACAAACCAAACAGTGAGCAAGATTATTCGAAACCGTGTTTCATTACATTATTTGCTACTCATGGCATTGCTGGTGATACACAGCTCACAAGCAAACGCAAAGAGTGGCATACAGCACAGTGTTGACGGCCCACTGATTGAATTATCAGAGGCAACCTTGCAAGCCATTGACAGTGGCGTAAGCCTAACCTTCATTTGCGACTACGCCACCATTCGGCCATGGCTATTCATGAGCTGGCCCGAGAAAACGCGCCAGCACCGCTTCGTTATTAGCAAACACGCGTTGTCTGACCGCTATTTGGTGCATCAAGACGAGAAGCCAACTCCCAGTATTTTTCGTTCAAGCTCACAAAGCATGTCGTACATCAGTAAGACCGCCAATAAATTATTTCGCAATTATCATTCGAATAACCCAAGCACACAGCTTCGTATTTACCTTAATAAATACGAACTTCCAGCACCGATCAGAATCAGTGCTTTCACTTCACAACAATGGAGCTTTGATTCCGGGTGGGGCTTATGGCAATCCGCCAAGTAATTAAATGGCTGGCCAAGCCAATACCGTTAACGGTCATCAGCA
>CALINO010000006.1 GCA_938045295.1 uncultured Arenicella sp.
TCTTATCTACTAACCAACCTCCTCCATCCACGTGAGGCCGGGGAACGGAGCTTCTATCACTCTTCTTTCAACAGCGCCGCATCATGATGCAGCCAGCTGAGCGGGTCATAGGGCTAATTGGCCTTGGCCTCTTTGCTAGGCTAGTATTTTATGTATGAAATTGCCAATTAACTACTTTCGTTCATATGAACCAAAAAATTGCCACAAGGCTTCCGTCGCTTTAAAGTCTTGAGAGGTATTTCCAAGCCGTTCATTAGGCTTATTTCCTGGCCATGTATGGCCGCCATCTTGAATAAAATAATACTCAACGGAGGCGTCATCTTCACATTTGGAATATCGATAATGAGTTGTTTGCGTGCCATCCGCTGGTAGCTTATCTTCCAGCTCTGTCACTACTGGCGTCTTCGAACAAGCATACGCATCGACAAACACGTTAATGGTCGCTTCTACAGGGCGTAAATTAGAAGCACGGCCTTGTTGCGGAGGCAGATGATCTTTTTCGCCATGAATAAACATAATCGGGGTAACAGTTTGTGGGGCACAATCAGTATGTGCGGTCAAGCCGATTCCAGCGACCGACGCCATGGCCGCAAAGGTTTCGTCAGCTTCACAAACAAGGCGAGAAACCATCATGCCACCGTTAGAAAAGCCAACAACGTACGTACGTTTAGCATTCGCACCGTATTGTTCGCTGACTTGTTGTGCTACTTGCGTCAAAAAGCCAACATCGTCAACGCCACTATTAACATTTAACGCATTCCATTGCGTGACAGGCTTACCCTCCTTTGATGTGGCCAACGCTTGCGGAAAAACAACAATAAAGTTTTCACTATCCGCTAACGGCTCCCAACGTTGTGACTTCATGGCTTCTTGGCTCGTGCCAGTTCGACCATGAAGTGAAAACACCACCGCTGGATTATCTTGAGGTTGATACCCCGAAGGTAAGTAAACGAGGTAACTGCGCTCAATACCGTCGTGAACAATACTGTGTTCGAGGGTTTTTCCCTGACTTTGCTGAACCGAATAACTTTTCTTGTTTTGCTCCACGGTTGCTTGTTGCTCAACAGAATGCTGAGAATAACTGCAAGACGTCAGGGCCATCACCGCAAACAAGCCCCCCCCGATACTAAAAAAATTATGCGAACTGTTCAGCACAACACACCTCAATGAATTAAAAATTTTATAACCTTATACGCCAACAGCCCAAAGCTTTACTTCAAGCAACATTAACCTTTGTCTGCGTCATAAGCGCATTTTGTTGCTGAGCCTTACCTATAAAACGTTTGATAAAATAAGCCAATATCAACAGCGCTATTGCAAAAGTAACAAAGAAAATGGCTGAGTCAGAATGATAAAATGACGACAACAGCAAGCCAACGGCAATAACGAGTATGGTAAACGCTGCAAATGTCAGCGGCAGTGTATCAATAATCTGCTCCTGATTTGTAACGTGGCTTATCTTATTTTTTTCTGTATAAGCACGAAGTTTTTGCCAGCCGACATGCTCTTCTTTGCTTAATTTTTCAATGCAAAAGAGAGTTAAGAAAGGAATTAAAACGCCAACAAACACATCGGCAGTGCGCGTATTCGCGGCAATCCATTCAATCAATGACGCTAGTGCGCTATAAGAGGATAAAAATCCGTTTGGCGATAAACCAAACTTCAAAACGAAAGACCCCATAAAACCAATAATTGTCGTTAGCCAAACGGCCGCCAACCCAATACGTTTTGAAAATAGCCCCCACAGTGTTGGTAAAACCAACGGCACATAAAGCAATGTATTAATATCAAGGATAAATTTGGTGTAGCCGTATTGCGGAATTAACAAGGCGCCTGCCAACAGTATGCCACCGAGCACTAAGGTCGCGCTGCGCCCTACCCATACCTGGGCACCGTCGGTTACACGGTTATGTTTATATCGGCAATAAATTTCGGTAAAAGCACCAGCAAACACATTCAAACGTGTTGTTGCCATGCTTGCTGTTGCTGACAGCATGGCCGCTACCATCAACCCCATTAAGCCCACTGGCAAGACATATTGACACGCTAAAATGTACGCTTGTTCTGCATCAATATTTGGTTCAATCGCACGAAACGCAAGCGGAGGAATCATCCAAATCAACGGAGACACAATGTACATAGCGCCGATGAGATACGCTGATTTTTTCGCTGATTTAGCATCTGGAACGCATAAATAGCGCTGAATAAATGCCCAGTCACCACCGAGTGTTACAAAATTAAGCGCCAGCCAGCCAACTAAAAACCACATAGGAAAGTCGTCCGTGGTTAATGCAAAATATCCTTCAGGTACATTGGCAAAATAATGATCAAAACCGCCAACACTGGTCAGAATTAATGGCACAACTAACAGCACTGATATTGTCAGTACAATGAACTGCAACATATCGGTAATCAACACCGCCCACAAGCCACCACTGAATGCGATCAATACCACCACAATGCATAAGGCTATTGATACTAGCCCAACCGACAAAAAGCCGGTACTCGGGTCTGCCAAAAAGTGGCCTTCAGAGAGCGGGACTAATGCCGATAATATCTTGGATAACGCGTATATCGACCCTCCGGTGGTAAATATCGTTAATAACCCTTTAAACCAAGTATAAAACTGTACGATCGAGTCACCGAAACGCAACTGTAAAAACTCGGATGCTGAACTAACCCCAGCTTTTTTCCACCGCCCTGCAACAAAGCGGCCAACCAGCAGTGCAGCAAAACCATAACAGCAATTAATCGCAATCGCGACGATGCCATACTTATACGCAATGCCACCCCAAACCACAAAAGTACCCGCCGAAAACATGGTCATAAAAGCAGAAAGCCCAGAGACCCACCATGGCGAACGCCCACCGGCAGAAAACATATCGTTAGCACTCTTCATACGCTTAGACAAATAAGCGCTAATAAAAAGCATGCCAAGGATGTAAATAACAATAACTAAATAATCAATACTATGCATTCTACCGCTAACCTTTATACAAAAACGCAAACATCTTGTTGGGAAAATATCTGAGGAACAAAATCATCTGGATGTAAGAAATAGATATCTGAATGGGGGGTGAGGATTTTATGAGGTATCTGGGCACCCATTACTAAAACTTTCATTCTAAACCAATTAATCAGATTTTAATCATGTAAATGAATCTTTGCTTTAACTTTACAAGCACGTGTATTTAATTGCTGTGGCGTTGTTGCCATTGCTATTTGCCAATAGCCTATTACTGCAATAACGTTATCTGGACTATACTGAAACTCCCTTCACTTACTTTCGGAGACTCTCATGACGGTACTAATTTCACAATTATGGTTGGTTATCTTGGTTGCTGGTGTTCTTTGTTGGTTAGCAAGTGCGTTAATTCACATGCTATTGAAGTATCACAACGCCGATTACTCAGAGCTGCCGAACGAGCCTGAGGTTATCGCGGCGTTAGGCGCGAAAAAGCCTGCGCCAGCACTCTACACCCTTCCTTACTGCAAAGACATGAAACAGATGGGCGAAGAGTCAATGCAAAAAAAGTTTGCGGCTGGCCCGGTAGCCATGATCGCTGTAATGCCAAACGGAATGCCTCCTATGGGCAAACTGTTAAGCCTACAAGTATTATTTTTTATTATCGGCTCGGCGCTAATCGCGTATCTCGCAACCCTGGTGATTCCAGCTGGCAGCGAATACATGACCGTTTTTCGCTTCGCTTTCGTGGCGGCATTTTTAACATACGGATGGGCGCAAGTACCCTATAGCATTTGGATGGGGCAACCGTGGTCTAACTGCTTTCGCTATTTCTTAGACGCACTCATTTACGCGGCAATTACTGCGGGCGCTTTTGCATGGTTATGGCCTAGCTAATTAGTCACTTTTTACGCTTTCGCGTTAGCCCTAGTCGAAAGCATGAAATATAAGAAGGCAGAGTTAATTTAATGACTGAGTTAAGCTTTAATTTGGCTCTGTTTTCTTTAATGTTGCTGTTGTTTATTCAAACTGCACTTGCATCAACCTCTGAAGCTAAACGTTCTCGTGAGCAGCGTTAGAGAAACCCAAATAGCCATTATTGGAGCTGGCATTGTCGGTATTTCAAGCGCTTACTATTTGTGCAAAAAGTACAAGTGCAATTCAGTATTACTGATCGATGAGCGCGACCCCATGAGCTACACAACCGCGCAATCCGGCGACAACTATCGCAATTGGTGGCCCAGCGATGTCATGGCTCAATTCACCAATTTAAGCATTGATCTGATGCGAGAAATGGCCACAGAGTCGTCAAATTTTTTGCAAATGAAACAGCGCGGTTACGCCTTGGCGACTCGGCAAAAAGACATAAGTCACGTTATTGAATCACTTAACGATAATTATCGTGATTCTGAAAATTTGGTTCGCCAGCATAACAGTGCCCATGCCCAAGGTTACCACTCGCCGTATTCGCAGGACTGGAGTAGCGCCATAGACGGCGTGGACATTCTGTCAAATAAATCGTTGATAAAAACTGTATTTCCAGCGTTTTCATCATCAATCGAGCATGTGTTTCATATTCGCCGCGCAGGTGATTTTTCCAGTCAGCAAATGGGGCAAATTATGTTGCAGCAGATTAAGCCGCAAGGGTGCGAGAAGTTGCGCGGGCGCGTGAAAAACATTGCTCACGGCCAAGACTACAACATAGAGGTACAAACCAAAGATGGTTTGGTGGCCGTGAAGGCTGCAAAAGTCATTAACGCCGCCGGGCCGTACGTTGCCGATATTGCAAAGATGTTAGGCGTGGCATTGCCCGTTAAAAACATCTTCCATCAAAAACTCGCGTTTGAAGACAGTCATTCGGCTGTGCCGAGGAACCAGCCATTTTCAATCGACATTGATGAAACGCCCTTGGATTGGAGTAATGAAGAGCGAGCCACGCTGGCAGAAGAACCTGAGCTAAGTTGGTTAACGCGCCCCATTGATGGCGGCATTCATTGCCGCCCCGAAGGCGCGGGCAAGTGGATAAAGCTCGGCTGGGCTTACAACCGCACAGCCAGCCAACCGAATCCAAACCGGGAACTTACAGACGACCCGATGTTTAACCCTAATTACCCGGAAATAGTCTTGCGCGGGGCGGCTAAACTGAACCCCAAATTAGCGCAATACGTAGAATCCATGCCAGCAAATCGAGTGCATTACGGCGGCTACTACACAATGACCCAAGAGAACTGGCCGATCATTGGCCCACTAGATCAATCGGGAGCCTTTGTTGTGGGTGCGTTATCGGGCTTTGGTTGCATGGCCGCATGCGCTGCGGGTTCGTTGTGCGCCGACTGGGTGTGCGGTGGCCAACGCCCAGACTTTGCAAAATATTTAAGCTTAGCCCGTTATGACGACCCGGCATTAGCAAACATCATGAACCGATCAAACGACTTAGGCTTACTTTAATAGTTTATGTTCTGCCCATACCAAAGGCGCTGCCTATGCCAAAGTGCCAAAGTTAATCACTCGCGGCCTTTGACAAGACTATCAACCCGTCACTGACAATCACGACGATCATGACCGTGGCTCAACACACAGGCCTACCGTGGGAATTATGATAGAAGGAAATCTTAGGCCTACTTTTTTTACAGCAGCGACTCTCATGGCACTATCTTGGTGACATAAGTAACGATGTGTTACCGCCGGCTGCGGTTGTGTTCACACAAACATGCCGCTCAAGCCGACAAGCACTAGCAAGGCTATTGTCACAAACCAATTGAATAATTCGGCCTTGGCGAATGGCCAACGAGCGGCGCGCACAAAGTGCGTCTTCGTTATCGGACCAAAGCACCACCAAACTAAACCCCCGTAACGCGGTTAACAACTCTCTGGGAAGAAACCCATCAATGGCATTGTCACCTTTCGCCCCCGGGTGAATAATCAACGCTGGGCAGCCATTATCTTGCGCCAGCCTGGCTTGCTGCTGTGCGGCCTGTAGGCCAACGCCAAGGCACAGCACAACCCCACGCGCGTACTCATACAGTTTGTTTGACTCTCCGGTTGGCCCAGGCAGCTCTCGTTCACTCAGTTTGACTTTTTGTGTGGTCAAAGAATCCAAAGCCTGTTGAACTTGTTTTAATTGCACAACGGGGCTGATAGCCTCATCCGCATCACTGGCAATACGCTCATACGCGGTAAACCGTGCTAAATAATTCGGGCCACCCGCTTTGGGCCCAGTACCAGAAAGGTTTTCACCCCCGAACGGTTGCGACCCGACAACAGCGCCAATTTGGTCTCGGTTCACATACATATTACCCACATTCAAGCGGTGAGCCAGATACTCAACTCGCTCGTCAATGCGTGTGTGCAAACCAAAAGTCAAACCATAGCCGCTTGCATTAAGTTGCTTAACCACCTGTTCGAGCGAGCCGGCCTGAAATTTGGCAACGTGTAATACTGGGCCAAACACTTCAGCGCCAATGTCTTCAATGCCACCCACCTCAATCACTGAAGGCTTTACAAAATGGCCTGATGGCGCCCCCCCTTTACCAATGGTTTTGAGCAACCGGCCTTGCACTGCGGCTTTATCAATATAGGCTTGAACTAGCTGGCGCGCATTTTCAGAAATCAGCGGCCCCACATCAGTTGAGAGATGCCACGGGTCACCCACACTTAATTCGTCCATTGCCCCAAATAGCATGTCTAGAAATTCACTTGCTATATCTTGCTGAATATAGAGTATGCGTAATGCAGAGCATCGTTGCCCGGCCGACTGAAAAGCCGATCGAATAATGTCGTTAATTGCCTGTTGCGGCAAAGCGGTTGAATCCACAATCATGGCATTCAAACCACCGGTTTCAGCAATAAGTGGCACCTCAGGTGCCATATTCTCCGCCATGCTTTGGTTAATGCGTAACCCTGTTGCAGTCGAACCGGTAAAACAAACGCCGCTCACCGCTTGCGCCGCCACTAACTGAGCACCAACATTCTTGCCCAGCCCGGGTAAAAGCTGCAAAACGTCTCGCGGAACACCCGCTTTATGAAACAATTTGACGGCTAAAAATGCAACCAGCGGTGTTGACTCGGCCGGTTTAGCCAACACCCCATTGCCCGCCGCTAATGCAGCGCTGATCTGACCCGTGAAAATAGCTAATGGAAAATTCCAAGGCGACACACACGCAAACACACCCCGTGCCTGGCGCGGCTTACCCTTTATGACCTGTGCTGAGTAGTATCGTAAAAAGTCCACTGCTTCGCGTATTTCAGCAACAGCGTCGTTAGGGGTTTTACCCGCCTCACGCGATAACATAGCGAATATTTCTCCTGCATTTTGTTCAAATAAAGAGGCCACCTCCAGCAGCACCTCAGACCGTTCATCGGCCTTTAATTCGCTCCACATTCTTGCCGCATTAATAGCGGCCTCAACATCAACCTCACACGCTTGAACAACACTGCCCACCACATCATGGGTGTTTGATGGGTTGATTATATTAATTGAGGCCTCCCCTTTGTAAGGTTGTGCAGTGAGAGGAGTTGCACGCCACTTTTTATTAGCAAACGGTTCTCTTAGCCGATCAAATTCTTTTTTATCCATGTGATGGTGTAAGTCCCAGCCTCTAGAGTTAAGCCGTTGGGGGGCAAAAAGTTGGCTTGGTTTTATTATTACTTCAGCCTCGCTTAACAGGCTATCAAAGGGGTCAGACACCACCTCATCAACCGGCACGCCCAGATCAAACACTTGATTTACAAACGACGAATTCGCGCCATTTTCCAACAAACGCCTAACCAAGTAGGCCAATAAATCTCTGTGTTTTCCTACCGGGGCGTAAATTCGGCAACGAGCAGAATGTTGTGCTAACAGTGCTTCAAACACAGCGGCACCCATTCCATGAAGGCGCTGAAATTCATACTCGCAGCCGCCATTATCAATTGCCATAATTGCGGCCACAGTATGAGCATTATGCGTGGCAAATTGTGGGTACATCCGCGCGCCCATCGACAGTAGTTTTTTAGCGCAACACAAATAAGAGACATCGGTTGCCGACTTACGCGTGAAAACAGGGTAATCTCGCAGGCCTTTAACTTGGGCGCGCTTAATTTCAGTATCCCAGTACGCCCCCTTAACCAAACGCACCATAATACGGCGGTCGTTTTTTTCAGCCACCGCATAGAGCCAATCCAGCAGATGACTGGCGCAGCGGTTATACGCTTGAACCACCACACCAAAACCGCCCCAGCCATCTAAACTGGCGTGCTCTAAAACGCCCTGAATAACGTCTAACGACAGATCAAGGCGATCGGCTTCTTCGGCGTCAATATTAAACCCCAGATTGCCCTTCTTGGCCGCTTGAGCAAGCTCAATAACTTTGGGCACAAGCTCATTGATAACACGACGGCGTTGGCTAAATTCATAACGTGGGTGCAGCGCCGATAATTTGATTGATATGCCTGGGTTGTCTTTAATACTGTCTGTGAGTGCGCTGGCACTGAGCACCTCAATCGCATGCTTATAAGAGCGAAAATACTGGTCGGCGTCGGCTTGCGTTAGCGCGGCCTCACCCAGCATGTCAAAAGAGTACACATACCCTTGCTCTACTCTTTTATTGGCTCTAGTAAGCGCTGGCTCAACCGCTTCACCCAACACAAACTGCCGCCCCATTTCTTTTATTGCTCGCCGAACGGCGGTACGAATGACCGGTTCCCCCACCCTTTTGATCGCAGCGCGCAGTGTATCGGCCACACTATTGGTGCGCTGATCATCCAACACTTTACCGGTAAACAATAAGCCCCAAGTGGCCGCATTAACCAACGATGATGAAGATTTACCAAGGTGTGCGCCCCAATTCGAAGAAACAATTTTGTCTTCAATTAGGTCATCGATTGTATCGCTGTCTGGCACTCTCAAAAGGGCTTCGGCTAAGCACATTAAGGCAATGCCTTCATCCGTTGACAAACCGTACTCGACCAAAAAAGATTCCATCAAGTTTGGCTTATCATCGTTGCGTAAACGCCCAACTAACTCTAACGCCATTTGCTGTGCTGACGCTCGTTGCTCAATAGTGATGGCTGAATCACAGAGAAGTTTTTCTAAAACAGCCTCTTCACTTTCACTGCCCGCGGTGCGTATCTTTTCTCTTAAAGACGAAAGCGTACTTTTTTGCATTTTTAAAAACCACAATCGAACAATACAGGCATAAAAGATAGCGCAACTGAAAGAGTTCTTTTTCCTTAAATGGCGCCAAAAACAAATCAACTTCCTTTATATTCAATAAAAAATACACATAAATACTGAAAATATGAAAAACAAAGGCCAAATAGACTCTTATGACCTGAAAATAATTCACGCATTAATGGAAGATGGACGCCTGCCGGTAACGGAACTTGCTAAACGTATCGGCATGTCAAAATCTCCCTGCCAGGCACGCTTAAAAAGACTTCAACAAGAAGGCTATATATTAGGTTTTAGAGCACAAGTGGATCATGCAAAACTCGACCAAGAACAAGTGGCCTTTGTAGAGGTGAAGATGTCTGACACTAGCGAGAATGCGTTAAGTGCATTTAACGATGCGGTGAAGTTGCTACCAGAGATAGAAGAATGCCATTTGATAGCAGGCTCATTCGATTACCTGTTAAAGGTTCGCACTCAGAACATTGTGACTTATAGAAAAGTGCTGGGGGAATCAATATCAAGCCTACCTCACGTTGCCAGCACATCCACTTACGTTTCAATGCAATCAATTAAAGACTCAAACCTATAAATAAAATCAAATAAAAACCGGAATGATGATTATCTCCAGCATCTAAGAATGCCGACCTTGCTTCGCGCTGGCCATTAACAATGACCCTGCAATAACTTTTTTTCAAACACAACGGCCTTCAAAGAAGGCATTACTATGTTATGCAGCCTAGTTTTTCACTGGAATGTCGAAGTAAACGATAATGTCTTGAGAGTTTGCAACACCACCAACGCTGCCATCAGGGTTTGCATAACCGCTATTTCCGCAATAGATGGCGGGTCTAAACCGACCATACGGCCTTTCTCCAATTGCATTTGCGCCAGCAACGTAAGCCGAACCAATAAATTGCGCGGCTTTGGCTGCATACTGTGTGGCATTAAAACCATCTTGACCACATTCACTTTGCTGACTTGCCCCAACACCCCAAGGAACAATAACAAAATCTGGCTCTAGCTCTTTAACGGCTGTTAATGCGGTTAAATCGTATGTATACGCATCGGCACACACCAGCAAAGAGGTACGACCAAAAGGGGTATCAACCGCTTCAATATCTGAAACATTACCAACGCTGTATTGGCATGAGCCTTGCTGTTGAAAGTATTCCGGACAATTTTCAAGCGTAAAAGCATTATTCAAAACTTGGTATTTGCGGTGGTGCAATACAACGTCACCTTGCGGGTTTACTAATATTCCAGAGTCATACGCAAAGTGTTCTCCACTGTTATCTGGCAGTGCTTGCCCCTGCTCGGCTAATCCGGCCGCAACCCATATACCTACCGACATTGCGATGTTAGAAAAGTTTTGTTGTGAATCTCCCGGTATGGGGTTGGCATTAGAAAAAACATCAGGGTTTAACCACCCAAATGCCGAAGATTCTGGAAAAATCACTAACTCAGCGCCATTGTTTTTAGCGGTTTGCGCGTAATTTTGCATTGC
Source organism: uncultured Arenicella sp. (assembly GCA_938045295.1). Classification (GTDB taxonomy): domain Bacteria; phylum Pseudomonadota; class Gammaproteobacteria; order Arenicellales; family Arenicellaceae; genus Arenicella. The sequence continues at coordinate 10,621 of CALINO010000006.1, forward strand.
GAAATAATCGCCTGATTCATTAGCGGGAAGCTGAACGAAAGCAACGGTGTTATAACCCTGCGTTTGCTGTTTTGTTACGAGCTTATCTGTTGATACACAGCCAGTGATAAAGGCGATAAGCGTGCAACACATTAGAAATTTGAACTTCATAGATCCCCCCAAAGGATAATAAGTTTGATAATCCATTATCATTTTAAATACAGTTAGATGGTAGCTCTTTTACCGATAAAAAATAACCGCGTGAGCTGTCAATCATTTCGCAGTGTCTTTACTAACGAAGCAAGCATAAAACAATCAAACATCTGGATTCTTTAGATGTTTCACATAAAAACATATTGTTATATCTTTAATACAAGTCAATAATGTTTAGAAATGAGTTGCACTCGGGGGCACATGCTAAGCAACATTAACTTGAGATAAACAATGAACAACCAACAACGCGACCTGGTGGCTGACTGGCTCAGTTACTTTGACCACTTCGATGGGCAACGCATTGCCGCCATAGATATCCACACTGGCCGCCAGTTCTCCTATTCACAATTCAATCAACGCGCCAATGCCCTCGCCTTTGGTTTGCAACACCAGTTCAACATTCAAAAAGGCGAGCGCGTTGCGCTACTTGCGCAGAACAGCACCGATTACTTTGAAATCATTTTTGCTTGTTGGAAATTAGGCGCGGTTTTCATGCCGTTAAATTGGCGTCTTAGCCCAACAGAGGCCGCTGAGATTCTCGATGACGCCAAACCCAGTGTCATTTTGTACGACGATGAGTTTTCGGCTCTTGTTGCCAATAGCCATATCCAGATGCTCGAGCGCAGCCTTGATCTCGCCAGCAGCCCCTACGAGCAATTCATTAGCACGCACCAACAACAAGGCGCTGGTTTAAAACCGGCCGAGGTTACTCTTGATGACATCAACACCCTGTTGTACACCTCTGGAACCACCGGTGCGCCAAAGGGCGTTATTGGCACTTACCGCATGACGCAAACCAGCGTGCTGCAACAATCTTCGATTATTGATGAAGACTCCGTTTGCCTAACCTACGCGCCACTCTTTCATACTGCAGGATTAAACAGTTACGCCTTGCCGTTGTTCCATTTTGGTGGCACGGTCTGTGTGATGCGCGGCTGGGATGCGGACATTGCCATGAAATACCTGAATGACGAACAGACCCGCGTTACTCACACATTGGGCGTTCCTTTTCATTTAACCGTGCTTAGCCAGCACCCAGACTTTGAAAGCGCTCAGTTCGCCAACCTAAAAATCATTGGGGTTGGTGGCGCTCCGGCAAACTCCGAACTGATTGAGCGCTGGCATAAAAAAGGGGTGCCGCTGTCTCAGTCTTACGGCATGACCGAAATATTTGGTGTGGCTTACCAACCACTGGAAGCCGCCCGCAAGAACCCCAAGGCGGCCGGTAAAGCGGTGATGTATACCGACCTGCAAATTGGCGACAGCAACGGTGAGGCAGTTGCGCATGGCGAGACCGGCGAAATTCAGGTGCGTAGCCCCGGCTTAATGCCTGGTTACTGGAACAAGCCTGAAGAAACTCAAGCGTCGTTCGCCAATGGCTGGTTCCGTACCGGTGATGCCGGGCGCATGGACAGCGATGGCACGCTTTACATTGTCGATCGCATTAAAGACATGTTCATCTCTGGCGGCGAAAATGTTTACCCCATTGAAATCGAAAACGTTATTTCAAAACTACCCGGTGTTGCTCTGGTTGCCGTTATTGGTGTGCCAGACAGTAAGTGGCAAGAAGTTGGCAAAGCCATCATCATGCTGCGTAAAGGCGCTCAATTAAGCGAAGACGAAGTGCTAGCGGCATGCAAAGACAAGTTGGCAAAATACAAGGTGCCCAAGTCTGTCGAGTTTGTGCCCGGGCTACCGATTAGCGGCCAAGGAAAAATTCTCAAACGAGAATTACGCAGCCAATACACGAATAAAGACAATATCAACGAAAGCAATGCCGGTGAGTAGTGCCCCTGATGAGTAAGATTCCCCAAATGCAACCCGAGCAGATTTTAAAGAACCGTGCACTCATCGGTGGCAAAGAAATCAATGCAAAAGAGAACGGTGAAAATAACAACGTTCCGTGCATTGAATACACCCCCACCGACGACATGATTAACCCCGTGGGTTTGGTTTTTGGCGGCTTTCTAGCCGCCATGCTGGACGACATAATGGGCATGGTGACTTGGCAACACAGTCAGCGCGCATTTAAAACCGCGCAATTGTCTGTGTCGTTTCTGTCGGCCGCCAAACCAGATCAAGTCATTGTTGCCACCGCTGAAGTTATTCGCCACAGTAATGGCCAAGCCTTCTTAGAAGCAACACTGATGGAAAAGTCAGAGCTAAGAATCATCGCCAAAGCATCGGCGGTTCAACTATTTTCACGCCCCCCAAAAGACTAATTTTAAACCGGAGAATCCGTAATGAGCGCTGGAGAACGAGGCAAAGAATTATTCAAAGGCATTCGCGAAAAAATGCGGCTGCCCGTTATGGCGGCCCCTATGTTTTTGGTCTCAGGGCCGGAAATGGCCTCGGCGTGTGCTGAATCAGGCATTGCCTGTGGGTTGCCCTCGCTGAATGCTCGCGAACCGGAAATACTGGATCAGTGGTTGTCGTCCATCGATTTGCAATCTGGCCTGATCATGCCCAATTTGATTGTGCACCGCAGCAATAAGCGGTCTCAGTCTGACCTTGATCTGGTGGTGAAGCACAAAGCGCCCATTGTGATTAGCGCGCTCGGGCACCCCGGCCCAGTGGTCGAGGCAGTACATTCGTACGGCGGCATGGTGTTTTCTGACGTTAACTCAATGGCCTTAGCACGTAAAGCCGCCAATGCGAATGTTGATGGGCTGGTGCTGGTTTGCGCGGGCGCAGGTGGGCACACCGGAGCGCTGAGCCCCTTTTCGTTTATTCCCGCGGTTCGAGAAATTTTCGCCGGGCCGATTATCGCCGGTGGTGCGGTTAGCAATGGCGCTGGCGTTCGAGCCATGCAGTGCTTAGGCGCCGATGTGGCCTCCATGGGCACGCACTTTATCTCCGCACAAGAAAGCTTGGCATCCAATGATTACAAAGAAATGTTGGTCGCATCCAACATAGAAGACATCGCAACCAGCGCGCTCTTTACCGGTGTGGATGCCAATTACCTGGTGCCCTCGGTTGAGAATGCGGGCCTGAGTCGTGATGACCTCAACAAACGCCGTGATCAGGTAATGATCGACGATGAAAACGCGCGATCCAAAGCTTGGAAAGACATCTGGTCAGCCGGGCAAGGGGTGGGCGAAGCGCGTGCTATCGCGCCAGTATCAGAGATCGTCAATAGGATCGAACACGAATACAACAACGTGCCAGCATGCCACAACACTGTTGCGGTTGAATCCTAATGAGCACGCTTACCCAAAACAACCAACGCTGGTTCGTGCTCTTAGGGTTGATGCTGGTTTACGCCGCCACTACCGGCATTGCTGTACACACGCTACCTCTGGTCTACCCCTCGCTTATTGAGGATTTTGGCTGGACGACGGCTCAGATGACCCTGCCCGCCACCGTGTTCTACATTGTCGGTGCGCTGTGTGCGCCTTTTGGCGGCGTGCTGCTGGATCGCTTCCCGCCTCGTACCATCATGTATTGGGGGGTGTCGGGCATTGCTTTGAGCCTATTCGCCTTCGGCTTTATCCAAGAGCTCTGGCAACTGGTGGCTATCTTCTTTGGCATCGGCCTATCAATGGCGTTGTGCGGATTAACCGCGAGCATGGTAGTACTAACCAAATGGTTCGAGCATGACCGCGGAAGAGCAACCGGCTTATTACTCATGTCCGCCAGTATCGGTGGGGCCGTTTTTCCTCAAGTTTTAGCCTTGGGCATTGAATCGGTTGGGTGGCGCAGTGGCTTGCTGGTGCTAGCCGTCATCGCCTTGGCACTGATGATTCCCTCCTTGATGTTTCTGGTAAAAGATCGCGATTTATCATCACTTACCGCCGATCAAACGAAACCTGAAACGGCCGGTTCAAGCGCCGATTCAAACACCACCGTGCAAGCCGGCCTGCATATGGGCCCAAAACTGCCTGAAGCATTAAAGAACCCAAATTTTTACCTGATCGCCGTCGCAACCAGTTGCGTCTGGTTCAGTGTGATTGCATTACTGCAACACCAGTCAATACACCTAAGTAAGGATTTGGGCGTCGATCTGGCTCTGGTGCCCAGAATCTTCTCAGTATTTTTCATCTGCTCATTTCTAGGGAAAATAGGCTTTGGCTGGCTCAGCGATTATTGCAAAAAAGAAGTGTCAATGATGCTGTCAGTCATCGCGCTAATCGCCAGCTTTCTCATGCTCAAACAGGCCGGTGCAGATGACGTATGGCTACTTAATTCATACGCCGTTGTTGCGGGCATTGGATTTGGCGGTTCATTCACCACCATTCAATTACTGATCGCGCAGCATTTTGCGGGCCATTCTTACGGAAAAATATTAGCGCTACTGGTAATGATTGACTCCATCGCCGGCGCAATGGGAACACGCGTAATCGCCAATATGCGTGACAGCTCAGACAACTATCTCGCCGCCTTCGACACCATGATAGCCGTCTGCGTCATCGCAATGGTGTCTATTGTCATTATCCTGATGCTGGATTTTAGAAAAAAGGCATAGGTTGTAAAGAAGAGACAGAGGCCGTATTAAAAGCACTAAAAATAGCCCGCTCAGCGGGCTTCAAGTTTTCATGCTATAAATTGTTAACCCGATCACAACGAGTTAGGCCAATGAAAAGATTGATTAGCTTTTGTGCGCTTGCGCTTGTGTCTGCAGCCTGTTTTTCAAACGATGCGCCACCTGAAAACATTCAATTGCATGAAAGGGAACAATATTGCGAGCCAATTTTTCAGCAATACTTACAACAACACCCATACGATTTGAGCGTGTGTGAAGCCAACGAGCCGGCCTATGATTTACTGGAATGCCGCGTTCCAGACAAGCTCACTGGCCGCTTGCCAACCACTCATATCATTCTTGCACTGGATGCTTCTGGCTCAATGGCGGGCAGAGTCGGTTCAAAAACAAAAATGCAGGTGGCTAAGAGCGAAGCGCTGGCATTCATGCAAGACCTGCACCAATCAACCAAGGTGTCGTTGGTTGTCTATGGCCATCAAGGAGACGGGTCTGATGAACGCAAAGAAGAATCATGCAACACCATTGACGTAGTGCATAAATTCGGCGCGTCAAAGGCATCGCTCAAAAAAAGCATCAATGACTTAAAACCCGCTGGCTGGACACCCTTAGCCGGTGTCTTAAATTTCATTGGTGAACAAGTAAACCAATTGCCTGAGACTGACGGCAAAGATCAAACCACGCCGGTGGTGTACCTAATCTCAGACGGGAAAGAAACCTGCGATCAAGACCCAGTGGCTGCCGCGCAAGCTCTGGCCTACGATGGGTTTAAAACCAGAATTCACACTATCGGCTTTGATGCCGATAAAGAAACTCAAGCACAACTTAAAGCGATTGCCGAGGTTGGCGGTGGGGAGTTTTATCTGGCCGAAACCGCCCAAGCCTTGCAGGAACAACTTAATGCCATCAAAGACGCCGAAGGCCAACTGAACCGATACAACTACTGTGTGGGAATCAACGAAAGTAAAATCTCGGGCGCGTTTCAAAAAGTAAGCAGCGAAATGCAACGCTGTTATTTTCAAAACGGCCCAGCGGATTTTGAGAAGGCATTACAAAACGCTTATTCACGAGCCCCCGATGGAAGCGTTCTTCAGCAATGCGCTTTGTATTTTTCAGACAGACTGCTAAAGCATGACCCAGACAGCAATATCATAAATTGGTCAACAAACAACATCCGGCCTTGGGCCAAGTTAGCGGTTGAAAAATCCAAACAATACAGACAAGAAGCCATGCAATTGTTAAGTGAATAAGCCAATGTTTAAACACATAAAAGTGCGAGCTGATTTTTAACTTAAAAATTCGTCAATCACTGCGGCTTGTTGCTTTGTACCGGCAGGGTCCAACTCTGTTTTAAGACGTGTGAATTTTTCACCCCATACCGAGGTGCGTTGACGAATCGGCGGTTCTGGCGACTCTAAACACTCCATCACCACTGCGGATACCTCATCAACTGTTTGATAAATATCGTCTCCCGATTGACGTGATTGTGAGCCGCCAATGTATTTTTGCAAAATGGGTAGATACTCATCGTCTAACATGCCGCCGGTTGTTTCCATTTGTTTTATGACATTGTTGGCAAACTCCGACTGAATACCACCCGGCTCAATACAGGTAAAATTAATACCAAAATTAGGCGTCACATAACACGCCAGAGATTCAGTAAACCCTTCAACCGCAAATTTGGCCGCGCAATAAATTTCATTAAAAGGTTGGCCCACTAAGCCCCCGACTGAGGAAATGGTAATAACGTGGCCTGAGCGAGCTTTACGCATATACGGCATAACCGCTTTCGTACAGCGCACAACCCCCATATAGTTAACATCCATCACCCAGTTAATTTCATCTTCACTCGCTTGCTCGGTAGTGCGCACAAACCCCGCACCGGCATTATTGATGAGCGTATCAATGCGCCCTTCTTCGGCAAGAATAGTGTCAACCGCACTATTAATAGAAGCGCTGTCTTGAACATCCAGAGGCAATACAGTGACATCAACACCGGCTTGCGCTATCGACTCATCAAGCGCGCCTCGCTTAGCCAAATTGCGCATAGTTGCGTACACTTTGTGGCCTAATTTTGCTGCGTCTATCGCAAGGCTAATTCCTAAACCGCTTGATGTTCCGGTAATTAATATCACTTTACTCATGTTAAAACTCTCATCATTCCTTGACCTATTGTTAGGCCAGACTAATTTAATAAACAACTTAAAACATTAAACACCAAGTACCCCACAAAGCCGCTAGACACTCAAAAAAACATTCAAAGTAACACTAACCACACAGAGTACTGATGCGATCAAGCATGAAGAGTATCTCGATTAATACCACCTGACAATTAAGTAATTTGTAACGTCAGAATCAAACCACCAAGACATGAAAGACTCACTCTTAATTTTATCGGTAACTATTTTCACATTGTCAGCTCACTCTGTTTCACCGTATAGTGGAATGAAAACTTTTAGTTAGACAATAACCCCCGACCCAATTCGCCTTGGGCGAAAGCACCCTATCTATTATCAACAGACGGGAGACAAAACAATGAACCGATTCTTTAGCGTTTGTATTTTAATGTTTATTCTTGCGATGACTCATGGCTGCGCAACTCCAAATACCTCGCACTCGGGCAAGCCTCAAGCCAAGTCGTTAAGTGATACTGCTGCCAATCCGAGTACCAACGTGCAAAGTGTGGACGGGTTTCACCAAGTTAAGCACGGCAGCATCTGGCTTTCTCACGAGCACATTATGGTCGACTTTATCGGCGCACAAGACATTCAGCTTAATAGAGAAAACCACGCCAGTGTTATTAAAGAAATCTTACCTTATCTTGAAGAACTGGAGAATTATGGGGTTAGTTACTTTGTCGATGCCACCCCGAATTACATTGGCCGAGATGTATTATTGCTGGAAAAACTGTCACAGCAATCGGGGCTAAAAATCATCACTAACACCGGTTTTTACGGTGCAAGAAACAGCAAATATGTACCGCAAGAAGCCATTGAACTAAGCGCTGAACAACTCGCGAAGGTTTGGATTGACGAATTTGAAAACGGCATAGAGGGCACGTCAATCAAACCGGGTTTTATTAAGATTGGGGTTGATAGCTCATCGCCGCTAAAACCACTGCACGCTAAATTGGTCAAGGCCGCCGCACTCACTCATCAAAAAACAGGGCTTGTCATTGCCTCTCACACCGGCAAAGCGCAAGGCCTTTGGCCACAGTTAGACATTCTAAAAGCGCAGGGGGTGCCACTCAGCGCTTACATATGGGTTCATGCTCAAGATGAAGACGACAATCAGACGTATATTAAAGCGGCCAATATGGGGCTGTGGATTAGCCTAGACGGCATAGGCTGGGACGTGGAAAAACACATTGATAAATTGGTGTTTGCCAAACAACATGGCATTTTGCATCGCATCTTGATTTCGCACGATGCGGGCTGGTACGACCCGCAAAAAGAAGCTCAAACCATCAAGCCGTATACCAATATATTCACTCAATTGTTCCCCGCACTAAAGGCAAAGGGCTTCACTGATCAAGAGCTTAATTTATTAATGATCAATAACCCGGCAAGAGCCTTCTCATTGCAGGCAAATAAAAGCCAATAACGAGGCAATAAAAAAGGCCAACAACCCTTTGGGTGTGATGGCCTAGTCAGTCAAACTTTGGGCTTTTGATATGTCAGGTCGGGCGTTGCCTGCCCTTCCATCATTACCCGCATCCAGTGCTGATGTTGCGCTAAACGCTTTGCTCGACGTGAACTTTTAGCTTCTTCGGCGCCACGCTCAAGCACTTCTTGCAAATTTTTTTGCTTACTACCCTTGCTCATAATGTCAGTCATACAGACCTCCTAAATGTGCATACACACTACATGTAACTGTGAAACCCAATATACCTGACTACATTGAGCAGTAAATTGCGTTTTTGGGCAAGCTAAGCGCAGATTTTTTTGCAATTATTATCAATATACTGAAGATTGTTGGGCATCTGACAATTTATTGCGTACTTTTTCAATGCTTGAAAAAAGCCCACCTAAAAATTTGTCTTGAAGGCTTTGCTTCACTTCCATTTTTATTTCAAACACTTGGTAGAGTTCGAAAGCGCGAATTAAATATTCATCGCTGGTTTTCAATTCATCAACCAAGCCTAATTCTAATGCTTGTTTACCGTACCAATGTTCACCGGTAGACACTTTTTCAAGTTCCAATTTTGGTCTATTTTCAGACACAAAACCTTGGAATAGATCGTGCGTTTCTTGCAATTCCGTTTTTAGCTTTTCGCGCTCTTTATCACTGTTTTTACCAAACATGGTGACCGTTCGCTTAAATTCTCCGGCCGTATGTTGCTCAAAATCAATGCCAGCTTTATCAAGCAATCGATTAAAGTTGGGGAGCTGAGCCACCACACCAATAGAACCAATAATGGCAAAAGGAGCCGCCACAATTTTATCGGCCACGCACGCCATCATATACCCACCACTGGCGGCTACGCGGTCTATGCTAACGGTAAAGTTTAATCGCGCGTCTTTAATACGGCGCAACTGTGAAGCTGCCAAACCGTGTTCATGCACCATGCCACCTGAGTTATCTAAGCGTAATAGCACTTCATCTTCTGGATTTGCCACACTCAACATTGCGGTAATTTCTTCTCGCAATGTTTCAACTTCACTGGCTCGAATGTCGCCATTAAAATTTAAGACAAACATTTTAGGCTTAGGCTTGTCTTGAACTTTTGATTTCTTGTCTTGTTTGGCTTGCTTGCTTTCCTTTTTTTGTAACTGCTTAAGCTCTTTCTTATCAAACAAAGCATGCCTAACTGAATTATTCAGCTCTTTAAACTGATCGTTCAAATTGGTTACTTTTAGTTTAGTGGTGTCTTCTTTTTTGCGACCACTACTAACAATAGCCACAGCAAAAACTAAGGCAATTAAACCGGTAATCACCTTGGCAATAAACAAACCATAAGAAAAGAAAAATTCAGACATTCTGTATACGTATATTTGAAGATTTTAAGGGCTGCATTATACAGTTCGATACAATTTGTAACACGTGATTCAACCGTTTACTTGACAATTAACAATGGTCAAACATATTCTTGGACTGTGTTGGTATGCAACTCAATGATGGTTTGCTCAAATAAAGGTAAACAATCAGCCCTAAAAAGAGCATTAATCAAACTAAACAAGAGGAGATTATGGCTACTGCAAAAACTAAAAAGAAAGCTAAAAAGGTGGCTAAGTCGGCGACAGCCGAAAGCAAAAAGGCCATAAAGAAAAAGGTCGCCAAGAAGGTAGCCAAAAAAGTGACTAAGAAAAAGGCAGTTAAAAAGGTAGCCAAAAAAACAGCTAAAAAAGTGACCAAGAAAAAGGCCACTAAAAAGGTCGCCAAGAAAGCAGCCCAAAAGGTGACTAAGAAAAAGGCCGCTAAAAAGGTCGCCAAGAAAGCAGCCAAAAAGGTAACTAAGAAAAAGGCCGCTAAAAAGGTCGCCAAGAAAGCAGCCAAAAAGGTAGCTAAGAAAAAGGCCGCTAAAAGGGTCGCC
>CALINO010000007.1 GCA_938045295.1 uncultured Arenicella sp.
ACACAAGTTTACACAATTGGAGACGTGATTGAACCAGGTGCCCCGCTCATGATGATTGCGCCTGAAAATGAAGAACTGATTGTAGAAACCATGATTCTGAATAAGGATATAGGCTTTGTGCGGGTTGGTGATCCGGTCTCAGTAAAACTCGAAGCCTATCCCTTTACACGCTACGGCCTGATAGAGGGTGAACTCACCATGATATCTGCCGATGCCATGATAGATGAACGTCTCGGGCCCGTTTTTCAGGCTGAGGTAAAGCTTGCCCATCCCTATGTCGGTGAGGGCACATTAAAACGAGATATCCAATCCGGTATGAACGCGACAGCTGAAATTAAAACAGGTGATCGCCGTATTATTGACTTTATTTTATCGCCTATTGCGAAGGCGAGTAAGGAGGCGGCGCGAGAGCGGTAAAGCTGTTCTAAAGTGTGTAATCTAAAAAATATCTATCACCTTAAGGGTGTGGTCTTGACACTCACGATTGCGTGATTTACGCGTGATGTCTAATACAGACCGATAGGGCAATATCGGTCATAGATAATAAAGGGATAGCGTCTGTTGGGACACGCTAGTGTAATATCATATTTTGGATTAAAGGAGAGCTTGGCTCTGCTTGGCGCTCTGAGTCTTATAGGCTGCGCGACAACAGGTGAGGTTGCAGAAACATCTTATTCGCTGAATGATCCCAATGTTACGTGCAAACCAAAATATACGCAGGTCTATCAACCGCCTTTAAAACTAGGTGGGTCAGGGCGCGTTATTCAAATTCCAAGTGGCCAGACATGTGAGCCCATCGCCAGAAAAGAGACGAAAGCTGAAGCTGCGGCCTATATCCGGCAAGCCAAGTTTACGAGCCTGCCTAATGGCGCGATTATCGTTGTGCATAAGCAAGACAAAGATTTTACCCCGCTTGGCGGCTGCACCACCCCCTGCACAATGGATTTGGATTATAGAGGGCGCTATATTGGCATTGCGCAAATGTCAGGCGCGCAAGAGACTAAAGGCGAGTTCATCCCTGTCGCTTTTCCGCCCAAAGACGAGCAAGGCGTGGCTGTTCACTTTACCCGAACTTCGCCAAGTTCGGTCACGCTGAGCGCATTAAGCGCCCCTGATTTTTCTGTAGCCGCAGGCAATGCCGTTAAAGACAAAGAGGCCAAAGCGCTTGTGCAAATAGCGGGGTTCATGCCCAAAGGCGTAACCAAGAGCGGGCATTGCCAAATGAGATTTGATGTCACGCAACAGGGTATTCCGACGAATATGCAGGCAGCCTCCTGCACGGATAATATCTTTCGCGCGCCTAGCCTAACAGCGCTCGCGAAGTGGAGCTACAATCCACGTCTAAAGGATGGCAATCCTGTCGGGATTATAGGTGTTGAGACCAAGATGTCCTACAAGCTTGTGGGTTCCAACGGGAAGGTGATGGCGGAGTGAAAACGAATAAATGGCTATCGAGAAGACTCGTTTATACTGCTTTGGCTATGTTCGTTACTGCTTGTGGGCAGTCAAATGAGGCTGCAGGCGAGTCTGTCTGCGCGGTTAGGGAGTACCAAGAGCAAGGTGTCATTTTAGACCAGTCACCTAGTAGACGGAAGGCTGCGGGATTAACTCCAACCATGACAAATTTCAACGCATTTCATCATAGTTGGGATCCTTGGCTAATTGAAGGGTTTGTGAGTCGGCGTGATCGCAAAACTTTAAGGCTTGACAAACCCTCAGTGGCGAATGTTGTAGATTTAGACCCTTATACATCTTTTCTAGTTATTGTGGCTCCAGAAGGCTTTAATTCTAAAAATATGTTATCTGAATATTTTGAAGGTAATTATCGATATATCAATGCTAATGAGGCTTGTCCCATTTATGCCGGTAATCGAAATGGAGGATTTGCTCTCGCAACAATTCGAGCCAGACAAGGGGTCATTAGCGATGAACATTACCGCAAGTGCGCGATTATAGCATCACTAGCTTATTTTGGTTTGCCAGATAGTGAATTGTCGAATTTTGAAAATTACATAAAGCCTGATTTGCTTCCTAGTATGTGGCTTTACGATACGCAGAAAGTCCAATCATTCCTTTCGGAAAATACGAAATGTTAAAGGTATTGCCATGACAGAAACTAGGTCAGAAGAGTTTGCAGAGGCATTGGCGCAAGTACTTGTGCAAGCAGAGCAAAATGGGTGGGATGTTCAACGAACTCGAACCGAAATAGAGAATACTGCGAGGCAGTACAATTATTATTGGCAGGGTGCTGATACATCAATAGCTATCACCGACGGCGTGGCTTTCTTGAATGCAGGGATTTATGCGGATCCTGTCAATCTTGATGCAAGTGTAAGGCTGGGTGTGAGTGGAGGCATTCCTTTGACAAGGGATGGTGTCAGGGCGGCGGGTGACCCTAACCAACAAGCTGGTGGTGTATCCAGAGAGCTGTATGTTGGGGTTAACTTAGTTGGGGGGGCGCTACTGGATTTAAGATTGAGACATGAACTTGAACTTGGTGCTGGTAGCGGAAATATAAAAATCCGATCTGATGTGGATTTGTTCGACGGTACAGTCATGTTTAATATAACGGGAACGGCTAGGTTACCTGTCTTGTTAAGGAGAATACCTCTTAATGGAGTAGCTTCGGTTACGACTACTTTTATCGACATTGGAACAATCGTAAGTAGTTACTCAAGTCTTTTCCCTTCTTCCTATTCTAATGCCCGCATAAGAAATGAGGTAGTTTCAGTTCTTGACAATAATGCTGGCCGCGTTGGGGTGCCTGCTGAAAACATATTATTTGCGGCTGCTGTTGCCCAGTTAAGGGATAGTGGTAATAGCGCCACTACCATAACTGCTACAAATGGAGATATTGGGGCTACGTTAGGGTTCCTTCCAGTCGATCTTCACCAATATACAGTTCAAGTGATCAATGAAGAGAATGGGTACTATTTGGTTAGGGGAACCGTTTTAGGGAGGACTGCTATTATAGATGGCTCATCAGAACAACTTTATGAAGCTGTCATAGATAGGCATGGTAACATCATTAGAGGATATGCTGTTCAAACCGATGTACTCGGAATTTTTTCTCCTCAGGAACGGGGATTTTATTATACCGATAATTGGACTGGAGGGCTTGGGTCTAATTTAGATGCGCGTTATGCGGGAACTGGTTATAGAAGCTCTAGTTTCTTAAGGCAAGACTGGGAGTTGCGCCAAAGAGCTGATATGCTAGATTTCATTAGGCGATTAGCCAGTGGTGAACTGCCCAATGGTGAGCGTCCTCCTCGGCTTTTTAACTTCCCAGACCTTCCAGGTGGAATACCAATTTTAGATCAAGATCAAGGCCTCATTGACCCGTTTAGTTTCGCTCATATATCAGGTTTCGCGAGTCAAAATGTGGGTCGTTTTCATGCTTGGTCTGCTGCGATAAATATAGTTGCAAATTCTCGTGATTGGTCGGTAATAACGATTGCTTTTGATAATTCCACGGATGGTTTTGGTCTGCATGTGGAATATAATAATGGAACATCACAACGCCTAGCAACGTTGCAACCTCAAGGGCTGAGCGATGTCCAATTGGCTGAATATAGTGCTTTTACGACGACATATTATAACCGTCCTGAAGGGCCGCGTATAGAACTTCGAGACTCTGACAACACGATTTTAAGTGAGGCCGATCTTTCGCTTAATCCTGATGGTTCAATTAACTCTGGTGAACTTAATCGGTTTATCGAAGGCGGCCTATTCAGTGAAAGTTCAGGCCTTTTCGGTGAGGATGGGCGTATAGAGATTGGTCGGCCTGAAATTAACATTCGCCCTGACTTTGATGACCTTACTAATGCGCAGCAACTTGCTTCTTTAAATGGTCAAATTGGCGGAATATTAGCTTCATCGGCGGGAAATTTACTTACCGACCAAATTGGAGGCTTGGGCGGTAGTATTTCTGGAATAGTTGTTTCCGAACTTCTATCTGATGTTGGAGCAGCTTTTGGTGCGGCGCTTAATGAGAGCGGAAATTTACTAGAAAACTTCAGCTCAAACCTCGATACGGCCTTGGAAAGTTTTGGTTTAGATGTGGCCTCTGCAAGTGTAGGGGCAATTAGTTCATTACTAACTGCGGAGGTTGCTGATGCTTTGGGTCTTGACGGTTTTGCTGCAGAGGTTTTTGGTCTCAACTATAATAGCGTTGTAAGTGCTGCAGTAGCTCGTGGTGTTGAGCCGCTTTTAAGTCTTATCTCTAAAGATTTAGCTAATGCGCTTGTCGATGTAACCGATTTGTCAAACATTAACCCTGCAAATTTAATTGGCGGTTTTATAGGGGCTAAGCTTGGTTCGCTGATTGTAAGTCCTACTACGCAAGCAGGTGCTATCTTAAGTTCTGTAGGGTCGGCAGTTGGTGGACTGATTGGGGGTGTAAAGATTGGTTCTTCAATAGGTTCCTTTGTTTTACCGGGAGTTGGAACAGCTATTGGGGCTTTTGTTGGTTTTGTCCTAGGGGGGTTGATAGGAAACCTTTTTGGTAAGAAGAAGCCCAAGGTTCCAACAGCGAATGCGAGCACGGAACTTTCATTCCAAGATGGCTATTACTATTTGGGTAGTGTGAATTCTACCAACTCTGGCAATGAGGATTTGGTTACAGACATGGCCAATGCCGCAGCAGATGCACTGAATGCCTTTGTTGATGTGGTTAAAGGTAATGACGAGAACGCTCGTAATGTTAATACCATAAGTCCAACTCAGACCTATGGGCATGCTGGGAATGATCTTTATGTTAGAGTCGGCGGCGTTAAGCATAGTGTCGATACAGCCAACGAAGCTGTAGAAATCGGAACCTTGGCTGCCATTAAAGAGACTAAGATTTCTGGTGGTGATCTTTTTATAAAAAGAGCTGTTGGTAGGTCTCAATCAGAGGACTTGGCAACCTTTGGCGGTGACCTTCAAGTTGCTGAAGATTATGCAAATTATATCCGTAATCAGGATATTATAAATGAACTTATTACAGCTTCTGATGGTGACGGAATTTCAACGCAAGCAGCGGGTTGGATAATTACGTTGCAGCGTGCGGCTGAGCTTGGGCTTAATAAATCTGCTGAGAGTGATTTTTACGGGGGCGCGCAGGGTTTTGTGGATAGCCTTAAGGGGCTTGTGAACGCCCCGATTAATTATGAGGATGTGGCCTTTAGGCTTTCAGGGACTGATTTGGAAGTTGTGCGCGATGCTAATCAG
>CALINO010000008.1 GCA_938045295.1 uncultured Arenicella sp.
AGCCATTAACTGAATGTCTTCAGGGTAGCGATTAAAATGATCGCAGGCTCGGTCACCGTTGTCGCCGTTGGCGATATTACCTTCAGAGCGACAAAACACGTCCCAGATAGAGTCACCTCGGCCGCCTTCATTCGCGGCCCCTTCTATTTGGTAACTCGCAGTAGCCGTGCCCCACACAAACTTCGGTGGAAATTTTTTAACAATGTTCATTAAATGTTAGTCCCTTTTATGTCTTGCACAGGCAAGCGGTCATACCAGTTCTTCTTTAAGATTAACGACGTCACTAATATGATGCTCACAACAATAGCTACTGCGGCAAAATCCATTAGTACAACGTAGATTGGGAAAAGCACCAAAGAGGTTTGCCAAACCACTCCAATAAATACGTTAAACATGTCACGCTTGAAGTTTTGATTAACGGCAAAATTGGGGTCGTCTTGTAATACTTTTTCTTTGATTGGCCCCCAGAAGCCCCACGGTTTAACCCTGGCGTAAAATTGCTTTAACGTTTCTTCATCAACGGGCGGTTTGGTATATGTACCCACCACACAGCCAATCACCGAGATCAATAACATGATTGGAAATACGTACAGATCCAGCACGCCATCAAAAACAAAACGTGATGATAATGCCGGAATTAATCCGCACACCATTCCCCAGAAAAAGCCGTTTCCATTAAAGCGCCACCAGTACCACTTCAGAACATTTGCAGCCACATAAGAGCCGTATAGCCCAGACACAATCCATTGCAAAATGTCGTTAACGTCTTTGGCGAAAAAGCCTAGAAATATGCTTAAGCAAACCATACTCAAACCGGCAAACCAGGTGGCTCTTACCGTTTGCTTTCTGCTCGCCGCCGGGTTCACGAATTTCAAGTAAATATCATTCACCAAGTACGCTTGAGTCGCGTTCAACGTACCTGCAAAGGTAGAAATGAATGCCGCCAATAAGCCAGCCAACAACAAGCCAAGCACGCCGCTGGGCACAAACTCATTGATGGCCGATGGCAAGATCTGCTCAAAATCAATTGAACCATTAACCAACAAGTCTAATTTGTCGAAGTTCAATATCGCCAAAACCGCAAAGCCAGCCACCATAAAGTAACGCAATGGCATTAGCACCAAACTGACCGACCCGCTCATTAACGCGGCCTCTCTGGGGGTGCGCGAAGACAAAATCTTTTGCATGTCAAACGTCGGTGCAGGGCCAGCCAAACTCACTAACACCCCTTTGAATACCATCATCATGAAAAAAATCATGAAGGGCGAGAACCCATCGGAATCGATTTTTTGATTAGCCGCCGGAATGATGTTTGACCAGTCGAGATTGGTGTCGACACCAAAAAATGGCGTGGTCCAACCCAGTGGCACATCTAACGATGCCCCACTCAACGCATTCATGGCCAATATGCCGATGACAATGGCTGATATTGCCATAAGAAAAAATTGAATAAGGTCTGCCCAAACAATACTCACCATGCCACCGAGTAGTGAATAGAATACGGCAAACAAGGTAAGCATTATTCCGTAAAAATGGGGCACATACTCACGCTCAATCGAAAATGGCACATAGGGAGAGACAGTTTCCCATGGTAAGAAAATTTCAACAAACTTACCCACGCCAATAAAGCCGTAAGCCAGATAACCAAGCCCCATCAAGATGGCAAAAATGACCACAACCAAATGAGATTTCGTGGCCTGCCCTTCGGTTCCAAAACGCGTACCTATCCACTCGGCTCCAGTCGCCACATTCGAGCGTCTCAACCAAATGGATAGGAAAATCATTAAGAATATTTGATTAAATACCGGCCACAACCATGGAATCCATGCGCTTTTCAAGCCGTAAACAAACAACAGGGTCACGAGCCACATGGTGCCTGAAATGTCGAACATCCCTGATGCATTAGACAAACCAAGCATGTACCAAGGCAGGCGGTTGCCCCCCAACATATAGTCGCCTTTGGAACGTTCTGCCTGGCGCTTTAACAGCAAGCCAATGACCACTGTCGTAGACAAGTACAGCAGGATTATTGCCCAATCAATTAGTGTAACGTTCACTGCCTACCTCAGATGCTTCTACCATCATATTATTTATAAATTTTTTTATTGGTATGGGTTACAGCCCACTATCGCTGATAGCAGGCATGAAACCAATTAAACGTTACACTCTTGTTTAATTCCGACGCTCAATTTAGTATCATCAGAATATATTCGGTAAACGTTTTCCATGGAATATAATTTGCTGACAAAGCATTGTCAAGCATTGGCTTCACAAGCCAGTTAATTAGAACTATAGTGTAAGAAATTGGCCAGATAAGTTAGCACGACAGGAAGCCGCCAACTTGCGCCATAACAACACAAAAACATAAGAATCAAAAACGCCAAAAATGTCTAACAAATTAGGTATTAAAGAATTAGCGCAACACCTTGATATTTCCATCGCGTCGGTTTCTCGTGCCCTGCACAACCCCAATCGCGTATCCAAAGACATGAGGGAACGAGTTCAGGCAGCGGCTAAAGAGTTAGGCTATAAACAAAACACATTAGCCAGCAGTTTACGCACCGCAAAAACACGCAATATCGTCGCCATCATTCCCGACTTGAGCGACACCTTTAATGCCGGCGTCATTCGCTCAATGGAAGATGCTGCGGCCAAGCGTGGCTATTCAATTCTGTTTGGTGATTCTCAAGGTGAGCGCGAGCGTGAGATTCGATACGGAGAACTCATTCAAGGAAAACGAGCCGACGGTGTTATCTTTTTCTCATCAACGCCACCGTTTCCTGAAGAAACCCTTCAATCTGATAATTTCACGGTGCCACCGATGGTCAACTCCTGTGAAGTAATGATCGACTCAGGTTATAAAATAAAAGGGCAATCAATACCTTACGTAACCATCAACAACATTGAAGCGTCTAAAGAAATTACTGAGCATTTAATACAACAGGGCCATAAGCGAATAGCCGTCATTACTGGTGACCCTTCAACGCCGAGTGTGAAACAGCGCCTACAAGGGCACATAGAAGCTCAACAAATGGCCGGCATTGAACACTCAAGTTCGCTTGTGTTCGAAGGCGATTACACCATCGAAAGTGGGCAGAAATTAGCGCATGACATCTTAAAGCTAAAGCATCGCCCTACTGCAATATTTTGCATGTGCGACGAGAGTGCCATTGGCTGCATGCATACGCTGAAAGAAAATGGAGTTCGTGTTCCACAAGACATCGCTGTGGCTGGTTTTGATGACATTCGTTTTGCGCAATTCAGCACCCCCACACTCACGACAATTGCTCAACCGGTAGAAGAAATTGGGCGACGTTGCTCTGAACTTCTTATTGATATAATTGAGAACAAAAGTATTAAAGAGAAACGAGTCGTGCTACCACATAAATTAGTGATCAGAGAAAGCACTCGAATACCAAATTAGAACATAAATAACGCCAACCAAGCTTTTAAATAATTCTATTTCAATGACTCACTCAATACCGGAATTCAGTGCTCAGCAATTTTTAAGTGAGGGCGTTGCCGCCAAGGTTTTCAAGGACAAAAAACCAGTGATCATACGAGACCTAGCGCAACATTGGCCATTGGTTGAGAAAGCAAAAAAGAACCCAATCACCGCGGCTGACTACCTTATTGCTAACGACAGCCACACGCCAAGCTACTCTATCGTTGGGCACCCCAATATTGATGGGCGCTTCTTTTATTCAGAAGATTTAACACGCAACAACTTTCAAAGTTTTGACTTGGCGCCAACCGCGGTACTTGAGCAGCTGATAAAATTTTCAGATGCCCCAGCAAACCAAGCGCACGCATTATCAATGCAAGCCGGAAATATCAAGACGTCTTTCCCCGATTTAATTGACGAGTTTAAACTGTCAATCCTTGATCACACTATTGAGCCCAATATTTGGATTAGCAACCGTTCAAGGGTCGCCGCACATTTTGATTTAAACGACAATATTGCTTGCGTGGGTGTGGGCTCTAGAACATTCACCCTGTTCCCACCTGAGCAAGCTAACAATTTGTACTTAGGGCCAATGCTCAATTCACCAGGCGGCGTACCAACCAGCCTAGTTGATATTAAACACCCAGATTATGACGCATTTCCTAACTTTAAAGTTGCGCTAGACAACAGCCTATCGGCAACCTTAGAGGCCGGTGATGCCATTTACATCCCATCTCCTTGGTGGCACGCGGTGGAATCTCTTGAGGCCATTAATGTCTTAGTCAACTTTTGGTGGAATGACCATATTAGCGAAGCCACACCAACCGCAAACCACGCTCTAATGCTGGCTATTTTAGCGATTTCTGACATGGATCAAGCACAAAAAGACTCATGGCAAAGTCTGTTTAATTATCTGGTGTTCAAACAGCCGGGGGATGACGATAATTATTTACCGGAAAGCTTGGATGACATTCTAAATAACCCATCGAAAAAGACTCAACAAGCGTGTGTGAATTTTTTATCTGACCAACTCAACGAACTGAAAAAAGAACCCGAGTCGTAAAGCCTGGTTCGTTGCTCTACCCCACACTTAAACCGATCCAGCTAACACCCAATAACCCCACTTAAAACAAGCTAACCTAAGCCACGCCTTGCTTGAGTAACATGCTCGGGCAATAGTGCTTAATAAAGTCGTTGTGTGATGGAAGCTGATTAACCATGTGTTGCGTGTTTTTATCAATCGTTTGCATGAATGATTTCAACTCGCTTTCATCCATCATATTAACGATAGGATGATAGTCTCTGGGCTCCAGGCCTTGACCAATCATGACTTGCATCCACGAATTTTCACCAAACAATTCTGTCGGCACTTTAAACACTCTGCCGGTTTCTCGGAACAGATCAAGCCGATGGCGTAAGCTATCAGGCACATCCATATTGGCACAAAAGCGCCAAAACTCGGTGTCTCTGCGATCGGTCACGTGATAGTGCAATACAATGAAATCTCGAATGTTTTCAATTTCAGATGACATTTGCTGATTAAATTCATTGATGTCGGCGTCAACAATGCCGTGGTGAGGAAACATCTGTACTAAGCGAGTAATTGCACGCTGAATCAAGTGTATGCTGGTGGATTCTAATGGCTCGATAAAGCCACTGGACAAACCAATAGCAATGCAATTTTTGTTCCAATGTTTACGCCGAGTTCCGGTAGTAAACTTAATCACCCTTGGGTCGTTTAACGGGGCGCCCTCAATATTAGATAACAAGGCACTGACCGCTGCATCATCGTCTAAGTAACGATCACAATACACTAGGCCGTTACCGACCCTTGTCTGCAGTGGAATACGCCACTGCCAACCCGCATCACGAGCAATTGAACGCGTGTACGGAATGGGGGCTTCAAGAGATTCAGTTTGAACCGCAACCGCAGAATTGCACGGCAACCAATGAGACCAATCGTCATAGCCTGTATGCAAAGCCTGCTCAATGAGCAAACCACGAAAACCGGAGCAATCAATGAATAGGTCTCCTTCAACGGTTTCTCCATTAGCCAGCGTTACGCTTTCAATATTACCGCTGTGTTGATCTAAGTTCACATCAACCACCTTACCTTCAATTCGCGTGGCGCCGTGCTGCTCAGAAAAACCACGCAAAAATTTGGCGTACAGCCCCGCATCAATATGATAAGCGTAGTTAAGCCCATGTTTCGGTGTAATCGCAAACCGGTTATTTTCAGCCGCCACCAATTCAGCGCAATATTGACCGAAATCTTTAGCAAACCCTAATTGTTTTGCTCTTAGCCAGAAATGCTGAAAACCGGCGGCCCAACAGTCTTTACCGGTATCACCGAATGAGTGAATGTAATCTTCTTCACGGTCTTTCCATGACTCGAATGAAATACCAAGCTTGAAGGTGCCATTCACCGCACTGACAAACTCTTGCTCGTTAATCCCAATTAATTGGTGCAAGCTCATTAATGTCGGAATGGTTGCTTCACCAACCCCTACCGTTGGAATATCGTCAGACTCAATCAAACGAACATTAAGCGTCTTACCCAATGTTTTCGATAATGTGGCGGCCGACATCCAGCCAGCAGTGCCACCACCAACAATCACGATATTATGAATTTTAGACATTTCTTTGGAATTTAAACTCATCGGCTTCTCAGATTGTTGGTTCATTGTTTTAACATGTCGCGCAACCCGCTCTTAATACTGCGTGCGGTTTGCTCGTCCATAGCACTGTAAAGCTTTTTAAGCGATTCAGGCAAATGCGAGATACTTTGCTCGTCGCGCTCGAAAACGAAATGTTGAAATAAATTTCCCCACACTTTTCGCTGTTCTTCTGGCAACTGATTAAAGCTTAACAAGGCATGGTAAAGCGCGGCCAGTGGCGAGCCTAGGTATGCGGGTGTTTGCCGCCACCAATAATTAACCAGCACATTTAACGTACCCAAAGATTCAACGCTGTGCCACCACATACTTGGAATAAACAACGCATCTCCAGCCTCCAGCTCAAACACTAAAGCGACTTCTTGCGCTTTTCGATACTTTGGAAACTTATCATAATCAGGCTTACGCACATCCACCAAACTAATGGGTTGGCCTGAAGGGGTAAGATCCATCGGGCCTATGTATAAGTTTTCCAACTGATCGGGCGGAAATAAGGTAAAACGGCGGCGCCCAGCCACCACACAAGCCAAGTTACTGGGGAAATCAAAGTGTGGTGCAATTACGCTCTGATTGCCCAACCAGACACTATTCAGACACTCTAAACCACGCATATCAAGCGCATTAGCTTGCTCAAAGTTAGGCAACCAATGCTTGATCGCCGTGGAACCGACGTATTGTGTCAGCCCGCTCGCCGGCGTCAATAGTTGCTGTAACACTTGATCCAGTGGTTTTCTAAGACGCTGAAAATTAAAATCACTGAAGTCGTCGTTATAAAATATACGCCCATCGGCACTTAAAGGCGCTTCATACACCGTAACCGGTGCCCCTTGATAAAAACTTAATAAATAATCAGACACATGCTTATCTGACAATGCGCTATTGCGAACCACCGGCCACTCAGACACTAAACCTTTAAAAACTTGAGGTTCAGTAGCCTCTAAGCACACTTCAGGCAGGCTGGGTAGAGAAGCACCTTGATCAGTAGCACAGGTTTTATCCATTACGGTTTAGCTTCCAAAGCCACCTTTTTGTTGATCAAGCCACTCAACGCAGAGTGCGACGCTAACACCATAAACAACGGCATCAAAAAACCACTCTCTGAGAGCTTGCCTAATACCTCGGCCGATAAGTTTTGCACGGCTTCTTCTTTGACCGTATAAAACCCTAATAATTGTTTCACCGAACCGTCGTTCAGTTGAATGTCTAATACAAACTGCTCGATCAAATCATTCTCGATCATGGCAGCAACAAATTTTTCAGAATGCTCGTAGCCATAATGCACTTGCTCAAGAACCGATATCTTTTCATTAAAAAATTCAGTCGGCGACCCATCGGCATGAAATAACTCTTTGCCGTTCGCGTGATTAACACGAGGGCTGTCTGGGTCCATGGTAACAACCATAGAAGAACCATTTGGGTGGCCGTTATCATTTTCACTCGTATCGCTTCCGCTATTGGTGAAACCGATAAAGAACGGCTGCTTACGTTCCATTAATGGAATATAGCTGGCATTCCAACCAGAGTTATCAAGATACATATTCTCCCCTGGCTCAAACCCCAGCAATGCAACCGGATACAGCTGGCCAGTGTCTGAGTTTTTTTGAAAAAAGATAGGGTACTGCGACTGAACATCTCGAAACTCAGTAGGAAAGACCATCGTAAAATTTGAGCTTTCGCTCAATTCCGGCGAATGGCAATCGAGCACCTTTACCGCGGCGTGATCTTGATGGTTAACCAACACGTGTTGGGGCATAGTCATCTCCTTTATAGTTTGGGAAAACCATATTGTTTTACTTTGTCAGACAGGGTTCTGTTTTCAGGTAAGACAGACAACCACTTGGCCGACGCTTTTTGGTTTTCACTAAAATAGCCTTTGGCTTTTGTTTTTAATTTCTCGGCATCACGCCGAAAAGTAATATTAGGTTTAGTTTTAAAATTCATCCCGTACAAGACGTATTGAAAACTGGCGGATGAAAACAGCTCATCGCTTCTGGGGGTATCATTATGCCACGGCACACGCCCCTCCCATATTGCCAGAGACTCTTGCAATGAGTGAGGTATTGAGTCCGCATTTCGGTTAGCGGCCCAATACGGTTCATCTCGCTGGCTTAAAACATAATGAAGCTTTAAGAAATTTACTATTTTCTCCCAATGGTACGTCATGTCATCATTAAACTTATTGGCGGCGATGTTCAACGCATCCCCTTCCAGCAATATTGCATCAGCAATTGCTTTAGCCGACATTTCGATCAAGATGAGCGCCGACGCTTCTAAAGGCTCAACAAAACCGGCAGACAATCCAACGGCAACGCAATTTTGGTGCCAGAAACGCGTCAAATACTGAGGAGAGAAACCGATCTTCTTCGGCTCTATTGAGTCGGCAACGCCTTTAGATGCGGTTGCTTCGATGTACCCACGTAAAGTGTTTAATGCGCCCTCATCGTCACAGAATTGACTGGAGTAAACGTAACCAACCCCTCGCCGAGAACTTAACCCTATGTCCCACACCCAACCACTTTGTTGTGCAGTGGAGAGTGTGGCAGAAGAAATATTTTGCTGCTGCTCATAATCAATTTGAACCGCTAAAGCTCGATCATTAAATAACACCGAGCTCAGATCAACGCTGCCTATTTCATAATGCTGGCGAATTAAATAGCCACCCAGCCCAGTGCAATCAATAAATAAATCGCCGTGTATCGCCCCAGATGTTTTGGTATGCAGGCTGGTAATATTGCCTTTTTGCGAGCCTTTAGCTTCCGCACAGTTAACACTGGTCACATGGTCTCGCAAAAGGCGCACGCCCAATTTTTCTACGCAATGTTTTTTCAGCACCTCTACAAATTTGCCAGCATCCAAGTGGTAACCGTAGTTGAGATTAAAACCGAACTCCGGTGTTGAAATTTGCTTTGCTGATAATTGCTGGTCACACACAGCGGCTTGTGGGCTAACCGCTTGAGCAAACGGAACAGACTCACCAAACTCATGAAACCATTCAGCCAAATTGATTTCATGAAACCCCGCAGGTGGGGTAAAGGGGTGATAATAATGATGGCCGTCGTTTTTTAGCCACTCTCTAAACAGAGTGCCTTGCTTTAGGGAGGCATCACAGGATTGAAAAAGTTCAGTTTCAGAAATGCCAATCTCTTGCAATGTTGAACGCATGGTTGGCCATGTGCCTTCACCCACACCCACCGGTGGAATGTCTTGCGACTCAATGAGCGTTATATTAATGCCTTGAGCAGCTTTTGAATGGCCCGCTTTCGAATAGCCAGAGTTTGACTGCTTGAATGCCGATTGACTGGCTAGAGGTGAACCACCGTCTTGTTCTGTTGCGCTTTTATATCGGCTAGCAAGTACCGCTGCGGTTAACCAACCAGCAGTACCCCCGCCAACTATAACCACTTCACGAATCATAGATACTTGAGTTTTATTGATATTTACTAAAGCTTACACCAACTTGTATAAATATCATTGATATATCGTTTAAGTAAACGGAAGTTGCCTCTGCATATGAGGAGAGTAACCAATCATGTGCAGAGGCAACCAAAAAGCAAGTTATGGTTTGTTAAATTGGGTAGGAAAACAAACCAACACTCACTAGGCCAAACTAGAACTCATATCGAGCACCGACGCTGAAACGAGCACCGCTTTGAATAGCATTAATGATTTGCGATCTAGACCGACCATACTGAGAAGTGGTTTCATCAGTGATATTAATGCCTTCAAGGAAGACCGTAAGTTGGTCACTTACGATATAACTGGCACGCGCATCCCATTGACCATAGGCTTCAGTAAAACGTGGCCCCTGGCCAACATTAGGCTGTGTAGTCTCCTTCAAAAAGTCATCACGCCAGTTGTAAGCAACACGAAATTGCATCTTTTCATTTTCATAAAAAGCCACTAAATTCGCCGAGTCACTCAAACCTGTGATAACAAATTGCTCTTCAAGACTAAACGTATCGTAAGCCACATCTGCCTCCACAATAGTGGCATTTGCCATGACGCCAAAGCCGGTATCGCCAAAGGTTTTCTGTATCGCAATTTCCCAACCATCAACACTAACGGCGTCTTGGTTAATTGGTGTTTCAACATCAAACACCGCCGCTACGCCCGTAGCCGGGTGGATAAGGTCTGGGAACAACACTTGATCTTGCAGGATGCCAGTACCAATAAAGTTAGAAACGTCTTTGGTGAAATAACCCACTGAAGCGTAATCGGTGTCGTTGAAATAATACTCTAAAGACAGATCAATATTTTCAGACTCAAACGGCAATAATCCAGGGTTACCTGACTTACCCGTACCTTCGCCGTTAACGCGAGTTAAGCGGTCAATGGTAAGCCCACCTTGAATGTCTTCAAAGCCAGGGCGTGAAATGGTTTCACTGTAAGAGAACCTTGCTACTAAGTTATCGGTAATGCTTAACTTAACATCCAAGTTAGGTAGGAACGCATCGTAGTCACCACTGAGCTGAGTAAAATCGCTCACAGGGTTGCCTTGCGCGTCCACTAATGGATTTACTGGGAACTCGTTGAAGCCCTCTTGCGTAATATTTGCGTACACTGGCACTAATGCTGCTGAGTCCACATCGGTCTCTTCATAACGAACACCTGCATTTATTTGCAACGGCATGTCGCCGACAGAAAGGTCGCCGGAGTATGAAACGTAAAACGCCGTTGTGTCTTCGGTGGTACGTCGGTCTGTATCAAACACGCTGCTCGGGCATAGACCATGACCGCAGTCGCCCAGTGTTGAATTGGTAGCACCTAACTCAACGGTTCTGGCAATTAAATCTTCAATATCAAATTCAAAGAACTGCACCTGTTGACGAGCATCGCCGCCGCCAAATTGATCGAAACGGCCTTCGCCCGTGGCTGGAGTAAGTAAGTCAGAAATTTGACCACGCTCTGTAGTGCCACCCCAATCATTACGTTGTACTAGCGATGACGCCGAGCGGTTATTCACTTCGGTTAATTGCACGCCAAAATTAATACGGCTTGAATCTGAAAAATCAAAACCACCGTTCAACGAGGCTTGCGACAATTCCATGCGATCAAAACGGTTATCGAAAGTACTGCCGGTAACAATAAAGTCATCCGCAGTTGGTGTGTTACGCAAACCTAAATTCAAAATCGGCACATCGCCTTCAATAATCAGTGTAGTACGATCTCGAGTAAATGCAGATGCGGCTATTTGCGACGCATCTCCAAGTGACGATGCTGGCCGACGTTCGGCCGTTGAATCATGATAATCAAAGTTAAAGCTTAAACGGTCATTAACCTGCCAATCAATATTTAAACCAAGCGATTCGTTCTCTGTTAAGCGAGCATCTCGCCCTGCTTTTAGCGTGAAATCTTGGCCTTCTAATCTTTCAGTGTAGACCGTTGGTGTGGCGATTGAGTTACCATCAAACTGAGTTTCTTGATTGCCAAAGTTAAACCACGCACCGTAATCGGTAAACTCACGATTCACTTCCACTTCGGAATAGGTGTAATCGGCGGTGGCGCGCACACTTTCTGTGGCTTGCCATTGCAACGTTAACTGACCATTAACTCGGTCTCGAGAAAATTCTCTGAACTGATAACCCGCTTGCTGAGGCACGGCATAAATGTCATTTGCACCCGGTCGATTAACTTGATTCGGATCATTCGTGGGTACTGTTCCCCACCCGCCTTCCTGTGCACCAGAAAAGGTTCTCCAGCCATTTACATAAGCTTCGTTTTCACCGCTGTCACGCTCTTGCACACTGGCAATAATAGCAACACCAAATTTATCGTCATTAAAAGTATTACTGTAAATACCTGACAACTCTGGGGTAAAACTGCTGCCTAAATCGGTTGATGTATCATGTACGGCTTTAAACCCGACAACTGATTTTAAGCCTGGAGATTCTAGTGGCTTGATTGTTTTAACGTTAACGCTAGCGCCAATACCACCACTTGAAATATTAGATCGCCCGGTTTTATACACTTCAACACCGGCCACGCCTTCAGAGGCAATGTCAGCAAAATCAAAAGAACGACCTTCGTAGGTCGGCATTTGACGCCCGTTTAATGTGACAAGATTAAAGGTAGGCCCCAAACCACGAACCGTTACTTGGCTGCCTTCACCGCGACTACGATCAATAGAAACACCGGTAATACGCTGTAAAGACTCGGCTAAGTTTGTATCCGGAAACACCCCGATGTCTTCCGCAGAAATAGCATCAACAACGCCATCAGAGTTACGCTTAATATCTTGAGAACGCTTTAGACTGCTGCGAATCCCTGTTACCACTACCTCTTCTAAAGTATCGTTAGCGACAACATTATTATTTTGATCTTGTGCATTGGCGGCTGGAAAAACCGCACCACCAACCATCAAACCAATTGCCAGAGCAACCGGCTTTGATTTAAACAACACAGGCTGACGAACTTGACGAGCCGATGACTGCACACTCAAGCTCCGATCTATTCTCTCTTTCATGCCTTAACCTCCTAAGTTAACGTGATTCAATACATCTAATTATTTATTTTTATATTTTGTGGAAAACGTTTTCCATTTATAAAGAAAATATAGCCCGTTAAAAACAAGAAAACACTCACCTAATAACAGACTATTAAATTCCCAGTACTTAGTGTAACAAATTTACATATTTTGGCAAACGTTTTCCAAATAAAATTAATTCGCGTCAAAAAAGCCAACAACCAAGCCGAGTTAACTCTCTATTTGAGCATGCTACCACTCGAGGCGGTGTTACGATAAGAGCTAGGCGTTGAGCCTACTATCTTCTTAAAAAATGTATTGAACGTTGCTCGGCTATTAAAACCGATTTGCGACAACACCTCTTGAATTGGCATGTCTTGAAAATTAGGGTCGGATAAAATTTTCTGCGCTTCTGCAATTCTGTAACGGTTTACAAACTCGAAAAAGTTGTATTGATAGTGTCGATTAATGGTGTTCGATAACAGTCGAGAAGACACATCAAGTTGCTCGGACAATCGTTTTAAGGTCAAGAAATGGCTTAAGTAAGGCTTATTCGCCGACATATGCTGCTCCAAGCGATTAACAAGCTCGGCATCAATATCAGCTTCAGTAGCACTGCTGCGCTTCTCCTCATCTTTTATGTCTTCATCGTTAGAGAAAACCACTCCCTCAAATATTTTTGACCTTGTTAGGCTAAAGAATATCAACGAACTAACCAACAAAAAGGTGGCGTAATTACCGGTTAAGCCCATGGCTTCGATATTTAAATCAAGCACGGTGTGAGCACTAAAGGTAAGGCAAACGGCCAGCAACAAGGCCCAAGCCCGGATAATCAAAAAGCCATAAACCACCACCACCAACCAACTAAAATTAACTTCTTCGAGGTTAGCGTAATAATCTCTCATGCTCTTTTGACATCGTTTCAATTCAACAATGCACGCAATACCAAAGGCAAATCGCAAGGCTTCTCTTACCACCCCTGTTAAATGGTGCCCTAGTGAAGAGTCCATGTATTGATGGTTGGCCACTTGAGCATGCCTGACTGAAAAATCTTGTGAAAAGAAAGTGATCGTCACCCAAATCAGGTAAACGACGGCTGGGGTTAAAAACCAAAAATCGCGTGCCTTTAATACAAAATCTTTATACACCAATGACCTTGTATACCAGAGTAATAATGGCCCTTCTAACCAATAAGCCACTTCGAATATTCGATATAAATTAGGCGATATATCCAGAGCAATGAATTTAAATCCATCGCCATAATTGACCAATAAGTGAAAGGGGATGAATGCTTGAATAAATAAGAAAAAAACAAAATACCAATCGCTTCGATGGCGATTGCGAGGCACCACAAGTATCAAAAAAGCAAACAGCAGACTTTGATATATCGTGACCAGTAAAATAATGTCGTGAAAGTTAAACAACAAAAGCTTCATACTTTCTTACAGCTGCCTTACACAATTAAAATGGCACTATAAAGTAAAGTAAGTTAATTATAAAAGCTACATATTATGTGCCGCTTTTGTTTTATCATTTTGTAAATAGCTTAAGCAATCGGCAACAACGTCTTGCAACGACGGGTCTACTGAAACAAGTTTGGTATTGGCTTCATTATCCGGAACTTGCATGGCCTCGAACTGGCTCGTAAGCAAAGAAGGCGGCATGAAGTGCCCTTTACGACTTTTCATGCGCTGTTCAATAGTGTCGATATCTCCATACAAGAATAAGCTTTTAACACTGGCTGGCAACTGAGCAAGCTGTTGGCGGTGTTGTTTGCGCAAGCCAGAAAATGAGAGAACTGTTTTTTTACCTTGGCTAATCTGCTGCTTTAAATAGTGGCAAATATCATTCACCCAAGGAATACGCATCTCATCGGTTAACGGTTTGTTGCTTGCCATTCGTTGTTTGTTCTCTTGAGAATGAAAGTCATCACCTTCAACAAACTCATAATCAAGATGCTGAGCTATAGCACGAGCAACGCTGGATTTTCCACTGCCACTGACGCCCATTACAATAACCACGTGTGCCTGATTCTCGCGCATACTCACGGCACCAAAACTTTCACGTTGTAAGACCGTTGGTCTTCAACATTACCGAGAACAGGCTCATCCAACAGCACACCATCAACAAACACTTGAGTGCCGTCAACGCTGGAGTCTCGAGCTACTGAAAGGTGAATCTCTGCACCTCTGAATCGCCTAAGTGCCGTAAAGTCACTCCAACTGGCGGGCAATTGAGGCTTAATCATCAAGCCAGCTCTGCAGCCTTTCAAACCCAGCAAGCCATCAATAATTGAACGCAGTACCCAATGCACCGTGCCGGTATTAAACAACTGGCTAGATCGGCCTGCGGTACGAGGGTGTTGACGAAAAGCGCCTCGATAGTAATTCGGCACAAACACCGGCAGTTGTTGGCGTTGTAAAAGGTCGGATTCATCTGGGCCCGGAATCATCTGCCGCAGAACAGTAAATGCTTTATCAACTCGGCCAGAGGCAAACAATGCGTACGCATAGAAAGCAGAAGCATGATTGTAAATTGAACCATTTTCCGCAGAACCCGGAAACTTTTGCGTTATGCGGCCAACATCTTCACGCATTTGAGTATAAGCCGGCGACAGCATTTCAACGCCATAATGAGTTTCTAAATTGTCGTGAACCGCTTGCAACAATTTAGTTTCGCGCTCGTTATCAGCGGCGCCACTTAACATGGCCCAAGACTGAGGGTTAAGAAATATTTTTCCTTCAGGGTCACTTTCAACCCCAAACACATTACCGTCATCGGTAATGCCTCGCGCGTAGCGGTCGTTCGACCAGCAATGTAAGTTAACCGCTTCATTGCATGCTTTGGATATATCGACAAAGCGTTGCGCTTGTTCAGCCTTATCAAACTCAGTACAAACACCAGACCAAACCTTGCAGGCATAGGCTAATGCCAACGTCAGCCAGGCTGAAACCCCCTTACCTTTATAACCCACCATATTCATAGGGTCATTCCAGTCACCCTGCGCAATATAATTCAGGCCTCGGTCATCTTGCTGCTCGAACAACCAAGCCAACGCCTTAGAGATGCGAGAGAAAACAGAATCTTCACCACCCTCATCTCCCGGGTAAGGCAGAACTTGGCTCAATATTGCATAATCCCCTGTTTCATCAAGGTACGCACTGAGTGCAATGGGCAACCAAACGCAATGGTCCATGTGCGGCACTTGATTGATGTATTTTAACTCTGCGGTTTCATCGATAATGATACCGTCAGGCATGGAGCCGTCTTTGTTCTGTTGTGACAACGCCAACAGGAATGACTCTTTAGCCTTATCTGGGTTTAGATAAGACATCCCCATGTGGTCTTGCAGAAAATTACGCGTTTGCGGGTCTGTGGTCAGACGATTAACATCACCATGATAAAAAATTTGCCGCCCTAACCAGTGGTTAATGAACGCATTAAAATGTTGATCAGGGGTGTGTACTTCAATCGGCAGGCGAATACGTGAAACTGATTCGTGATAACGAGCCTTTAACTCGTCAAACGCATTCGGCTTTGAGAATATCTCTTTGCGAATATCATGAATCTCGTTAGTGTCTTTAGCGGCACCAAATGCGAATCGCAACGCTAACGGTTCACAGGGCTCTATAACGACACGATAATGCATGGCGGCCGTCGGTGTTTCGTACTCCGAACTGGAGTCTGAAAGAAACCCTCGCTTCACCCCATCGGGCGATGTTAAGCCGCCCTCACCTTCAAATGCCGATTGCCGAGCTTCCCACGTTTTAGGCGCAGTTTCGGCGAGCAAAAAACTATTATCTTTAAAATTTGAATTACGAAAGTAATCTTCAACTTTTTGATAAGGCGTAATTGATGTTGCCACAATCGCGGTTAAATCATCGTCGTAGCTTGCCGCTTGATTCATCCACGACATATAACCAAAAGGAAAGTATGGAAAGATATCTAAAGCCACATTCCTTTTACCGTGGTTAGTGACTGTCAATTGCCACATTTCCACCGGGCGGCTGGGGTGCAAATTCAAACTAAGATTAAACAGCAAATCGCCTTTACGTACTTGCCATGATATTTCGGATGCCGATGCGGTAAAAGTAAATTCACTGGCTTCGGCACGGGCAGGTTCATGCGGAATTGAATATATTGAGCCACTCTTTAGTTCGCGCACATAAAAAAAACGCCCCGGGTGATGAGCATAATAATTTTGCTCAGGCTGCATGAACGACTTCGCCTCCATATTGGGGGCGTGAGCATACTTCGCTGGCTCGGGCTGGATAAATTGAGCTGTCGCAAACCCTCGGCATGTCATTTGCAGCATCATGCATGCATTCCACAAAAATGCACTGGCGTTCGGCATCGCGGTCGGGGAATGTAAACTAACAGCCCCTGAATCAGAGTAAGAAACCAAGGCATCTGTACTCATTTTCCACGCTCCTTTTGACTGTCTTGAATCACCTTCAAGGTTTTGTTATCTAAATTATAAAAAAGACAGACTATAACCGCGATCAAGGCAAATACCCCTGGCGTGACGGTTTGCAGCAGGAGAATACCGTCTTGCGAAGCACTTGATTGCGCTACGTTGGCTTGATACCCAAAGAAAGCAAGAATTGCGAACATGGCCGAGGTACCACCAGCACTGCCAAGCTTTTGTGAAAAAGTGGCGGCTGAAAAGGTCATTGCCGTAGCTCGGCGGCCAAACTTCCACTCAGTGTAATCCGCAGCATCGGCGTACATTGACCACGTTAATGGCGATTTAGGCCCAAGTGCCAAGCTGATCAAGATATTAAATAAAAACATCAGTTCTATCGCTTGGGGAGGAACAAAGTAAAACGCAACGGACAGCGTTGCCACGATGGCCATCAACGCAATTAGTATCTTTTTCTTTTCAAAGTATTTGGTTAAGAACGGGGTCATAAAACAACCAACACCCAGAGCCAGTAATTGCGAGCCGGTATACCAACCCCAAAGATCGGGTCTTTTGGCGAAATACGTAATGTAGTAATACGCAGAACCTTGCCGCAAGGTAATGGTGATCATAATGATCAACGCCAAGACGAATAACACTACCCAAGCACGGTTATGCAGTAAGTCTTTCAAGTCTTGCTTAGGAGACGACGCTTGCTGCGGTGGCGGCGTCACTCGCTCTTTTGTCGCTAGAAACGTAATGCAAAACGCAATGGTTGCAAAAATAGCATACAAGCCCACCGACAGCTGCCAACCTGTTTTTGGGTCTGAGCTGCCCATGTAGTTGATCAGGTCTGGCGTGAATTTTCCGATCAAAAATGAGGCTGAAAACGCAAAGATAAACCGAATACTGATTAACAGGTTGCGCTCTTGAACCTGTGCCGTCATAACCCCAGACAACGATGAGTACGGCGTTGATAACACCGTGTAACAAACCATCATAAGTGTATAGGTGACGAACGCCCATATCACCTTGCCGTCGTATGAAAAGTCAGGTGCCGTAAAAGCCAATACGACGGAAATACCCATTGGAATACTGCCCCAGAGTAAGTACGGCCTAAACTTGCCCATTCGAGTTTGCGTTCTGTCTGCCACGGCGCCCATGATCGGGTCGGTGAACGCATCAATGATTTTAGTGGCTAAAAGCAGCCATGCCAATGTGGAGGCAGTGAGGCCTAATGTATCACTGTAAAAGGCCGGCAAAAAGCTGCCAATAAGTGCCCAATAGAAGTTAAACCCGGCATCTCCAGCGCCATAACCCAAACGTTCTTTCCAACTTAAACTGGCCAACCGAGATTGTTTTTTATTTTCTACGTACTCCAAGTTCGAGCCTCCCCACGCAATATTTTTTATAATAGTTTTATTTTGCAAATCACTATAACCCACTCAATTGAATTAAAATGTTTAACTTTCGGTATTGCATAAAGTTAAACATGCAAACAACAAAGAGAAGCCGTCATCCTTAACGTTGACCGTGAAAATACTGGTCATAACAAAACACCGCTGGTGTTAAATATCGTGTTTTAGCGGCCCGTTGCCTGAACCTAAGTTCAATTGAGCCGCAATAGCCCGAGTCAGGTATTGTTTTGCATTGGCGGTCGCTTCCAACAAATCCTGATCTAAAGATAGGTTTGCTGTGATTGCAGCCGATAAAGTACACCCGGTTCCATGAGTGTTGTTACTTGTAATGCGCTTGCCAGATAGGCGGTGATATTTATTATCACTAAAGAGTATGTCGGTTGGCTCACCATTTAAATGGCCGCCTTTACTCAAAATAGCCGCGTTATAACCCACTTGCTTGCCTAGCTCCGCTGCCAACGCAGCCGTGGCATTCTCAAGCTCATCAATATTGACAATGGCCGTTGTATTTACCCCCATGAAATTCAATAGGCGTATCAACTCATCCACATTCGGGGTAATCACACTGACCAACGGCACCAGCTTTTCTAATAAATCGGCAATGGCATTCTCAGCCAATAATGGCCGCCCACTGGAACTTGCCAGCACCGGGTCAAGCACGACATTACTTGCTGGATAAGCACGCAATTGAGTTGCCACCGCAGTCACAATGTCGGCGTTATCAAGCATGCCGATTTTGACTGCATTGGGGGGAATATCACTGAGCACGGCGTTCAATTGCTGCTCAACCGTAGCGGCTGGCACCGAATGAACATGAGAAACACCTAAGGTATTTTGTGCGGTAATGGCGGTGATCACACTCATGCCATACACCTTATGCGCGGCAAATGTTTTTAAATCGGCCTGAATACCCGCGCCACCAGAAGAGTCTGAACCGGCAATACTCAAACAGGTTTTCATAATGCCACCGCAAGGTTGGTATAGCCTAACTCCACTAATTGGTGCGCGGCGTTTAACGCCCGTTGACCACTTTTACACACGCACACAATGCGTTGATTAGCATTCAATTCACTGTGCCGCTGACTAAGGTCAGCCACTGGAATATGAACAACCTCATAGGGTTTCGGCTGCTGCGTGACTTCAAGCTCGCTTCTGACATCAAGCACCGCACGCTTAGTTTCGCCTAGCATAAGTGTGTCTTCACTGATTAATTTGGCATGGTATTTGGGCTCTGGTGCGCTGCTAAAATTAACGATGTTTTGACGATAATCCCACAGGTCAAGGTACAGTAATTTACCCAGTAATTGACTGTCGTCGTGCAAAATAACTTTTAGCACTTCCTGTGCTTGCACACTGCCCATTATGCCCACACTGGGGCCGGTGACCCCTGCGGTGTTGCAGTTATTTGCTGTTAATGGCGGCGACGGAAAAATAGCCCGCATGCTGGGGGCTGGGTTTGATTGCGTACCGCAAAACACCCCCACATAGCCACTGGTCTGTAAGACCGACGCTGACACAAGGGGCGTTCGGCTTTCAAAGCAGGTGTCGCTTAGCAGGTAGCTGACAAAAAAACTGTCGGCGGCATCCACAACCACGCTGTGTTTAGCCACCAATTGCTCAACATTGCTGGGGTTAAGCGGCTCATTAATGGCTTGAATAGTAATCTCGCTGTTCACCTGAGCTAGGCGTTTTTTAGCCGCAACCGATTTGAATTCATCAATATCATTTTCGGTGTATAAGCTCTGGCGATGCAAATTGCTTAAGCTAACACGGTCATGATCGATGATCGTAATATGGCCAACGCCAGCACCGGCCAACTGCACCGCAAGCGGCGAGCCTAAGCCCCCAGCCCCCACAATAAGCACCTGCGCGGCAGACAGCTTTTGCGCTGACTCGGAGCCAAACTGCGGCACTTGCTGTTGTCGATGATAGCGGTTGCTCATGGCGTTAGTGTGGGTGAATTACATCAACAGGTTACGTCAAGCTAAGCCATTCACTCAAGCGTTGTTCTGGGCTTTCGTTGAGTAACACGTCGGTGACCACACAAATACTGTCGGCGCCGGCCTCATAAACGGCTGGGGCGCGTTCAATATTAAGCCCTCCGATCGCCACCAACGGCACATCGCCCACCATTTGCTTCCATTCACGCACTTTATCCACCCCTTGAGGCGCCCATTTCATGGCCTTCAAAATTGTATGGTACACCGGCCCAAGCGCAACGTATTCAGGCTTTACGGCTAATGCGGTTTTTAACTCAGCTTGGTCGTGAGTGCTAACACCGAGCTTTAAACCATGCCTGCGAATGGCGGCTAAATCCGCGTCGACTAAGTCTTCTTGGCCCAAATGAACGAAGTCGCAACCGGCGTCTATGGCTTGTTGCCAATAATCGTTGATTACTAACTGGCAGCCGTATTCATCGCACAGGGCTTTGCTGGCCGATATGTGTGCTTTAACCGTATTTAATGGCTGGTCTTTCATTCGCAACTGAACCAGCTTTAAGCCCAACGGTAATAAGCGCTCAAGCCAATCGGCACTATCAACAATTTGATAAAATTTTGGCAATTGAAATGCGGTGGATGACATAGCGCTGTTGTTCATGATAACCAAAACGGTGTGCCCGCAACGGGCGTGGATGGGCGAGCCATGTCGCGAGGCTCAATGGGCTGAGACAAATACGCCGAACGCCCGGCGTTAATCGCCTGATCGAAGGCTTGCGCCATTGCCACCGGGTTGCCGGCACGCGCAACGGCAGTGTTAAGCAATACCGCGTCGTAGCCCAGCTCCATGGCCTGTGCGGCTTGCGACGGCAAACCAATACCGGCATCAATCACTAATGATGTATCCGGAAAATAATGCCGGTACGACTCCAATGCTTTGGGATTTTGCAAACCTCGGCCAGAGCCAATAGGCGCGCCCCAAGGCATTAATACTTCACAGCCAGCGGCTAATAGTTTTTCACCCACCACTAAATCGTCGGTGGTGTAAGGAAATACCTTAAAGCCTTGCTGGCACAACTCAGTGGCAGCTTCCACCAAACCAAACACGTCGGGTTGCAAGGTGTCGTCATTGCCAATCACTTCGAGTTTAATCCATGGCGTATCAAACAGCTCACGCGCCATCATGGCGGTGGTAATCGCTTCTTTAGCGCTGTGGCAGCCGGCGGTGTTGGGTAAAATTTTACAGTTACTCTGCTTTAGCAACTGCCAAAACTGTTGACCGTCTTGACTCGAACCCGATTCGCGACGTACCGACACGGTTATTATTTGTGTCTTAGATTGCTCAATGGCTTCCAGTAAAACCTGTGGTGATGGGTACTGAGCGGTTCCTAGCAGCAATCTTGATTCAAGCTTTTGGCCATAAAATTCAAGCGCCTTGCCTGAGCCCTCCTTAGTCTTGGTCTTATTCTTAGCCTTATTCTTGGCTTGAGCCGCCTGATTATTTGCTTCAGTGGTTTTCATATTCATTGCTTGCTCTACCCGCCCTGCATGGGCGCAACCACTTCTACTTTACAGCCTTCGATCAACACCGTATCGGCACGCTGGTCTTTAGCCACAAAATGTTGATTAAACGCCGTGGCCACCAATAGGGCTTCATAACCCTGCTCTACCAATAAATCGGCCAAGTTGGCTTGCTGGGTCTCAATCGTTTGACCATTAAGAATGATTTGCATCAAACACCTCATCACACAGCTTTCCGCTGTTTATAAAATCCACTACTCGCCTTGCCACCGCCGGTGCGGCTAAAAAACCGTGCCGATACAAACCGTTAACCGAAAGGCAGTTATCATTAACGCGAACCTTGGGCAAATTGTCATTAAATGCGGGGCGCGCATCCACGCCAATCTCAATAATTTGGGCTTCGGCAAACGCCGGGTTAAGGGCATAAGCGGCCGATAATAGTTCCAACATCGAACGCACACTGGCGCGTTTGCTGCTGTTAACCTCAAGCATGGTCGCGCCCAACATGAACACATTGTCTGGCCGCGGCACCAAGTAAATTGGGTGGCGCGGGTGCAACAACCGCACTGGGCGGCTTAGCTCAACCTCAGGGCAGTGTAAGTGCAGCATTTCACCTTTCACACCACGCAAATCTGGCATCAGATCGCGGGCACTTAAGCCACGACAATCCAGCACCCAATCAACCTCGCCTTTTAAGCCTTCAATTTCTGATAGGCTAAGCCTGCGATCGGTTTCAATGGTTGCGCCAGCGCTTTGGCACGCTTGCCAAAGCGACAACACCACCGCTCGTGGTTCTAAATGCGCTTCATTTTCAAACCACAGCGCGCGCGAAAAATGACCTAAGTCTGGCTCAAGGCCAGAAATTTGCTCATTATCAAGCCAGCTCGCCCCTTGAGTTTGCTCAGAAAATTGCCGCAATAAACTTTGATCGCGCGGTGCCGCTACCACCAAACTGCCATGCGCTTGATAGCTCAATTGGTGTTGCGCCGCAAACTGCTGCCAAAAAGCCATGCTTTCAAGCCCCAGTGTTTCCACCAAAGGTTCAGCCGACTCTTGCTCACAATAAGGCGCCAACATGCCACCCGCCCACCATGAGCAACACTGCTCATCGGGGCAATGGCTGGCGGTGATAATGCGTACCTTATAACCGGCCTTGAGTAAGTAATAGGCGCAACTTAAACCCGCTACACCGCTACCAATAACGGCAACGCTTTTCATTGTTTTTACGACTCAGACGGCTGATATATTTCACTGCCTTTAGCACGAAACTCTTCAGCCTTCTCGGCCATGCCTTCGGTCAGCGCTTGTTCGGTTTTTAAGCCTTTCTTCGCCGCATACTCACGCACATCTTGAGTGATTTTCATTGAACAAAAGTTAGGCCCACACATTGAGCAAAAGTGCGCCACTTTAGCCGAATCTTTAGGCAGTGTTTCGTCGTGAAATTCACGAGCTTTCTCTGGATCAAGGCCTAAGTTAAATTGGTCTTCCCAACGAAATTCAAATCGCGCTTTTGACAAGGCATTATCACGCAATTGAGCGCCGGGGTGCCCTTTCGCTAAGTCCGCGGCGTGCGCTGATATTTTGTAAGTGATGATGCCATCGCGAACGTCTTGCTTGTTTGGCAAACCTAAATGCTCTTTTGGCGTGACGTAACACAACATGGCCGTGCCATACCAACCAATCTGTGCCGCACCAATACCAGAGGTAATGTGGTCGTAACCCGGAGCAATATCCGTGGTCAGTGGGCCTAAGGTGTAAAACGGCGCTTCATGGCAGTTGTCTAACTGCTTATCCATGTT
This sequence comes from uncultured Arenicella sp., assembly GCA_938045295.1. Lineage (GTDB taxonomy): Bacteria > Pseudomonadota > Gammaproteobacteria > Arenicellales > Arenicellaceae > Arenicella. The sequence continues at coordinate 23,661 of CALINO010000008.1, forward strand.
TTCTTTAATCATTTGCATGGGAACGTGCCCTGGGCCTTCAATCATGACCTGTACATCGTGCTCCCAAGCAATTTTGGTTAACTCGCCTAAGGTTTCCAGCTCGCCAAATTGCGCGGCATCGTTGGCGTCAGCCAAGGCACCCGGGCGTAAGCCATCGCCTAATGAAAACGACACGTCATAGGCTTTCATGATTTCGCAAATGTCTTCAAAGTGGGTGTACAAGAAGTTTTCACGGTGATGCGCCAAGCACCATTTAGCCATAATAGAACCGCCGCGCGACACAATGCCCGTGACACGTTGTGCGGTCAGTGGTACGTATTTAAGGCGAACACCGGCATGAATCGTAAAGTAATCAACCCCTTGTTCTGCTTGCTCAATCAGAGTGTCACGAAAAATTTCCCAAGTAAGGTCTTCGGCTTTGCTGTTCACTTTTTCCAGCGCTTGGTAAATAGGCACGGTACCAATGGGCACCGGCGAATTACGAATTACCCATTCGCGGGTTTCATGAATATTTTTGCCCGTGGACAAGTCCATTAAGGTGTCACCACCCCAACGTGAAGACCACACTAGCTTTTCAACTTCTTCTTCAATCGATGACGTCACCGCAGAGTTACCAATATTGGTATTCACTTTCACCAAAAAGTTACGGCCAATGATCATTGGCTCTAGCTCTGGGTGATTAATGTTGGCGGGAATAATCGCTCGGCCACGCGCAATTTCATCGCGCACAAATTCAGGGGTAACGCTGTCTGGAATCGACGCGCCAAAACTGTGCCCTGGGTGTTGTTTTAATATTGCTTGATAACGCGAATCGGCTTTGAGCTCTTGTAAGCGCAAGTCTTCACGAATGGCAACGTACTCCATCTCTGGCGTAATAATTCCTTGGCGTGCGTAATGCATTTGGCTGACGTTTTTGCCGGCTTTGGCTCGTCGTGGCTCACGCAGGTGCTCGAAACGCAAGTGATCAAGCGAGTCGTCACTCAAACGTACTTGAGCATAATCAGAACTTGGCGCACTCAGTGTTTCAGTGTCATTGCGCTCATCAATCCAAGTATCGCGTAATGGCGCCAAACCTTTGAGTAAGTCAATTTCCACTTCTGGATCAGTGTAAGGGCCCGACGTGTCGTAAACCGTAATCGGTGGGTTGTCTTCGTTACCAAAGTCACCTTGAGTTGGGCTTTGCGTTATTTCACGCATTGGCACCTGAATGTCTGGCCGAGAGCCTTGCACGTAGACTTTTTTAGCCCCAGGAATTGGCCGCGTGACATCTTCAGACAGTCGGTTAGTTTGCTCGACAAATTGCTGGCGAGCTTCTTGGTTACTTACTTTACTTGTAGTGAGTTTTTTATTCATGGCACAGCCTCGGCGTCGGTTGACCGAATTAATTGCGCTGAATAAAAATGACTACTACACGCCGTACTAACGATACACTCGCAACACACTCGAGCGTTGTAAAGTCACTGATTCAGATTGACGGAGAAAAGGAAGGAGTGAATATGTGTCACTGTGTGTTCACAAACAGCCAGCTTAACGATTTCGGCAGCCAGCCATTTTGACACCACACTAACGCTTTCACTGTGACACGTTTTAATACGTTTGTTAGTACTTTGCAGATTGCTTGGCATCGTACTTTACGGTGTGTCACTGCCACATTCATGGCATTTTTAGCGCTGCTTCCCTCCGCCGCAATTAAACGGATCAGGTTATAAGGGTATTTCTCAGCTTGAGCAATGTTGCTCTAGCACCCCTAGCTGGCGTTAGAATAGCACCAAACATGTAAAGAGGCGATTATTTTTTGCTCGCGTTTAATATCTCTAAGGTACGGCTGTCTTGCCAAGAGTCGCCCTGCCAATTCATCAGGTAACCACAATGCCCACCATGCTTGGTAACCGTCACATGTAAATCTGGGTTGTCTGCCAGTAATTGCACGCCTTCAATTGGAATAATCATATCGTCTTCAGCAAAGTGTAAATAACAGGGGCATATGGTGTTGGCCATTTTGTCACCGTCAATGGCATAAGCATCAAAGTAACTATCAAGATCACTGTACGAGGTGTACTTAGGAATCAAAGCCAGGTTCATCTGATCCAAGGTTTTAAAGGTCTCTAATTGTGGGCCAAAATCATATTCGGGCCAACACTCGCGCTTTTTGCGCAAGGAACGCCGCCATTTACGCACAAAGTATTTGCCATAAATGAAGTTGCGCGGCTGATTAAGCACCGCATTGCTTTGCGCGGCATGCACCACTGGGCAAAACGCAACAACCTGCTCTAGATTGATTGCTTTATCGTGCGCATTGGCCGCCACACGCAAGGCAAAATTACCGCCCAATGAAAAGCCAACAAGACTATAGCTCGGGTAGTCTAAGCGAGACTGAATATCGGCAATGGCGTTCATGACTTCATCAATCAAGGTTGAATTGAACACTTCTTTATTAAGATGATGCGTATCGCCATGGTCGCGCAAGTTCAAACGAAGCACGTCGTAGCCATCATTGAGTAAGGTGGTGGCCATTGATTGTATATAGATAGACTCATGGCAGCCCTCCCAACCGTGAATTAAAATAACCAGTTGTTTGCCTGTTTGTTCGGCCGCTTGATTGTAATAACCTTGCAGCCGGCACCCTTGACCGCCATCAAAGAGCAATGACTGTTGCTCACGCTGGTATTTCTTAAATCGTCGTTCACGCCCCGCTTTTCTTGGCCACTGGCTGGATAAAATTGTTTGCAAGTGACGATTTTTAAGCCCAAACGCCGGTGTGAACGAACGGGCTGAAACATTATTTTTCATTGAAATATCAACAGACTTGGTCATTTTGGTGTGGCTCAATGATAGACTTAGCGCAACAAAGCACTGTGTGTGCGGTTTTTGCACACACTGCCCAGTAAAAATTTAATAATAAAACATGATCCCAAACATTCAAACACCTACTAATGCTTACACTGGTAATGCTTACACTGGCGCCAATTCTAAAATAGGCGCTGTTTTAAAAGCAAAAGCCTTGCGTGCGTTTTGCGCCGTCATCGTAATGATGGGTTTAACCCAAACCGCGCTAGCAAAAGACTATATTGTGGAAGTGGTGGTTTTTGAAAATTCCGCAAACTCAAGCATTACCGAACCACACGCTTATCAGGCACCGAAAAAACCACGCTCTCGAGCAAACACTTGGCTATTGAGCAATCAGTTACTAAATGATGAGGCCAGCAAGATAAGCGGCTCATCAGACTACGTATTACGCCACCACTTTGCCTGGGGGCAAGAATCACTTCCTTATAGTAAATCAGCCACTTACACCGTGGTTGAAAACGACACCAAAGGCTACATAAAGGTGTACGCCGACAGCCTCTTATTCGCCAACATTGATCTTGATTACAAAGGCTTTCGTATGGTTGAGAAACGGCGTTTAAAGTTAAATGAAAAACACTTTTTTGACCACCCTAAATTCGGTTTACTGTTGCAAGTAAGTCGGCTGGAAAAAAAGGCAAGTTCTGCCGATCAGTAAACGAGCGCGCACCTGAAGTCATCGAAGGTAACAAATTTCATCAAGCACAAGAATACTAGGTGCTGTTGATAAACGGCACCTAGTAAACTGTTCTTTTAGTAATAACGCGCATAAAGGAATCACGCGTTTAGGGTTAACTGCGTTAAGGCAGCACTTTGATAAATGGCTTTACCGTGACCTTAGCAAACACACCGCCAGTGGCGTAGGGGTCTTCGTCAGCCCAGGCTTGAGCTTGCTCTAACGTTGGAAAATCAACGATCATCAAACTGCCGGTGAACCCGGCTTCAGTAGGCTCGCTACTGTCTTCAGCGGGGTGCGGCCCCACAGCCAGCACACGGCCTTCTTGATTTAACGTTTCAACGCGCGCCAAGTGCGCTGGACGTAATTCTTTTCTTAGCGCCAAACTGCCTTCGACGTCTTCACCGATCACTGCGTACCACATACATTGTTCCTATTTTATTTAGTGCAACATGTTTTGCGCCGCTTGAGCGTCTTCCACACGCTCAATTTGAATATCGCGATAGCGGTCAATACCCGCCTCTACCATTGACTGGGCAATATCAATTTTATCGTCGGGCATTAAGTCCGACACTTCATTTGAGATGGTGATGGTTACCAATGGCTGGTCTGGTGAGTCAGCACGGCGCAGTACGATATCGCCGTTTTCTAATTGAACTAATTCTATTCTTGCATCTGTCATTTTTTCTCCTCACGACACACAACCAAATATGTGCACCATTAAACGGTTTGGTTTATAGTGTTGTTAGAGCATAAACACAAGGGGTATTGGGGAATATTTAGTGGTTTTTTGAAAAAGTAATTACAGCAAGCCATTACAGCTCCATATACGCAACCTTTTGTTGACTATCTTCAAACAAAAGGCTGCGGCCGGTGTTTCTTAAATTACAGCGCAAATTATTGTAAACATAAGCCACTGAACACACGATGACAGAAATAAACGCCGTTTTTTTTGATCTTGATGAGACATTGATCGAAAACAAACTGTCCGTAACGGATGCGTTTGTCAGAATTTATAAGGACTTTAGTAACGAATTAGGCCACGGCAAAGGCTCGGCGTTCTTCGAAGAACTCAATCAACAAACCCCCAATCTCTGGGAAGGCATGTTTGACAGCCCTCTTACCCCAGAGCGTCAATTAGTGCAGTGCTTTGAACACTGCATTGCCGCGGTGGGCTCAGTACCTCAAGCAAGGCATTTGAGCCTGGCACAAGAGATGCTTGAGCATTTTATTGATTTGACTTCCAATAATGTGGCCATTCGAGACAGCGCCAAAATGGTGCTCAAAGAACTGCATATTCGCGGTTACATTACCGGCATTATCACTAATGGTATTGAGCGGGTGCAGTTGAGCAAAATTCACAAACTCAGGTTACATAAAAAGGTTAATCACATTGTGGTGAGCTCGCAAGCCGGTGCGCACAAACCAATGCAAGAGGTTTTCGAGCTGGCATTAATCAAAGCCGGCGTGGCTGCTGAGCAAGCTTGGCATGTGGGTGACCACCCGACCAACGACATAGCCGGCGCAATTCGAGCCGGAATGGGGGGCATTTACTACAACCCCAAGCACCGCCCAATAGAAAACACGTTCGCCAACCTTGATGAGCGCCCTACTCACACCATAGACCGATTGTCAGAAGTGTTGGTATTGCTCAGCGCTAAAAAAATGCAACGCGAAATGCTATTCAAAGAGTTTCTATCCGACCATGATATTTAATGAGCAAATAATTACTGGCTTTCTGATTCATGATGTTGCTCGCTTACGCCGCAACATCGTCAATAATGCATTGTCGGATATTGGTTTAACTCGCAGTCAACGTTGGGCTTTGGCCTACGTGGTTAGAGCCGGCAGCAAAGGGATTATTCAAGCCGACTTAGCGCGCGCCATGAACGTAGGCAAAGTGAGCCTAGGCACGACCATCAAACACTTAGAAGACGCTGGGCTGATAAAACGAGAACAAGACCCTGACGATTTACGAGTTAAGCGCGTTACCGCCACGGATCAGGGCTTAGATGCCACCATTCAAATGACCGTGGTTGCCGAACGCTTAAATAAAGAATTCTGGAAAGGCATTAGTAAACAACAATTCGCCGAATTTAGTAACCTGCTTGAAGTGATGATGGGCAACATGCTGGAAATGGATCAACAAGGCTAAAGCGTTAGCGCCAATGTGAAAGAGCTGGGGAATTTACCAGCCACACCGAATAAACGGTTTTATTTTTCCTGCTCAGGCTCAATCTCTTCAATAGGATTAGACGCCTGTTGATGCTCCCACAGCAAAAACTTTTCGGCTTCTTCTTTGACCGCAGAAAAGGTCCAGGCCAATAACGCGGCGTCATCACTTAACCCAAATATCGCAATAAAGTCGGGCAAGGCATCCAGCGGCATTACAAAATACACCAAGGCGGCAACGATCATCGCCAATTTATCCAAGGCAATGTCACGATACTCACCTTTGGCATACGCGGCCACTAAACGCACCATCACCTTAATACTTTCTAAAGTTTTACCAATTGGGCCAAGAGCCTGTTTTTGACTCTTTTGACTTACCTTTTCCAGCAGTGAAAGCAGCCGCTTTGGGCTTTGCAGCAATGAAACCACCATTTTTTTGGACTTGCGATACGCCCAAGTTCGCGCCCATTTATTGGAGGCGCCAGAACTCTGTTTACTCTCAGAGCCCTGTTTGTTATCAGCAACCGGTTTTGAAGTGTGGTTTTCTTGCAAAGTAATACGCCGCGTAGGTTTGTCGAATATATGCCTATCTAATAAGAGTGCCCACGCCTTTATCGGTTAGCACTTCGAGTAATAGCGCGTGATTAACTCGCCCATCAATAATGTGTGAGGTTTTGACGCCGTTCACCACGGCATCCAACGCACAATCAACTTTAGGCATCATGCCACCTTTAATGGTGCCGTCTTTTTTTAGATCGCTAATTTGTTGAGCATCTAAACCGGTCAACAGCTCGCCCTGTTTATCCAGCACCCCTGGGGTATTGGTCATCAAAACCAGCTTTTCGGCTTTTAACGTGCTGGCAAGCGCCCCGGCAACCGAGTCGGCATTAATATTGTATGTTTGCCCATCTATACCAGAACCAATGGGAGCTACCACCGGAATGAAATTTTCTTGCTCTAATGTCTTAACCAAATTCGCATTAATGGAGGCAACTTCACCTACATGACCGTAATCAACGGTGGAACCCGGTATATTAATTTTTTGAGCTTTGATCATGTCACCGTCTTTGCCGGTCAAACCCACTGCGTTGCCTTGGTGTGAATTAATTAACTTCACTATTTCTTTGTTCACCAAACCACCCAGAACCATTTCCACAATTTCCATGGTGTCAGTGTCCGTAACCCTAAGCCCATCGACAAACGTGGTTTCTTTACCAAGGCGCTCTAATGCCCCCGAAATTTGTGGCCCACCGCCATGCACCACCACCGGGTTCATGCCCACCACTTTCATTAATACCACGTCACGGGCAAAGCTTTCTTTTAACGCATCGTCAATCATGGCGTTACCGCCGTATTTAATAACAATGGTTTTCCCATGAAACTGTTGTATATAGGGCAATGCCTCAATGAGTATAGAAGCGACTTGTTGTTTTTGATCTAATTGATTGCTTGGCATTGTTTAATATTCTTTTTCTTAAATACTCTTTTAAGATGAAAACGAGTGCAGTGGATTGTGAGTGCTAACGTGCAGCGAGCTTATGATTCACAATTATATCACCCTCAATTGAGACAATTATTGGAATAAGTAAATTAACTCGATGTTTAATTATTAAAAATGCTGCCTAATTTTTGAAATTTCCCTTATTCAGGCTATTTTTTCTCATGCTTGTCATATGCTTTTTCCATAATATGTTACATTTAGTCAAACACGCTGCATCTAACTTGACTGCTGGCTTTTGAGCAAATGAAAGCGCTCATTTTCCATTCGTTATTTTGTACGATTTATACGCTTATTTTGAAATATTAAATAGACGTCTGAAAAACCACGATTCAGAGCAAAATAATCGCCGCAGTCATTGCAACAGACCACGCTTGCGCACACAATAACCACAATACGAATATCACCATACCTTATTTAGAAATATGGCCAATACCCCAGCGACGAATACACATCAACATTCGCTTAAGCTCACGGCGCTTGGCTTGGCTTTTATTTTATTGGCTGGCTGTAATCCTGCTCGAATAAATGAGCTACCAAAGACACCTCAGGTGGACTTACCCAAACAATACGAACAGACCAGTGATGTCATTGTTGAGGTTGATGAGCCGGCGAAAGAAGTTGTAATTGAAGAGCCTGAACCAAAGCCGGTTGAAGATGGCTGGGTTCGCAATTTTGGTGATGAACAGCTCAGTGCCCACGTACAGAAGGCGTTGCTTAACAACCCCGATTTATGGGGGTCTGCGTCACAACTTAGAAACGCCATTGAACAAGTCACCATTACTGGGGCGGCTCTTTGGCCAAGTTTGCGCATACAAGGTTCAGCCAGTCTGTCTGAAAGTGGTTCAAACAACATAACAAGCACTAGCACCGACACCGTCACTCCAGAAATACGCAGTATTGGCGGCACCTTAGACATCAGCTGGGAAGCCGACATATGGGGCAAACTAAGCAATCGTAAAAAGGCCGCGGCACTGGGTGCACAAGCGCAAACTGAAATTTATAAAGCCGCCGAACTCAGTTTGGCCGCCAATGTAAGCCGAGCTTGGTTTAACGTTATTACCAATAAATTACAGTTAGACTTAGCTCAACGCCGGCTTAGTAGCTTTCAACGCACCGCCAAATTAATTGAAGAAAACTACGAACGCGGCCTAAGGTCAGCACTGGATGTTTACCGCAGCCGCACAGACGTGCAAATTCAACGCTCTTCATTAGCCGACTCAAAGTTTAACTACTTGCAGTCATTGCGGGCATTTAAAACACTGCTAGGCCAATACCCAGATACCTCACTGGCGTTCAATGCTAAATTGCCAGAACTGACTGATTCGGTCAGCGTTGGGCTTCCGGCAGAACTTCTAACTCGCCGCCCTGATATTAAAGCCAGCCAGTTGCGTTACGAAGCCAGCATTGCCAACGCCAAAGCGGCTCGCCGAGACCGATTCCCGACCTTAAGCTTTACCGGCACTATTGGTGAAAGCCGCGACACTATTAACCGCGTTTTTGATCGAGATAATATGATCGAGCGCTTTATTCTCAATTTAACCACACCGGTGTTTGCCGCAGGTCAATTACGCTCACGTGAAAACCAAGCTTATAACGATGTCGAATTAGCCTACGCTAATTTAGTAAGAACCTCGTTAACGGCGTTTGAAGAAGTGGAAAACACGCTCTCACGCGAGGTGTTGTTAAAACAGCAATATAAAGCCAATACCGCGGCGGTAAAACTTGCGCAAGATGGCTTGGATTTAGCCATTGACCGCTATCAAGCGGGTATTGAAAACTACAACACCATACTGGATTCACAGCGCAGTTTATTTAATTCAATGAGTAATGAAATAAACATACGCAATGCATTATTACAAAATCGTATTGGCATTCATTTGGCCCTGGGAGGAAACTTTGCTAACTCTCCACTACCTAATGACGCGGATAAAATAGAACTGCCAAGTCCGATTAAATCGATTGAAAGCAAAAACAAATCTCAGCAACCTAACCCGTAAGCCATTGCGATAAAACCATGAGTGACGATTTAGAATTAAACATTCCTTACGACGAAGAACCGACTAAAGAGAAGTTCAGCTCTCGTGTCGGCACGTTAGCTGGGTTTCTACCACGTAAGCTTCGAATAGTAATCACAATAGTCTTGATCACGGCTGCGATCATTACATTGCTTAATGTTTTCAAGCCCACAGCGCCTAAGCGCCCTATTCCTGAAACCGTGGTTAAAGTTGAAGTCATTGAAGCTAGCCGGGGCAATTACCCGGTGATTGTGAGCACCAACGGCACGATTCAGGCCGACACCCGCGGCAACATGGTGTCGCAGATCAGAGGTGAGATTGTCAACGTCTCTGATAACTTCAAAAACGGCGGTTCTTTCAAAGCTGGTGATGTTTTAATTGAAGTGGATCGACGCGACTACCAAGCCGAAGTCAGCCAAGCAATATCAGCGGTTTCTCAAGCGCAGGCAAATCTTGAGCAAGAGCAAGCGCTGGCGAAACAAGCCGAGCGAGACTGGAAACGCCTAGGCAAAACTGGGCCAACGCCAATACTGGTTGCACGCAAACCACAAATGGCCGCCGCCAAAGCACAAGCGGAGTCAGCCAAAGCGCGTTATGAAACGGCTCAACTAAATTTGGATAGAACCAGCATTACCGCTCCCTACGATGGGCGCGTTATTCAGCGTAATGCCGTGCTGGGGCAATACGTGAGTATTGGTACAAATTTGGCTGAAATTTTCTCCACTGATGGCGTTGAAGTTCGCTTACCCGTCAGTCAAGACGAATACACACAACTTGGCTTAGACCAGCTATATTCAGACACAGCGGCCCCCATTACCGTTGTCATCAACAGTCAATTAGGTTCTCAGCAATACCAGTGGAACGCGGTGGTCACTCGAACCGACAGCACCTTTGACTTAACCACTCGGCAAATTGACGTCATTGCTGAGGTCATTGACCCTTTTGGCAAAAGCGGCAACACACCGCCATTGAAAATCGGCCAGTTTGTGAACGCCGACATTCAAGGCCGAGTCATGGAAAATGTCATTACTGTACCGAACAAATCATTACGTGAAGGCAGCTACGTGTTCACCGCTCAAGGCAGCACGCTAACACGCACACCTATCACCATTGCATGGCAAGACGATAAAAATGCGGTCATCAGCGCAGGCCTTAATGAAGGCGACATTGTGGTAACCACCTCGTTGAACAGCACGCTTGCTGGGGCAAAGGTAAAGTTCGATGACTACAGTGCGAATAGCGCGGCGGATACTCCAGTAGTTGAGGACTCTGATGTTATCGTTGAGGACTCTGATTTTACGGTTGAGGACTCTACAGTTAGTGATGACGCAAGTAGTGACGCAACTAGCACAGAACAAATCATCGAAGACACTATTACGACAGAGAGTGACGGTGAAACTACGGTAGAAAGTGATGCTGATATCAGTATTGACAGCAGCCTGAATGCCACGGAAAGCGCATCAGAACCGGTTGCACCAACACAAGAGTTGCCGCAACCCGAGAGCCCAACTAACGAAGCATTAGACAGTGCGGAGCAAAATGCAGCACCGTCACCCAATGTAACGTCAACCAGCTCTGCGGCCACTCACTGAGTTAGCCGACAGATTACAGCGATATGAGGTTGAGCAACAATGATTGAATGGTTTGCTCGTAATTCTGTGGCCGCCAATTTATTAATGGTGGCCATTGTGGTGATGGGCATTTTTTCGGCCTCGAAAAACATTCCATTAGAAGTTTTTCCGTCGTTCGATGCTGATCGCATCACGATCAGTACCGCGCTCAGAGGAGCCACGCCAGAATCAATTGAAGACGGCGTTACCCGGCGAATTGAAGAAGCTATTTACGATTTAGAAGGCATTGAAAAAGTTCAATCACGCAGCGTTGAAGGCCGCTCAACCGTCATTGCCGATATTACCACTGGTTACGATCGGCAGATCATACTTAATGACATCAAACTCAGGGTTGACGCGCTTAGCACACTGCCATCATCCGCTGAAAAACCGGTTGTTTCGCTCAGCGAATTCAATGGAGCCGTTATTTTTCTGGGGGTTCTGGCGGACCCAGCACAAAACATTAGCCCGAAGTTTCTGCGCCAAGCCGCGGACAAGGTGCGCTTGGATTTATTGCGCAACCCTAATATTTCAAAAATCGAATACAACGGCGCCACCAACTATGAAATCAGCATTAACGTACCTTCCGATGTGCTCGATGCTTATAACTTAAGCCTCAACGATGTTGCTCGTAAAATTCGTGAAGGCTCTGCGGACATTTCCGCAGGCAATATTCAATCTAACTCTGGCGATATCCTAGTACGTACCAATGGCCAAGCCTATACCGCCGCCGAGTTTGCTCGCATTCCGATCATCAGTGGCAACGAGGGTTCTAAACCCATTGTGCTTGAAGACATTGCGACAATCTCAGACGGTTTTGAAGAACAGCCCCTGATCACTCAATTTAACGGCAAACCGTCGGTCATGCTGGAAGTGCTTAGAGTGGGAGATCAAAGCGCCATCAAGGTGGCCGATGCGGTTCACGCCTACATCGCTGAGAACCAAGAGTCATTACCCACCGGCATTTCGTTGGAATTTTGGGACGACGACTCCTTGGTCATCAAAGCTCGCTTATCAACCTTAATTTCCAGTGGTATTCAGGGCGGCATCTTAGTACTGATTTTACTGTCTTTATTTTTAAGGCCGGCCATCGCCTTTTGGGTATTTATTGGCGTGCCCGTCAGTTTTATGGGGGCCTTACTTTTTATGCCCTTCGTCAACGGCACCTTTAACGTTATCAGCTTGTTCGCCTTCATCACGGTGTTGGGGATCGTGGTCGACGATGCCATTGTTACCGGAGAAAGCATTTACCGGCGCATGCGCGATGGCGAAGATTCATTATCGGCCGCCATTACAGGCACTCGGCAAATCGCGGTGCCGGTCACGTTTGGCATCATCACCACGGTGGTTGCGTTTGCGCCATTAGCCAACTTAGGCAACACCCGTTTAGCGTTCATCGCCTCGCAAATACCGATGGTGGTTATTCCGGTGCTGTTAATGTCGTTAGTCGAATCTAAACTCGTGCTTCCGGCTCACTTAAGCCACATTAAGCCTCGTACCGATGAACAACGTGCCGGCTGGCTAGCACGCACGCAAATGCGCATTTCACGCGGGTTTGAAAACGCCATTAAAGAACACTATCAACCTTTTTTAGAGCGGTGTTTGAACAATAAAACAGTGACCTTGGCAATCATACTCTCAGTATCGGCCGTGACCGTTGCGTATGCGCAGCTTGGCCATACTCGTTTTACTTTCTTTCCGAGGGTTGAGTCTGAAGAAATAAGATTTTCATTGGCCATGCCCGACACCACGGCGTTTGAAACCACGCATAAGCACATTCAAACCATTACCCGCGAAGTACAGGCTCTGCAAGAGGAGTATCGAAACCCGGACAATGGCGTTTCAATCATTCGACACGTGTTTTCCAGCAGTGGCAGCTCTGGCCGCACAAATAAGGCATCGGTGGGTCGCGTGAGTGTTGAACTGATTCCTCCGCCTGAGCGTCATATTAAGATCAAAGCCTCTGAAATTGCCAATATTATTCGTAAAAAAGTCACGCCACTCATTCCGGGGTTTGAGTCATTCAGTGTCAGAGCCAGCACCGGCCAGGGGCAAAGCCCGATTAATGTGGAGTTATCCGGAGCTAGCCGAATAAGAATGAGCGAAATGATCGAACTTATTCGCAACCGACTCAATACCTACCCTAACGTTTACGACATTCAAGACAACTACTCAGGGCGTAAAGAAGAACTTAACATTGTGCTGAAGCCTGCCGCCTACGCATTGGGCTTAAGCTTGTCAGACGTGGCCACCCAAGTGCGTAATTCTGTGTTCGGCCTACAAGCTCAACGCATTCAACGAGGCCGAGACGAAGTGCGGGTTATGGTGCGCTACCCATTGCAAGAGCGCTCATCCATTGAAGACTTAAAATCACTGCCGATTAAAGTGGCCGCCAGCAACACTGAATTACCGCTGTCAGACATCGCTGATTTTAAACCAAGCACCACTCCGGCTACCCTGTACCGACTTGAACGCAAAGGCATACTTAATGTCACCGCCGACGTGGATAAAAAGAGCGTAGACATGCCAGCACTGATGAGCGACTTACAAGCCTATATGGTCGAATTACGCTCGCTCTACCCAGAAGTGGCCGTGACTTATCGAGGCGAAGCCGAAGAACAACAAGAGTCAAACCAAAATTTGTTCTCAGGTTTGATATTGGTGCTCATTACAATCTACGCCCTGTTGGCCATTCCGTTTAAATCTTATGGGCAGCCATTCATCGTCATGTCGGTGATTCCATTCGGCGTTGTCGGCGCCCTGCTTGGCCATATCATCGTACTCAGAGATCTCTCGTTTTTAAGCATCATCGGCATGATGGCGCTGACCGGCGTGGTCATTAACGACAGCCTTGTGCTAGTTGATACCATTAACAAATTACGCCAACAAGGGCGCTCCGTTTACGAGGCCATTTCGGAAGCCGGCGCCATTCGATTTCGACCCGTCATGCTCACCTCGATCACAACCTTCGCCGGCTTAACGCCGTTGTTGCTCGATTTTAGTACGCAAGCTGAATTTTTAAAGCAAATGGCAATATCACTGGGTTTTGGCATTTTGTTTGCCACCGTCATCACACTGATTCTGGTGCCCATTAACTATTTGCTGGCGTATAACGCCAAACACGCGTTGCTACGTTTTTGGCATGGCAACGACGACACTAATGCAGCAATAAACAATCAACCATTTTATGGGAGCAAGTCATGATTGAATGGTTCGCTAAAAACCATGTGGCCGCCAATTTGTTGATGATCGCCATCATCATTACCGGCATTCTGGCAATAAAAAGAGACATTCCGTTAGAGCTGTTGCCCGATCTGGATTTAGAAACGATCACCATTACCACGGTACTGCCCGGTGGCAACCCAACCTCAATGGAGCAAACCGTTACCTCGCGCATTGAAGAAGCCGTGGCCGATGTAGAAGGCGTTAAAGAGGTGGGGTCGCGCAGCTCTGAAAATGTATCAACTGTGTTTGTGACCATTAACTCCGGCTACGACGAACAAGAAGTTCTGAGTAATGTAAAAATTCGCGTCGACGCTCTCAACACCCTGCCTTTGGATGCCGAACGCCCTATTATTCAATTGGCCGAGGTGCTGGTTCAGGTCATTGGTGTCTCGGTCTACAGCGAAGTCCTCACTTACGACGAGCTGTATAATTTAACCGCTAAGGTACGTGAAGAGTTACAGCAAGTTGACGGCATTACTCGCCTAGGCCGAATACAAGCCCCACCACGCGAAATTCATGTGGAGATTACGCCTGACACGCTTAGAAAGTTCAACCTTACCTTGGCCGACGTTGGCCAAGCGATTCAACGTAACTCGGTGGACATTTCGGCCGGTAATCTTAAAACGCGCGACGGCGACATATTAATCAGAACCAACGGCCAGGCGTATCAGGCTGAAGACTTCAGAGCCATTCCGGTCACCAACTCAGGTGACCGTGTCGTGTATTTACGCGACATTGCCACGGTGATAGATGGCTATCAATTAGTGCAGGTTGAAACCGAATACAATGGCAAGCCGGCCCTTACCTTTGACACCTTCCGCATCGGCAAGCAAAGCACCATTGAGGTGGCCACCTTAGTAAAGAATTTTATTGCTGATTACCAAGACAAACTGCCAACTGGAGCAAAGCTAGGCACCTATGGAGACACCTCCAGCGTTGTTGGTAGCCGTTTATCCACCTTGGTTACCAGCGCATGGCAAGGCGGCTTATTAGTCATGGTATTGTTGGCTCTGTTTTTAAGACCCGCCGTGGCCTTTTGGGTAGGCATTGGCATTCCGGTGTGCTTCTTAGGCGCCTTTGCCTTAATGCCGCATTTTGGCGCCTCGCTTAACATGCTAACCATGTTCGCCTTTTTAATTGTATTGGGCATTGTGGTTGACGATGCCATTGTCACCGGCGAAAACATTTATCGACACATGCGACAAGGCATGCCACCCTCTGAAGCCGCCATTTTCGGTACCAAAGAAGTGGCCGTGCCGGTGACTTTTGGCGTGGTGACCACCATGGTTGCGTTTGCGCCATTACTTGCCATCGATGGGGTATTGGGTAGCTTTGCAAAGCAAATACCCTTGGTGGTAATTCCCGTTTTAGCGTTTTCGTTGGTTGAATCCAAACTCATTTTGCCGGCTCACATGAGCACCATTAAGGCGCGAGACGAAAGCCAAATTGGCACGTTGGGCCGCATTCAACAAAACTTTTCTCGTGGTTTTGAAAACGCCATTATTAAAGTGTATAAGCCGTTTTTAAACCGCTGCGTAAATAATAAAACCGTCACCATTGTTTGCGCTGTGTGCGTGTTTGCATTAGTGATTACAACCGCCAGCACCGGTTGGTTAAAATCGTCTTTTGTGCCCAAATTTGAAGACAATGCGGTTTACATAAAGCTCTCGATGCCCTCCACAACTGGCTACGACACCACCAAGAAACACATTCAAAACATCATTGGTGCGGCGGATCGAATTCAAGATGAATTTATTAGCCCGGTCACTGGAAAAACCGTATTCCGTTACAATGTTTCCGTCAGCGGTTTAACCTTTGGCAATGATGGTGGCTTATCTTTTGGCACCAACTTAGGGTTGGCGATTATCGAAGTCGAAGCCGATAAAGACATCATGGGCGACATTTCCATTAAAGACATCCAAAACCGCTTAAGGGAAGAGATTGGCGAAATACCCGGCGCACAAAAATTAAGCCTGTCGTCGGAGTTTAACGACCCTGGGCGCCCAGTTGAAATAGCCATCTACGGTAACGACACTGAATCGCTCAAACAAGCCGTAGATGACATTCGCACGTATTTGTCCTCTTACCCTGGACTGTTTGACATTCAAGATAATATTTCTTCAGGTAAAGAAGAAATACAACTACAGGTGTTGCCGCTGGCTGACTCACTGGGCTTGTCCATGGCCAATATTTCCAATCAAGTTCGCCAAGCCTTGTTCGGCTTTGAAGCGCAGCGCATTCAACGCGGGCACGATGAAATTAAAGTGATGGTGCGTTACCCAATATCAGACCGCTCATCAATTAACGACATTGCCAACTTACCCATCAGTGTGGCAAATACGCAGAGCACCATTCCTTTATCGCAATTGGCGGCCTTTGAACCAAGCACCAGCCCTTCAGCGGTGTATCGTAAGGATCAACGCCGCAATGTGTCTGTCACGGCGGATATGGACACTAACCAAATAAATGAAAAGGTACTAAATGCAGACCTCATTAACTATTTAGACGAATACTTCGCGGCACAGCCGCAATTAGACTACAAGCTTGAAGGTCAGGCTGAGAGTGAACGCGAAGCAAATGCCAGTTTTCTAATTGGCTTTATTCTAGTGATATTGGCCATTTACGCCTTACTGGCAATTCCATTTAAGTCATTCAGTCAGCCCTTCATTGTGATGTCAATTATTCCGCTGGCGATCATTGGCGCCATCATTGGCCACATCCTTCTTGGCTTGGCGTTCTCCATGCTTAGCGTTATGGGCATATTGGCATTAACCGGCATCGTAGTGAATGACAGTTTGGTATTGGTGGACTACATCAACAAGCAACGAGCTCGTGGCGAAGACATCATGCAAGCGGTGTTAACCGCCGGTGAAGTTCGCTTCAGGCCGGTAATGCTGACCTCATTAACCACCTTTTTTGGCTTATTGCCGTTAATGACTACCTCAGACACGCAGTCTCAAGCCTTAGTGCCAATGGCGGTGTCACTCGGCTTTGGCATTTTGTTTGCTACCCTGATTACCTTGGTGATTATTCCGGTTAACTATCTCATTTTTCACCAAATTGGCCTGTGGTGGAACAAAGAAGACAAGCCTAATAAGCCAAAGCCTGATAACAATTTCGTCTATGAATAAATTGGCTAGCAAACTCTTGGCAAGTTAATAACAAAGATAAAAAAGGCGAGTACAAAACCTGTACTCGCCTTTTTTAATTCACTACTTTAATCAGTGGCAAAACTGACTCGTCACCGCTGAGCTATTTAAACCATTTGAACTAGTCGTACTCAGCTGAACTAGTCGTACTCAGCACCCACTTTTCTACCAAGTAAGCCTTCAAACGTTTGCTGCGGTGTTTTACGCCCTTCAATCACATTTAACACATCGGCCGCGATGGGCATTTCTATGCCCTGCTTTTGCGCCAGACGAATCACAGTAGGTGCGCTTTTAACACCCTCAGCCACCATCACCATTTCAGAAATAATCTGTTCAATGGAACGCCCCTTACCCAATTGAACCCCCACTTGGTGATTGCGACTTTGCGGGCTAATGCAAGTGGCTAATAAGTCGCCCATGCCGGCCAAACCGGCAAAGGTTTCAGCACGGCCACCCAGCGCCACGCCCAAACGCGTAATTTCAGCTAAGCCGCGAGTAATTAACGCCGAGCGAGTGTTATCACCCGCCCCTAAACCAATGCCCATGCCGACCGCAATGGCAATGATATTTTTCAATACCCCGCCAAGCTCACAGCCAACCACATCATCATTGGTGTACACACGAAACACGCCATGGTTAAATACTTTTTGCAGCTCTTTAGCAATGTTGTCGTCTTCAGTTGCAATCACGCTGGCCGCGGCTTGCCCGGCAACAATTTCACGTGCCAAATTAGGCCCGGTTAGCACCCCTACTGGGTGGCGCGGCAATTCTTGCTCAATGACCTGCGTCATTCTTAAATCAGACTCTTTCTCTAAGCCTTTGGTCAAACTGATCACCGGCACCCAAGGCCGCAAATAGGGCCGCACTTCAGTCAATACTGACCGGAACGAATTAGACGGAACCCCCATGACCAACACGTCGGCAAACTCAGTGACTTTGGCAAGATCTGTGCTGGCAAAAAGCGTGTCTGGCAATATAGCGTCGGGCAAATATTTTCGGTTGGTGTGATCACGGTTAATCTCTTCAACCGTTTCAGGGCTGCGCGCCCACAGCGACACATCGGTGTTTTGTGCCAATAATGAAGCCACTGTCGTGCCCCAAGAACCGCCACCAATGATACTTACTTTTAATTTATTCATACCGATGCTCTGTTTACAGCCTGCCGATGCATATTAAAGAACTTAAGGTTACCTTCAATCAATATCATAAGGTATCGCAAACGCCCGGATTTGCTCAACCCGGTGCGATAATACCCTAAAACGGCGGCTCACATTCTGCCTCTTTTCAAGCAAGGCCGGCTCGCCAGTTTCAATAACTCCGTAACCGTGCATCACTTTGTAGGCATTTTTAAACAAACTCAATCCAATTGACGCCTTACTGGAAATACGGCGTTGTAAATACGCTTGATGGCCGTATTTAAATGCGGCGGACACCGCGCTTTTTTCATCTAAGGTTTGATCATGCGGCAAGCGTGCAAATACGTCGGCCATCACTCGATAAGCCTCAATGTAGGGCAACAAACTGGCGTGCGCGATTAAAGGCAACATCTCTTGTAAAAATTCCAATGAGCTGTCTTTATTGCTAATTCTGTTCTGCCAATCGGGGTCGTGGTATTCGAGCATGGCGCTGATTTGACGCGCGAACTCTTCTCTTGGCGCATAGAAAAACTCATACTTGAACATCTCACGCAAGCGATACGCTTCGTCCCAAAAGTCTGCCAGCGCATCACCCTCACTCAAGGCGGCCGTTACCAAAGCCAGTTCAGCAATGGCTTTAGGCACAAAATGGTGCACGATGGTATTACGATAATAGCTCGCCATCGCATGCTGCTCGGCTGGCACAGCGTAAACGGTCTCTGGCCCTTCATCGTAGTGATGTATCAACCCAGAATCGACCATATGGCCAATGAGTTTCATCATATTCTGGCTCTCACTGGCATCAAAATCGCTGGTGAACTTAATCGAAAAATGCTCGGCCCATGCTCGCAATGCGGCCATGTTCTCAGTAAGCTCATCAATACTTTGAGCCCTTGGGGCAGCGCCTAACAAGGACATAGACATTAATGCGGTGAGAGTGATCGGCGTCACTCGGTTAACCTCAACGCCCACTTTAAATGCGGTTTTTTCAAGCGCCAAGCGGTCTTCTCCAAAGGAGGCTTTGTTAACCACAACCGGGTCACCAAAGTCCACATAGATGCGACCCAGTGGCTGACGCATTCTGCGCAAGTATGAAATAAACCAACTTAACGACTCAGGGCGCTTAATGCCCCCGCTTTGCTCGGCGGCATAATCTTTAACGTCGTTATTCATGTCGTAGTTTATCGCCACGGGAATAATATGTAAGCCATCGGCACTGGACTCTTGCATCGCATCCATCACATATTTGAGCATGCCATAGCGCGGTGGCATTAACTTACCCACCCGCGAACGCGTTCCTTCAAAAGACCACGTTAGTGGAAAGCGCTTTTCTAACAAATAGCCCAAGTATTCACGTAACACTAATTTGTACAGTGGTTTGTCGTGGAAGGAGCGACGAATAAAAATAGCTCCGGCTCGGCGAGCTAAAAAGCCAACGCCGGCAAACGCCATGTTAATGCCCCCCATGGTGTGCGGCGGTGGAAAGTCGTGCTCAAATAAAATAGATTGAATGGTAATACCATCCATATGCGTCTTGTGTGTCCACAATAATGCCGTTGGGTGTTCGCGCACAATGGCTCGATATTGCTCCAGTTTTTCAAGATCGACGACTAATTTATTTTCATAGCCTAAGGAAATAACCCAGCGGTTAAACGCCGCCGCCACGTCCAACCAAAAGATATGCGGCGTGGCCACCAGTTCTTTAAAGTAAGGCAACGCTTTTGTACGTAACTCTTCTTCGCTCTTTCCTGTGTCTTGAATTATTTGTTGTAAGCCGCGTTTGTAGCGCGCGCTGGCTCGCACCTGCTTCGATACTTGCCGTGGTACTTTATAACGGCTACCGCGTAAACGGCGTTCAGCCACTTCCAACGCTAACGAAGCTTGCTCTGCTACATAACCAGCCAGCGTATCGTCTATGGGGACAATGGCCTCACGCTGCTCATAGCGCTGACGTAAGTCTTGCAAGGTAGCCGGCTTACCTAATATGCATTGCGCTTTCTCCGGGGCAGCTTGCAGAATGGCCTGTGCCTTGCGCTGATTAGGCCGGCGTGGGTTATGTATTAAGTCTCGCCAACGAGGTTTTGTGTTTAGATCATCTAACTTAGTTCGCCACACCACCCTCACTGGTACCACTAAGGCATCGTCGGGTATGGCAAGTGCAATATTTAAACGGTCAATGGGAATGTGCTCTGGGTCTTGCACTATGGGCACCACACAGTGACTCACCACCCCGGTATATTGAGCCTCGGCTTTAGTGCTATTTAACCAATCCAGTATTAGGGTTTCTTCGACACTGTGAGCAGCGTCAATGATGTATAAAACATGCTGAGCTGTGACTGACTCCCATGGGTTGATCGTCATGTTATTTATTCGCAGCCTTGATTGTTTTTACTGCGGCAGTTTTCATGGCGGTGTTTTTGGCTTGAGTGTTTTTGACTTTAGCCTTCTTGCTATTGCTTACTTTGGATATTGCCTTTTCTTTAGGCTGGTATTGCATTTGATCCAATTCTTCAAGAAACATGTCTCGCACTTGATCAACATGCTTATCAATGTCTTTTACTTTCCAGTCAGACGTTTCTACTGGCGGCAGCACCGTTACTTTTACCGTGGCCGGTTTAAATACGTATTGCCCTCTGGGGGCTACGTCAATGGCATTATGGATAACAATCGGCACAATCGGCACGCCGGCTTGCATCGCGATATGAAAAGCGCCTTTTTTAAAGCGGCCTAAATTGGTGGACGTTGAGCGCGTGCCTTCCGGTGCCACGCACACCGACCGCCCTTCTTTTTGAATCACATCAATTAATGGCTTCATGGCTTCTTTTGCCGATCTCGCATTGTTTCGATCAATCAACACGGTGCCGGCGAATTGCATTAGCTGGCCAAAAACCGGCACATCACCAATTTCTTTTTTACCTATACCCGCCAAGTCTCGCCGTAATAACGTAGGTAAAATCAACACGTCGGCTTGGCTTTGGTGATTAAACACAAACACACAAGGGCGCGCCTTCCATGCATTTTCCTCGCCTTTAATGTCTAACTCTAAGCCGGTTAACGCACACGCTGTGTCGGCAAACAACGAGATGGAAAAGTTGCGTGTTTTATTCAACGACCCAGTTAAAGCGTAGATCGGAATACCCGCTAGGAATGAAGTCACCAGACTCATTTGCGTGGCAAAGGTTCGCACGTATTCGCTGAGTTTTGCATTACCCCGGCTTTGAAAATCTTGCACTGGCCAACCGCGGCCACGGGCAATATGCCGCAAGCGGCTATTCGGATTTAAGGGGCGAGGGTTGCCTACGTGCTCTAACAACTGAATGTCTTCGTCGCTGTCGCTGTAAAAAAAACTCTGGGCAAGATCGATATTAAATTGCTCAGCTAATTGCTCGGCCGCATCAACCTTGCCCATTCCATAACACGTTGGCCGTACCACCGAGCCAGTAAACTTACCATCCACCACTTCTAATTGAGAGCACTTAACGTGCGGAATATTGAGTTCGCGTGCCGCCGGCATCACCTGATATGGCGTGGCCGCTGATACTAATGCAACGGTATGGCCTTTTTTTAAATGCGCTTCAATCAGAGCCCGGCTTTCGGGGTAAATCAGTTTGGCAATGTGCTTTTTATACAGCTGTTCTGAGAAGGTTAAATAGTCTGACTCATCAATGCCTTCCATGAATTGCGATGCCATGGTGAGCATGATTGAAAAGTCCATGTTTCCCAAACCAAATTGCGCCATCACCTTAGCCAGCTCTACCAGCTGTTTAGGTGAGATATCACCACGCTTAACCTGTTCGCGCAAATAGGTGGTGGCTGAATAGCCATGAATGATGGTGCCATCAAAATCAAAAAAGGCACCAATAGTCGGCCCTTCCGGCAGGGCTTTTATTTCTTTTGTCACATTAGTATATAAATCCATACAACCCCAACACCGCATACCTTCTGCGGCTGAATTCGCTTCAATCAGCGTACTATTTAGTCTAATACTACCTAATAATCGGTCTTTTACAAGACACAGTGCTACATATGACGTTAACATTATCTTAGTAACATGACAGAATAATCACACGCTACTTAAAAGGAATACCGTCACTATGAAACAGCTTTCAGCTCAAGATGCGCAATTTTTGTATATGGAAACTAACAAAAGTTTGTCGCACGTTACTTCCGTTGCCATACTTGACCCGTCTACGGCACCCGGGGGAAAAGTTCGTTTTAAACACATTATTGAACATGTGCGCAGCCGCTTACACACCTCCCCTATTTACAAACGCCGCATCTATCACGTGCCACTTGAGCTGGATTACCCCTACTGGATTGAAGACGAGCATTTCGATATCGAATACCACATTCGTCATAGCCGCTTACCGCACCCAGCTGATTGGCGGCAGCTGTGCATTCATCTTGCCCGTTTTCATACCCGCCCGCTTGATATGCAGCGCGCGCCGTGGGAAATGTACGTGATAGAAGGCTTAGACAACATTAACGGCATTCCTAAAGGCTGCTACGCGGTGGCCACTAAAATTCATCATTCGGCCGCTGATGGCATGGCCATTGTGAACTTTTTTGGTGGATTATTGGATTTAGACCAAGCCGGCACGCCAGTAATGCCAAGCGAAAAGAGAGTCAACTCTCAGCGCTTTGAAAAGCCAAGCCCAATGCAAATGGCGGCTCGTGGCGTCATCAACGGCTTACGTTCGCCATTGAACGTGGCTCAATCAGTGATGCGTCATGCTCCGAGCATTATGCAGAATGCACAAAGGCAGTTTTTACAACACAAGCGAGAAAACAACGAGCCAAAGCAACGAGTGCCAATAACACGGTTTAACTTAGAAACCTCGCCGCACCGGGTGTTTGACTCCACGGTTTTCAATTTAATTGACTTTAAACCGATTCGCGGGGCAGTAAAAGGCGCCACCATTAACGATATTATTTTAGCCGTTTGCTCTGGTGCCTTACGCAAATACTTAGGTCACCATAAAGAATTACCCGGCGAGTCATTAAGAGCGTTTGTGCCGGTCAATGTTCGTGCCCCCAAAGGCAGCCTAAAAGAAACCGAGCAACCGGGGAATAACATCAGCACAATGTCGCCATTGCTGTACACCAACATTGAAGACCCTTTGGAGCGCCTGCAAGCCATTTACCAAGAAACCAAAGCACAAAAGGCCACGCGCAAAGGGTTATCGGCACGGCTAATGACCGACGTTACCCGCCACATACCGGCCAGCACGCAGCTGTTGGCCGCACGCTTAGCCATGCGTTCTGAAATGGCTGGCCGCATGACCAACGTGTGTATTTCAAACGTTCCTGGGCCACAAGTGCCGGTGTTTATGAATGGTGCCAAGGTAATTACACAAATGGGCTTAGGGCCATTGAGCGATCGCATGGGCTTGTTCATTTTAATTAGCAGTTACAACGGCGAAGTGAGCTTTTCAATCACCTCTTGCCGCCGAACATTGCCCGACATAGAACTGTTTGTAAGTTTTATTAACGAAAGCTTTGCTGAATTACAAACCTCCGCCGTAAGCGCTAAAGTCAAATTGAAGAATGAAGCTAAGAAAAGGGCTGAGAAAGGAAATGATAACGAAATAAAGAAAGTCGCCAAAAAAACGACGACGAAAACAACACGGAAAAAGGCAAAGAAAAAAGTCACTAAGAAGACGGCTTCTAAAAAAACGATTAAGAAAACGGCAGCGTCATAAGTGTGCAAAAAATCAGAATAAATGCATTTCTTAATTTACAAATGTACAAAAAAATAACGTTTAATAGTTCGCTCACAAAGCAAAGAAAGCACAGTTAGCTTCGGGAAGGATGAAGATGGAGCAGGATCGTTACCCCATTGCCATATGCATGGCAGGCGCCGTATCGGCTGGCGCATACTCGGCTGGCGCCATGTCAGTATTACTTCAAGCGCTGCGCCGCTGGGAAAACGCCGAGTTAGCATTACCCAAGCGCCCCAAACACCGCATAGAAATAAAAGGCATGAGCGGTGCATCGGCAGGTTCCGTGCAAGCGGCGTTATCAAGCCTTGATATTTTCTCAAGTGACACTCAGCAAGAACTCGGTGTTGATGCTTGGTTTTCGGTGTCAATCAGCAAATTACTGGAAACTCAAGACCTTGACGAACCAGACGCTGCAGTAAAGTCCGCATTAAACTCAAACTACTTTCGAGAATTGACCACCGAAGTGCTCGCCAAACACTCGTGGAGTACCGCATGGCCAAGTTACGTGAGCCCGAATTATGAAATTCGTCTATCGGTGACTAACCTACGCGGTGTGCCTTACAACATTGCGCTGCCTAAATTGAACCGTACTGAATTTGGCATGAGCCACCATAACGAGTACTTACATTACCGCTTTGTGCCCAATGACAGCGAGCCTCACTCTGAGCCTGTTTACTATGTGCAAATGGGCAATGACGCCGGCTTACCTGAACTCGCCAACGGCGCACTTGCCAGTAGCGCCTTTCCATTGGCGTTTGAGCCAATTAAAGTGAACCGCCCCACGCTAACAAGCAACGAAGACATTCACGACCAACGTAAGTGGTTGGCGCCAGAAACCGTAGAACAACAACCAGATCACACCAAAGCGCTTTACAAAGAAAATACCTGCCCGCCTCAATGGAATAGCCAATACGGAAACAAAGAAAGTTTTTACGCCGTGGATGGCGGTGCTACCAACAACGAACCCTTATTAGAAGCGTTTAAATTATTGTTTGGCGACAAGCTTGCTGATTGGGGCGACTTAAGCGACGTAAATAAGCCTGATAAGCGTAAAGATGGCCGTGTGTTATTGATTGACCCATTTCCAAACTCATTGGACTTACACATAAAAGAAGACGCCATGCGGCTCGATAAAATTTTGGGCATGTTGAAGTCAACATTAATTCGCCACGCACGATTTTCAGAACCCATTATGGTGTCTGAACGCTTAAAAGAACGCGTTGGCTTGGTCTACCCGTCGAACCCACTCAGAGACCCTGCGGATAATGACCAACGCCCTGAAGACCAAAAAATGCTGTCAATAAAAAGCGGCGCACTCAGCGGCTTTGCTGGTTTTTTAAAGCGTGACTTTCTAGAGCACGACTATGAACTGGGGCGCTTAAATATGAGGCGTTTTTTGCGTTACCACTTTTCATGGCCAATCGACCACCCAAGAGTCAAAGACGATCAAACCTATATAGACGCCTGGTCATTTCACGATGAAAAACGTAATGAGCAACGCGTGCCCATTATTCCGGTTTACAGTAAAAACAACGATGACTTTGTGATTTTTGAAGCGCCGAACAGTGACCGTGAAGAATACTACCGAACAGGCTTACAACCGTTCCAAAAAAAGTTCACCCAAGACGACAAAAAAAGCTTAACCAAAGGCTTAAGTAAGCGGCTGGGCGTGGTGGTAACAAAGTTAATGCACGCACACAACGTCGGCAGGCTAGTGGTGTGGGGCTGGCAATTGTTCGGTAAAAAAACCTTATCTAAAAAAATTGTGCAAACCGTTGAAACCAGTTTAGAAGTACAAGATTTGATCGAAAAGTAACGCTCTGATGACGGTTTGCTATTGATGCCGGTTTTTGAGAGTTAGCTTATGTAAAAAACACTGAAAACCGCAGTTACATCAGCCTCTGTATGTTATATTATTACATATTAGTTTTTAACCCCTGTTTCTTATGAGCCGCACCTCACAATTAGACAAATTTGCAATATTGTTATCAGGCATTTGTTTGGTGCATTGCTTAGTCGCGCCACTGGCGCTGACCTTGATACCCATATTCTCACTTACCACCTTTGTGGAAGACGTTGTGTTCCATCGCCTCATGCTGTGGGTTGTGGTGCCAACCAGTATTGTTGCTCTATTTATTGGCTGCAAAAAACACCGTTTGTGGTCCATTGCTTTAAGCGGTGTGTTCGGCATTGGCATTTTGTTCGCCGTGGCATTTCTAGGCCATGACCACATAAGCGTTGGCGCTGAAAAAGTAGCTACATCAATTGGCGGACTGTTACTGGCCTTGTCTCACTACCTAAACTACAAAGCCTGCCAAAGTATTACCTGCGAAAGCAGTAATTGCACTCAAGAGCACCATCATTAATATTGTTAAACGCTTAGGTTTGCTTCATACAGCTCTCTAAACACAGGGTGATAACGACATCACCCATAATTTCTTAGTCGATACAGGGAAAATGTACACTAGAAAAAGCAGGCAGAAGCTGCTCCAATTTTACTTCGGGAGCCAAATTAAATATAAATAAATAACCACGCTCTCAGTTATGGCTATACTAAAACAGCGAATTCTAAATACCACTTAGAAAGACGAATGCCATGATACTAAAATGCCACTGCGGAAACGTTCAACTCACCGTTGAGCACACCCCCCAAACTCTCACTGCTTGCAATTGCTCAGTATGTAACCGTTACGGTTCCTTGTGGGGCTATTACACACCGCAACAAGTGAAAGTTGACGTTCAAAGTAACGAGCTTACTCGCTACCGCTGGGGCAAAGAACACCTTGATTTTGTCAGTTGCAGTAAGTGCTCTTGCCTAACTCACTACGAAACCACAGAAAACGTTAGCGAACAAAAAGTTGGTGTTAATTTTCGTATGGCACCTCAAGCGTTAACCGCGCCCATCAAGGTACGCCACTTTGATGGCGCTGACACATGGAAATACCTCGATTAGCCATAACTCAAAATTTGCTTTAATCTATGCTTGAGGGCAATAAGCTTTAATATCTGCTTAGGGTAGCTTACAGACTTAACTTAAATTTAAGGAGTAACACGATGAAATCACGGTTAGCCAATCTTTATAAAACCAATAAAGCTTTTTTATTGTTCCTAGTATTAATGTTTGCCTTTAGAAGCGCGATAGCGGACTGGAATGATGTGCCCACCGGCTCGATGAAACCCACCATCATCGAAGGTGACCGAGTCATGGTGAATAAAATGGCTTATGACATTCGCCTGCCCTTTACCCATATTTCGCTGCTTAAAATGGCGGACCCGCAACGAGGCGACATTATCGTGTTTGACTCAAAGGCCTCAGACAAACGTTTAAT
Source organism: uncultured Arenicella sp. (assembly GCA_938045295.1). GTDB lineage: Bacteria > Pseudomonadota > Gammaproteobacteria > Arenicellales > Arenicellaceae > Arenicella. The sequence continues at coordinate 51,041 of CALINO010000008.1, forward strand.
CAAACGAGTGGTTGGCGTTCCCGGTGATGTGGTTGAATTAAGAAGTAACGTTTTGTATATCAACAACCAACGTCTGTCGTATCAAGACCTTAATGATACGCACACCACCAGCGACAAAATTGAAAATCTATTAGGTTTAGAACACGCCATTCGGGTTAAGAAACACGGCTCATCGTTATCAAGTTTTGCGCCAACACGGGTGCCCAAACATTATTATTTAGCGCTTGGTGATAACCGCGATAACAGTGCCGACTCCAGAGTGATTGGCTTTGTCCCTAGAAACGAAATTGTCGGGCAATCTGGTCATGTTGTTATGTCATTGAATTACGATAATTATTACTTACCGCGCGCGGATCGTTTTTTTCATAAACTCTAAATATCAAAGCTAAACTAAAACCTTAACTATAGACACCGGTTAGTAAACCGTTGCAAGTGGTCAAAGTAACACTTTAGAAAAATCACATGAACGAAAAAAAAACTTACGGTAATGGCTCTGGCTTTATGCGCCCCTGGAAAGCCTTAGAGTGCTCAATAAAAGGGCTTAAGGCCGCCTTCAAACACGAGAGTGCTTTTCGTCAAGAATTGGCTTTTGCCTGTTTTTTTGTGCCATACGGTTTATGGATTGGTGACTCCCTGACACAAAAAATGTTCTTGTTAAGCTTGGTACTGCTAGTACTGGTGTGTGAATTATTAAACTCGGCCGTAGAAGCCGTGGTCGACCGTGTGGGTGAAGAGTTTCACGAACTCTCTGGTCGCGCTAAAGACCTTGGCTCAGCCGCCGTTTTACTATCATTACTATTCACAGGCTTATGCTACGCTTTAGTCACTTATGAGCACTTTTCTAATTAATTTTTGCCCAAGCGTAGCCGCTCTAATTTAACGAAAACGCCACGTAAAAGAACTCAAGCATTACTATATTCACATGACTGATCGTTACCGCTTATACGGCGCAGAGTTTTCTCTCTACTCAGGTAAGGCACGTTCTTACCTGCGTAAAAAAAACATTCCGTTTGACGAAATTACGGCAACCGTTAAGCAATACAAGAAGTTCATCGTCCCCCGCACTGGCGTGCGTTATATACCCGTAGTACAAACACCTGATGATCATGTGCTTCAAGACACCACGGTTATTATTGATGAGTTAGAGAAACGCTTCAGCGATCATTCGGTTTACCCCAACACACCAAAGCAACGTTTAGTGTCGCTGCTACTGGAAGTGTATGGTGACGAATGGCTGGTCATACCCGCCATGCACTATCGTTGGAACTACCCCGCCACCAATGCCGATTTTATTCATCAAGAATTTGGTTCTTTAGTTGCCCCCAACGCGCCCGCATTCATACAACGCTTTTTAGGTAAAAAACTGGGCAGTAAATTCAGCGCCATGGTGCCCAAACTTGGTGTGCATGAGCATAATATTACCGCCATAGAGCACTCTTACGTTGAGTTATTGAGTGACCTACAGGCGCACTTTGAACAACACCCATTTTTGCTGGGCGACAAACCGTGCATTGCTGATTTTGGATTTATTGGGCCGCTGTACGCTCACCTTTTTCGAGACCCAGCGCCAGGCAAATTAATGCGCGCCAAAGCCCCCGCAGTATGTGCATGGGTTGGGCGCATGACCAATGACTCGCCAGCTCTATGCCGTGGCGAATGGCTGGAAAACGACGAAATACCTGAAACCTTACTGCCCATACTCAAACGTATGGCACGAGAACAATTACCGGTACTGGCCAACACCAACCAACGGCTTGATGAATGGCGTGCAGATAACCCAAACACAGCCGAGGTTAGCCGCCTGCTGGGCTCTCACCAATTTAGCATTGGTGGCATACAATCCGAACGCGCAATACAACCTTACTGCTTATGGATGTTTCAACGCCCGGTGGACTATTATCAAAGCTTGAGCGCTGACTTATTAGAGAACCACAGTGTGAACGCACTGCTGTCACAAACCGGTTTTGCAGACGCGCTAAGTGCTGGGCTAAGCAATCGCTTGGTTCGTAAAGACAATAAATTGCAGTTTGCTTAACGTAGAGATTTAGAAGATTTATTTAAAGCCTTATGGCTCAAAAGCTTCTGGATTAACTTGCAGGTCTAAGACTTTTTGCTTGAGTTTTTGGGCTGAGCTTTTTTACGGTAAGGTCGATTACCACCCGAGCGATTCGCATTAGGCCGCCGAGCTTGTGTGCGGTGGCGAAACTCTTCGGCTTTTACAAAGCGCCATTCGCCTTCGGCCAACTTACCTAAACGCAACTCACCTACCCTTACTCGCTTTAAACCGCTGACATAAAGCCCAACCGCTTCGCACATGCGTCTGATTTGACGCTTCTTGCCTTCACGCAAAATGATTTGTAATTGGTCAGGGTTAAGTTGACGCACTTTGGCGCGCTTTAAAGGCATACCGTCTAACTCAAGACCAAAAGTGAGTTGCTCTATGCGCTCTTGGTTGATGCCACCATTCACTCGCACTAGATATTCTTTTTCCAACTCAGTGTCAGCGCCGATTAACTGTTTGGCTATTCGGCCATCTTGAGTTAACACCAGCAGTCCTTGCGAATCAATATCCAGCCTGCCTGCGGGGGCAAGACCTTTGAAATGTTCGGGTTTAAGTTTATTGCCAGTTTGCTCTGTTTCCGAGTGCGTATCGGCCGTAATCAGCCTAACCGCAGGCACGTAATCATCTTCAGCCTGCCCTGAAACGTAGCCCACGGGTTTGTTGATCATAATGGTAACGCGCTCATTCTGCATGGCTTGAGCGCGTTGGGTTAGCTCAATACTGACACTTTCAGGAAATTTAACCCCGAGCGTATTGACGCGTTCACCGTTGACTAACACCAAGCCTTGTTCGATCAACTTATCCGCCTCACGGCGCGAACATAAGCCGCGCTGTGACATTAATTTAGATAAGCGAACCAACTCAGTCATGGCAATGATGCAAACGGTAAATTAAGCCTTAGCTAATTTTTCAGCCAAACCAATGTAGTTGGCTGGAGTGAGCTTTTTCAACTCAACTTTGGTTGCCTCGGGCAATTCTAATGATTCGATAAACACTTCCAGAGCGGCTTGGTCGATGCCATCTTTGCCACGAGTCAATGCTTTTAGCTTTTCATACGGCTCAGGAATGTCATAACGACGCATGACGGTTTGAATCGCTTCACCGAGTACCGCCCAATTGTCGTCTAAATCGGCGGCTAGCGCAGACTCGTTTACCGCCAACTTACTAATGCCTTTAAGCGTAGCGGCACACGCCAACATGGTGTAACCAAAGCCCACACCGATATTACGCAAAACAGTAGAGTCCGTTAAATCGCGCTGCCAACGGCTGACTGGCAGTTTTAAGGCCAAGTGATCAAACATGGCGTTGGCCAAGCCTAGGTTGCCTTCTGAGTTTTCAAAATCAATGGGGTTTACTTTGTGCGGCATGGTTGATGAACCCACTTCACCTGCCACTACTTTTTGCTTAAAGTAACCAATAGAGATGTAACTCCAAATGTCGCGATCAAAGTCTAATAAAATGGTGTTGAAACGCGCCACAGCATGAAACAGCTCAGCCATGTAATCGTGTGGTTCAATTTGCGTGGTTAGTGGGTTCCACGTTAGACCTAAAGACTCAACAAAGTTTTGCGAAAATTGCTCCCAGTTTACTTCAGGGTACGCCACAACATGCGCATTGTAGTTGCCGGTTGCACCGTTAATTTTGCCTAAAATAGTCACCGCTTCAATTTGTTGTACTTGGCGCTCTAAACGCGCAACCACATTGCGCATTTCTTTGCCCAAGGTGGTCGGTGAGGCTGGCTGACCATGCGTGCGCGCTAACATAGATAAGCTGGCATTGTCGTTCGCCAATTCATTAATAGCGGCAATCACTTTATTAAACGTAGGCACCACCACTTGGCTGCGCGCGTCTTGCAGCATAAGCGCATAAGACAAATTGTTAATGTCTTCTGAAGTGCACGCAAAGTGAAAAAATTCACTCACTGCGTGCACGTCGGCAATACTTTCACAGCTTTGCTTTAAAAAGTATTCCACCGCTTTCACGTCGTGATTGGTGGTGGCTTCAATGCTCTTAACCGCTTCAGCGTTTTCCACTGAAAAGTTATCAATAATGGCATCAAGCTCGGCATTGGCCTGTGCTGAAAATGCCGGCACTTCAGCAATATTCGCCTCTTCAGAAAGCGCTTGCAACCAACGCACTTCAACCAAAGAGCGATATTTGATTAAACCAAACTCACTGAAAATGGGGCGTAAGTCAGCAACTTTGCTGCCATAGCGGCCGTCTAATGGGGTTAATGCGGTGGTTTCGGTAAGTGGAAAGTTAACCATAAAAAATTCTCAATCGCGCCAAAAGGCAGTAGTGAAAGTGTGACTAAATTTGGGGCGGAATGTTACCATAAACAGTTCAAAGCTCTTAGTGTTCATAACGTAAAAGTGTTCAAACTGTAAAATGACCTTTAATTGGCAACAATACTCCACTGCAGAACTGCGTAAACACGCTGTGGCCACTTTTCGTGAAGGCGGAGGCTCGCGCCCAGACGTGTTATTAATTGACATTGAAGGCCATAAAGCGGTGCTTAAAGACCAAGGCGGCGCGGATAAATGGTTTGCCTTATTGATTGGCCCCATTCTAAATTGGCGAGAATGCAAAGCATTACGTAAGCTAGCCGCAGTACCATGCATACCCGATTTATTAAGCGTGCCGGATAAACGTTCGTTTCTAATGAGCTATCACGAGTCGGAACAAATTACCCGGCTCACTCGTATTCAGCCTGACTGGCCGGTTTTTTTTAACAAGTTAAGCGCTGCTATTGCTGACGTACACCAAGCTGGAGTGGCGCACAACGACCTTCGCAACCCCACTAACACACTCATTACCGCCGATGGCGAGCCCATATTGGTTGATTTGGTGGCGTGTTTTTGCCAAGGCCAAGTTTGGAATCGGCCAAACCAATGGTTGTTTAAAAAGTTTTCTCAAGTAGACCGCTCGGCCATCACCAAGATAAAAAGCAAGGTTGCCCCAGAACTGATTACAGACAACGACATTAAGCCTGAAGAAATTGCCGGCAAGGCGGGCATGGCGGCCAAAGGTTTAGGCCAGTGGATACGTAAGTTATCTCGGCGCTTATTTACCCATTAAGTGCTCGACGTTGCTTTGACCTAATTACGCAAACAACCCAGACAAATACCCTAACGCGTACGACCACAAGTAATGATCCACCAGCATCACGGCAAATAAATACATTAGGTATTTAATGGAATAGAAAAATGTTCGACGTGACAACTCATCACTGTAATTACGATACAGTTTCAACACGTAATACATAAACCGAGCGTTCAAATACAAGGCGCCAATTAAGTAAATACCGCCAAACATGTGAATAGTGAACGGCAATAAAGTAACCGCCACTAAAATGTATGTGTAGAGCAGTATTTGCAGGCGGGTGAACTCTTCACCGTGCGTTACCGGCAACATAGGCACGCCGGCTTCGGCGTATTCTTCACGACGATAGAGAGCCAACGCCCAAAAGTGTGGCGGCGTCCAGGCGAAAATAATCAAGAACAACAAACACCCTTCTGGAGTAATGGCGTTGGTCATCGCGGTCCAGCCCAGTAATGGCGGGGCGGCGCCCGCGGCACCACCAATCACAATATTTTGTGGGGTGGCGGGCTTTAAGAATACCGTATAAATAATGCCGTAACCGACCATAGAAACAAACGTCAGTATGGCGGTGAGCGTATTGACCCACATCACTAAAATCACCATGCCGGCCACACACAATAAGGCGGCAAACACCACGGCTTGCCACACATTGAGCCCACCTGTGGCTAAGGGGCGGTTTTGCGTGCGTGCCATAATCGCGTCAGCGCGCATATCTATAATTTGATTCATGGCGGCACCTGATGAAGCTGCCAAGCCAATGCCTAATGAGGCTAATACGATGGTGATAAAGTCTGGCCAACCGGGTACGGCTAAAAACATACCCACAATGGCCGTGAACACAATCAACATCACCACACGCGGCTTGGTGAGGTCGTAATATTGCTGAATAGCGTGACTTAATGAGGCTTGATTTGTCATGTTCATCTAATACCTAATAATATCTAACATCAAATCACATTAACGGCGCGACTTTAACAGGCGTTTCAAGTCTTTGTTTATGTACTTAGGCTCCGCATCACTCGGGTAGCTAATCATTAACAAGCCTCTAGAATCCACGATATAAAAACGGTCAACCAAGTCATCACCGTCAATATTTTCGGGGGCTAATTGCGTAGCCCATTGTGCTAATTCGTTGGCATCGGCGGCATACACTTCAACCGGCTGATACTTTTTTGCCAAATCACGCGCCACATCAATAGACAAGCCCGAGTACACAAAGACCGAGCGCAAACGCTCAAGATGTTTACCTTGCATGGCTCGTAATTGGCGACTATTTAATATGCTTTGCTCACAGGCAGTACCGCATTTGCCTTGCGCAACAACCAGAAACAGCCACATATCCTCATCAGCATAGTCAGATAATTTACTCGTATAAGCGGTGTTCACATCGACCAGCGATAATTCGCTCAACTCTCTAACGGGCGTGTACAAGTCACCGTAATTGTTGAACTGGCTAGGCTTGTATAAAAACGCGCCGACAATGGGCGCCAAGAACACAACAAAAATCGCAATGAGTTGCACACGATTCCAAAATACGGTTTTAGAATCAAGAGTCTGATTGACGTTTTGCTTACTCATAATAAATTACGCTTAAAATAGACAAAAATTATTTATGGTTTTGCTTGCGTTCGCCTTCTCAATAACAAGAACAAACACAACAATGAAAACACCAAAGCCATAGCAAACCATTGAACGGCGTAAGCTTTGTGCTTGTTGACCCAGCTGTCGTCAATGGTATTCCATCGAGTAACTAAGCCATCACTTCCCGCTTTTTCGGGCGCCAATTCTAACATTAAAGGCAGCACACTTACCCCTATTTGCTGCGCATACTTGTCAATAGGTAAATACTGCCAAACTATGCCCTCACTGACGGGGTAGTCTTCTTTCCATAACGGCGGCTTAGGGTATGGCAGCGCCAACCGCCCATTTAAGGTGACTGTATCCGTTGGTGTTGCAAATGCAGGCAAGTCTTGCCGAGTTTCACCAGCCGCAATCCAGCCTCTCGACACCATGACCATTTGTTCAGAATTCACCGGCTGAAATGCCGTAATTACCTGATACCCGCCCCTATTTTGATGCACCTGATTTTCGATCAAAAGCGAATATTCAGCTTGATATTGCCCGCGTATCGTCAATGGGCGAAACCGATAATCATCAAAAAGTGTTTTTTGCGTATCAGCTGGCAGTGTGTGTACAGTTTTAAAAGACTGAACTAAGTCATCTAACTCAACCGGCACCTTACTATTGAGCAGCACTTGATCAACCAGAGTCTGACGTTGCTCAGCCCGGTCTAGTTGCCAAACACCCAAACGCAACATCACCAAAACCAACACGACAGCCAGCATCAGCAGCACTGGCAATACATAAGGTTTAGTGGAAGGATTAGGCTCAGTCATTCGCAACTTGCTCACCAAGATGATATAAACTAAAGCGACGATAGCACAGAGCGCGCAAGTAAACGCTTTGTTTTTTGGCCTTGCGCCGCAAATTGCGTTACCGAACGGAAGATTCAATGACCACTAAAATTGTCATCATCGTATTAATGATTGCCATGATCATTAGTTTGGGCTTAGGGCTGTATCACTTACTAAAAACACCCGACGAGCGTGATAATGGCGATAAATTAGTAAAAGCCCTGACGTGGCGAATTGGTATTTGGATCGTACTGTTTGCGTTTATTTATTTATCAATTCGCATGGGCTGGATTACCCCTAGTAATTCCGTGCACCCGGTGCGCTTTAATCAAGAACAGCAACAACGCATTGATGAGACTGATAATTAATTTATAAATTAAAAGAGCAAGTTCAAGTTATTAAAAACACGATTAGTTTACTGGGCTTTCAGCTTGAACAACCTTAGGAATAATAAATTATTTTTACTCTCCAAAAGCTCTCATAATCGCTTTAATTGCTAAACATAACGCGACAAACCCTAGATACCAACTGAGCGAGTTATTGGCCATTCCGGATAATGCACCCTTATTTTTGTGTCGAATCAGATTATTGCTACGCTGGCGCATACGCTCAACCTTCTCTCTATGCTTTTTGATTTCACTGCCTGCGGCAACGTAGTCTCTCAGTGGTGTAACACGGGTTAAGTAATGTAGTTGATTGCCCTTTATATTTTCTACTAAATCCATGTACTCAAAAGCATGTGAGTCTATTTTTTCTGTAGATAGATCCATATCCGGCCGTCGGTCATAAGTTACAAAAATTTCGTGCTGGACTGTACCGTCTAAATCAATACGAGCAGGGAAATCATCGGAATTTGGCACCGTGAATTCGCGATAAAAGTCCGTCAATAACTCGATATGCTTATTTTCATGACTTTTCCCGAGATCTACGATCTGATAATGTTCTAGCGTAGTAAGTTTATTTAATACATGATCATCTTGGCTTATCTCTATAGCCTCAACAACACTTAACTGTAAGTCAGTATCTCCTTTGGCCCATTCTAAAAAATCTTGTTGATATTTTGACTTTTCGTTAGAAGAAAAATAAGACCGCATGTTATCTGCCCTGTGGGAAAAGTAAACACGCTCAATCTCCAATACCGCACCGGATTTATCTTTCGGCAATTTAAACCGATGAGTTAACTCAAATACTCTATTTGAAATTAACCTAGTGACATTTATCAATTCACCACCCTTTTTAAACAACGGCAAGCCAACTCCGTAATTAAGCTGTGCCATATGTTCAAAATCACCCTCCTGCTTTTGAATTGTAGGGTCTATATAGTAATGGTTACCTTCAAACTCAACGCCAACAATCATGTGATTAAAATGATAGGGGGACGGATTAAACTCCTTAACTTTCTCTCCATAACTAGTATTAACCAAAATATGATATGCATTAAGCCCTAGAGCCGTGAGCATCGACACCATTAAATTTGACTTGTCTTTACAATCACCAGAACGTTTTTTTAAAGTTCGTTCAGAGGGTTTAGGTGTGTGTGTAAACACACCATGATTCTCCCCACGGTAACGAACATTATTTTGCACAAATCGAATCACCTTTAGTGCTTTGCTTTCAAGGCTATCTTCGTCTGAAAAGATATTCAGTGTCATAACATCAGCAAAAGACATTGAGCTAATAGCATTATTGTCTTCAAAGTACTCATATAAATACTGGCTTATGTCATTCCAACTTGCTTTAGAAGATACTTGTAAAAAGCTTCCCCAGACCCAGTTCGGAGCCGAGCTGGGCATTCTTTCAATTGGAATATCAAAATACTCTCGTTCAAACTCAGAACCAGGCTCTATTATCTCGGGGTAGCTCTCATCTTTTTGATTATTTAGTCCTTGATAGAGAATATTTAATTGTTTTTCTGATTTATTAACTATTCGAATCGATTGAAAATTAACTGGGCAAGTCCAACTTAATGAAAAATTTACAGAATAATGACGCCCGTGAAATGGGTGCTCATTTTGTATTTCAATAATTGTTGAACGAAACTGTAAATGATCTCCTACTCGCAAATCATCCACTGAGATACTGACGGTAATCCGGTTATCAGTAATATGGCTTTCTAAAGATCTCTCTCTTTGAATAGCTGATATATTTTCCTCATCAAGCGCATCTATTTTCTCACCATCACGAAAAATACTTAACTCATGAATGACTAGTACCTGAGACCCTTGGTGCAGTTCCGTCAATAACAAAGAAGCGTCTTCAATTCGTGAGGCATCATTGATGCATTGATAAGTGTCGCGGTAGGAAGATATTCTACTATCCTCTACAAGCTCTTGATAATCTGCCAAAGGGTAACTAAATGGGGACTCTCCATCCTTGTCATACTTTAAAACCTGGCGTTCCTTCACCCAACTAGGAGCCACATCAATCGAATAAATTTCCATTCCAGTTTTCAACATATCCATTCCCGATAATGTAGAGTCAGTATTTTTTAAGCATCAACTTTCATATTTCTACAAAACTACGTTTGCATAGCAATACTATCAAACTTTAGCTAATTTTTGTTTTATCGAAAATGTTACTAAGCATTTATTCCAGCCACATACCCCGATGACCATGCCCATTGAAAGTTGAACCCGCCTAAGTGGCCAGTGACATCCAGCACCTCACCCACAAAGAATAAATTGGGGGTGGTTTTGTGTTGCATGGTTTTGGATAATACTTGCCCTACGTCTACCCCGCCCTTGGTCACTTCAGCGGTTCGGTAGCCTTCTGTGCCGGAAGGCGTTATACACCACTGGTGCAAATCGTTGGCCACATCGAATAACCGTTGTTGCTTGATTTCTTGCAGTGGTGTGCGTGATAACTCTGGCCACCAATTTTCGATCAAACTTAATGCTAACGATTTCGGCAACGCTTTTGCTAATACAGCCTGTAACTGCGCTTTGGGCGATTGCTCTTTAGCCTTGATTAATTCAACACGCATATCACTGTTTGGCAATAAGTCGATGGTGACCGCTTCACCCAATGCCCAATAATTTGAGAGCTGTAATACACAGGGGCCACTTAAACCGCGATGAGTGAATAACATGCTTTCATAAAACTGTTTGCTTGGCACACTGATTGTCACCGGCAATGACACACCCGACAGGCTGGCCACAAAATCTAGCCAGCGGCCACTTAAGGTAAACGGCACCAACGACGCCGACCTTGGAACAAGCTCAAGACCGAACTGTTGCGCAAGTTGATAACCTAAGCCTGTTGCACCGCCTAAGCTGGGTATTGATAAACCGCCGGTGGCAACCACCACGCTTTGGCATGCATAGCGTTTGGAGTCGGCTTGCAAATTAAAATTAACACGCGCCTCGACGCTTAGCTCATCAGCCGCTGGTTCACCGACTTTAACCGGAGTGACTGAAGTGACCGACGTATTCAGTGCAAACTCAACCCCGTTCTGCTCACATTCGCTAACAAGAACTTTCAAAATATCTTTTGACGAGTGGTCGCAAAAAAGCTGGCCGTGATCCTTTTCATGATATTCAACGCCGTACGCCGCCACTAAACCGATAAAATCCCAATTACTGTATTGGCTTAGTGCTGATTTCACGAAATGCGGGTTCTGGCTCAAGAAATGTTCAGCTTTAACTTCCAGATTGGTGAAATTGCAACGACCGCCGCCCGACATAAGAATTTTTTTGCCTAACTTATTGCTCACCTCAATCACCAATACTGTACGCCCGCGTTTACCGGCCGTGGCCGCGGCCATTAACCCAGCGGCGCCTCCTCCGAGAACGACAACATCGTAAAACGAATCGTTTTTTAAACAAGCATCTGTCGTCATTTGAGTTAATTCGGTGGGAAAGTTACGTCGGTGCAGAGTATAACGATTATCCAGACCGGCCTAAACACCCTCTTCAGCGGTTTACATTAGAATGTCGCCACTATTTTTAGTCAAATTAATGGCAGTATCCATGCATGAAACTTTCTTACAGAATTGACGCGCGGTATACTCCGGCTGTTTGCAATTTCATTAGGTAACAAGATCAGTGAACCCACCCATTAGTGCTCTTGGCGAAAACGCCAAATTATTACCCGATTTACTCGGCGAAGTTATTCTAGAACAAGAAGGCCAAGCGGTTTTTGATGCGGTTGAGCTTTTACGCAAAGGCTTTATTCAACAACGTCAAACGCCAAGCCCCGAGCGTCATAGCGAATTAATCGCTGCCATTGAAGCCATGAATGTGGATTCCGTTGATCGCGTCATTCACGCATTCAGCACGTTTTTCCATTTGGCTAATATCAATGAAGAACACGCCAACCAAAAAGCCCGCAAGCAAGTTGAAGAAGCCGGCGAGACTTGGAGTAATTCATTTTTAGACACCATTACTGGGTTTAAAGAGCAAGGTAAGAGTTTGGATGAGGTAATGTCACTGATTGGCAACCTGAACTACTACCCTACGTTCACTGCGCACCCAACCGAAGCCAAACGCCCTATTGTGCTAGAAGCGTTGCAACGTATTCACAAAGAATACCAAGTACTGACTAGCGGCCATGTGTCTGAAGCTGAAGCCGAAGAATTTAGGCATCGCTTAAAGGCCATGATCCAAATTTTTTGGAAAACTGAAGCGGTAAGGCCAGCAAAGCCAACGGTTTACGATGAAATTGAAAATTCGCTCTATTATTTTCGCGAAAGCATTTTCAATTGCCTACCCGAGATCTATCGCGACTTAGAGCACGCCATAAAAACCGTATACCCAGATGCTCGCGGTGATTCATTGAACCTGCCTAACATTGTGCAATTTGGCACTTGGGTTGGCGGTGACCGTGACGGCAACCCGTTTGTTACCCCTGAAATCACACGCAACGCTTTGCGCATGCAACAACTTGAAGTATTGCAAGAGTATGTGCGCCGCGTTGAGCATTTAAGCAAAATATTCACTCACAGCGCCGACCAAGTCAGCTTGTCTCCCGAGTTTGAAGCGTCAATGCAACGTGACGATATACGTTTAACTAAGTACCTTGGTGATAAACACTTAACTGAGCCCTATCGCCGCAAACTGAGCTTTGTGAAACTTCGCTTAGAAAAAACCATTCACATTGTGGAAATGCACTTAGGTGATGCCACTCCGTCGTTTGACCCGTTGGCGTTTAAAAACGAAGACGAGTTTCGTGACGAAATCATGCTGGTGCGCAACTCTTTACGCCACCACAACGAAGGTAATATCACTCGCGGTAGTTTGAAAGCCTTATTACGCTTGCTCGACACCTGCGGCTTTTACCTATCGAAAATGGATATACGCCAAGAGTCGACGCTGCATTCGCAAGCCATTCACGAAATTGGTTTGACCTTGGATGAGCCCATTGACTACTCGGTCATGAGTGAGCAAGAGCGTCAGTCTTGGTTAACCGAGCGTTTACTTGAAACTGAAAGCTTAAGCTACGACCGTCGGCAAATCACACTGCAAAGCGCTGAAATCATTGAAGTTTTCGAATTAATGAGCGAGATGCGTGACGAAGTTTCCAAGCACTGTTTTGGCAGCTATATCATCTCAATGACGCACGAAGCCAGCCATCTATTAGAAGTGGCGCTATTGGCAAAAATGTCAGGGCTTATTACTACCGACGCATCAGGCAAAGTGACTAGCGAAATCCACATTGCGCCATTGTTTGAAACCGTAAAAGACTTAGAGCACGCTGAACCAACGCTGGAGAGCTTATTCCAAAACCCAGTTTACCGTCAGCTCTTGTCGTTCACGAACGACACCCAAGAAATCATGTTGGGCTACTCTGATTCGTGTAAAGACGGCGGCATTTTGGCTTCAAGCTGGAACTTATACAAAGCGCAACAAAACATCGTGTCAGTCAGCAACAAACATGATATTCGCTGCCTGTTATTTCATGGTCGTGGTGGCACCATTGGCCGTGGCGGTGGCCCAACTCACGAAGCCATTCTTGGCCAGCCGAAAGGCACCGTTCAAGGTGGCATTAAGTTCACTGAACAAGGTGAAGTACTGTCATTTAAATATAACTTTAAAGACACCGCTCGTTATGAGCTCACGGTGGGCATTACCGGCTTAATGAAAGCCAGCGCATCAGATTCAGTGACTGATAAACCTGAGTATGTGGCCATGATGGAGCAACTCACCGAGCAAGGTGAAGCTGCTTTTCGTAAACTCACTGATGACAATGTGGCCACCATGCAATATTTTTACGAGACCACGCCATCAAGCGAAATTGGCTTATTAAATATTGGCTCGCGCCCATCTCACCGTAAAAAAGCCGACTATTCTAAAAAGTCTATTCGTGCCATTGGCTGGGTATTTGGCTGGTCACAATCACGGCAAAATATTCCAGGCTGGTATGGCTTAGGCAGCGCATTAAAGCACGCCATTGATAATGGCGGCTTAGATACCTTGCAAGACATGCAACAAAATTGGCGCTATTTCCGCACTCTGATCAGTAACTCACAAATGGTGATTCTCAAAACGGATCAACAAGTTGCTGCCGAATACGCAAAATTGTGCAGTGATGCTGACATTGCTAAAGTTACTTACAGCACTATTTCTGGCGAGTTTGATTTGGCCATTGAGCAAATATTCAACGTGACACAAGAACGCGAACTGATGGCCGATTTCCCTGAAATTGGGCAATCGGTTCGCTGGCGTAATGCGTATTTAGACCCGTTAAACTACATTCAGGTGCTGATGCTTAAGCGTTTAAACCAAGAATCTGATCGTATGCAGTCATCGTGGTTAAAACCTGCACTAGACAGCATTAACGGCATTGCCACTGGTTTGCGTAATACCGGCTAAAACTTACCCCACACCACTATGTTCACAGTATTTATACAGTGAACTAAAAAAAGCCAACAAACTCTGCGTTTGTTGGCTTTTTTATTACTTTGACACTGACAACCTTAACGCTGCCCTCTTTCTCAATGACTGCTTTATGAAGAGAGAGGAGAGCTACTAGAAAGCGAATAAAGAACTACTTACGCTCACTGAGTTCGCTGCGTAACGCCCGCACCTCATCGTGCAACTGAACAATCATGGTTTCAATGTCGGTATGGTCATCGTGCAGCTCTTCCATTTCAGCTTCTTTAACGGTTGCCATGGCGTCCACCACAATACCAATAAATAGGTTTAATACGGTAAACGTGGTGACCGTAATAAACGGGATAAAAAACACCCATGCATACGGCTGCACTTCCATCACCGGGCGCACGATACCCATAGACCACGACTCCAGCGTCATGATCTGAAACAAGGAATACATCGACTTACCTAAAGTTCCAAACCATTGCGGGAAATCTTCACCAAACAACATGGTACTCAGCACGCCGGAGATATAAAACACCAACAACAACAAACCGCCCACCGAGCCAACCCCCGGAATGGCCAGTAACATACCGGCAACAACTCGCCGAAACGACGCCACCGCAGTCACCAACCTTAACACCCGCAGAATTCTAAATGCCCGCAGTATCGACAAGCCGCCTGACGACGGAATCAGTGCCACCACTACAATAAGCAGATCAAAAACATTCCACCCTTGTTTGAAAAAACCGAAGCGATACACCACAAACTTCATCAAAATTTCCACGCAAAAAATGGCCAAACACGCCATATCAATCATGTCCAAGAATGCGATCGTTTGCGGCGACAAAGTTCTGGAAGTTTGAAATCCTAAAACAATGCCATTCAAAACAATCACGGCAATGATGAAAGACTGAAACCAGTTTGATTCAACGATATTTTTTATAGCGGCCATAAAACAGTAGATGAGATACGTAAAATTGATGAAGAACTGCGGGTGTGCTTTGCGGCAACCCCACAAAAAGGGCAACGAGAGCACAAACTGTAGAACGTATTGTAAGGCCAAATCGAAAAATAAAAAGCCCATGCAACCTATCTGTCAACGCTAAAACTCAGCACAACCTCGAATGAGAACGCCATTAAACATACCCTTTCAAATCATTCTAAAGTGCCCCCTGTTACAAACAATAAAATAAACAAGCACAAGTTTACGTTGACGTAAACGTAATTTAATTGATAAACTAATTGACACAACAAGCACAAAGCACAAAAAACTATTATGAGTAAAAACGAATACTCAATAAGAGACTTGGCTGACGAATTTGACGTCACTACTCGAACCTTACGTTTTTACGAAGAAAAAGGCCTCCTCAAGCCGGTACGCGACAAAAATTCGCGCACCTATTCAAGTGCAGACCGAACACGTTTAAGGCTAATTCTACGCGGTAAGCGGCTTGGGCTAACCTTAGACGAAAGCCACGCAATCATCATGATGTATGACTCTCAAGCGCATAACACTGAACAGTTACGCACCCTGATTGCAAAAGTACGCGAAAAACGCCAACAACTTATTGAACAACAAAAAGACCTTGAACTGATGTTAATTGACTTACGCGATTCTGAAGAACGCTTTCTAGCCGCATTAACCGAGTCCGAGGCCAAACTTAAGTAAACATTATGCCAGCTCTATACCCTTCTTTAAATTTTAACTTGGGCGAAGAAGTCGACATGCTTCGCGACATGACCCAACAATTTGCCAGTGCTGAAATTGCGCCGAAAGCCGAAGAGATTGACCTTAACAATCAGTTTCCCAACGAGTTATGGCGCAAATTTGGGGATTTAGGTTTACTGGGCATCACCGTAGAAGAAGAGTACGGTGGCAGCAACATGGGCTACTTAGCACATTGTGTGGCAATGGAAGAAATAAGCCGAGCGTCAGCATCCGTGGCTTTATCCTACGGCGCGCATTCTAATTTATGCGTAAACCAAATTCGCAAAAACGGCTCACACGAACAAAAGCTTAAATACTTGCCTAAGCTATGCTCAGGCGAACACGTGGGTGCACTGGCTATGTCAGAACCAGGCGCTGGGTCAGATGTGGTTAGCATGCGTTTGCGTGCAGAAAAAAAAGGAGACCATTACATCCTTAATGGCAACAAAATGTGGATCACCAATGGTCCCGATGCCGATACCTACGTCATTTACGCTAAAACTGATCTCCAGCTTGGCTCTAAAGGTATTACGGCATTTTTAGTAGAACGCGGGTTCCCAGGGTTCAGCCAAGCGCAAAAGCTCGACAAACTGGGCATGCGTGGCTCCAATACCTGCGAATTAGTGTTTGAAGATTGCGAAGTACCCGAAGAAAACATTCTCGGCTTTGAAGGTGGTGGCGTACGCGTTTTAATGTCTGGCCTTGATTACGAGCGTACCGTTCTTTCAGGTGGGCCAGTAGGCATTATGCAAGCGTGCATGGACGTTGTTGTGCCCTATATCCATGAGCGCAAGCAGTTCGACAAGGCCATTGGCGAGTTCCAATTAATGCAAGGCAAAATTGCCGACATGTACACCTCATTAAGCGCCAGCCGTTCTTTCTTGTACGCCGTTGCCAGCGCCTGTGATCGCGGTGAAGACAGCCGTAAAGATGCGGCTGCCGTCATTCTTTACACCGCCGAACAAGCCACCCAAATGGCCTTACAAGCAATTCAAACACTTGGCGGTAATGGCTACATAAACGAATATCCAACTGGGCGATTGCTGCGCGATGCCAAATTGTATGAAATTGGCGCAGGCACTTCTGAAATCCGCAGAATGCTCATCGGCCGTGAACTATTTAACGAGACACGCTAATGCCAGTTATTAACAGCAAGGTAAACCCACGCTCGGCGGAATTTATTAGCAACGCCGAACACATGCAAGCACAGGTTGATGATCTGTGTGAACTGGTTGGTAATATCAAATTAGGCGGTGGGGTTGAGCGCCAGAAACGACATAAAGACAAAGGTAAATTACTGGCGCGTGAACGCATTGACGAGTTACTTGATGCGGGTTCACCTTTCTTAGAAATTGGCCAACTTGCGGCGCATGAAGTGTACGACGGCGAAAACATTGCCGCCGCTGGCGTGGTTGCTGGCATTGGCCGCGTTGAAGGTCAAGAATGCATGCTGGTGGCCAACGACGCAACGGTAAAGGGCGGCACTTACTACCCTCTTACCGTGAAGAAGCACTTACGCGCGCAAGCGATCGCCGAACGCAATAACTTACCTTGCATCTATTTAGTTGACTCTGGCGGTGCTAACTTGCCACACCAAGATGAGGTGTTTCCAGACCGTGACCATTTCGGGCGTATTTTTTACAATCAAGCCAGAATGTCGGCCAACAACATTCCTCAAATTGCCGCGGTAATGGGTTCATGCACCGCGGGCGGCGCTTATGTTCCGGCCATGGCCGATGAAACCATCATCGTTAAAGACCATGCTACTATCTTTTTAGCTGGCCCTCCTTTGGTTAAAGCCGCCACCGGCGAAGTGGTTACGGCGCAAGAGCTCGGCGGCGCTGATGTGCATTGCCGCGACTCAGGAGTTGCTGATCACTATGCGCAAAATGATCACCATGCGTTGCAATTAGTACGCAACTGCGTTTCTAATCTCAACCGCGTCAAGCCTAAGCAGCTCAACACCAAAGACAGCACTGAACCGCTGTACGACAGCAAAGAAATTTACGGAATTTTGCCGCAAGACATGCGCCAACCCTTTGACGTGCGCGACATCATTGCGCGCATTGTTGATGGTTCTGAGTTTGACGAATTTAAAGCCCTATTCGGCACCACGTTAGTCTGTGGTTTTGCCAAACTGTACGGCCAACCCGTGGGCATTGTTGCAAACAATGGCGTACTGTTCAGTGAGTCCGCGCAAAAAGGCACGCATTTCATTGAACTGTGTGGGCAACGCAAAATCCCATTAATATTTTTGCAGAACATCACCGGTTTTATGGTTGGCAAACAATATGAGAGCGGCGGAATTGCGAAGCATGGCGCCAAAATGGTGAACGCCGTTTCTAATGTGAACGTTCCCAAGCTTACCGTATTAATTGGTAATTCATATGGCGCCGGCAATTACGGCATGTGTGGCCGCGCTTATGAACCTAACTTTCTCTTTATGTGGCCTACCGCTCGCATTTCCGTGATGGGTGGTGAGCAAGCAGCTCAAGTATTGGCGCAAGTAAAACGCGCGCAAAAAGAACGAGCGGGCGAAACATGGAGCGAACAAGAAGAAGCGGCATTTAAACAGCCAACACTGGATACCTACCAAAAGAAAAGCAACGCCTACTATGCCTCAGCGAGGCTGTGGGATGATGGCGTTATTGACCCAGCCGACACACGTCATGTGTTGGGGCTAGCATTGTCAGCATCATTGAATAAAACCATTGAAGAGTCCACCTACGGCGTTTTCAGGATGTAATCATGATAGAGCTACACAAAGACCCTCTTGGCATTGCCACCATCACGCTTAATCGCCCTGAAAAGCACAATGCGTTTGACGATCATGTTATCAAGCAAATGACACAGGCATTTCACGAGGTAGAGTCAGACGATTCAATTCGCGTGCTGGTGCTAGCAGCGCAAGGCAAAAACTTCTGTGCAGGCGCCGATTTGCAGTGGATGAAACGCATGGCTACGTACAGCTATGAAGAAAACTTGAACGACGCCCGCGAATTGGCAGAGATGCTAAAAACATTGAACTTTTTAACCAAGCCAACCATTGCCCGAGTGCAAGGCGCTGCGTTTGGCGGTGCTGTGGGTTTGGTCAGCTGTTGCGACATTGTGGTGGCTGCCGACACCGCCAGCTTCTGTTTAAGCGAAGTCAAAGTTGGCCTCATACCGGCCACCATATCCCCTTACGTTATTGCCGCAATGGGGGAGCGAGCCGCACGACGCTACTTTATTAGCGCCGAACGTTTCAGTGCACAAACAGCGCTGGAAACGGGCATGGTCAGTGAGGTGTGCGCGCACGATGAACTTGATCAGCGAGTAAGTAAACTGTGTCAGCAAATATTACTTAACAGCCCAGCGGCAACCCAAGCATCTAAAAAACTGGTTAGCACTGTTAGTAAACAGGCCATCAGTGATGAGCTAATTGAAACCACCAGCCAAGCCATTGCCGAAATACGCACCTCTGCTGAGGGGCAAGAAGGCCTATCCGCTTTTATTGAAAAGCGTTCACCGGCTTGGTTTATCGATATTAAAGAGCGTGATTAACCTATGTTCAATAAAATACTCATCGCCAATCGCGGTGAAATTGCCTGCCGAGTAATAAAAACAGCGAAACAAATGGGCATACGCACGGTTGCGGTTTATTCCGATGCCGATCGAACCGCGCGACACGTGACACTGGCCGATGAAGCCATTCATATTGGTAGTTCACCATCCAGCGATTCTTACCTTGTGGGTGAGCGAATAGTCAACGCCGCATTAAAAACTGGCGCTCAAGCAATTCACCCGGGCTATGGTTTTTTATCTGAAAATGCAGACTTTGCTCAAGCGTGTGCAGATAATGACTTGGTTTTTATCGGGCCACCGATCAACGCCATTAAAGCCATGGGCTCTAAGTCAGCCGCTAAAAATATCATGAGTGATGCCGATGTGCCTTTAGTACCGGGCTATCACGGCGACGACCAAAACCCAGCACTGATCAAACAAGCAGCCGACGACATGGGCTACCCCGTATTGCTCAAGGCCGTGGCTGGTGGTGGCGGTAAAGGCATGCGTCAGGTTTGGAGCAGTGACGAATTCGAACAAGCGTTAAATGAAGCCAAACGTGAATCAATGGCCAGCTTTGGTAACGACGACATGTTGGTTGAAAAGTATTTAACCCAACCTCGGCATATCGAAGTGCAAGTGTTTTGTGACCAGCACGGCAATGGGGTTTACCTATTTGAGCGCGACTGCTCAGTGCAACGTCGCCACCAAAAAGTGGTTGAAGAAGCACCCGCGCCTAATATAACTCAAGAACAACGAGAAGCAATGGGCGAAACCGCCGTACGTGCCGCCCAAGCCATTGAGTATGAAGGCGCCGGAACCGTAGAATTCTTATTTGACAGTGATGGCTCCTTCTATTTCATGGAAATGAACACTCGCCTGCAAGTAGAGCACCCAGTGACCGAAATGATCACGGGTCAAGACTTAGTGCAATGGCAGCTGCAGGTTGCCAGCGGCGAGACACTGCCCTTAGAGCAGCAACAACTGAGCATTCATGGCCACGCCTTTGAAGCCCGAGTCTACGCGGAAGACCCTGATAACGATTTTTTACCCACCACCGGCACTCTAACCACCCTGCGCACACCTGAAGAAAATGATTTTGTGCGTGTGGACACAGGCGTTGTTGAAAATGATGAGGTCAGCCCGTTTTACGACCCCATGATTGCCAAACTCATCGTCTGGGACAAAGATCGAGATCACGCACTGGCCCGTACCGCTCAAGCCTTGCGCGACTATCAAATTCACGGCGTGACAACCAACTTAAACTTCTTACACAACATCGTCAGCTGTGCGCCTTTCGCCAATGCCGAGCTAGACACCGGTTTTATTGAAAAACATGCGGATGCGTTGTTCAACCAAAACACCATTGACCTAGATACGGCATTAGCACACGCAGGCTTGTACCTAACGTTGAAAAATCATTGTCTAGTGAGTGACGATCACATCAAGTCAGACCCGTGGAACAGCCGTAATGCTTGGCGCATGAATCAAGCCAATTGTCATCGTTATGAATTACAGATCAACAATCAGGTTCACTCCGTGGCCATTGAAGAGCTTAGGGCTGATCAAGGTTTTGTTGTTCACCTTAATGAACAAGCAATACCCGCCCAGGCCACCCTCAACGATAAGCATCTGAGTTGCACGCTTGATGGTCATAAACAAAAAGTGCTGGTGAGCGACAATATAAACGCAGATGAATTTGTCATTTTTAGCGAGCACGGCTCGATTACCGTTCAGCCAGTTCAACCAGACTGTGGCGACGAAGACAACACGGCGGGCGCTAACCATTTTGTTGCACCAATGAACGGCACCATCATCGAGGTGCTTGTCGGACTCAACGAAGCGGTAAGCAAAGATCAACCTATTGTCATTATGGAAGCGATGAAAATGCAGCACACCATGCTGGCACCCGCTGACGGCATGGTGTCAGAACTGTATTGCCAACAAGGTGACTTAGTCGACGGCGGCACCCAATTACTCAACTTCGAAGCTAATCAAACTAGCCCCACACAATAATGAGCTCACAAAACACACCCTTGCCTAGCCGCGTTACCCTGTTTGAAGTGGGGCCTAGAGACGGCCTGCAAAACGAGCAAAGCGAACTTAAGGTCGATGATAAAATTGAATTGATTAATCGGCTGTCTGCTACTGGCTTAAAGCGCATTGAGGCCGGCAGCTTTGTGTCTCCCAAATGGGTGCCACAAATGGCAAACAGCGCCGACGTGTTTGCTGGTATTAAACGAGCACCCACAATTACCTACTCGGCTCTCACTCCAAACATGCAAGGCCTTGACGCGGCAATGGCCGCCGGTGTGAGCGAAATTGCGATATTTGGTGCAGCCTCAGAAAGTTTCTCACAAAAAAACATAAACTGCTCCATTGAACAAAGCATTGAACGGTTCACCCCAGTGGTTGAGCACGCTCTAGCTAATAACATCGCCGTACGTGGGTATGTATCTTGCGTCGTCGGCTGCCCCTACGAAGGCAACATTGAGGCACAGGCTGTTGCCTCAATGGCCAAGCATTTAGCGGAACTCGGTTGTTATGAAATATCGTTAGGTGACACTATTGGTGTGGGCACGCCAGAGCAGATCAAGAGCATGATAGAGGCCGTGAGTAACGAGGTTTCAACTCAACAATTGGCGATTCATTGCCATGATACTTATGGCCAAGCTTTGGCCAATATTTACGCTGCTCTACAGTGCGGCATTACCATCATTGACAGCTCAGTGGCAGGCTTAGGTGGCTGCCCTTATGCTGCTGGAGCCAGCGGCAACGTTGCCAGCGAAGACGTGGTTTATATGCTCAATGGCTTAGGCATTGAGTGTGGCGTAGATCTAGAAGCACTGGTGGAGACCGGCAATTTTATTTCACGAATAATAGGCAGACCCAATCAATCGAAAGTAGGTCAAGCCTTATCGAAGTAATGCGATAGCAATATCCTGCAATGACAATACACAAAACTAGGAGGCCATGATGTCCGGTTTTAATAAAGTAGTGAACAGTTACGAAGACGCCTTAGAGGGGCTGCAAGACGGCATGACAGTGATCGCAGGTGGCTTTGGCCTGTGCGGCATTGCGGAGAATTTGATTGCCGAGATTAAACGCAAGGGAACCAAAGAGCTGACTATCGTATCCAATAACTGCGGCGTGGATGGCTTTGGTTTAGGCGTGTTATTAGAAGATCGCCAAATCAAAAAAATGGTTTCATCTTACGTCGGCGAAAACCAAATGTTCATGGATCAATTATTAGATGGCTCACTGGAAGTGGAACTTACCCCTCAAGGCACGTTGGCTGAAAAGATGCGCGCCGGTGGAGCGGGTATACCGGCATTTTTCACCGCGACCGGTTACGGTACCGCCGTTGGCGAGGGCAAAGAAGTTAAGCAATTTCATGGCCGCAACTACATTTTAGAAGAGTCAATTACCGGCGACTTTGCCATTATTAAAGCATGGAAAGCCGACCGCTATGGAAACGCCATTTACCGAGATACGGCCATGAACTTTAACCCCATGGCCGCCACCGCCGGAAAAATCACGGTAATGGAAGTGGAAGAGATTGTGGAACCGGGTGAACTCGAACCCTGCAATATTCATACCCCCGGTATTTATGTCGATCGCCTGATACAGGGCACGTTTGAAAAACGCATCGAACAACGAACTTTGAGGGCTGTATAAAATGGCTTTAACACGAGACCAAATGGCACAACGCGTTGCCGGCGAGCTGCAAGACGGCTTTTACGTAAACTTAGGTATTGGCATCCCCACCCTAGTGGCAAATTTCATTAATGACGATATTAATGTGATGCTGCAATCGGAAAATGGCTTACTCGGTATGGGCCCATTTCCAACAGAAGATGAAATTGACGCTGACATGATTAATGCGGGCAAGCAAACCGTCACCGCAGTAACCGGCGCATCCATTTTTTCATCGGCCGAATCGTTTGCCATGATCCGTGGCGGCCACGTTGACTTAACCGTGCTCGGCGCCTTTGAAGTAGACACTAAAGGCAATATTGCCTCGTACATGATTCCCGGCAAGTTAGTCAAAGGCATGGGCGGAGCCATGGATCTGGTCGCGGGTGCCGATAACATCATTGTGATGATGACGCACGCTTCGAAAAGCGGTGCCTCGAAACTACTGACTCAATGCACCTTGCCATTAACCGGCGCAAAGTGCATTCGCAAAGTGCTCACTGAGTTAGCGTATTTAGAGATCAAAGACGGTAAATTCCATTTATTGGAAAGAGCACCCGGGGTGAGTGTCGACGAAATAGCCGAACTGACTGAAGGCGAACTGGTCATTCCCGACCACGTACCCGAGATGCAACTGTAATCTAAAATACAGCCACAAATCACCAAGGCCGCCAACAGACGGCCTTAGCTTTGCTGAACATTCGCAGAGGTTTATTTGCCGTTATTTGCCCAGTCAATGGCCGTCACAAAGTAATCAGCAGTTGCAGCATTACACGCAAACGGAATGTCATAGAGAATGGCTAAGCGAAGCAACGCCTTTATATCCACGTCATGCGGGTGTGGTGACAAGGGGTCAATAAAAAAGATCAGACCTTCTAATTCTTTTTCAGCAATTAAGCCACCAATTTGTTGATCGCCGCCTAACGGGCCACTCTTAAGCGGCGTCACATCAAAGCTTGGAAAGCGCTCTTTTATAAGGCCACCAGTGGTTCCAGTGCCATACATTTTGGTTTTCGCAAGGGCCGCTTCATGCTTGGCAATCCATTCTAATAATTCAGACTTCTTTTCATCGTGCGCAACTAAGGCAATTTTCATAAGCTCAGACTTAAGTTAACAATACAACATTGCGTAAGCCTACTGAGATTTGCACAAAATTGAAAGCACAGCGCATAAATCACTGAGTAAATATGCCCCACTCCTTGCTTGACTAGCCGTTCCTCTCTACCCCGCGCTTATGCCCCATCAAAACACAGAGTTCTTTAGATGAAACAAGGCAAGGTAAAATATTTTTTAACTGCCTGTCTCGATCATTAAGCGATTAAAGATTGAATACAATGATGAACGAGGCATGCCCATTTGCTTCGCTGTGGAGCTGGCATTGCCTTCATTTTGATTGTATTTATACAGGACCATGATCTTTTCAATGTCGCTAACCGCATCTCTGTAGTTGATATCACCATCAGAGAACTGGTCAAAGGTTTCCTGAATTTTCAGGCTCGCCAGCTTTTTATCTTGGTTACCACGCTGCACATTCTCTTCAGCACTGCGAAAAACATGCTCCCCGCGATAGGCCATCACTGAAAACGCAATCATCGCTAACGGCATGACTACCGTCGCGTTTACTTTAATGCCCAACATCATTAAAGCCAACACACCTATTGAGGTAAAAATAATCGGCGAAAATGCCATAGCACAATACTGGCTTTGCTGTTTAATGGTATCGGCAGCGGGTTTAAAGTAGCCAATAAACAACATGCTGCATGATGCGAGTATGCCTAATAAGCTATAAACACGAAACGCCATGTAATGCTCACCTTTTATTGCGGTCACCATGTAACCAATTGACTCACTGCCGGCAATAATTAAATTGGTAAATAAAACAATAGCGGAAATGACGAGCGCAAAGCCAAAGATCACCGCAGGTATATTTTTAAGACGATTTCCGGTGACTTGGCCAACGTAGCGCGCAGAAAACGCAATGGCGATGATCACAGTAACGTAGTAAACCCTGAGTAGGCCTTCTAAAGAGCTCTGTTCAAAAAAACGAAGAAAGCCCAACAATTCACAAGCGCTCATACAAGCGAAGACTAAAATTAAATTGTAAAACGAGCTGGAACTCTTGCGCCCGTAAAAAAACGTCCCTAGTAAAATAACACTGGCAACCAGTGCCAGTGCTGATGGCAACATATACATTGTCATGACTTTCTCCATTTATGTGGTGCAGCTTTGGCAATTATTCAAGCTGACCACTGTCTTGCTGAGTTTTAAATAGTGAAACACCAGCAATAATTTAATTTAAAAGGTATACCCCAATTGCCCAATTACAATACCTGAACCAGCAAAACAGCCACCGATTCGATCTCCAGCTTCAACGCGTCCTTTCTCTGTCAGTTGTTGAAAGTTCAATGGGAAAGTAGCCGTGGTTACATTCCCGTATTTGTGTAAAGTTTTAATCATTTTATTTGGTTTCACGCCTTTAATTTTTGAAAGCCGCTCAAAGGGTTTACGCCCTATTTGGTGGCTTAGCAACCAATCAAATGAATCCCAGCCAAGTTGATCGAGCGTATCTTCTATCAAACCATTGTGACAACGGATAAAAGCACTTGCCAGCTTTCCCATAATCATTTGGCCAGCAAAAGAACCATCATCATGCTGACGATAAACACAATTGTTCACGTGCTTACTCAGTGAGATGGTATTAAACACTTCAAAGCCCGCTTTTTGCGATGGCCCCATAATCACTGCGCCACCAGCGTCACCAACAGTCAATGCACCGATGATATTTTTGGCTGTTTCAATCTCGACACCCTTTTTTAGCACAGAAATAGCCGCTCTGGCTACCTTAGAAGGAACTTCTCCGGTGGTAATTAATGCATATTTCACAATTCCTGACTTTATGTACATAGACGCTATTTGCATTGCTTCGACAAAACCAAAGCATGCATTAGCAACATCAAACGCATAACGGGCATTTAGACCCAAATTGTTTTGTATCGTATGAGCGGTGGCTGGCTCGGGTTGATCTCGCTCTATTCCGCAAAAAATAACCAGATCTATGTCATTGATTTTGCTTTGATCTAGGTGCGAGAGTGCCTTTTTAGCCGCCGGTATTGCCAGCTCTGAAGGTAAGGTTCCGGCAGGAGCAACACGCCGCTCTTTAATACCAACAACATCACTCATCCATGATTTTTCTATTCCATACTGCTCATCCGAATGAATGTGCTCTAATATTGACTCAGAACTTACTATTTGGTCGGGTAATTCAACCCCTGTAGCAATGATTTTGGCTTTAGAAAATGTTTTTTGCAGCATAACTGCCTCCGTTTGTAGGTGTCCGAAATCGAACGTTTCAAAACCTACAATCTAGCATTAGTGCAAATTAGCGCATTCACAGTGGCTAAATATAGACAGTTGCGACAAAAGCAACAAATGTATTATAAATGTGAGGGTTCGAGTTAAAAGGCAGAATTTAACTACTGTAGCTGGGTGTTAAGCCTATGAAAATAAGCACACATTTAATGCGACGGAGCCTGAGTTCAAATGCAGGCTGGTTGGGTTAGTTAAGTTTAAGAACCAGTGACTGACATACATACACTCCCCCCCAGTATTGTGTCGTTCTAGGGTAGTGGGTGTAATTGTGATATTAACAATTACACCCACTCTAACTAGTCGTCAGAGCAACTTGATAGCCGTGATCACGGAAAATCAATCCAACGGCTGATTAGCTCTTAGCCTGTATTTCAAAGCTCAACGTACCGTCAGCGGCGGATATTTTAACCATCCCGCCGTTCTGCAATTTCCCAAAGAGCAACTCATCAGCCAAGCCCCGCTTAATCTCTTCTTGAATTAACCTGGCTAACGGCCGTGCGCCCATCGCTTCGTCATAACCATTGTCAGCGAGCCATGTTCGGGCAGCGGCATCAATCTCAAGATGAACTTCTTTGTCCAAGAGTTGACGTTCAACTTCCAACAACTCTTTATCAACGATTTTAGAAATCACATCTTTGCTTAATGGTTTAAAACGAACAATTGAGTCCAAACGGTTTCTAAATTCAGGAGTAAACAACTTATTTATTGCTTCGGAGTCGTCACTACTATTATCTTGCTTGGTAAAACCAACGGAGTTCCGCGCAACTTGCACCGCGCCCGCGTTGGTGGTCATAACAATGATAACGTTACGAAAATCAGCTTTACGGCCATTATTGTCGGTTAAAGTGCCGTGATCCATCATCTGCAGTAGAAGATTAAACACATCGGGGTGCGCTTTCTCAATCTCATCCAACAACAACACCGCATGAGGGTGCTTATTAATGGAATCGGTCAATAGCCCGCCTTGATCAAAGCCAACGTAACCAGGAGGCGCACCAATTAGGCGAGACACCGTATGCCGCTCCATGTATTCCGACATATCAAAACGCACCAGCTCTACCCCCAATGTCATGGCAAGCTGGCGGGTCACTTCAGTTTTACCCACGCCGGTTGGCCCGGAGAATAAAAATGAACCAATGGGCTTATCGGGTTTGCCCAGCCCTGAGCGGGACATTTTTATTGCGGAAGCTAAATTGGTGATGGCATCGTCTTGGCCAAACACCACCATTTTAAGATCACGCTCAAGATTCTTAAGCGCATCCACGTCTGACGCTGATACATTCTTAGGTGGAATTCGCGCTATAAACGACACAACCTCGTCTATTTCATCCACCCCAATGACCGGCAGCACGCCTTCTTCACGCTCAAACAGGCGCGTTCTAGCGCCCGCTTCGTCAATCACATCAATGGCTTTATCGGGCAAAAAGCGCTCGTTAA
The DNA here is from genome assembly GCA_938045295.1 of uncultured Arenicella sp. Lineage (GTDB taxonomy): Bacteria > Pseudomonadota > Gammaproteobacteria > Arenicellales > Arenicellaceae > Arenicella. Next base: position 79,187 of record CALINO010000008.1, read on the forward strand.
TATAACGATCGGCCAATTCAGCGGCTCTTGATAAGGCTTCACTGGTGTAAGTCACTTCATGGTGTTCTTCAAAACGAGATTTAAGCCCGCGCAGAATTTGCACCGTTTCGTCTACCGTTGGCTGCTCTACGTCAATCTTTTGAAAACGGCGCGCTAAGGCACGGTCTTTCTCAAAAATACCTCGGTACTCTTGGTAAGTGGTTGAGCCAACACACTTAAGCTGGCCACTTGAAAGCGCTGGCTTAAGCAAGTTAGAGGCGTCCATGGCACCACCAGAGGCCGCACCGGCACCAATAATGGTATGAATTTCATCAATGAACAACACTGCATGGTTTTGGCTTTCAAGCTCTTTGAGCACCGCTTTCAGGCGTTTTTCAAAATCACCCCGGTATTTAGTCCCTGCCAGTAACGCCCCCATGTCCAACGAGTAAATAATGGCGTCACTCAATACTTGTGGCACATCATCTTCAACAATACGCTTGGCTAACCCTTCGGCAATAGCGGTTTTACCCACGCCAGCCTCACCCACGTACAATGGGTTATTTTTACGCCGTCTTGAAAGAATTTGAATGGTGCGCTCTACTTCTTTATCTCGACCAATTAATGGGTCAATAAAACCTTCGATGGCACGCGCATTCAAATTAACGGTATACGCCTCAAGCGCCCCTTCTTTTTGCGGCTTTTCAGCTTGATCTGTTCGCTCTATGTCTTCTGGAAATGGCAAAGCGTCCATGTCTTCGCTGTCTTTTGTGATGCCATGCGAGATGTAAGACACCGCGTCATAACGAGTAACTCCTTGCTTATCAAGGTAGTAAACCGAAAATGAATCGCGTTCAGAAAACAGCGCAATGAGAACATTTTCACCCTCAACTTCAGTCTTGCCTGAGCCCTGCACGTGCACAATGGCACGTTGTAAAACACGTTGAAATGCGATGCTTGGCTGCGTTTTAAGGTCTATATCTTGCCCCAAAGACTCTATGTTATCAGCCAAGTGCAATGATAGATCGGCACGCAGTTGTTCAATATCGGCCAAACATGCCTGCAACACCATCAGTGCTGAGTTGTTATCCAGCAGCGCCAACAGCAAATGCTCGGTAGTAACAAACTCATGGCGAGCGTCGTGTGCCAATTGGACTGCAAAACTTAAGGTTTTCTCTAGGTCTTTCGATATCATTTATACTACCTGTGGTTACTACATTGGTGACCGGAGCCACCGTTGTTACATCTTTTTATCACAAAGATGACACTGACCTTTTCTCAATCAAGCTACTCTTATTCTGAGTCAGGCTCCATTGTGCACTGTAATGGGTGCTTTTCAGATCGCGCGTACTGCGCAACCTGTTCAACTTTAGTTTCGGCAATTTCACGCGTAAATATTCCGCAGACCCCCACACCTTTCTGGTGCACGTGCAGCATAATTTGCGTGGCTTTTTCTTCGCTGTGGTTAAAGATTTGAGTTAACACTTCAATCACAAACTCCATCGTTGTGTAATCATCGTTAAGTAAAAGCACACGGTACAACGGTGGGCGTTTTAACTTTGGTTTGGCCGTTTCTACGGCTAAATCGCTATCGTGCAAGGGTTCTGGAAAATCAGCCATACTTATAAAAATACACAACGCCGTCAGAATACATTCTTCTGAGTGCGGTTTTTGAATTTAGTTTATTTATTTTATCGTTCAAAACCGAAGATCGGCGCAAGCAAATACTGTCTAACTCAACGCCCAAACGGTTCACCTTCTTACTATCACTAATTTTGGGCTTTATACAGGATTTTTCAAGTGCATTTTTTTAGACAAACGTCTATTTATGAAAGATTAATCCTGAGCAATGCTTGACGTAACCCCACACAACAGGTTTACTTACTACATCAAATTATCACAGATAGTTTGGTGCTGGTTGTGAAGTAGTGTCAAAACAACAATAAAACAGCACTTCACATAATAAAAATACCTGAATAAAACATCAGGATGTATGATCAAAGTGAGGAATTAAAATGACAACTAGAGGAACCGTTAAATGGTTCAACTCTTCTAAAGGGTTTGGATTCATTGAGCCGAGTGAAGGTGGCAGCGATGTATTCGCGCACTATTCTGAGATTGAAATGGATGGCTATAAAACGCTTAATGAAGGCCAAGAGGTGGAATACGAATTGGAAGACGGGGACAAAGGCCCCAAAGCCGCTAAAATTCGTTCTGCATCTTAAATTATCGCCGGTGATCGCAATTGTTTGATCACCAGCAACACTAAAAAAGCACGAGCTAGCTCGTGCTTTTTTATGCCATTACCTCAAGCAGGCAAGTTTAGGCAAGTAAGCCTAGCCACGAATACCATCAATAATGCCATTCAACGTAGCACTCGGGCGCATGGCCAAGTCTGCTTTTTCATTCGCAGGGTAATAGTATCCATAAATATTCACTTGCGCACCTTGTGCGGCATTCAGCTCTTCAACGATTTTAGATTCGTTATCAGCCAATTGCGTAGCCACAGAAGCAAATATCTGTTGCAACTCAGGGTTCGTAGTTTGCTCTGACAAAGCTTGTGCCCAATAAAGCGCTAAGTAGTAATGACTACCGCGGTTATCCAACTCATTCACTTTACGTGACGGCGAGCGACCTTCATCTAACAACTTGCTAGTGGCTAGATCTAACGTATCAGCCAATACTTGAGCTTTAGCATTGTTGGTTGAATCCGCTAAGTGCTCAAAAGACGCCGCTGTTGCCAAAAACTCACCCAAAGAATCCCAACGTAAGTGACCTTCTTTGTTGAATTGTTGTACGTGCTTAGGAGCTGAACCACCAGCGCCCGTTTCAAATAAGCCACCGCCATTCATCAATGGAACAATGGATAGCATTTTAGCACTGGTACCCACTTCTAAAATTGGGAACAGATCAGTCAAATAATCACGCAACACGTTGCCTGAAACAGAAATCACATCACGGCCTTCATTAATCACTTCAAGGCTGTAACGCGTGGCTTCGGCTGGAGACATGATTAAAATTTCTAAGCCATCAGTATCATGATCTTGCAAATACTGATTAACTTTAATAATCAGCTGCGCTTCATGCGGGCGGTTTTTATCTAACCAGAAGACTGCAGGTGCACCCGTTTTACGTGCGCGATTTACCGCCAATTTCACCCAATCTTGAATCGGTGCGTCTTTTACTTGGCACATACGCCAAATGTCGCCAGTTCTAACAGCGTGCTCAAACAAAACCTGGCCGGTACTTTCGTCAACCACTCGCATGTGGCCGTCGTATTCCATCTCATAGGTCTTATCGTGAGAACCATACTCTTCGGCTTTTTGTGCCATCAGACCAACGTTAGAAACACTGCCAATTTTAGTTGGGTCTAAAGCGCCGTTTTCTTTACAGTAATCAATCACTTCTTGATAAATGTAGGCGTACGTACTTTCTGGAATAACCGCTTTAGTGTCTTGTAATTCGCCGTCCATATTCCACATCTTTCCAGAATTACGAATCATCGCTGGCATTGAAGCATCGACAATCACGTCACTGGGCACATGAAGGTTAGAAATACCTTTATCAGAATCCACCATGGCGATGGCTGGGCGGTTTTCATAACAAGCCATGATGTCGGCTTCAATTTTCTCACGCAGGCCACCAGAGATTTGCTCAATGATGTTATAAAGATTGCCTAAGCCGTTATTGGGCTGAACATTCAACTCTTCAAACAGCGTGGCGTACTTTTCGTACACGTCTTTATAAAATACTTTTACCGCATGCCCGAAAACAATGGGGTGCGACACTTTCATCATGGTTGCTTTTACGTGTAAGCTGAATAGCACGTCATTTTTACGTGCGTCTTCAATCTGTTCTTCGTAAAACTTGCATAACGCGTTTTTGCTCATGAACATAGCATCAACAACTTCGCCGGCTTGCAACGCTACGCCGCTTTGTTTTATTTCGCTATTACCAAATCGGTCGGTGAATTCTATTTTCACAGAACAAGCGTCTTTTAACGTCATTGAACGTTCGCTTGAACGAAAATCACCGCCATTCATCGTCGCCACATGCGAGCGTGACGTCGGCAACCACTCACCCATTGAATGTGGGTTTTTACGTGCGTAGTTTTTAACCGCGGCTGGCGCACGTCGGTCAGAGTTACCTTCACGCAATACTGGGTTTACGTTACTGCCCTTAACTTTTTCATACAGTGCGCGTACTTTCTTTTCTTCGTCTGTTTCAGGGTCATCCGGAAAATTTGGCAATTCAAAGCCACTGGCTTGAAGCTCTTCGACCGCCGCCTTGATTTGTGGAATTGATGCACTGATGTTTGGCGTTTTAATTACATTGGCACTGGGGTCTAGTACTAATTTTCCTAATTCAGCCAACGCATTGTCAACACGTTTTTCTTCAGGCAAGTAGTCACTGAAAGTAGCAAGAATACGACCCGCCAAAGAAATATCTTTAGTATCAATTTCAATATCACACGCGGATGCAAATGATTGAAAAATTGGCAGTAATGAACGGGTTGCTAAAGCAGGAGCTTCATCGGTTAAGGTATAAAAGATTTTAGACTTTGCGGTACTCATATGTATTTCGCCTTCTATCGCAATTTGCGCATAATAACTGAATGGTGATTCGCAACACCTTAGGAATAAAGTGCTACGTGCTTTAAAGATTGCATGCCGACCCAAAGGGAGTTGTCGTCCGTGAAACCACAAGCGCAAACCCCGTTATATTGAAGGCGGCGATCAACCTTTAAAAAAGTTGCGAAAGGATAGCACAAAATAGCCAGCACGGCATTGTAAAACAGCCTCTCAAACGTCACACTATCGAAAATTTGATACCCTTGTGGCACAAGACAGGCCATTAACATTTCATCGACAACGACATTAATGGCTGTCTAAGCGCAGAACCGGCTAGAACGCACAACCAGAGAAGACCATCATGTGGAGCCCCGATATTACCGTCGCTGCCGTTTGTGAACGTGACGGGCAATTCTTGCTTGTCGAAGAGAAGGCAAAATCAACACAGAATATTGTGTTTAATCAACCTGCTGGGCATATTGAAGAAGGCGAAAGCGTGATCGAAGCTGTGATCAGAGAAACCCTTGAAGAAACATGCCGACACTTCACTCCCGAAGCCGTCATTGGCTTTTACCGCTTACTTGCACCGAACGGGAAAACCTATTTTCGCTACACCCTGTGTGGCCAGGTGAGCGAGGTTGACCCTAATGCTAAACTCGATGATGACATTATCAGAACACACTGGCTAAGCCTTGAACAAATAAAAAGCAGCCAGCAACTAAGAAGCCCACTGGTATTGGGCTGCATTGAAGACTATTTGAAAGGCCAGCGCTACCCTCTTGAAATTCTGCGCGAGCTTTAAGACCACTTTCGGACTATTGTAAAATTCGGGGCTCTGCCCCGTGTGTAAACTAACATGACTTACCTTGATTTAAACACACGCAAAGATCCACAAGACACCCACGTTGTGGTCGGCATGTCTGGCGGTGTGGACTCTTCTGTCACCGCTTATATTTTAAAAGACCAAGGATTTAAAGTAAGTGGCATGTTCATGAAAAACTGGGAAGAAGACGACACCGAGGAGTACTGCGCTGCCGCGCAAGATTTACAAGATGCCACGCAAGTGTGTGAACGTATCGGCATTGACTTGCACGAAGTTAACTTCGCGCACGAGTACTGGGAAAATGTGTTTGAGCATTTTTTGCACGAATATCAATCAGGCCGTACCCCCAACCCTGACATACTGTGTAACAAAGAAATTAAATTCAAAGAATTTTTATTACAAGCCGAAACCCTCGGAGCCGACTATATTGCGACCGGCCACTATGTGGCAAAGGGCCATACCGAAAACGGCAACGCACTATTATTGCGTGGCGCCGATGCCAATAAAGATCAAAGCTATTTTTTGTATACCTTGCAACAACACCAGCTACAAAAAAGCCTATTCCCACTCGGCGACATTGAAAAACCGGCGGTAAGAGCCATCGCAGACGAGCAAGGTTTTATTACCCACAACAAAAAAGACAGTACTGGAATATGCTTTATCGGTGAGCGCCGCTTCAAAGACTTTTTAAGCACCTACTTAAAACCCAATCCGGGCAATATGGTGGGCGCGGATGGCAAAACAGTCGGTCAACACGATGGGCTAATGTATTACACCTTAGGCCAACGCCAAGGCTTAAACATTGGCGGCCCTGGCGAAGCTTGGTATGTGGCAGGCAAAGACATTAAGAGCAACGAATTGCTGGTAGTGCAAGGTCACGATCACCCAGCCATGCTGACCCACACCATTAGCGCACAGGGCATGGACTGGGTTAGCGGCATCGCACCCAGTATTGGTGACAAATTAACGGCAAAAAGTCGTTATCGACAGCAAGACCAAGCATGCACAATAAGTAAGATTGAAGGCGACACTATTGAAGCAACGTTTGAACAGCCTCAACGAGCCGTTACTCCCGGTCAAGCGTTGGTTTTCTATCAAGGGCGGCATTGTTTGGGCGGAGCCACCATACACAGCTCATGGTAAAGGCTTAAAAGACCTAGCCGTTCCAATCAGCAAATCCTTTTTTGACCGTTGTTTTGCGTTTACTTTCAGCTCGAATTTTTGCCAAATTCTCATCACTCATTAACACTCGGTAGTCACAATAAGGGTACTTACGGCACATTAAGAAACGCTCGCCAATGTGCTTACCAGTAACCGCAACTTTAGTCACCAAACTGCCATTGCATTTAGGACAACTGCCCAAACCCAACTGTTCAGAGTGTACCGACTGCGTTTGAGTCATCTCAGAAAGCACCGAGGTTGACACTTCATCATTACGATTGCTTTGACTTTTTTCATTATCAACCGGGTCACTGCCAATAATGATACGCCGAATATCACTGTCCTTATATTGCTGACGGGCATCAAGGTAAAACAACTTCAACTTACTGACTTTACAAAGCTCATCCACGAGCTCACTTTTTCTCAATGCATTTCTACGCCCAGGCTTACCGCTTAAGTGCTCTAATTTAATCACGCCAACGGTGGAAAAATCACTTTGCTTACATATAACGTAATCAAAACTCTCACTTTCCAACTCTTTCTTTAACTTGCGGTAGCGCACGCCGTTCATGACTGCGGTGGGTTCAACTACGTCAAGCACACGCACCTTGGCCAAAACAAAAAAATCGTGACCTAAGGATTCAGTTAATAGTTTGAAAAATAGTTGCCCTGATGTATTTAACAATCGGCTTTTATATTGCATGCCAGCCACTAATTTGGATGCGTTGGTACGCACACCAAAAAACACACCGACACCAATGGCAACGGCAAGTAACGCAATTATCGCCCAAAACCAACCCTGACTAAACATATGTAAGACTCACTTAATCCCCTTTTACTATTATCAATGCAGCACTCATACACTAAGCGCTTAAACAAAAGCCGACTCTAAAAACACAGCGCACATAAACAATAACCCAACGAATGCTCAGTGCGTGTTTTGTGAAACAACTCCGGTAAAACACTGCCTTATCCTTTACGGCGTTATAGCATTCAAAACGCCAACTATTGAGGTTGAGTATAACATATTTTCACAATGTCACGAATGAAGGGCGTCAACACACAACCACAATGGCGGTTAATTCAAGGCAAAAAAAAGCCTCTTTATGCAATAAAGAGGCGTTCACAAAGGAGGAAAGTATGAAATCTGTCGTCAAGCGGCTACAGCGCTATTGGCATGAAAATGAGTCATTACTTCGTCATTTTCTAACAATGAAAGGTACTCATCTAAACTGGCAAATTTGTTTCTACTGCTGACAATTGGGCTAAGGTCTTTGGTAAGCAGTTTGCGCAACCAAACACTGCCTGCTTCGGTTAGAAAAGCGCGTATTAACTCGCGCGTCCCAATATCTTGATTTTGATAGTAATACTTGATCAAACCGTTCCCAAGCTCATTAACCGAAATATCTAATAATGCAGAAATGGGCTTACCTTCGCGGGTTATTAGCTCATTTAAAATTACTTGCATTTCAATATTAATTCTCATAATCGCTTGGCTGTGGCCTTACCTACCTTTACCTGTTTACCCGTGCTTGAATATGAATACAGCTTATCGTGAGGCTGTTGGCACACCAATGCAAAAAACAACGAAAGGTGTTAACAATCGTAAACCTCCATTCGCGGTCAAAGGCGATACTTTCTTAAGTTAATTCCTCAACTTCATTCCTTAGGTTAAAAAGGGGGTTATTCACTCAACAGTAATAATAATATAGGAGCCAGCACAGTGCTGTCAGGCTCGGGCACTGTTGGCAAACCGGGGAGTTGAGCAATAAACGCTTGAGATATAAGACGGTTAGTGGCGCTGGAGGGGTGCAAGTTATCGAAAAAGGGGCGGCGAGCAAAACCGAACAATAGGCATTCGGCTTCTATGGTAAATTCGCTAGGGTCAAAGCAACCTTCGGTCACGGTGCTAAACCCGTTTTGCACCGGATTATCTAAAACCGATTCTAATGCCGTAAATAAATCGAATTCAACCAGCGCCAAATTGGGCATGCTGCGATACTTATCAAGCATGACGCTCAATGCCTGGTTATAACGCCGTGTATGACTTTTAGCGCGAGCGCTGATGCCTGGGTCGCCCGCCTCGCGTGCCAACGTTTCAGGTATGCGCCCAATATTCGCGACATTAGGCACCATAAAAGCACGCGCGCCCGCATCAACCAAACGTTGCAGCAATGCATCCATGGTGTTTATGGCCAAGCTAATGTCAGCATCAACGTTAACTCTGGAACGAAAGTCCCTCAAGTCATTGCCACCGGCAAACACTAAGTACAGCGCATTTGGATCTGCAATTCCATTGCTTCGATCTAAATACGCGCTTACTTGCGAACCTAGATCTTCATCATCACTGCCAATAATATTGCCGCCCGCCACCGCAAAATTAAACCCCTGCTCCTGCCCTAACAAATGCCCCGACCGTTGCGCTGAACTGTTAACCTCCGCCGCCACATAATCAGCCAGCACCAAACCGTCAGAGATGCGATTTTCAAAGTACGGAAATGGCAGGTCTACAAACGCCAAATTGCCGGTGTCGGACAGAGAGTCACCAAACACAATCAATTTGCTAAACGCCGTTTGCGCTACTGATGGCGCACTAAAAAAACAAACAATCGCGATAAAAACCGAGCTAACAATCGAATTAGTAATCGAATTAAAAACAGAGTTAAGAACAGGCTGGCGGCTCATTTATTTTTTGGTCTTTTTCTAATTGATGATAAAAGCGCTCAAGGTTCGCATCACAAGCTTGGTATAAGCGTTCAAGTTTTGGCAATAAATCATGATACGTTGAAAATGCCGCTAAACGGGCATTATTAATTGGGCTTAACAACCAATAATCGTAATACCCTCGCCCTTGCCAACTGTTCTGTTTTAACGCTAAATACTTTTTTCGAAACGCCTCGGTTAATACCGCTCGTTGTTGATGCTTTTCAGCCGCACTTATATTCTCTGCGTACAATGCGCCAAGCTGTGTTTTATGGCGTTCAAGTAACTGAGAAAATTCATTGCGAGCCTTAATGACGGACAAGTACGCGTCTAAGTCATTGCGCCCCTCTTTTCCGAGCTGTTGGTTGTGCAAATCCTGATGCTGTAACCATTTAATAACGCCTTTCTCACCCACCAAGCTGGCAAACGCTTCATTTAAACCAGAATTTCCTTTTATGTATAACTGCTGATGCGCTAATTCGTGAAATAGGACTTCAGCAAATGCCGCATCATTGCCGCTCATCATCGAGGGTAGCAACGGGTCTGAAAACCAACCTAAGGTTGAATAAGCCGCAGCGCCGCTGACGTGAGTCTGCCACCCTTTTTGCTGGAGCTTTTCAGCGTATCTATTTGCTGAGTGCTCTGAAAAATAACCACGATACGCAGCACAACCAATAACCGGGTAGCACCACTGTTTAGGCTCCAGTGAAAACTCCGGAGCCGCTACCACTACCCAAACAGGGTAAGGTCGTTTCAGGGGTACGTAGGTGGAATAACTTTGACTGTCCGGCAGGCTCAACTCAGCGCTGGCGAACGCCTTAAGTTGCGTTGATAGGCGCAATTTATGCGCCACGCCCTCGTCAGCGTGCTCTAGCGCTTGATCTATAGAAGTGCGAGCCAGCATCAGCCGGCTATGGCCTACCACGCTTTGAGAATAATAACCCAGAGATTGGCACGCGGTTAAACCAACAAGCGCCAGAACCAAACTCAGAAGTTTAAAACCAGCAAATAAACACCCCTGCCGATTTGTTGCACACACACTGTTGGCCATTGCTACCTTTTGTTATCTCATTACAGAAACTCGCAAGGTAACAATGATGCGCCAAGCGCCATAAAAATTAAAGCTTAATCCTTTTGGCGCTGCTTTCTTTTCTTTTTTGCGTAATCAGAGCTGGGCTTACCGCGAGAACCGCCCTTGTCTTTCTTAGAGTTGTAAGACTTCTTGCCCGGTTTACCAAATTTGGCCAATTTGTGAGCATTGCCGCCACTCTTATTGGCACCTTTATGTGAGCCGCCCTTGCCTCTATTTTCGCCGCCGCTTTTGCTCTGAGCCGGTTTCTCCTTATATATTTCAATATTCAAAGGCCGGTTAGCAACACGCGCACGGCGTAAAATAGCCATGACGTCTTTGGGCATATCAGCGGGCAAATCTACTGTCGAGTAGTCATCGCGAATTTCAATATCGCCAATGTACTTACTTTCCAACTCAGCCTCGTTGGCAATGCAGCCCACAATACTGCCCGGTTTAACGCGGTGTCTGTGCCCCACATGCAATATGAAACGCGCCATTTCCACTTCAGGAAAGTCGTTTAACTGAACTGGTTTTAAATCCGGTGCGGGCTTCTCACTTCTTTTTTCAAAGCGTCGCTCATCTCGGTCTCTCGATTTTCCTGAACGCTCGTCAAACGACTCTTGTTTGATTGCTTTTTCATCCAGCAACAAACTGGTGCCACCTTGCGCTAAAAACGCACTGGCCGCGGCAATACTCTCTGAGCTAACTTCGGTTTCCGCTTGCAGCTCAGTAATAATTTGAGAGAAAAAGTCTAAATTTTCATCAGCAATGGTTTGCATCACTTTATCTTTGAAGCGAGCCACTCTGTTTTGGTTAATGTCATCCACTGAAGGCAGATTCATTGGCTCAATGGGCTGTTTAGTCGCACGTTCAATGGAATGCAGCATGCGCTTTTCACGCGGTGAAATAAACAAAATGGCTTTGCCGCTGCGCCCTGCTCGGCCTGTTCGCCCAATACGGTGAATGTACGACTCGGTGTCGTGTGGCACGTCGTAGTTAATCACGTGACTGATTCTTTCCACGTCTAAACCACGCGCCACAACGTCAGTGGCGACCAAAATATCGAGTTTGTTGCGTCGCAAGCGATCCACCACTTTCTCGCGATTAGCTTGCGGCACATCGCCATTCAATGCCTCTGAACGAAAGCCTCTGGCAGAAAGCCGATCGGCCAGTTCTATGGTGGCATTTTTGGTGCGCACGAACACAATGATGCCGTCCGATTCTTCACTTTCGAGTATTCGAGTAATGGCGTCTAATTTATTCGTGCCGCGAACCACCCAATAGCGCTGTTCGATATTAGCCGCAGTCGCGGTCTTACTGGCAATTTTGATATGTACGGGGTCGACTAAATGGCGATCCGCCACCTTTTTAACTTCACGCGGCATGGTGGCAGAAAACAGAGCCACTTGGCGCTCTTCCGGTGCGTGCTCTAACACCCACTTAACATCATCAATGAAGCCCATTCTAAGCATTTCATCGGCTTCATCTAAAACAATCGACTGCAACGCATCAAGCGAGAGCGTGCCACGACGCATATGATCCATCACACGCCCGGGAGTGCCTACGACTACTTGCGCGCCACGGCGTAATTGCTTGAGTTGAATGGTGTACGATTGGCCGCCATATATGGGTAATATATTCAGCCCTTTAATATGCTTGGCGTACGACTGACAAGCTTCAGCCACTTGGATTGCCAACTCACGCGTAGGAGCTAATATCAACAATTGCGTGACTGTTTTTTTCGGGTCCACTTTACTCAACAGCGGTAAGGCAAATGCGGCGGTTTTTCCGGTGCCGGTTTGCGCTTGGCCGAGTAAATCTTTGCCCTCTAATAAAACCGGGATGCTTTTCTCTTGAATCGGCGATGGCTGCTCATAACCTAAGTCCTGAATTGCACGTAAAACGGCCTCAGGTAACCCAAGTTCATTGAATAAAATAGTGTCCGACATAAGGGCTCCAAGAGTAAACAGGCAAATAGGAACCCTATTCACATAATAAAATTAGGCCGCGAAGTGAATTAAGGGGGCTGCGACCATAAGGCTGCGCGAGTATACAGGCTTGTGAGCTAAGCTTGTATAATAAAAAACGAATATCGTGATTATTGAATCAACTGGACTAAAAAGCGACGTTTGAAGCTCATTTAAAGGGCTTTTCTGGCCGACTGCAACGAATAAGCAGTGCGTTTGTGGTGGCCTCATTACGCAAATAAGCAATTTTGTGATATTCAGGGCTAGTAGCGAAGCGCTTAAAAGCGTGCCAATCTGGGTATTCGGCAAAAAACACCAAATCAGCATCGAACTCTCCAATGAGCGCTCTTTGTGGAACAAAGCTTTTCAGTTTTCGCCCGTCCACAGACTCAAGAATGGGCGTCATTAATTTCAAATACTCTCGATAGCGTTTTTCACCATCTTCCGGGTTAAACCAAACCGCGTTTAACATATACACACGCTTGTCGTTCATCACGAAAACCTCATTACATCACTAGCAATATTATGTCTTTACTACTGTTAACTCCCTCCTAAGCAATAGCTCTTTACTTCAAGCACAACCATTTTTAGCGATTAAAAGTGTTGACGCCCGCACAGCAGGTTATAAAACTAAATTCAGCCATCAGCAAGAAATCAATTTTTGTCAATCAATCTCACATTTTTTGACACTGTGTCCAGATTGAAGACCCCGTATTTCGCTGCATTTTTGGCAATAGCGTAAGCCACTGCCACCTCATGCAATTTATGTCACAATGCCAATCCACAACCATTGAGCATTAACAACGCCCCTATTGGCTTTAGTGTTCAGTGGTAGGCTAACCAACCCCCATCAAAAAACTCAATAATTGGTCATATGAGCAGTAACATCAAAAAACACTTTATTAGCGCCAATGAATTATTGGTTGATTCGTTTAAACTTGGGAAAAAAGTCTACGACAGCGGTTATCGGCCAGACTTTATTATCGGCGTGTGGCGTGGCGGCGCCCCGGTGGGTATTGCCATTCAAGAGTTCTTTGAATATCGACATACCCCCACCGACCATATAGCAATACGCACATCGTCTTACTACGGCATTAACAAGCAAGATAAGAACGTGCGTGTTCATGGGCTGGATTACATTATAGAAAACGTCAATGCGCACGACCAAGTGCTATTAGTCGATGATGTGTTCGACTCTGGCCGAAGCATTAAGGCTATTTTTGAAAACATGCGACTCAGAACGCGCCGCAATATGCCTGAAAGCATGAAAATTGCATGCCCTTGGTACAAACCTGCACGCAACCAAACCGAATACACTCCGGACTTTTATATTCATGAAACAGACGATTGGCTGGTATTTCCGCACGAACTCTCAGAGCTTGATAGCGATGAAATCAAGCAACACAAACCTGAAATTGCCTCAATTCTATAGCCTGAAGACATTATGCCTATTGGTTTTTGACTGCTTACTTCTTCAGTAACGATGCCACGTTAGTACAACCACCACGAGTACAACCACCACAGCAGCCAGTGCAATGAAGACGTGAGACAACAAGGAAGGTTGAGTAGCGTTTCTAACCACTCAACCTTCCTCATCATACGAGTCAATAATACATACTGACTCGCCGGCCCCCTTGGCCTACCCAATTTTGAACGCAGTATTTACCTTGCCGGCTTAACCTCATTACTCATCATGCCTTTCATACGATTTAGTAACGTCGGGCTGCTTGCTAATTTAGATTTACTCTCAATCACTACTTTCTTACTTTTCTCAACCATGGAATCGTTCTGACAAATGGTCAGACAACCCACTTTTCTCAATTCGTGCAAACCCCGCTTTAATTCAGCTTCGCTTTGGTAAATGTTACTGCTCACCAGCTCAGCATAAAGCGTGGGCTTATGCAATAATCGAGCGCACAAGCTTAATAGGTCGGGGCCAATAGTTTGAGTATTAAAATCTGGCCAATGCGTCACTTTGTACATGACCGGCACTGCTTTAGTTTTAACCGTGCGTGACGCCGCTTGGCGAATCGCTTTTGGTGTTAGCGGATAAAATAAATCGAACAACTCTTTCACCGTATTTGAGTGCCTTGAGAGTTGCGAACCCACGTCTTTCATCAGTGAAGAAAACTCACTGTCTTTTGAAAGCTGAGGTGACAAGTTCATTGCGCCGGAAAAGTAGTGACGATCTGATACCACATCCAAAATTGTTTGTGCGTCTGCGTGGCGAGTGTCGGATTTTAGAACGTCAATCAACTCGTCCATCTGCGCTGATTCGCCCTCTATGGCTTGAAGATAATAGCCTCGATTGTAAGTGATTACGCCGGTAACGCCTCGAGCTTCATTATTCTTTCTCGACACATTTAAAATGTCCGGTAAACGGTGCACTTCCACCGCTTTACTGATGTATAGATATAATCGCATAGGTTCCCCCCCAGGTCTTAACGATTCAAATTGTACACGCCTTGTGTAATACAGCTCAGTAGAGCACGAGCAGCAATGAAGACAACACTGTTATAGATCAGCGAATGTGAATTATCAGCCAATAAAACGTGATATCCAATAACACTAGGCTAGCTTAAACAAGAGTATGGAAATGCGCTAAACGTTCAACCAAACAAACCATGTAATGACGTTTGCACAATTTACTTCCCCCGCATTTAAATTAGCACAAAAGAAAATATTATTTCAACACCAGACTATCAGTTAACATTAATTTACAATCTTCACATTTGTGTAAGCCAATAATTTTAAAGGTATTTAACTCACACTGAGCACCTAAAACGGGAATTCCCTACTCCGTTTCAAGCACCAAACAATAGTGTTCAGCATTAAACTCAAAGGTATCACCACTCATCATTTTACGGCGCTTTCGCATTTCAAGCGCACCGTTGACGTTCACCAAACCTTCATCAATGACCATCTTGGCTTCGCCGCCTGAGGCCACTAAGGCTTCAAACTTGAGCAGTTTATACAGCTCTACCGGCTCTCGGTTAATAAATATTTTGTTCATCATGAGAGTGTATCAAATTCGAACTGGGCCACCAATTGGCAAAGCAACCCAGCTCTTGGTTTGTTACCTTAAAGGCTAATGCAGCTTAATTTTAGGGCGAATGATTTTAGAAATTCGACTTAGCAGAATCACAAACGGCCCTTTCACATAACCATGAATGGCAAGCTGATGCATTCGATACAAAGACAAATACATAATTCGGGCAATTTTACCTTCGATAAACATGGAACCTTTCATTAAGTTCCCCATTAAGCTGCCGACTGTTGAAAAACGTGCCAAGTTAACCAACGAGCCATAATCGGTATAGCTGAACTCCACCAGTTCTTTACCAACGAACTCATTAACAATATTTTTAGCCACCGTTGATGCCATTTGGTGAGCCGATTGCGCGCGCGGCGGCACCTTTTCACCATTTTCCATTTCAACATGGCAACAATCACCAATGGCGTAAATGGATTCATCGCTCACAGACTTGAGTGTTCGGTGGCATTCCACTTGGTTAATACGGTTAACCGAAAGCCCCACTTGAGCTAACCACGACTCGGCTTTTACACCCGCAGCCCACACCATCAAATCGGCCTCAATCAATTCATTGTCAGCAGTAATAAACCCGTCACTGTTAGCCTCAGTAATGCGGGTATCCGTTCTAACACGTACTCCGAGCTTTTCTAATTCAGCCGTGGCTGATTCAGAAATTCGCTCAGGTAATGCCGGCAAAATTCTAGGCCCAGCCTCAATCAGGTCAATTGTAAGCCCCGCGCTTGGAGTGGGCTTATCATCATAGACACTGACCACATCAACCACGTGATTCAATTCAGCCGACAGTTCCACACCGGTAGCGCCGGCACCCACAATGGCTAATTTAATTTGACTGTCTTCAGTCGACGAAGCTTTCTTTAAAAATGTGTTCAATAATTTTTGCTGAAAACGCTGAGCTTGAATTTTTGAATCAAGCAATGAACAGTGCTCTTGTATTCCCGGGGTGCCAAAATCATTGCTCACACTACCAATAGCCAGCACCAAGGTGTCGTAACTTAGCTGCCGTTCTTGTACAACCACATTCTCTTCTTCATCAAGAATTGGTGCTAAGGTCAGAGTTTTAGAGTCACGATTTAAGTGGGTTAGACAACCCAACTGAAATTGATAATGGTGCCTCTTAGCGTGCGCGCGATACACCACACCGTCAATCTCTGTATCCAAAGACCCTGTCGCCACCTCATGCAGCAAAGGCTTCCAGATATGAACGCGGTGTTTATCGATAAGGGTAATTGTGGCTTTTTTCTTCTTACCCAGCTTTCCACCAAGTTTGGTTGCTAATTCCAGGCCGCCTGCGCCGCCGCCCACAATAACAATGTGTGGAATTTCATTGGTGTGCGGAATTACATTGGATGGAGTTTGATCACTCACTTCATTCGTAGTTTGCATTTCGATTTCCTAAAAGTTGTTTCAGATCAAGGCTCCATGTTCAATAAACATTGACCTCAAACAACCACCATATCCAACAGCCATCTCAAACAATTTCATGCCTTAACCGAGAAGACTAATCAAGCAGCGCGCGCACACTCGAGCTTGAGTATAACGATCACTACAGCACAGTGGAAATGACTTTTTCTTATTATTCATATAACACCGGTTAACCGAACAAAGAAGCGTTCAAAGTACTTGTTTACTGCGCATTTCACTTTAAACTACCCGCATGATTCAGTTTGAAAACTTAAGCATTCGGCGCGGCGAAACTTTATTGTTTGATAAAGCCAGCTTTCAAATTCACCCAGGGCAAAAAGTAGGCCTTACTGGTGCAAATGGCTGCGGCAAATCAAGCTTATTCGCCATGCTGCGCAATGAGCTGGTTATTGATAAAGGCGACGTGAAAGTGCCACACGATTGGGTAATGGCACACGTGGCGCAAGAAGCCCCTGCAAACACTCGGCCAGCCATTGAGCATGTACTTGATGGCGATGCGGAGTGGCGTGAACTAGAACAAAAAGTGGACGATGCCGAGCACCCCAATTTTTTGAAGCACCAAACTCGCTACGAAGAAATAGACGGCTATTCTGCACGCAGCCGAGCAGCGCAATTACTCAGTGGCTTGGGGTTTAAAAGCGAAGACATAGACAAACCTGCCAAAGAGTTTTCTGGCGGCTGGCGTGTGCGCCTTAATGTGGCCAAAGCCCTTATGTGCCGATCAGACCTGTTACTGCTGGACGAACCCACCAACCATTTAGATTTAGACGCGGTGTTGTGGCTAGAACGCTGGCTGAGAAACTACTCAGGCACCTTGATTCTTATTGCCCATGATCGAGACTTTTTAGATACCTTAACCACACACACACTGCATATTGAGAATCACAAAGCTCAACTGTACAAAGGCAATTATTCGGCGTTTGAAAAAATTCGCGCCGAGCAATTATCAAACCAGCAATCGGCCTATGAAAAGCAGCAACGTGAAATTGCTCACATGCAAGAGTTTGTCACTCGCTTTCGCGCTAAAGCCACCAAGGCCACACAAGCTCAAAGCCGTTTAAAAGCACTGGAAAAAATGGAGCGCATTGCCCCTGCCCACGTTGATACGCCGTTTGACTTTGTGATTCCAACGCCTGAAAAGAACCCCAGCCCATTATTGAGCCTGCACGACGCCAGCGTCGGTTATGCTGGTAACACCATTGTGGAGGGCGTTGAGTTTGCCATGTCTCCCGGAGACCGAGTTGGGCTGATTGGCCCTAATGGCGCGGGCAAGTCCACCGTTATAAAAATGCTGGCCGGAGAATTGAAGCTCTCTGCCGGTAACTACCACCGTTCAAAAGAAATCAACATAGGGTATTTTGCTCAACATCAAATCGAGAAGCTGCAAATGGACCATACGCCGATGGAGCATATGCGTATTCTCGATGGCGACTGCAATAACGGGCTGGCCACTGAAAACCAGTTACGCCGCTATTTAGGCAGCTTCGGTTTTACTGGCAACAAAGCCACCAGCAAAGTGGCGCCGTTTTCCGGTGGCGAGAAGTCACGCCTTGCCTTAGCGCTGTTATGCTATCAACGCCCCAATATCTTGCTGTTAGACGAACCCACCAACCACTTAGATTTAGAAATGCGGCAAGCGTTGGCGGTGGCATTGCAAGACTATTCCGGCGCCGTAGTTTTGGTGTCGCATGACCGCCACCTTTTGAAGATAAACTCCGACAAGCTCATTTTGGTGGCCAATGGCCGAGCCACAGAATTTAAAGGCAGCGTTGATGACTACCCGAAATGGTTGGCCGAGCACAACCGTGGCGGCGGCAGCACGGAAAACAATACCGAGCAGGCAAGTGAAAAGCCTAAAAATACCGCCAGTGCTAAAAAGGAACAAAAACGCCTCGAAGCCGAACAACGCAAACAACTGCAACCATTAAGCAGCCGCATTAAACGAAGCGAACGCGTAATGGAAAAACTGAGTGATCAAAAGTCAGACATCGAAACCCAACTGGCTGACCCAGACATTTACAACGAAGAAAACAAAGAAAAACTTAAACAACTATTAGCCGATCAAGCGTACATGCAAAAAGAATGGGATGACGCAGAAATGGAATGGCTTGAGGCCAGCGAACAACACGAAGAGCTTTCAAGGCAGCTCAAAAGTAACTAAAATTACTTCGCCTATAATCCCCCCGAAATGTAAATACGGCCTTCATAAACACTCATTTTTTGCTAAATATTCCATACTTAACGATCATTGAATCCAAATAATCAGTGTTTTCTGCAGGGTGCCTTAAAGTTTCAACTTTTGCTCCTTTAGAGGCAGAAATAGCGGCTATTCGCCCTTGTTTATTGAAGGTGAACCCTGGGTTATATAAGGACGCTATCGGGTCTTCATAAGCTTCTCGCGGAGAAATAATTTCCCACCCATTATTTCGAATCAGGTTTACAAGGTCGTCAATGAACAATGCGGCTATTTCATTTTCATGCAAAAGTAAAATATGCTTTGGAGATCTCCCCAAATGTTCTATAGCCATGCGATCATAAAACTCAATGGCGCTCCAAAGTACATCTAAATATAATTTTTTTAACTTTTCGAAGTCTATATTTAAATCATTGTTTGATGCCTCTATAAGTTTACTATTCAAATACCAGTCATAATTATCTACAGTTACATATCCAATTTTATAATCAAGTTCATTTAACCCTTTTTGAATGATAGCTCGATCCGAGCTATTTTCACCATAATGAAGAAAAGGGAATCTATGCAGTTTTTCTTGATTGTCGAGTTCTGACATCAATAAGTGCGATTTGTAGAAATCTAATAGATATTCGTTAGGCTCTACTTTATTGGCTGACCTATGAGAATGGCTATGATTGCCAAGGGAAAATCCGGCATCTGTATATTTATGAAGCCTTCGCACCGACGCGTCATCTTTTATATTTGATGTTGTAACATAGAATATCGCTGAATTTACATTAGAGCTCTTAAGCGCCTTAATTAGTAAATCTGTTTTTTCTTCTGAAGTCATGAGTCCGCCACTACCTAAGGGCGCATCATCAAATGAGAGAGCGATTTGGCCTGCGCCAGACTCTCGGCTGTATAGAGTTGAGGTTATTATCGTAAACAGTATTATGATTTTAATCATTTTATTGACCTTTAGTTATTAGAAATTAGGGGTCAAATCTTTTAATAATAAAAATTAACTAACTTTATTTTCGCCCATTCGATTGTTTTGCTTAGCTATGTTACGAGCTATACATTAAGTATAAGAAATACCTCAATTGTGAATATGAGGTTTGTGTGTGATTTGTGTGAGTTTTAGCTTAGGGCGTGTTGACTGGAGATGCTGTCGAGGACGAATTCTAAAACTATCTAAAGTACCGTTCAAACAATGGCGACACACGAGTCGCCAACCGAATTACTAAGCTGGTGAAAGGCCTTGATAGCCTTAAAAATGACAATTAAAGCAGGCTATGAACAAGCCAGGACCTATAAAGAGTTGGATCTCATTCATACAATTAATAAAGGCTCACCATAATAATCTATGGTGAGCCTTTGTTAAATTCACCTATTCATGGTGAGCTCTCGCCCACCATGAAGTGTAGAGGTTAGAAACTTCCTCGAATACCAACGGCATAACGCGGGCCACTACTTGAAGCCCGAATCAATTGTCGGCTTGAGCGCCCATGACTGCGAGTTGTTTCATCAGTGATATTCAAGCCCTCGATAAATACGCTAAAGTTATCTGAGATGTCGTAGCTAGCTGAAAAGTCGATCTGACTATATTCTTCAGTGAACACAGGCTCAATCTCATTTGAAAGCAAGAACTCATCGCGCCAGTTATAAGCGACCCTAATTTGGTATGGCCCGTTTTCATAAAAGCCAACCAGATTAGCAGAGTCACTTAAACCCGTCAGTGGTGCGGGATCTTGCTCATCAAAATTATTGAGATCAAACTCAATATCGCCATCCGTATACGTGTAGTTAGCGATAACCCCAAAGCCATTCTCGAAAACATGTTGCAATGCTAACTCTGCTCCACTCACATTTCCTGTTTCATCAGAATTAGACAATCGCGAGAACTCGAAAATAATTTCCGGATCACCAGCAACACCAAAGCAGTTTACGCCAGGACAGCCCGCTCGCGGTGTACCAGCAGCAGGGCTAGTCAATGGGTTTCCATTCACATCTGGGAACGTAGTATCGAACATTTCATTGATAGTAAAGGCACTTACATCTTTGCTAAATAGACCTAACGAGGCATAGCTTCCTGGCTTGTAGTACCACTCAAGAGAGAGATCGATACTCTCGGCGAGAGCTGGCTGTAGGCCGGCATTACCCTGATCAGCCGTAAACGTGCCAGCACCTGGAACAGCACTTGGTCTCAATGGTCCAAAGCGTGTGGTTGGCGTTAATGCACCGATATTTGAACGAGTGATTGTTTCGCTATACGAAGCACGTGCAACCAAACTATCAGAAATATCCAGTTTAAAGTCGACACTAGGCAATACAAAATCATAAGAATCTTCAAGAGTCTCAAAAACTAAGCCTTCAGCACGAATCAAGTCAATTTGTGCTTCATTACCCAAACGCGTTCGAGCAATTGGCTCTGTTCCGGACTGAGAAAAAACATCAGTTTCTTCATAACGAACACCTAAATTAATGCTTAAAGGCATATCGCTAATTTCTGTTTCTATGGCTGCTGACAAGAATAACGAAGTCGTTTCTTCTTCGACTTTCTCAAGTGACGGTGTTGGTCTACCAAAAAAACCAGCGTCCGTTGCCAAACTGACCGCATTGCGGACATCATAGCTATACAATCGCTGGTGTATGTTAGGGCCAGCACCACTAAAATCGCTAAAAGCGCTGCCTCTATCTACAGTCGTGATACCCACCGGGGCATTATCAAAATCTGTAATGAAGAAGAAATTAAAGGTAGTCGCAGCATCATAGGTATAGTCCTGCTTAGATGCACCAAAAGTTAAATTGGTCAAACCTTTATCGGTGTCAAAATCATATTTACCAACCAACTTAACTTCTTCTATCTCGTTCTTAACCTGTCGACCACGTTGAACAGCAATATCCGAGAGGAGTAAGCTGGTATCGAAAACATCAAATGAAGCACCGTAGTTAATCGCTGGAATATCGCCATCATTAAAATCTAGGCTTAAGAAATCAACATTCGGCGTTCTGAAATTTATTACATTTTCAGCAATTTGACCGTCAGGCTGTGACTCTGAAACAGAATTATGTGCGTCTAGATTAAAGCTAAGTCTATCATTTACAGCCCAATCTACGTTGATGCCAAATGAATCATTTTCGGTAGAAAGGTCTTGTGCCCAGCCAAACGCATCCAAGTCAATGTTATTACCATTATCTCGAAGGTTTACCAAACCATTTTCATCTGACACACCGCTACGCTGCCCGTCAAAGCCGAACCAAAAGCCGGTTGAATTACGATCAGATACCTCATCATAACGAGATAAATTGTAATCCAAATCAATTTGAATATTGTCAGTTGGTGCATATTGCAGAACAAACTGGCCATTGACTCGTTCGCGCTCAACATCTTGAGTTTCAAATTGAAGATTTCGTATCAAATATAAATTGCCATCAGGGTTTCTATTTCGACTGGTATCAATTCCGGCTTCAACTTGACCATTTACCGCATTTTGGTACGGGTCTGGGTCGGGATATACCGACTCTAAACGACTGTCTCGGGCTGAATAAGATAAACCAGCCAGCAATCCAAGTTTGTTGTTTGCAAACTTGTTACTTAAAATCATTGAAACATCTGGCGTATAGTCAGAACCATTTACATTGGTTGAGTCAACTGCCGCTTTGGCATTTACCACTGCTTTGAAACCATCATAGTCAAATGGTTTTGCTGTGCGAATATTAACCGTAGACCCAATTCCTCCTGTAGGAAGGTCAGCGCGGCCAGTTTTATAAACCTCTACCGCGGCAATGCTCGAAGAGCCCAATTCACTGAAATTAAAACTTCGAGTAAGTGCGTCAGAATTAAAGGCTACTGAAGTAGGCATCGAGCGACCATTTAGAGTCACTAAATTAAATCGAGGGCCAAAGCCACGAACCGTAATTTGATTACCTTCATTATTGCTTCGATCAATGGAAACACCGGTGATGCGCTGCAACGATTCAGCTAAATTGGAGTCAGGGAATTTACCAATATCTTCTGCTGAAATAGCATCAACGACACCTTTACCACTTCGCTTTATATCAGAAGCTCGCTCTAACGAGCTTCGAATTCCAGTAACAACAATTTCTTCTAAATCGCCTTGCGCATAAGAACTTTGTGGTGTCATACCAACCATGGCCGCTGCAACAGCCGATAGTGCGAATGAATTAATACTAAGTCGAGACTTAGCCATGCTAGGTTTTTTTCTCTTCTGCATTATCGTAATTCTCCTAAATTTGATAATTATTTTTATTTTTTTGAAAACGTTTTCCAAAACATACGGAAACCTAACAGACTTTATATGCTTCACGACTGTTATAACCCCCGCGAATGCATGATATAAGCATCAAAAAAATAAAACAACAGATTGTCCACAATTAACTGTATACACAAGTAGATGACACCTACTTGCTTTAAAATACGTCACAAATCAGGAGCCTTAAGCAAACTAAAAGATTGAAATTATCACGCCTGCGGAATAGTTAAATCAGCGTATAATAATATTAAGGTCGCACCTTTGAGACGTATACGTTATGACTAACATCGATAATATCGCTATAATTGGCAATGGAAATTTAGGTCATGGCCTCGCAAGAGCATTTGAACTGCAACGGTTTAGAGTTAGTTTGATTGGCCGTAACAATACTGAGCAACTCAACGCCGTTAGCCGCTCAGATCTAATTTTTATCACAACACAAGATGCCAGTATTGAGGCTGTTTGTGAGCATATAGCGCCTGCGTTGCAGGCAGGCAGTATTGTGGCGCATTGTTCTGCGTCTCTGGGCACTGACGTGCTTAGCGCCGCTCAACAGGCTAATTGCAATGTAGCCTCTACTCACCCGTTAAATACCTTTCCGAATATTCAAGCGTCTATCGAATTACTAACTCGGCCTGACCATAACAGCTATTGCTATATAACGACTGGTAATAGTACGGCCGATAAGAGTACGGCTAATACTCTGAGCATGCTGTTTGAAAGAATAGGCTTTACGACTGGCTATTTAGAAGAAGATGCCAAAACGGCTTATCACGCGGCTTGCGTTTTCGCTTGTAATTATCTCACCAGCATTGCTGAAATGAGTTTACAAAGCGCTGAAATGGCTGGGCTTGATCGTGATCATTTTTGGGCTGCAATACAACCTTTATTACAGGCCACTTTGAACAACATTTCCGAACACGGAACAGCACAAGCGTTAAGTGGACCCATTGCTCGTGGTGATGTTGCAACTGTAGAAAAGCATCTAGACACACTTAAAGAATCGAACAGTGACTTACAGCATTTTTATGCTTTACTTGGCCAACACGCATTAACATTAGCTAAAAAACGCGACAATTTTAATGAAAACACGCTAGAAGAATTAATCAATACGTTAAAAAGCACCTAACCAACACCAAGATACATTGCGATTTAAGGAAAACAGCCATGATAAAACTCTATACCTTTGGCCCGGCCTTCAACTTGCCAGACCCCAGCCCTTTTGTTACTAAAGTCGATTTAACGCTAAAAGTGTCAGGGCTTGACTATGAAGCAGTCGCTGACGTGAACAACCTACAAAAAGCGCCAAAGGGAAAGTTGCCATACATTGATGATCATGGCCAAGTGATCGCTGACTCTGTTTTTATCAGCGAACACCTAAAACAAAAGCATAATATTGACCTTGATGGCTGGCTCACCCCAGAACAAGCCGCAATCACTCAACTGGTTAATAAATCATTGGATGAAAACCATTACTGGGTTGTAGTGTATTCACGCTGGGTGGATGACGCGGTGTGGCCTATTGTAAGAGATAATTTTTTTGGATCACTGCCCTTTCCACTCAAACACATCGTACCTAAAGTGGCTAGAAAGAAAGTCATGGCTAATATTATGGGGCATGGTTTAGGCAAACACAGCAAAGATGAAATTATTCAAATTGCCCACCACAGTTGGCAAAGCTTATCTACGCTACTGGGTGAAAAGCCCTTTTTCTTTGGCGACCATATTAGCTCACTAGATGTGAATGCCTTCGCAAATTTAAGCGCTTTCACTTTAGCCAAATTAGACACTGATTTTGCAAATGAGATTCAGCGTTATCCGAACTTAATCGAGTTCACGAAACGAATAGCACAACAATATTACCCTGACGAAATAGATATGTAATATTCACGTAAATACGCAGATCTATAGATTAAGAACAAACCTTACTACCTTTACTACCCTGACCCCTAAAGGAGGCCTTATTATGGCATTAAGAATTAACGATCAAGCACCCAACTTTACAGCGCAAACCACTCAAGGCGAAATCAACTTTCATGACTGGATTGGTGACTCGTGGGCTGTTTTATTCTCTCACCCCAAAGACTTCACTCCGGTATGCACCACTGAATTAGGCTACGTGGCTGGTTTAGAAACTAAATTCGCTGAGCGCAACACCAAAGTTATTGGCCTTAGTATTGACCCGGTAGACAATCATGAAGAGTGGGCTAAAGACATTGAGGAAACTCAAGGCCACCCAGTGAAATTCCCAATGATTGGCGACACTGATTTGAACGTGGCCAAGCTTTACAATATGTTCCCAGCAGATGAAACCGGAAGCGCTGAAGGCCGTACCGCAGTCACCAATGCAACGGTTCGCTCTGTGTTCATTATTGGGCCTGATAAAAACATCAAACTCATGATGACTTACCCAATGACCACGGGAAGAAATTTTGATGAAATTCTACGAGTCATTGATTCAATGCAACTCACGGCTCAGCACAAAGTGGCCACGCCAGCAAACTGGAAAAACGGTGACGACGTGATCATTGTGCCAGCAGTAAGCGATGAAGAAGCCAAAGTAAAATACCCAGAAGGATGGAATGCGTTAAAACCTTATCTGCGCATTGTAAAACAGCCAAGCTAATTACCTTGAGCCGGTTCGAATAAAAAAGCCTCAGTTGATAACTCAACTGAGGCTTTTTTGTTTGTGGGTAAAAACAGAACAGTCGGATTGACCTGTTTTAATTTAAGCGTTCAATTACCGTGGTAATACCCTGGCCTAAACCAATGCACATAGTCGATATGCCCCACTGCTGATCACGATCTTGCATTACCGTTAACAGTGAACCCGAAATACGGGTTCCCGAACAACCAAACGGGTGACCTAACGCGATGGCACCGCCATGCACATTCACTTTGTCGTCCATTGAATCGAGTAAGTCTAGATCTTTAAGCACCGGCAATGATTGCGCGGCGAATGCTTCGTTTAGCTCAACGTAATCGATATCATCGATATCCATATCCAATTGGTCTAACGCCTTTTCAGTAGAAGGCACTGGGCCATAACCCATGATGGATGGGTCTACGCCGGCCAGTGTGGTAGCACGAATTACCGCTTTAGGAGTAATTCCTAGATCGGCGGCTCGTTCGGCTGACATAATAATCATGCCCGAGGCACCGTCGGTGATTTGCGACGATGACCCCGCCGTGACCGTGCCGCCTTTTGGGTTAAACACCGGTCGTAACTGAGCTAGGCCTTCGATGGTGGTGTCTTCACGAATTGTTTCGTCTTGCGCCACCATAAATGGCGTGCCTTTTTCATCGTGCCCCATTACTGGAATAATTTCTTGATCAAACTTGCCTTCGGCACGCGCTTTAGCCGCTAAACGGTGAGAGCGTTCTGAAAATGCGTCCATGTCTTCACGTTTAATGCCGTGCATCATGGCCAACATTTCAGCGGTTAACCCCATGCTGCCCGCCGCCTTAGCTGCATACAGCCCCATTTCAGGGTTCGGGTCTACGCCTTCGTTCATATTGATGTGACCCATGTGCTCAACACCGCCGACAACGTATACGTCACCGATACCGGCCATGATATTTGCCGCGGCCGTGTGCATGGCTGACATAGAGGAGCCACATAAACGATTGACCGTTTGCGCAGGCACGGTTTCAGGCAACCCAGCCAAAATGCCAGTGAAGCGAGCCAAGTTAAAACCTTGCTCATCACGCTGCATAACACAGCCCCAAATCAGGTCATCAATCTCATCAGCGTCAATTTCTTCGTTGCGTGCCAACAGCCCTTTAATAACGGCTGCACTTAATTCATCGGCGCGAGTGAAACGAAAGCAACCGCCTTTAGAACGGCCCATTGCTGTGCGGGCAAAGTCCACAATCACAGCGTCTCTTGGATTTAAACTCATAACTTTTACCTTTCTAAATGTCTTAACGGTTACAGGGTGTAGTAGGTCGCGCCATCGGCGGCCATTTTGCGCTGCGTTGGTGTCGCGTCATACAACGGGCCAAGGTCTTTCACCTGATCACTCATGGCGACAAACGCCTGTATGCCCGTTTGATCGATCCAACGGAAGATGCCACCACGAAACGGAGGAAAACCAACGCCATAAACCAAGGCCATGTCGGCTTCAGCCGCGGAAGCAACAATGCCTTCCTCCAAGCAACGAGCCAGTTCTGTGGCCATTGGTACCATCATTCGAGCAATGATCTCCTCAGGCTCAAACTCTTTACGCTCAGCCGTGTGCGGCGCTAAAATTTCATACGCCGCCTCATCAACCACTTTCTTTGGTTTACCGCGCTTATCGGTTTCGTACTTATAGAAACCAACACCGTTTTTCTGACCGAGTCGGTCGGCTTCATACATAACATCGCCAGCGGTTTTATACGTGCCCTGCATTCGATCTGGAAAACCTTGCGCCATGACTTCTTGACCATGATGACCGGTGTCCATGCCGACCACGTCCATCAAGTAAGCCGGCCCCATTGGCCAACCAAAACGTTCCATGACTTTGTCTACCTGTTGAAAATCGGCGCCATCGCGCAGTAAATCCATGAAGCCGGCAAAATACGGGAACAACACACGATTCACCAAGAAGCCCGGGCAATCGTTGACCACAATCGGCTTTTTACCCATGGCCAAGGCATAAGCCACTGTGCGTGCAATGGCGGTGTCAGAGGTTTTTTCGCCGCGAATCACTTCCACCAATGGCATACGATGCACGGGGTTAAAAAAGTGCATGCCGCAAAAATTTTCTGGGCGTTTCAGTGCCTGGGCTAATAGGTCAATCGAAATGGTTGAGGTATTGGAGGCAATGATTGTGTCATCAGTCACCTTGTCCTCGAGCTCTGAAAGTACGGCATGTTTGACTTTTGGGTTTTCAACCACCGCTTCAACCACCACATCAATATTATCGAAATTGTCGTACGACAAAGTGGGGTCAATGCGTGCTAAGGTTTCGCCCATTTTTTCCACTGTCATGCGTTTACGGTGTACCGCCTTAGACAACAATTTATTCGCTTCTGACATACCAAGATCAAGCCCAGCCTGATTGATGTCTTTCATTCTAATGGGGGTGCCTTTAAAGGCGGATTGATAGGCAATGCCTCCGCCCATAATGCCAGCGCCTAACACTGCGGCACGTTCAACTTTCTTGTCGGCGTTTTTGGCCCACTTTTTTGCCTTTTTTGAAATGTATTGATCGGCAAGAAAAATGCCAACCAAACTTTCCGCCACGGGTGTAGCAATGCACTCCGCAAATGCGTCTTGCTCTATGGCTAAAGCATCGTCACCGTACTTTCGAGCCGCATGTTGCATGACTTCGATTGCTTTCACTGGTGCAGGGTAATGAGGCCCAGCCTTACCTTTCACGAATGCTTTTGATGTTTCAAACACCATCATGGATTCGGTATCATTGAGTTTTAGAGGCTCGTCTTTTTGATCACGACGTGCTTCGTAGTCAAATTTTCCATCTATGGCATCTTGCAATACACTCAATGCCGCATCGCGTAAATCTTCAGGCGCAACCACACCATCAACCACACCGGCTTTTAATGCGGCATCCGCTTTTTGTTCTTTACCTGAGGCAATCCAGTCGATGGCAGTATCTGCACCGGCAATACGTGGAAGCCGAACCGTGCCGCCCCAACCTGGAATAAGACCGAGCTTTGTTTCTGGCAAACCCACCTTGGCAGCATTGCTCATTACTCGAAAATCGCACGCTAAACACAACTCCAAACCGCCGCCCATGGCATAACCATTAATAGCAACGCACGTTGGAAAGTCAAAGCTTTCAAGAGCACTGAAGTTGTCGTTATTTTTACTAAGGTGCGAACCAATGTCTGAGTCTGTTTCACCTCCAAACATCGGAATAAATTCGGTGATGTCCGCACCGACAATAAATACCGGCTTAGCACTGGTAACTAGCAAACCTTTCACATCGTCATTCTTACCTAACAACTCAAGCGCTTGAGAGAGCTCTAACACTGTTTGGGTATTAAATTTATTGACTGACTCGCCTTGCAAGTCAAAATTCAATTCGGCGATGCCTCCATCGAGCATCGTTACCGAGATAGCACTACCGTTAAACATCAAGCTGCCTCACTGTGGTTAAGGTTTCAAAACATAGAATGAATTCTAAATACCAATATTTAAATTCTAATATAAGTATCATTAAATTCACGAAAATCGAACGATCGTTCGATTTATTAATGTGTGCATTATGCTGTTAAAACAGACGGAATACCAGCGTTACGCTATTCATGAACTGAATGGCTAGGCATTCACCGGCTTAATAACTGAGCACTTTGCTGCCAATTTTGCTGGCAATAAAATACCATACCGAAATTGCCAAAAGATTACTTCACGCTTAATTAAATAACACTCAACTAGCCAAGGGTTGCCAACAATTCTTTGCCAATACGCCATTAAAACAACAATGAACCTTCGTGTTTTAATAGCCACGCCTTACGGTCTATTCCGCCCGCATACCCGGTTAATGCACCATTAGAGCCAATGACCCTATGACACGGCACAATAATGCTAATAGGGTTTCGCCCATTTGCCGCACCGACGGCCCGCACAGCGTTGGAGTTGTTTAATTGATTCGCAATGTCTTGGTAAGAGCACGTTTTAGCATAATCGACAGTCATCAATGCCAGCCACACGCTCTGCTGAAATGCCGTGCCGCGAGGCTTTAAGCTCAAGTCAAACGTGGTGCGCTCACCGGAAAAATAATCCGCCAACTGCGTTTGCGCCGCCAAAGTATGGGCATTAGGGTCAATGGTGCCCGCCTGATCAGTAAAATACACCGATAACACACCCTCATCACAGGCCGTTATTTGCAACCACCCAACGGGGGTTTTTAGGTAACTCTGGTAACGTTTCATCTTACTTTCGCTGCAGTCTTTATTCATAGATGTGCCTCATTCCTCGCGTGGCTCTTATAGCTGTGGCTCTTGCTTGCTATGGCATCTCATAGCTGGTTCCATAATTGGAAAACCACGTAACTGCGCCATGGTTTGGTTTTTTCTATATCCAGCGTTTGGTCTAGCTGCTTTAATGCATTTTTTACCCCCGCATCGCCCTCCAACCACACATCGGGGTCTTTGTTAGACCTCAGCTTTATGTAATTGAGCGTCCATGGGCCAATGCCTTTTAAGTCTAATAACGCGTCCGTATTGTCATTGCCCCATGCTTGTTTATCTAAAAAGTGCGCGGCGAAACGCCGCAATGTGTCTTTTCTTGACTGCGGCATTTTAAAAAAATCAAGGTCACTATTCGCAACCGCTTGAGCGGTGGGGAAGAAACACTGAGCGGGGGTACCGTCAAACCGCACACGCTCACCCAACGATTCAACCAACTTAGTGACTAAGGTATGCGCCTGTTTAACCGACACTTGCTGACCTAATATCGCCCTAACCCCGGTTTCAAATTCGCTCCAAATACCAGGAATTCGCAATCCTGGCTGATACGAAATTGCGTGGTCAATCAACGATGACAAATGCTGATCGATATTTTGCATCGGCGCGTCTATATCAAAAATTTGCTTAATTCGCTGTAGCGCCATGTATAAGTCCGCCAGATCATCCAACACAATGAGCAACTCTAACGCATTGCGTTCTAGCAGCGGCCTTATATAAAAATACCCCTGCGCGCCGCGGTCTGTATAAATAGTACGGCCATAGCCTTCGCCATCACACCACTCTACTCCGTCAATAAGGCGCCGCTGAAGAAAATCATGCATTTCACGCCATGCAAAAGGAGGCTGATAAGACAACGTAAGCCGGATTGCCGTTGAATCAACCGCACGGTTACTTTTGCTTGGTTTGATGCTCGCGCCTTGTTGGGATGTTTGTTTTCGAATTTGCGATGGGCTGATTGCCAAGCGCTCTTGCATGGCTTCGTTAAAGCGTCGGACACTATTAAACCCCGAGGCAAATGCCACCTCCATCATCGGCAGCTGGGTTTCATGTAACAGCTTTTTAGCTAATAAGCATTGGTGGTAAATAGCATAACGCTTAGGTGACATACCCAATTTTTCTTGAAACAACTTTCTTAAATAACGTGCACTAATACCCAGCCTTGTGGCCAAGTGCTCCAAACCGTTATCTTGTAATACTCCTTGGTGAATTAACTCAATGGCTCGCTTGAAGGTTACATCTGTGCCTTGCCATAACCCCAAGCCCGGAGCGCTGTCAGGGTGGCAGCGTAAACATGGCCTATAACCGGCTTGGGCAGCCGATGTGGCGTTTGAGAAATATTCAACGTTGCCCTCTTTTGCCGGAGCTGCTGGGCAGATAGGCCGACAGAAGATGCGCGTTGTTTTTACTGCGGTAAAAAACACGCCGTCAAAGCGCGAATCGCGAGATCGGCGAGCCCGTGAAAATACGGCATTATCGGTTTGTTGTTTATCAGCTAGCACAACCCTATGTTAACGCTAACTGCATAAAATAACTGGCGGTTTTCGGAACTCAAGACAGCCATCATATAAACTTCAGTTATCAGAAACATAAAAAAACGTCACTTCAAACCATAACAATACAGGTGTAGTTTGGTTGTTGCTAACCAAATGCACGTGCAACGGAGTATAGCAACTGCGTTAGTAATTTTTAGGTCTTAACAATTTTTTATACCGGAGAATTACTATGAAAAAGTCTATTTTATCTATCTCATCCCTGTTTTTTTTCAACAGCATCGCTTTCGCTAGTATCAATGAAGATTTTAAGCTATGCGCAACTGAAGCACTCAAAGAAAAACAATTAGTACCTGGCCATATCCGAGTGGACAATGAAAGCAATGCTGCTTTTTCTTATGACCACAACAGCTCAAGCCAAGCACGTGAGTATCGAATGTTATTAACAACAGAGTCTGGCAAGAGTTTAGGCTCGGTTGCCTGCACCTACAATAAAGCTGGCGAATTACAGGCGGTTACTTACCTGAGTAAAAACTAGCCTTATTGCTGGGCTAACTATGCTAACTATGGGCATGTCTAACATCCGCTGTAGGCATGCTCTTCAGTTTTTAAATTAATAAATTTAAAATTGAGCCGAGCCTGGAGCCCTAGGAAAAGGAATAACATCTCGAATGTTTTCCATACCGGTCACGTAATTAATTAAACGTTCAAACCCCAAACCAAACCCCGCGTGTGGCACTGTGCCGTATTTTCTTAAATCACGGTACCACCATAAATGCTCTGCGGTTTCTTGGTCAGGAAAGCGGGTATCGAGCACGCTTAAGCGTTCCTCACGTTGGCTCCCCCCAATGATCTCACCAATGCCTGGCACCAATACATCCATCGCTGCCACGGTTTTTTCATCGTCGTTTAAACGCATGTAAAACGCTTTGATATCTTTGGGGTAATTTTTGAGCACCACAGGCCCTTTTACGTATTCTTCGGCCAAGAAACGTTCGTGCTCTGAAGCTAAGTCAATGCCCCACTCCACATCAAACTCAAACGACTTTCCGCTTTTCTTCAAAATTTGAATCGCGTCAGTGTAATCCATATGAACGAACGTTGAATCAAGCACGGTTTGCAAGCGCTCATACAGTGTTTTATCCACTCGTTGTTGAAAAAAGGCCATGTCATCTGGCCGTTGCGTCAGCACTTCTTGAATACAATGCTTTAAAAAACTCTCGGCTAAGGCTGCGTCGTCGTCCAAATCAGCAAATGCAATTTCAGGTTCAACCATCCAAAACTCGGCCAAATGCCGACTGGTGTTTGAGTTTTCAGCACGAAATGTTGGCCCAAAGGTATAAACCTTTGACATTGCCATGCAATAAGACTCCACATTTAATTGTCCAGAGACCGTTAAAAAGCTTTCATCGCCAAAAAAGTCTTGGCCGTAATCCACCCGCCCTTTTTCATTGTGCGGTAAATTCAGCATATCCAGCGTGGAAACTCGAAATAATTCTCCAGCACCCTCGCAGTCACTGCCGGTAATGATTGGCGTATTGATCCATTGAAAACTGTGTTGGTAGAAGTAATTATGAATGGCGTTAGCCAGAGTGTTTCGAACGCGAGTCACCGCCCCAATAGCATTGGTGCGCGGTCGTAAATGCGCTTGCGTACGCAAATATTCAAAGGTGTGGCGCTTCTTCGCCATTGGGTATGTTTCAGGTTCGTCAACCCAACCAACCACCTCAATTGAGGAGGCTTGTATTTCAACTGACTGCCCTTGACCTTGAGATTCAACCAACGTTCCTGCTGCAATGATGGCGCAACCGGTGCTGATATTCAAAACCTCGTCTTGATAATTGCAAAGGGTGTCTGGCACGACCACTTGCATGGCATCAAAGCACGAACCATCATGAATAGCGATAAAAGAAATACCAGCCTTTGAGGTTCGCCGCGTGCGAACCCAACCTTTGACCAACACCTTCGAACCGATGGCCGCCTCGGCACTAAATAATTGCGTTACAGAATATTGATTCATAAAAACTCGAGCACACGATAATCGTTAACAGCGTGTTATTTTCATAAAGAATTCGTTATAAGCTATCTAGCTTACCAAAAATTGGTATTCGAAATGAGGTTTTAATCAGACTCAGTCAAACCCATCAGGCATCTTAATAGCATCATCTTAATAAAAAGAACTTCCAATAAAAAAGCCGGAAATGCATTACATTTCCGGCTTTAAATACGCACCTAGCTGCCTTTATTAACATCAACACACTCAGTGAACTGTCAATACAAAGCAGACCAATTGAACAATCGCTTTACATCAAAATATCCGACAAAGTAAAGGTTTGCTCAAAGGTATCACCATTGGTAACTGCCGTACACGTCGCTGTAATGGTAAATGTAACCTCGTCGGTTGGCTCTAAATCAGTGCAAAATGGCGCATCAACAGCCGGGCCTTGCCAAACGATTCGAGGACCTGTGGTGGACGAAGCATCACCCAAATCTTGAATATCAATGGTTACGTCAGCCGGCAACGCGCCTGTATCAATGGACAAGATGGTTAGATCTACACTGGCATCAGAACTCAACACATCAAACGTAGCTGTACACACCGGCGGAGTGTTAGTGCCAGAAACCGGCCCGGTGGTGACATTACCAATTTCGATCATCGGACAAATATCCTCCGGATCTGGATCAGGCTCTGGCGGCTCTGGCGGCTCTGGCGGCTCTGGCGGCTCTGGCGGCTCTGGCGACATCATCGCATGAGCGGGCGTGACAATGGCATTGAGCAAAGGCTTGTGCCATGCACTGATTGCAGCTCCGCCACCTAAACCAAGCAATAATCGCCGTCTAGCTTTTAGTGTTTGATTTGAATTTGAATCATCATTCTCAGACATTTAATGCTCCATACATTTCTAATGACTAGCTTGTTGTTTAGAAATCACCTAACTCGCAGCCTCTTAATTTAAAGCTAATACAAATAGATCTTACTAAAACATCACTTTTAGTGGCGATGCCTCTAAGTTTTTTTGGGAGGGAGTTAGCTTATCACTATCCAACACTCATCAATTGTTAATCAGTGTTTAATCATCCATACGGTATCGCAACACTGACCAATTAATTAGCACCAATCAAAAGGGATAAATCAGATCAAAAAACAAACAGAATGTTTGCTCTCATTACTCAATACAAGTTTGAAGAAAACATTTATCGCAGAAGTAGCTTCGGATAAAAGAGTTCTTAGTTTACCTACATTAAGCCCAAGTGCTTGTGGATAATGATCCCCCCGTAGGCAACTATAATATGTTTGACCTAATTGTTCAATCTCCTTGATTTTTCAAATAAAGTAGATACCATTTTCAGCCTCCTTGCTACTTTAATTAGCCAAAATGACCAGAAAAAACTCAATCAAAGCTTACAACTTTAATGTCACCCTTGCATTTTAATCTACACTTCAACTAATGACTCTAACGGGTAACCAGAAAAATCTTTGGTTCTTTCAAGAATAATCAGCGTGCTTAATTTCCCAATACCTATGTGGCTTTTAATAAGCTCGTCACTAATACGGTTATACCGCCGTACATCTGTACACACAAACTTAAGTAAGTAATCATAGGCACCGCTGATTTTATAACTGTCCGTCACTTCTTTGACTTTTTCAATTTCATCATCAAAGCGCTCAAAGTCCTCAGGCGCATGATTTTCTAAGGTAACTTCAGCAAACGCCTCAACATGAGGAGCCAATTTTTCCAAGTTAATTTCGGTAATATAACGCTTAAGAATGCCTTCACTTTCTAAACGCTTCACTCGGCTCAAACAAGCACTGGCCGAGAGGTGCACCTCTTCAGCTAGCTGCTGATTGGTAATACGCGCATTCTTTTGTAAGATTGAGAGTATTTTCAAATCAATTTTATTGATCTTTTTAAGCTCATTCATAAGTAACCGCCATTGGTTTATACCAATTGTACTGAATTAAACAGCACGGTGTCTAATCGCTCACGTTACTGGTCTGTTGTAAAGTTTCCCAAGTAATATCAATACTATCGGTATTACTGACCACAAAGGCCGATTGACCGGTAATGGTTAATGACCATTCAATCGAGCGTTCTACAAGGCTAGCTAACCGTTGAATCTGCTCATACTGAAAACGCACAACATCAATATCTAAAAAAGAAAACTTAGTGTGGTTTTGCTCCCACCAATGATTCGATTTTTGATTAAACGAGTAGACTTTCACTTCATTGGCTTTTCTAGTCGACTTCTTAATGCGCTCAACTTCGGGCTCACCCACTTCAACCCATAATGAGGTGTTGTCATCCATCGTACGAACCCACAAGTCAGGCTCAGTCACGTCACTCAACCCTTTGGTAAACACCAACTCAGGTTGCGCGTTTATACAAAAAGCCATAATTCGCGTCACCATTCTTTCTAGGGTTTCCGATGGGTGCTGCGCGATGGTCAGATTTAACGTGTCGTAGTAATTGCGATCTAAATCTGACAACGAAATTCTGGTTTTATAAATGGTCGGTTTTAATGCCACAGTAACTAATTCCTAATTAAGCGTTCAGTAAAATAAGGCTTGAGTACGAGTTTAAAAAGGTCAGCTGCAATCAGCTGATTAATGACAGCACGCCCACGTTGAAGAACAAGTTTATAGTATTTATTCAGTTTGAATACGTAAAAAGGTGCCATTGAACCAATAGCCAACATAATGCTCAAAAATGAATAACAAATGACCAGTAAGGCCGGCCGACAGTACAACTCGAAGCACTGTATGAGTGCCGCATTACGCATTGAGGTGAAATTCAATTCACTCAAGTAAGCCTATTGACTAAAGTGCCAGGTTTAAATTACTTAAACCGTTCTTCATGGCCAGCTCGCTCGCCATGTTAGCTTTTGTACAGCACTTGAATTAAATGAAAGCCAAATTTGGTTTTGATTGGCCCTAGGTATTGTTTATCTTCACTGCCTTTAGCAAACACCGCTTTATCAAACGCTGGCACCATTGCGCCGCGGCGAAACTCACCCAAATCACCGCCTTTTTTACTTGACGGGCAAGTGGAAAATTTTTTCGCTAGCTGGGCAAAATTCTTGCCCGCATCGAGCTCTTTAGCCACTTTACTGGCTTGTTCTTGCGTTTTTAATAAAATGTGCGAAGCACACGCTGTTTTTGACATAACGTAGTTCTCGATCAAACAAGGCTGATTAAGGTTGTTCAAACACAGTATTAATCCACTGCCCGATGGTTTTTATTTGCGGCATGATCACATTGTGTTCCATTGGGTAAGTCTCCCAACGCACTGAATACCCTAATTCGGTCAGTGTTTTAGCGCTCATCTCACCTAAGGCCAGCGGCACAACCGCATCATGAGTACCGTGACAAGCTAAAATAGGCGTCAGCGTATTCACGCCACTTTGTTCTTGCTCAGTGTGAGTGTCGAACGGTAAGTAGGTTGAAAGTGCCAGCATACCGCCCAATTCATGCTTACTGCGCACGCCGGTGTAATACGTCACGGCACCGCCTTGTGAAAAACCCGCCAAAATAATATTTTGACTGGCAATGCCACTTTCAACCAATTGGCTTATTAAGCCCTCCACCATTGCTTGCGACTCGGCCATACCGACCGCGTCTTGTTTATCTTCTATCTTAACGCCGCGAATGTCATACCAACCGGGCATTTCCATGCCGCCATTAATGGTGATTGGTCGATTCGGTGCTTGCGGAAAAATAAACCGTATTGTTGGCGTTTTATTCAAACCAAGTTCAGGCACAACGGGCGGAAAGTCATTGGCCGTTGCACCCAAACCATGGAGCCATATTACAGCGTGAGTGGGCTCACCGGAGCCGTGAGTAAGTTCAATAGAATTTGGGGGTAATTGCATTGTTAAAGTCGTTGTTTTTTCATTGTTAGCGTTTGCGCAAAGAAAACTCGCACTCAGCGCCATTATTAAAATAGGAACTAAAACGTTAGTCAGCGTTTTAATTAAAATTTGTATGACGTTAATCACACCTACACCGGGATGGGTTTAAATTTTTTAATCAGCATTGGCAGCATAATCAAATTAGCCAGCAATGCGGTCACCATGGCAATGCCAGTAAGCACGCCGAAGTACATTGTGGGCACAAAATTAGAAAACACCATAATCATAAAGCCAGCGGTAATCACAATAGTGGTGTAAAACATGGCCTGCCCTACATTACGAGTGGCGGTTTCAACCGACAAGGCGTAGTCTTTTGTAGCCGTGATTTCATCGCTAAAACGATGCACAAAATGAATGGAATTATCCACCGCTATGCCCACACTGATGGCGGCAATGGTAATGGTCATTAGGTCAAGCGGAATGGTAAACAACCCCATGATACCCAGCACCACGGCCGCTGAGAATACATTTGGAATAATGGTTAACAAGGCTAACTTTAAGCTTCTGAACAACACAATAAACATCAAAAAGATGACCACAAACACCGTGCCTAAGGTGGCTATTTGTGAGCTGAACAAGGAATTCAGCATGTTGTTGTACATCACCACTAAGCCGGTAATGTTAACTTGCTCATCTTCCAGGCCGTGTTGATTAACCAGCATAGAACGAATGTCACTGATTAACTTATTGCGGTCTAAACCACGAATGGTTTCAAACACTCGAATGTTTATATGCACCTGATTACCATCATCAGACATATAAGGCGCGAACAAGGTCTTTTTATTGTTGTCGGACAGCGCGGTGTACATAAACCCAAGGTCAATATCATCGAGTTCTTGCGCGCCTTTTAAACCACTGAACACACTCATGGTGGTTGCCAACGACATCACCTTACCAGTGGCTTCAATTTCCTCTAATGACGCTTGAATGGCCTTAATTTTGTTTAAGCCTTCCGTATTAAACCAATAAGACGTGGCAACGAGGTTTTTTGTCAGCTCTGCTTCTGATGTCTGCCCGACTTGCTGCCCAGAGCCAGCATCAAACTCACCACCGCCTTGGTCACCGTCACCGTCACCGTCAACAAAATCATCAAAGCTATCAAAATCGTCAAAGTCATCGTTCGACTGAGCACCGCCCGCATTAGCACCACCGTCACTCGCAAGGTCATCATTTGCAGGATTGTCGACATCTGAAAAATCATCAAAGTCGTCGAAATCATCAAAATCATCGGTACCGCTATTGGCACCGGCTGGCTGTTGCGCCTCTAGCTGCGCCGCACGCTCGGCGGCTTTTTTCGCTGGCGACACCCAATCGCTGGGCGCATCCAGCACAATGTCCAACGGCGTAGTACCACCGAGCTTGGTATCGATTTCAACCATGCCTTGATAGATTTCTGTTTCCGGTTTGAAATAATCAATAAAACGGTTTTCCACCGTTAAATTTAAACAACCGTATAACGCAGCCGCGCCACTAAGGCCAAATAACACACTCACCAAAACGCCTTTGGTATGCAGTGACTGCGCGCCACCCAACACCACCTTTGAAATAGCGTCTCGATTGGAGGCCACTTTGGTTGGCTTAATGAACATGGCCAACGCTGGGAATAAGGTAAACGTGGTCACCACGGCCACCACAATGCCTAAGCACATGATCCAACCAAAGTCGATCACCGGTCGAATACCGCTAACGATGAGCGAGGCAAACGCGACGATGGTGGTCAGAGCCGTATACACACACGGAATAAATTTTGAACGCACCGTGGCGCTTAACAATGCCTGTTGTGAGTGATCTGAGTATTGCTTAGCCAGTTCTCGGTAACGCACAATCAGATGTATGTTGAGCGACAGAGTAATAATCAGCAATAACGATAGAAAATTTGATGACACGACAGAGATCGGCCAATTCAATAAGCCGAGCAAGCACACCATTAAAAAACCGGTTGCCATGCAATTTAAGAGCGGCATCACAACCCAGCCTAACTGTCGAAAAGCGATACTGAGAATCAAAATAATCACCAGTAATGCTGCGCTACCAAACACAACCACATCGCCTTCAATAAAGCTCACTGAGTCTGCCGCAATCATTGGCACACCGCCCAAAAACATTTTGGCGTTGTCACGGTGCTCATCAATTAAGGCTCGCATATCCGCCACTAACTTGGTTTGGCGCTCACCAAACTCTTGGGCTTTGGCTTGATGCTCTAGCGTTACGTCGTTGAGTTCTTGCAACTGCTCTGGGCTGGCCGTTTTATTGGCTCGCAGCTCCCTTAAATCGTTACGTTGGCTCAATAAGGTTTGCAGCACTGGATCAGGTTCAACCGCCACCGCAATGGCGGTGGTCTTCAAGTCGTCACTGACCAATAAATTTTTAAATAATTCACTTTGCCGAAATTCTTTTCTGGCTAACTTTTTATCAGTGCGATCGTCTAATAACGTCTGTGGTGAGCTGGCCAATTCAGCCAACGTCACTGGCGGGCTTTGTGTCAATGGCACATCTAAGATTGAGGTAACACCCGCCACCATGTCTAACTGCAAAATTTTCTCACGTAGCGAGGTTAAATCTTGCAAGGTGCTGTCAGCAAACAAGTCATCATTGGGTGAGTAAGTCACAATCAATAAATCACCCGCGCTGTATTTAGACACCACTTCACGAAAATATTTCAATGATTGATCGTTTTCCAGTACCAGAGAATCCGATGACGCATCTAATCTAAAGTTTGAAGCAAATTGCGATAAACCGATCAGTATGATTGCAAAAGCAATCAACACCAGCTTAGCGTGCTTGAATACTAATTTGTCGTACAGAGAAGAAGATTGAGACATAGTAAAGTGGCTTTAAAGAAGTATCATTGAAAAAGAACTGCCATTGAAATATAGACGTCGCCGCTGTTCATCAGCGCGTCTAATCATGTTTGCATTAGTTAAACATAAAAACGGCCTTAGCTAATTAACTAAGGCCGCGTTAATTTTGCTTAATTGACGCTTGTGAAGCGGCGCACTGATTGGAGTTATTCCGCTTTAATAAACTCGCCTTCAATTTCAACAAACACTTCGGCACCAATCCGTGGTGCGTATTTGCTCACGCCCCATACCGTTCGATCTAACGATGTGGTGGCAGAAAAACCCACCAACGGCTTTTTAGCAAACGGGTGATCCGGAGTAGAACCATTTAACTGAGCATCTAAGGTAATGGAATGCGTTTGACCAGCCATACTTAGTTCACCAACAATGGTAAATTTACCGTCATTCAACTCACTGACTTCCGTACTCTTGAACGTAATTAACGGCGCGTCTTTTGAACCAATGATCTGCTCAGCTATTTTTTTATTGAAGTCTTTCTTTTCAGCGTATGGGTAAGCCGTATCAACTGAATCCACTTTGATTTCAACCACGACCGAACTCTTAGTAAAGTCTTCAGGATTTAAATCAATGTCAGCGGTGAAGTCGTTAAACCGAGCTCGGTACATTGAAAAGCCAGAGTGATCTAACTTCCACAACACACTTGAATGCGTAATATCAGCTGAGTACTTACCGGCAGGGATATCCGCCAAATCTTTAGCATGTGCGATGATTGAACTTCCCAACAGGGTTAACGCAATCGCGGTAGAAGCAAGGTATTTAGTAAACATAATATTCATCTCAGTTGTAGGGTAACTATTCAGTATATAGTAAAAAAATCTTGGTTAATTTAACATTCTAAAAGCTTTTATGAGGTGAACACCGCTAATACAGTTAATAATAGGTAAGGTATTCACTCAAGTTCAAATCATTTATAAAACGCAAACAGCCTAAAACGGCATCTTTCCACCTGGGCCGCCCATGCCGCCAGGCGGGAACTTACCACCCATGCCTGGCATACCGCCCATACCACGCATCATTTTTGCCATTTTTCCTTTACCGCCCATCTTTTTCATCATCTTTTGCATCTGAGTAAACTGCTTGAGCGTTTTATTCACTTCTTGAATGGTGGTACCCGAACCGCTGGCAATGCGTTTTTTACGGCTGCCTTGAATTAAATTCGGGAAGCGACGTTCTTTTGCCGTCATTGAATTAATGATCGCCACACTTTTATTCATGTCGCCCATGGCGGCGGTCATGGCATTGTTCGGCAGCTTCATGTTGCCCATGCCCGGCAACTTATCCATCATGCTTTCAATGCCGCCCATTTGATTCATTTGCATCACTTGATCGCGGTAATCTTCTAAGTCAAAGCCCTTACCTTTTTTAAGCTTTTTAACCAGCTTTTCAGCTTTTTCCTTATCAACCTTTTGCTCGGCTTCCTCGATCAGGGTCATGACGTCGCCCATACCGAGTATTCTTGAGGCTACACGATCAGGGTGAAACGCTTCGATGCCATCAATTTTCTCGCCAATACCAAGAAACTTAATAGGCTTACCGGTTACTTCACGAATCGACAACGCTGCACCGCCGCGAGCATCACCATCGGTCTTGGTTAAAATCACTCCGGTTAGCGGCAACGCTTCGTCAAACGCTTTGGCGCTGACTACCGCATCTTGGCCCGTCATTGAATCAACCACAAACAGCGTTTCAACGGGGTTAGCCGCTTGGTGCACCTGTTTAATTTCGTCCATCAATTCATGATCAACGTGCAAACGGCCAGCGGTATCAATAATCAGAACATCAAACACGCCATTTTTAGCGGCTGTTTTGGCATTATTAACAATATCAACCGGCTTTTGATCAGCTTCGCTGGGGCACCAAGTCACCTCAATGCTCTCAGCTAAGGTTTTCAATTGTTGGATGGCCGCGGGGCGGTACACGTCAGCACTCACCACCATCACTTTTTTGCCTTCCACTTTTTTCAAGCGATTTGCCAACTTACCCACGGTGGTGGTTTTACCCGCGCCTTGTAAACCCGCAACCAGAATAACCGCCGGTGGCGTTTGCGCTAAATTGAGTGCGTCATTGGCCGCGCCCATTAATTGCACAAGTTCATCTTGCACAATTTTAATCACCATCTGCCCAGGGTTTAGGCTTTTAGAGACATCAACACCAACCGCTTTGTCCTTTACTCGCTTTACAAATGACTTTACTACTGGCAACGACACGTCGGCCTCAAGCAGGGCGATGCGTACCTCACGCATTGCATCGGAAATATTTTCATCCGTTAAACGTGCTTGGCCGCGAATCTTTTTAAGCGTACCTTGTAAACGATCACCGAGTTGTTCAAACATAATACTGAAAGCCATTAGATGCTGATATAAGGTATGATATTCTACCTCTATAAACGCTAAATCACACCCTATTCTGAGCGTCAAATACGGGCTTACTTTTCAGAAAGTTTAATTTTTAGTGGTAAATTCAGTTAACTTAAGCGTTAACTTTAAACGTAAAGCGACACAACAACTAAAATTAGAAATAGCACCTAAATGTTAGACACAGTACTACTCACAGGATCTGTGATACTTTACAGCATTGCCACCGCCATCATTGCCAGATGCATTGTGTCGCATCAGTCCGAGCCAAACGCCACATTTCATGTTCCCAAAGCCTTCATACTGGGCGCTATCGCCACATTACTGCATTTAGGCTTCGCTGCTTCGTACTGCTTTCATAACGGCAATTTAAATTTCAGTTTAAGCTCAATGAGCGTGTTAATCAGCGCGTTGCTGTGTTTAATCTATCTGTTGGGTGGCCTGGCACTGCCGATTCGCCGCTTAGGGGTCATGGTGTTTCCATTAACGGTTCTGTGCCTAGTGTTCTCACAACTATGGAATAACGAGCCGGTATTACAAACCCACATAAGCATGGCCGCCAGCGCCCACATTGTGGTGTCCATGCTGGCTTATTGTTTACTGACCATTGCCACCATTCAATCGTTACTTTACGTGTACCAAGAGCGGCAAATAAAAAACCGCACCAACCCCGCCATGCTCATGGCTCTGCCGCCAATTCAAACCATGGAACAACTATTGTTTCGCTTAATTTGGGTCGGCTTCGCTTTGTTAACATTTACCTTAGTAAGCGGTTCGGTATTTAGCCAACAAATATTCGGCGTGCCCTTTAG
Organism: uncultured Arenicella sp.; assembly: GCA_938045295.1. Classification (GTDB taxonomy): domain Bacteria; phylum Pseudomonadota; class Gammaproteobacteria; order Arenicellales; family Arenicellaceae; genus Arenicella. Next base: position 122,735 of record CALINO010000008.1, read on the forward strand.
CTTTAAACACCACACAATATTAGCGTCGCTCAGTTGGCTGGTATTTGCCATTTTGCTGTTCAAACGCATCCAACAAGGCTTACGTGGCAGCCAAGCCACTTATTGGGTTATTGGCGGATTTGTTTTAATACAATTGGGTTATTTTGGTACTAAAGTTGTGTCCGAAAGCTTAGCGGTGCAGTAAACTAGCGCGCATTAGTACTTGCGCACAACCACGCGCCACTAACCTTGATTCAAGTTTACAAAATTTGCCCTCAGAGTTTTAATTGTGAAAATCACTCGAAACCCCACCCGTGAAGTTGCCATTGGCAGCCGTAAAATTGGTAACAACCACCCCATCTTAGTGCAAAGCATGTGTGCCACTCGCACGCAAGATATCGACGCCACGATTGAACAAAGCAATGCCCTGCATGAGCGCAATGCCGGTGTGGTCAGAATTGCGGTGGACAATAAAAAAGACGCTGCCGCGTTAGCTGAAATTCGTAAAGCTACTGACGCCACGTTATCGGTTGATCTGCAAGAAAACTATCGTATGGCGGCATTGGTGGCACCGTACGTAGACAAAATTCGTTATAACCCTGGGCATTTATTCCACTTAGAGCGTAAAAAGTCGTGGCAAGAGAAAGTGAAATACTTAGCGGACTTGGCGGGCGAACACGACTGCGCCATGCGTGTTGGTGTGAACTGTGGCTCGGTTGACCCAGATAAACTAGGTAAGTATGACCCGCGCGACTCGGTATCACCGATGTTAGACAGCGCTCTTGAGCACTGCGAATACTTAGATTCAATCGGCTTTACCCGTTATGTAGTGTCACTGAAAGACTCTGACCCACAGAAAGTCATCACGGCCAACATTCGTTTTGCCGAAGCTCGACCCGATGTGCCATTGCACCTCGGGGTAACCGAAGCAGGCATGCCGCCCATGGGGGTAGTTAAAACACGCATTGCGTTTGAACAACTCATTGGCCGAGGCATTGGCGACACTGTGCGTGTTTCACTCACCTTACCGAATAAAATCAAAGCCGATGAAGTGGATGCTGGCCATGAAATCATTGACGACATTTACGCAGGCCGAGTTCGCAGCGTAGTGGCTTTTGACCCCAATAAACTCAATATTATTAGCTGCCCAAGCTGTTCTCGTGTTGAGAATGAAGCGTTTATAGAACTGGCGCAAGACGTCAAAGAAATGACTCGTTACGCCGAAGAGCACAATATTACCATTGCCGTAATGGGCTGCCGGGTTAATGGCCCAGGTGAAACCGACGATGCCGATCTTGGCTTATGGTGTGGGCCTAAGCAAGTAAACTTAAAACGCCAAGGCGAGAAACTTGGCGCATACGGTTACGACACCATTTTAGACAAATTAAAAGTGGAATTAGACGCCTTAATTGCGACGCAATAATTCGTTTCAATGCGGTTTGTGCGTTCTCACTCAAAAGAGCAATCTGAGAACGCACCCGTCTAATTAACAACAGGCATTCTAGTTAACAACAGGCTATTCTAGGTCTAGGCGCGCGCTAAGCGCTTCACCACCCAAACCGTTTCCGCACCTTCGGCTGGTATTCTGGGTATCAATTGGCTTAAGCACAAAGAACACAGCGCAAGGAACGCGCCAAACACAAACACCAAAGCATTGCTGTACAGCCACACCAAACCTAATACCGCGGGCAACACCACCGCCGCAATGTGGTTAATGGTAAAACTAACCGCGGCGGTTGAAGCCATGTCTTGCGGGCGGGCAATTTTCTGAATATAAGTTTTCATGGCAATCGCGAACGCAAAAAAGAAATGGTCAATGATGTACAGCGCGCCGGCTAATTGGGCATTTTCAACCACGGCGTAGGTTAAAAATACAATGATCAAGCCTACGTACTCAAAACTCAGCGCCCAGCGTTCGCCCACTTTACCTATCACCTGCCCAATTTTGGCTGCAAACAGCAGATTAAACACATAGTTAGCCAAAAACAGCAGTGAAATACTGGCCACCGAATAATCAAACTTTTCGACCAGCAAAAAGCCGGCAAACACCATGAATATTTGCCGACGTGCGCCGCTCAGAAACACCAACGCGTAATACAACCAGTAAGACTTGCGAAATACTAAACTGGTGGTCTGTTCAACTTTGGCATCGAATATAGGAAATACCCACCACACATACAACACCAGCAACAAGCTGATGCCGCCAAATGTGAGATACACCGTTTTATAATCCACATTAGCAAACTCAAACATGAACCACGTGCACAGAAACACCAAGATTGAGGCACACGCTTTAACCGACAACACCTTACCCATAAAGTGCGCAGCGCGGTCTTTTTCAATCCATTGCAATGTGAGCGACTGGTTCACGGTTTCAAAGTAATGAAACCCTATCGACATAACCACTGTGGTTAGATACAAACCGGTGACTGAGGGGAAAAAACCAGTGACCAGCACCCCTGCCGCCAATAAAAACAGAGACAGCATCGCCAAACGCTGCTCTTTAATAAAGGCCAGCAAGAACACGGCCGTGAACGCTAAAAAACCCGGAACTTCTCTTAGGCTTTGGAGTATGCCAATTTCTTTACCCGTAAATTCAGCCGCTTCTTTGCTAAAGTTATTAATCAACGCCGCCCATGTGGAAAACGCCAACGGCATTACAAACGCCATTAACAATAATAATGTGGCAGGAGATTTGGTTTTAAACTTCAACACGGCTAAACACTCTCTGGTTTGTTCTAAATATCAACTCTTGCTAATTATCGATCAGCAACGGACAATGCACCAGAGCAAGAACTTAGATAGTTGTTTAGATAGTTGTATTGCAAAAGACAATCACGTTAATTAAGTAGGAGTATCGATATGCGCGGTGCAGGTGGCAGCTCAGGCGGCCTAGGGTTATTCTTTGTTGGCTTCTTCATGTTTTGTGGTGGCATTTACATGCTGCTCAACTCCATTAGGTTTTATGCAAACTACGGCTTTGGTGGCAGCATTTACAACTTAGGGGGCATAAGCATTACCAGCGGCATGATCATGATTCCATTTATGCTTGGCGTTGGCATGATTTTTTATAACGCTAAAAATGTGTTTGGTTGGCTGTTGGCCGCAGGCTCTCTAACGGGGCTTATTTTCGGCGTCATCTCATCCATTCAATTTCAAATGCGGTCAATGAGTGCGTTTGATTTGATCGTGATTTTAGTCCTTACTGTCGGCGGTTTGGCGCTTTTTTTGCGCTCATTAAAGTCCGTTTAGCACTGCCAAGCTAGCCCATTATTTACGTCCCAATAGCATGGAAAAAAAAGTATAGGCTCAGAAAGTCGCGACCTAACTCAGTTGGCTCGCGGCTTGCGCTTTAGTTTATTTGCTTAAACCTACTTTGGCTTCAATATAAAGCAAGCGTCAACTAAACCACTCCGGCCGCATACTTTAATACTTTCAACTTCAACGGTGTTAATGCACTGGCTACACTAAAGCCAATATTGCGCACGGTTTTAAGCGGCGCTACGTCGTTAGAAAACCCAACATACAAGGCGTCCATTGCCGACATCATCATAAGATTGTCGTAACGCCGTTTTCTTTCGTATTGCTTAAACAACTTTTTCTTGGCGGCCACGGTATTAGGCGCGCCATTTTTATCTAGCAAACGCAACAATGCAGCCACGTCTTTAAAGCCCAAATTAACGCCCTGACCCGCCAATGGGTTAATCGAATGCGCCGCATCACCAATTAATAACAGGTCGTCTTTTGAATATTGCGTAGCGTGCATGCGCTGCACCGGGAAGCTGGCCGCGCTAACCACCTCAAATTCATCAAGCTCGGGTGGAAAAGCGTGCCTAATTTCCAGCTTTAACTGCTCGGAGCTGAGTGCTTTAAGTCTGGCCACTTCGCTGGCATCATTATACCAAATAAGCGCCGCATAGCCTTGATACAACGGCAAGAACGCCATCGGCCCTGACGACGAGAACTGCTGCCAGGTAATGTCTTGAGTGCCGTTTTTAAGTGTTACCAGCGTGGCCAGCACTTCTTGCGAGTATTTCCACCCTTGAGTGTTTATGCCTGCTTGCTCGCGCATGCTTGAGTGCACACCATCGGCCGCAATAATCCACGAACTGGAAAATTTTGCACCACTCGACAAGTCGATACTGCACGACTGTTGCCACGTAACCTGGGTTATATCGGCGTGATAAATAATATCCAAATTATCAAACTCACGCGCTTTTTGGTGCAAGGCCAATTGCAATAAGCGGTTTTCAACAAAATAACCAAGCTTATCTAAATTCAATTCGCTAGCACTGAAATCGCATCGCCCGGTGTGCTCCCATACTGATAAACGCTGGTACGGATGCACCCGCATTGATTCAAGAATGCTCCACGCCCCCAACTCTTCTAACAATTGAACGGAGGCTAGGTTAATCGCCGACACTCGAAGGTCTGGCGCGTCGCTGGGGTTAAAATCACGCGGTTTGTTCGACTCTAACAGCACAACACGCAAACCGTACTGCGCAAGGCCCAATGCAGTGGCACTGCCAACCATACCGCCGCCCACGACCACCACATCAACGATTTCTCGCTCGCCCGCTGCCGCCTTTTCCGTGCTGGCATTAGACTTACGCCTATTGCTCGTGCGGCTATTTTTCGTGTGGCTATGGCTGTGGTTATTGCTATGACGATCAGACAACGGCAACCTCGTTAAGATTGTGATTTCATGACGTGTACGTCACAAACACACCGCAATTAAGGCACTCAGTAACGGACTAAAGAACACCAATACATAAAGGTATCCATACCCTTACTTTATACATCAAAGCGAGTGTGTATTGAAAATAAATGAGCCAACCTGTAAGCCGGGTTCTGTCTGGGACAGTCATTCATCTAGGGTCTACATCGCTATAGACCTCAAGCAACCTACCCGTGTTCAGCGCGGACCACGCCTATTGAACACCTATTTGGTCTTGCTCCGAGTGGGGTTTACCATGCCACCGGTGTTACCACCGGCGCGGTGCGCTCTTACCGCACCCTTTCACCCTTACCTTTTTACAAAGGCGGTCTGCTCTCTGTTGCACTGGCCGTCGGCTTACGCCGCCCAGACGTTATCTGGCACTCTGTCCTGCGGAGCCCGGACTTTCCTCCCCTTAAATTCATAAGCGGCGACTGCCCAGTTGGCTCGGCGCAAGAATACGCGCGCTTTGCTCACAGGGCAACCGTTTTCTATGAACTACTATTTAGATGTTCTAAGTGCGGCTAACGCAGACTCAAGGTCGGCGTGCCCACTTGCTTGCACCTTTTGTTGCAAACCGGCCACGATGTCTTTAATCATCGCCGGGCCTTGATAGATAAATTGGCTGTATATTTGTACGTAATCGGCCCCGGCAAGCATTTTTTCCCACGCGTCATCCGCATTTTTAATGCCACCCACACCAATTATTTGCACACGCCCTTGTAAATGACGGTAAAACTCACGAATGCAGTCAGTCGCCATGTCTTTGACTGGCGCACCGCTTAAGCCACCGGCCTCAGCTTTATGTTGGCTTTGCAAGCTGTCAGGGCGTTCAATGGTGGTATTGGTGGCAATAACGGCGTCAAATTGATGCGACATCACCAATTCAGCAATGGTTTCAATTTCATCCGCGTCTAAGTCGGGCGCCACTTTTAAGGCAATGGGCACATAGCGCTTATGTACTTTTTCACACTTTAATTGCGCGTTTTTGATGTTCAACAACAGAGTATCTAAAAAACTGGCGTTTTGTAAATCACGCAATGACTTAGTGTTCGGAGACGAAATGTTGGCGGTAATATAATCCGCTTGCGAATACACGCGCTGCATGGCGTTTACGTAATCGGTGGCGGCGTCTTCAATCGGCGTTGTGGCGTTTTTACCCACATTAATACCCGCGACGACAGTGCGATTGGTTTTGGTTAAATTCGCCAAAAAGGCATCCACACCACCGGAATTAAACCCCATGCGATTGATAATGGCTTGATCTTCAACCAAGCGAAACATGCGCGGCTTGTCATTACCCGGCTGAGGCTTTGGGGTCACGGTGCCCATTTCCACACCACTGAAACCCAGTGCTGAAAATGCCGGAAATGCTTTGGCGTCTTTATCTAAGCCAGCGGCCAAACCAACGGGGTGACGAAAGTCGATGCCCATGCAGGTCACAGGCAAATCAGGCACACAGGCGCCATTTAACCGTTCTAGCTGGCGGGTGGCTATCGGCAAGGCCGATACTTTAGCCAAACCGGCCATGGTAATGTCGTGAGCCTTCTCAGGGTCTAAGTTAAACAGAGCGGGCTTTATCAGTGAATACAACATAAATGGGGTCTAATACGAGGCAATGAAATTGCGCTTAGAATACCAGAGACGTTTTACAACTTCCGTTTATTTGTGAGGCTAATGACCGATTTATTGCATTGCTTTTGCCGTGTGCTTTTACCGTGCGCCTTACCTTGCCTCGTTTTGCAGCTGCCACAGCCTTGCATAACGGCCATTGGCATCCAACAGGGCTTGATGGGTGCCCTGCTCTGCGACCGTACCGTTTTCTAATACAATAATATTGTCGGCATCAACAATGGTGGATAAACGATGAGCAATCACCAAACTGGTGTAATTACCGCGCACCCCTTCCATGGCCTGAAGTATGCGCTTTTCAGCGTGGCTGTCTAACGATGAGGTGGCTTCATCAAACACCATAATATGCGGCTGCTTTAAAATCGCGCGCGCAATCGCCACCCGCTGTTTCTCGCCGCCAGAGAGCTTTAAACCGCGTTCGCCAACATACGTGTTTTCTTGATCTGGCAAGCTTTTAATAAAGTCTTCTAAGTAGGCCATGCGAATCGCTTGCCACACCTCGTCATCACTGGCTTGCACGTTGCCATACTGCACATTATCGAAAATACTGGCGTTAAAAAGCACCGTATCTTGCGGCACCACGCTGATTGCCCGCCGTAAGCTCTGCTGCGTTAATTGGTTGATATTTTGCCCGTCAATCGTGATTTTGCCGCTGTTAATATCGTAAAAACGCAACAGCATTTTCAAAATGGTTGACTTGCCTGAACCACTGCCACCCACAATGGCCACCTTTTGCTTAGGCTCTACCACAAAACTCAAGCCTTGCAGAATCTCGCGCTCGACATGATAGGAGAAGCGAACGTCTTGAAACTCAATTTTTCCATGCCGAACTTCTAATTCGGCCGCGCCGTCAATGTCTTGAACCGCTGGCTGCACATTTAACAATGCAAACATGGCATCAATATTGGCCATTGAGCCTTTCATTTCACGGTACACAAACCCCAGAAAGTTCAGTGGCACAAATATTTGCATCATCAATGCGTTGATCAGCACAAACTCGCCAATGGTCATACGGCCATTTTCAACATAGTGTGCCGCTAAAATCATTGCCGCGGTCATCGATAAGGCAATAATCAAGCTCTGCCCGCTGTTTAAGCCAAACAAAGTTAAGCGATTACGCCTTCTGGCCAGCTCCCAATCAGCCAAATCCTGATCGTAGCGCTCGGCTTCATACGCCTCGTTATTAAAATACTTAACCGTTTCAAAGTTCAATAAACTGTCAACCGAACGAGTGCTGGACTTGCTTTCCGCCTTGTTCATTTGGCGAATGGTTGCGGTGCGCCACTCGGTGGCCACCACCGAAAATGCCACGTACATTACTACCGACAATAAAACAATCAAGGCAAACCACGGCGAATACTTAAACAATAAAATGCCAATGATCATGCCGATTTCAATGAAGGTTGGCACAATATTGAACACCATAAAGCGCATCAAAAAGCTGATGCCGTTGACCCCACGCTCAATATCGCGCGACACACCGCCTGTTTTTCGATTCAAATGGTAGGCCAAATCCAATGAGTGCAAATGCTTGAATACGGCATGCCCAATGCGCCGCATGGCGCGCTCGGTAACGCGCCCAAACAAGGTGTCGCGCAGTTCGCCAAACAACACATTAATAAAGCGCACAATGCCGTAGGCCACCAACAATGCCAACGGTATCACCACCAACGAAGGGGCATTGAGTTGATCCACAATGTCTTTAAGTATGAAAGGCAAGCCAACGCTGGCGACCTTGGCACCAATCAAACACAATAAGGCTAAAAATATTCGGCCTTTAAACTCACTTAAATACGGAATGAGTGCCTTCAAACTGACCCACTGCATGCGTTCAGGTGCCACTAAGCCATCTTCTTCTGCCCCAAGTGAACTGCTTCTTTTGCCGCCAAAACCGCGCATATAATCGTTTAATAGTTAGAAAGGTTATTGGGTGGTTTTTTGTGCTAATACAGCGGCCGTTTTACGCATCAATGTTTCACGATACTTATACGGAACTTGCCGATTAAAATTAAACACAAAGCGGTATTTTTGATCGCCTGACTGAATAAACCCAGCAAAACTTCTCACGCCATTAAGCGTGCCCGTTTTGGCGGTCACCGTAACACCAGCAATACCCGCAGAATACGATTTAAACAAATGCTGATGCGCGGTTAATGATTGCAACAAATCTGCCAATTGTGAGGCGCTCAATTTATTCTGCCTCGACAGCCCTGAGCCTTCAACAATGGAAAAGTTCTGCCAATCAAAGTCAGCGGCAAGCTGTTGCGTGGCTGTGCATGAGGCTTGTTTAAAACTCAATGGCGCTTGTGCTGTGAGCATTAAAAACAGCTGATTAGCAATGAAGTTATTAGAAAACTCCAACATGCCACGAATGGCATCAGACACATCATGGCTGTTACGGTGTTGATATATCAATGCTGCTGTCATCGGCACCACCCCGCTTATACTTACCGGCAATGCTTTGGTGGGTTTGGAAGGCAAGTCAGCACTTGCCTGCTCTAGCTTAATATTTACCTGCTCCAGCTTAATATTTAAAAGCTCAGCAAAATGGGTGAGCGCATTATCTTGATTGACCAAATTAATACGCTCGGTTGTGCCCTTTTTAGGTCGCCCCAAACGTATTGCCACCTGCTTAGCGGTTGCCGTGACGGGTGTTTGAGGCTCAGCACTGTGAATGCCTGCCGCATTTCTCATTAGCTTAACGGTGTTAAAGTTAGCCGCCACCGCTGATAACGGCGCATTATAAGGGTCTACCACCTGCGAGCCGCCTGGCACCGGCTGCGGCGTAAAATGCGAACCGTCTATCGCTATATTCTGCACCCAACCTAGATCCAACGCGCTTAACTTTTGCGCCAACGCGCCCAACTCTTCAGACGTCAAATAGGGGTCGCCGTAGCCCTTCACCCACAAGGTATTGCCATGACGATAAAAGTCGGTGGTAAACCGCGCATGGCCGCCCCATTTCTTAATACTAAGGTACGCGGTAGCCAGCTTAACCAAAGAGGCTGGCACTAAGGGCTTGTCGGCCTGCCATGAATAAAGCACCTGCCCCGACTCATCAAGTACTAACACCGAATCATGTTGAGTCAGTTTTTCGCCGTTAAACAGCGTTTGAAGTGCGCCCGCCTTGGCCTGTGCCTGTGCCTGTGTCTGTACTTGTGCCTGCGCCAACGTTGCGTTAGCGCAACTTAAGGCCAATATAAAAATTGCCAATAAAAGCTGGTGGGCACGACGCATCATGACAACTCTTTTTTTATTTTCAGCGCCAAGTTATACGCCTCGTTTTTACGCACGCCCACAATTTTAGCCGCCAGCCCTGCGGCTTGCTTTACCGGTAACTCACTCACCAATATCGCCAATAAAGAGCGCAAGTTAGTGTGCAGCTCATCACTGTTGTCTTGAACCGGCGCGCCTTGAACCATCAACACAAACTCACCTCGTGTTTGATCTGAATCGGCCTGTAAGCGCTCGCTGATGCTGATCGCAGAGCCGCTTAACACGGTTTCAAAACGCTTTGTTAACTCTCTGGCCAACACCAGCTCTCGCTGCGCGCCCAGCACCGAAACAATGTCATTCACGCACGCCACAATGCGGTGCGATGACTCTAACAACACCACGGTGCGAGTTTCAGATTCATACTCTTTGAGCGCCGCTTGCCGTGCACCGGCTTTGGCGGGTAAAAAACCATCATAAAGAAAACTGTTGGTAGGCAAACCGGCAATGGATAAGGCCGCAATAATGGAACTGGGGCCCGGAACGGTATTAATTTCAAAGCCGCGGTGCCTTAGTTCACGCACCAACACAAAGCCCGGGTCACTGATCAACGGCGTTCCAGCATCGCTGATTAAGGCAATATTTTGCCCTTCAGACAAGGCCGTTGCCACCCACTCTATTTGCGCACTTTCATTATGTTCATGACACGACCGTAAGCGCGAGTTAATACCGTAATGAGCGAACAACCGTTTGCTGTGCCGGGTGTCTTCAGCCAGCACGCAATCAACTTCACGTAAGGTGCTTAAGGCTCGCTGGCTAATATCGGCCAAGTTGCCAATGGGGGTAGCCACCACATACAAACGGCCGGTATTGATTGCCATATTTTGATGTTCTTTGCTATCGGGGTGATTCACTCGTTATACTTCCAATTTGAAATTCATGAATAACGCATAAACGACGCGTTATTCGAATTAAGATTATGACTGAATCGCCACGGGAAAGGTAAAAAAATAATGATGCCCTTAATACGGCATCACACCCCGAATAGAACTTGGCTAAGTAACTGTGCAAAAGCAACTCTGCAAATTATTTTTTACAGTATGATTTGGTTATTTGAGATATAACACCAGGCTAATTAATAGGTTGAGCTTACCGTTAAGTTCAAACACATAAGTGAACATGCACACTGAATTTAGAATACGAAGAACGCTAGTGAAATCAAAAAAAGCCACACAAGTAGGCGCAGCACTTATGCGCTTAAGCCTTATTAGTGCAAGCTTGTTACTAATCAGCGGTTGCGCCAGCAACGTCAGTAACACGCCGCGCGACACAAGCGGTGTGGAAGTTCGTGATGTGGTCATAAACCCAAGCAGAACACGACAAACTAATGAAGAGTCCAGCGGCGTTTATAATGAACCCGTATTAGAAGCAAGCCCGCTGGGTGAGCAAGAAGCTGCTCGGCAAACCTCACGTGCCGAATATTATCGGCAACAAGCTGCAGGCGAATCTAATGTGTCTGCCAAGGTTGAAGCCACATTGAGTTCAGCCGAGTATTACATTCAAGCCCAGCAGCCACAGCGTGCCGTTGAGTTGGTTAATTCAGTTCGCAACTCATTACGTTCAGAACAACAAAAAGATCGTGCGGCGGTTATTTTAGCCTACGCAGACTATTCTGTTGGTAACTACGATGCGGCGTTGACTCGGCTTGATTATTTGCTACGTTCAGCGCAAACAGGCTCGGTAAACAATGACGTGGATCAACCTCAATTGCCGGAAAAGCAAGCATTGAGTACGCAACAAGTGGATGCCTATTTACTGGCCTCATTTTGTTACCAAGCACAGGGAGATTATGAACAAGGCATTGCCTCATTAATCAATCGTGAAGCGGGCTTATATGGCTCTGCCAGAGCCGAGACCACTCGTTATATCTGGCAAGTCATTAACAGCATACCCACCGATCAACGGCAACGTTTATTACAAGAAGCGCAAGACCCAATGGTGCGTAACCGAATTGAGCAAAGCTTGGCCGGCGCCATTGGCTCAACCCAAGACACACCGCAGCAATTCAATCAATGGCGTGAAGAGCCCAGCAGTAGCCAAGCCTTAAATGTGGTTGAAAGTGGTTGGAGCGCCAACTCGCCGGAATCTATTTATGTGCTGCTGCCATTCAGCTCACGCTTTGCTAAAGCCGCGCAAGCGGTGAAAGCCGGCATCGAACGCGAACACGAACTGAACACCTCCACCTATCGCCCACGCATCAACTATTACGATATTGGTGACAACCCTCTGCAAGTATCACAATACTACGCCGCTGCGGTTAGAGCGGGCGCTGACTTTATTATTGGGCCATTAGGAAAAAGCTACAGCAATGAAGCCAACAACGCCAGTAACTACGCACGTTCTGCGGTGCCGATGCTTATGCTCGGTGGCGACCAAGCACTGGCTGCGAGCAATTTAAGGCTGAGCATGAGCCCAGAATTAGAAGGTCGATTAGTGGCCGAACGTGCTTGGCAAGATGGCCACATTAGCGCGGCACAAATTCTCACTCGTTCGGCGCAAGACCAACGCGTAAGCCGAGGGTTTGAAGAGCGCTGGCTGTCATTGGGCGGAAAGTTAAGCAAAAAAACCGAATATTCGCCTGCTCAATATGACCACAGCGTTGAACTAAAACAGCTCTTTGATATTAACCAAAGTGAATACCGGCATCGCAAGTTAACCCAAACGCTGGGTTTTAAACCGAAGTTTTCAACCTATCAACGCGGCGACATCGATTTTGTGTTGATGGTGGCCAACAATAAAACCGGGCGAATTTTGCGGCCTCAAATTAACTTTTTCACCAACTCGCAGTTGCCGGTTTACTCCACATCGGGTGTGTACAATGGCATTGAAGATGCGGTCAACAACATGGATTTAGACGACACCATTTTGCCGGTCATGCCGTGGGTATTTCGCTCAGGCTCAGTCACTCAATACGCAGGCCAACTTAATATGTTGCACGCCATGGGCATGGACGCTTACCAAGTTGCCGGTAATTTAAGCACGCTTACTGGCCGCACAGACGCCGCTCTTAACGGCCATACGGGGCAATTGTACTTACAAGGCAATGGTGAGGTTATTCACCGGCCGGTGTGGGCAAAATTTGAAGCCGGGCAACTTAAAGTACTCGATTCAAAAGGTTTAGACATCAGCCCGTTAACCGAAGACGGAGCGTACTTGCCTAATGACGCAACCGGCACTAACAGTACAAGCACAGGAAGCTATAATGATCAAAACTGGGATACTCGGGAGTCGCGCCGAAAAGCTGGCGGCTAAGTTTCTTAAAGCGAAAGGCTTAACACTGACTGAAACCAATTACCGTTGTAAGGCCGGTGAAATAGATTTGGTAATGAAACACCATGATTACCTGGTCTTTGTAGAAGTTCGGCACCGAAAGAGTATGCAGTTTGGCGGAGCATTAGAAAGCATTGATGCCCGCAAACAAGCAAAGTTGCGGCGTGCGGCAGAGCATTATTTAATCAAACATAAGCTCACCAACGCCCCTGCCCGCTTTGATATACTGTGCGTGAATGGCGAACTGAAAAAGCCAGACTTACAGTGGATTCAAAACGCATTTTGAACCCACACTTAGGTTTAAAAAAGTGGTTCACAAAACATTGATCTGCAGAACAATGACTAATGACAAATCAGACAGAGTGTTTGCAACTCACCCCCATTCAGATTAAAAATTAAGCCAACCATTACATTAATTTCACACGAGACCGCCCATATGCACACATTGCGCTTCAAGCATTTGACAAAATCATGGCTACTGGCTGCATTAATTACCATCAACCTTAGTGGCTGCGTAACCGCGTTGGTGGCCGGCGTGGCGATTGCCACGGTCGACATCATTCACGACAGACGCACAGTGGGTGAATACATTGATGACAATGCCATTGAGCTAACCGCACGCAATATTGTGGTCAGTAATAAAGAGTTTCGTAAAGCCGCGCATATTAAACCGCAATCTTGGAACGGCATTTTATTAATCACCGGCGAAGTTGACACGCCTGAGAACAAACAAAAGCTGATTGAGCGCTTCCGTAATATCCAAGGCGTTAGGCAAGTGGTGGACGAGAGCACCATTACCGACAAAACACGCATTGGCACCCGCACTAATGACGCTTGGATTACCAGCAAAGTTAAAAGCCGCCTATTACTTAAGACGGGCCTAGATGCCAACCGAGTAAAAGTGGTCACTACCCGCGCCAGCGTTTATTTAATGGGCATTGTCACCCGCGAAGAAGCCGACAAAGCCACGCAATACGCCAGCACCGTACGTGGGGTAAAACGCGTGGTGCGTGTGTTTGAATACAAAGAAAACACATAATCACAAAACGCTCTTTACTGCGCTTTTCATTCTTTTTACGTCTACACACGGCTTATGCTTGATTCTAAAAATAAAATGATTGCACCTGACCGTACCGAAAGTCAGGTGCAAACGCACATTGCCGCCCTGCCTCGGCCGCTGGTTTTTACCAATGGCTGTTTTGACATATTGCATCGCGGGCACACCACCTATTTAGAGCAAGCGCGGAACTTAGGCGCTTCTTTAATTGTGGCGGTGAACACTGACGCGTCGGTAAAACGCCAAGGCAAAGGCGACGACCGCCCAGTCAACCCGCTGGAAGATCGCATGGCCGTGCTCGCCAGCCTGCACTGCGTAGATGCGGTGATTAGCTTTGACGAAGACACCCCGCTAAATGTGATTAAGCAGGTCCTGCCAGACCACTTGGTTAAAGGCGGTGATTGGAAAATTCAAGACATTGTGGGCGGCGACATTGTGGTGAAAAACGGTGGCCAAGTTCATTCTATTGATTTTCAATATGAGCGCTCAACCACTCGGCTAATTAATAAAATACGCGGGTAGTCGGCAAGCAAATACACACACAAAAGAACACATAAAGGAATATTAAGATGTTCTCACGGTTTTTTAAGAAAAAACAATCCTCCATCAGTGTTAACCAACCTATCGCAGTAAATCAAAGTCAGTGGTTAACACCTCTGATGCCCGTTTACGAAGGCTTACCCAGGCCTGATTGGGAGAAAATAGATGAGTATATAACGCAACACTTAGCGGATCAGGATGCCAACGCTGTGTGGAGTCAAGTGGCGCTCGATTGGATGTCAGAAACAGCAAACGCGCTTGCTCACGATTACTACAAAACCGAAACGCCTAATTTCATTATCATTAGCCATCAAGGTGAAATCTATAACAAATCGTTGGCTATCTTTTTAGAACGCACCAGATCAAGGCTTTTAAGCGTGGCCAACGGCATTACTCAAGACAATGGCTACGGAAAGCATGTGGTCATTGTGTTTGCAGATATCGACAGTTATTACAGTTACATTAGTTTTTATGGCCCGCAAGAAGGCACTTATGGCTTAAGCTCAGGCATGTACTTAAATTATGGTTATGGCCACTTCGTATTTCACGAAGGCGATTTAGACATGGCTGAACCGATCGCCGCTCATGAAATGACGCATGCACTGCTGGCGCATTTGCCAATACCTACGTGGTTAAATGAAGGCATGGCCGTGAACATGGAAGCGGTTATTTGCGGCACTGAACCACCCCGACTCACCCCGGCGGTTTACAGAAAACATCAAGCCTATTGGAGTAAAGAACAAAACATCCAGCACTTTTGGAGCGGCGCGTCTTTCAGCAATGCGGACGCTGGCCAAGAGCTAAGCTATCAGCTTGCTCAAATATTAGTGACTAATTTATCTAAGAACTACGACTCTTTCGTTGTGTTTGCAAACAGCGCTAACGAGCAAGATGGCGGAGAGTCAGCCATGCAAGAAATCTACCACCTAAGCCTCGGTGACCTAGTAGCCAGCACCTTAGGCGAAGGTGACTGGGCTCCGAAACTCGAGAGCCACGCCTAAACATCCATTTAAGAACTACACCTCAGAATTACACCTCAGAGTCACACCCAGCACAAACCAGCGAGGGTAAGACCGTTTAAAGACAAACATTACTCCATTGCATGAACCACCAATTCAAAACTCACGCTTGAATGCATTTTTGTTAAAAAGTGTTAAAAACGCGATGGATAAATGTACAGCTGTCAGCTTATACTCACTCTCAAGACATTACATAATATTCATAAAGGTGCAGAAATGGTCAAGGGTAGAGTCTCTCATTGTTTTTTCTTTATTGCGGTAGTACTTTCATCACTGCTTGTCGGTCAGGCTTTTGCTTTTTCAGTTAATGTTGCTACCAGCAAAGATGCAATTACTGTGAGCAGCCCTGATGCTGGTGTAAAAACAGTGGCCTTGTCGGTGGTTGACCCAAATGGCAATCACGTATTTTCAGAGACCATCACTGGTAAGCAAGCACGCTGGGTTTTATCAGCGAACTCACCCGATGGCATCTATAAATATGAAGTGACTCTGAGTAATGTTATTGCGGGCTCTCGAGCTCGTGGTCAAGCACTCAATTTTGTACCCGAAGTTTCAACGCATTCTGGTGCCATACAGGTTAAGTCGGGTGAATTTGTTAGCACCCAGATCGATGAGGGCGAAAATGAAGGCGAAGAGCAAAGCTCATTAAGTGACCATGTCTCGGCTGGAATACACAGTTTAGCTATCAAAGTAGTGGACTTTTTAGTGCCTGCAGCGCATGCAGACCAAGTTATCGTTGATGACTTAATTGTTACCGGCAGCAAGTGTGTTGGGCAAGATTGCGTTAATGGCGAAAACTTTGGCTTTGACACTCTTCGCCTGAAAGAAAATAACCTTCGTCTGCACTTTCAAGACACGTCAAACAGCGCCAGCTTCCCGAGTAACGATTGGCGCTTTATTTTTAATGACTCAGCCAACGGTGGCTCTAACTTTTTCAGTATCGAAGACTCCACCGCCGGCAGACAGTTATTTACGATTG
This sequence comes from uncultured Arenicella sp., assembly GCA_938045295.1. Taxonomy (GTDB): domain Bacteria; phylum Pseudomonadota; class Gammaproteobacteria; order Arenicellales; family Arenicellaceae; genus Arenicella. Next base: position 139,201 of record CALINO010000008.1, read on the forward strand.
ACGCTGGGGCACCCAACAACGCGTTGTATGTTGATAGCTTAGGCCGTGTGGGTTTTGGCACATCAACGCCAAGCTTAAACTTGGATATATCGGCTGGAAATACACCCAGCATTCGATTAAACCAGAATGGCTCACTGGGCTTCGCTACACAAACTTGGGATTTGGGTGGTAATGAGCAAGGCTTCTTTATTAGAGACAGCATTGCAAATTCCAAGCCGTTTCAAATCAATGCCGGTGCACCGGATGGCTCTTTCAGCATGCTAGCCGATGGCAAGCTAGGGCTTGGCATTAGCACCCCAACTGAAACCTTGCACGTAATTGGCAACGCCATTGTCAGTGGTAATTTAGAGCTGGGAAGCAGCCGCACCATTAAGAACCAAATTGAAAATTTGGGCGTAGAGCAAGCCATGCACGCCTTTCAAGCTCTCGAACCTGTTTTATTTAAATACAATCACTCGCCAGACAAGCAGTCCATCGGCTTTATTGCCGAAGATGTGCCCGATTTGGTCGCTACGCAAAGCCGTAAAAGCTTGAAGCCCATGGATATTGTGGCGGTATTAACCAAAGTAGTGCAGGAACAGCAAAAAGCCATAGAGGAATTATCAGAAACCGTTGAAGCGTTGATGGCCGAAAGAGACTAACGCGCTTTACTCACTATCAATTAACGGCAACGGTGATTCTGATGAAGACGGTTAGCGTAAAAAGTACTTTAAGTCATTCAAAACTGATTGTTGGTGCCTTGTTGGCACTAATAACAAGCCATCAAGCGCAGGCTAATTTAATTGTTAACGGTGGTTCAACCGTGTCAGTTAATAGCGGCGCGGTGCTCAACGTAAATTGCGGCGACGTGTCGATAAATTCTGGCGGCACGCTGGAAATTGACACAGCCACAATTGACAACGTTAGGAATGTAAATACAGCCCCTGGTGGCTCCTTAGTCGATAATGGTGCCACCATTAACGACTGTAGCCGGGTGACATTTTCTAAGTCATTTTCACCCACGACCATCGACCCGGGTGACGTAAGTACGCTGACTTACACAATTAACAACTTCAGTAATGCAGACGCCACTGGCATTGCCTTTAGCGACAGTTTAGACATTGTTTCACCACTGAACCAACTCAGTATCGCTAGCCCAAGCAATGCCAGCACCTCGTGTACCAACGGAGTCGTTTCAGCGTCTAGCGCTAGCAGCTCTTTGAGTTTTAGTGGCGGTGAACTTATTGCTGGCAATAGTTGCACCATCTCCGTGGATGTCACCACCAACCAACCTGGGAGCCATTTAAGCTCCAGTAGTAATTTGGTCTCTAATCTCGGCCAAGGCAATACCGCTACAGCCAGATTAACGGTCAACGACCCTGACGCCACTTCTGGAGGTGGAGGCGGCCCCGGTGGCTCTGGCTCTCCGTCGATCACGTTTAACATGTCGCTGTCGCACAACAATATTGGCCCTGGCTCGTCAGTTACGGCCATTTACACCATCATAGAATCAGGTGGCGAACCGGTTAACAGCCTTAATTTCACTCACATACTGCCGGCCGGAGTTACCATTTCACCGACGGCAAATGCGCAAACCAATTGTCAATCAGCCACGCTAATAGCCCCAGGGGGCGGCTCACTAATATCGCTAACCAGTGGTGAGGTGGCTCTATCATCGGCGTGTACCGTTTCCGTCAACCTGACTGCAACCATCGCCGCAACGTACACTTTAACCACCGGTGACCTGACCTCCTCTTTTGGTAACAGTGGCTCAGCTTCTGCCAGTTTTACCGTGGATGCAGCCACGCAATCTCTGGGCTTAAGCAAGAACTTCTCTCCTGCCACCATTGATGTTGGTGAACGTTCAACACTGAGCTACACATTTGCCACCGATGCGGCAGCAACCAGAGAGTTTGGGGCATTCGATTTTACCGATGTCTTACCCGATGGCTTGGAAATTGCCAACCCGTCTAATTTTTCTTCGACTTGTGACTTAACCAATGGCACTCGTATTTCAGCCGACCCAGGTTCAAATACGTTTGAGGTTGATAACCAAGCCGTTGCCCCCACCGGCGTGCCCTTATTGTCGGCCGGTTCTAGCTGTTCATTCAGTGTTGACGTAGTGGCTAACCAAGCCGGCACTTTTTATAGCGAACTTAACTCATTTGCTGGCCTTTATAACGCATTCTCTACCTTTTTCTTTAATCAGTTTTTCTCGGCTGTAGTGCCAGCTGAACTGGAGGTAGTTAATTCGCCACTGATGCTGCAACGGCAATTTATTGATGACCCCGTGCCACCAGGTGGCACCGCCACGGTCGAGTATCGTATCTCTAATTTTAACCGTGACCCAGTTACTAACGTTTCATTCTCAGACGCGTTCAGTGGCAGTGTTCCGGGCTTGAGTGTGACCAGTGTCAGTAACGTAGAAAACTGCGGCTTAAGTGCACAAACCTCAGGCTCTGGCACTTTAACCTTCAGCGATGGTGAGTTGCCTTCAGGCGAGAGCTGCACCTTCACCGCGCAACTTGCCGTACCCAATAGCTCTGGCGTATTTTCTGTAACCACCGACACCATCACCGGTGAGGTATTAGGCAGTACGGTTTCGGGCAACCAAGCACAAGACAATATTGTCATTGCTTATGGGCTTGATTTTTCTAAGGAATTTATTGACGACCCAGTGGGTGCTGGCAGTGATGTCACTCTACGATACACCATCACCAATCAGAGCCCGCTTAACCCTGCGACCAACGTCTCGTTTACAGATAGTATTAGCGCACTGAGTATTGGCTTACAGACCGCTAATATCACATTACCTACGGCGGGTTTCTGTGGCGCACCGTCATCGTCGACGATTGTTTTATTGTCGACGGCGAATGGTGAGGGCATGAGCTTTCAAAATATGGAATTGGCGCCTAGCCAAACGTGCACTTTCGATGTCACGATATCAATCCCAGCAGGAACGCCAGGCACAACGGTGTTAAGTGAATCAAGCTCAATATCTGGCATCATTAATAGCGCACTCTTTATTAATGGTAAGGCTGCCGATTATTTACAGGTTCAGGGTAGCCCACTATTTACTAAATTGTTCACTGACAGCCCTGTGCAAGCGGGTGATCAGGTTACTCTTGAGTACACCATTACTAATAGAGATGCGGCCAATGCGCTCACGGACATTAGTTTTACTGATGATTTTGATTCCCTAATTACTGGTTTAGCGGTTTCAACATTGCCTGCGGATGATTTCTGTGGCACCGGCTCTAGTGCCTCTGGCTCATCGGTATTAACGGTATCAGGAGCAAACTTGGCCGCGGGTGCAACCTGCCAATTTGAAGTGACACTGACAGTGCCAGTTTCAACCCCAAGCAATAGCTACACCAGTTCATCCAGTCCGTTGCTTGCAACCAACTTAGGCGTGCCTGTCACAGGCGGTGTTGCCTCGACTGACCTCATTGTTTCTGAGATTGACTTCACCGTTAGCCAAATTAGCGGCTCCACCGCACCGGGTGATATGGCCATATTGGAATATTCAATCACTAACAATGGTGTTAATGACGCAACCGGTATTGTATTTACTCAAGCGTTAAACGCCCTACCTGGTTTAGCGGCAATCGCCCCTCTACCAACCGAGCCATGTGGAGCGGGTTCTACCCTATCAGGAACGACTTTTTTAATTTTTGTTGGTGGCAATGTTGCAGCTGGAGATAGCTGTACCTTCCAAGTCAATGCACTGGTTCCAGCTGGAAGCGCCGAAAGGGTAACGCAAATACCCACGAGTAATGTGAGCGCCACAATCAATGGAGGGGCGGCAACAATAGAACCAGCAAACCTGCGTTTTGAAGTAGCCAACCCAGCCATTGAGCTTGATATGAGCTTTGACTCACAGGCACCAGTGGCTCCAAGTTCGCAAATAGGGTTAAATTTGACGTTAACGAACCCCGAACCGGTTGCCCTCAGCAATATTCAATTTAGCCTTGAATTTGATTCCGTGTTAAGCGGTTTAACGTACACCGCCGATGTTGCCTCCCCAGCCAGCTTAGTGTGTGGCACCGCAGCCAGCTCGGCCTTTAATGGCGGCCTGAGTGGCAACACGATGACTCTGTCTAACGTTAACCTTGGCGCCAATGCTTCTTGTGAATTTCGATTATTGGTTAATGTGCCAAGCTCGGCACCGTTTTCATCCACCTATGACTTAGTTTCGTCCACAATTTCGGCGGTCAGCGGTGGTTTTACAGCAAGCGGTGGCACCAGCACAGCAACGTTTAGCACTATTAGTAACCCGGACACAACGCCAAGTTTGACCATAGGCGCACCGAGCAGTATGAACTCCAACGGTCAGCCTGTTACCTTTGTGGTGAATTACTCAAATGCCGTGGCCATCACGCTCGATGCCAGTGACATCACCCTGAGCAGTACAGACTCTGCCACGGCGAGCATCTCGGTAAATTCAATTACCAATGACTCAGCCATGGTGGAACTTACGCCTTCCGGTTTGGGCACCATTGCTATCAATATAGCGGCGGGCACTGCGCGTGGAACTGGGCCTGATTTAGCTCCTGCAGCCGGGCCTAGTGCGGCAATTACGGTGGACACTGTGCCACCGGTTATTTCATTGAATGGAGCCAACCCACAAATAATTGAGCTAGGCGATGGTTATACCGAGTTGGGCGCCACTACCGATGACGGCTCGGCAGTCATCATAAACGCGTCAGCTTTCGTAGATGCCGTAGGCAATTACTTGATTCGTTACGATGCTACGGATGCCTTTGGTAATAATGCCATTCAAGTTACACGTACTGTGATGGTGCAAGACACCACCGCCCCAGTGATTACATTGAATGGTAATAACCCACAGACTATTGAGTTGGGCGATGGCTATACCGAGTTGGGTGCCAGCACCGATGACGGCAGTGCGGTGGTGATCAATGACAGCGATTTTCAAGATGCGATTGGCACGTATACCATTCGCTATAACGCGACGGATGCTGAAAGTAACGCGGCTATCGAAGTAACAAGAACGGTTAACGTTGTCGATACCACAGCGCCGATCATTACCTTGGCGGGCAGCAACCCACAAACCATAGAGCTGGGCGACGGTTATACCGAATTAGGCGCCAGCACTGATGATGGTAGCCTGGTAATAATCAATAGCAGCGCCTTTCAAGACGCTGTGGGCAGTTACATCATTACCTATAACGCCACAGATTCTGAAAATAATGCCGCGCTGCAAGTAACCCGCACCGTGAACGTTGTGGATACCACCGCGCCAATCATCACCTTAATTGGCGACAACCCACAAAACATAGATCTGGGTGATGGTTATACCGAGTTGGGGGCAACCACCGATGACGGAACCGTAGTGAGCATTGACACCAGTGACTTTAGAGATTCGGTCGGCAGTTACATCATCGTTTACAGCGCGGTTGACTCTGAAAACAACACCGCCATACCGGTTGAAAGAACGGTTGTGGTCATAGACCCCAATGACAGAGACGGCGATAGAGTGGATGACGCACAGGATAACTGCCCACTTATTGCCAATGCCGATCAAGCTGATCTCGATAATGATGGGCAAGGCAATGCCTGTGATTTCGATGACGACGGCGATGGTATGTTGGATACTTGGGAATTAGAAAATGGGCTAAACCCACTCAACTCATTTGATCGAGATGCAGACCCTGACGGCGATGGCTTTACCAATAGGCAAGAGCACGATTTTAATACCGACCCGAATGTGCCAGACCTCGATGAAAATCAAAATGGCATTCCCGACATCGTTGATGCCAGAAACGACGTTAACATAGCGCCTATTCTAATGTTGTTGCTGTTAGACGAATAAGCTTGTGTATCAATTAACTCTCCATAAACGTATTGGGTAGGTGAAGATGAGCGATTTAAAATTTAAACGCCAGCGCAGAAAAGTGCTGGCACTGACATCAGCCTCGGTTTTGGCGCCAATTTGGGTAAAACCGGTGATCAATGCCGTGGTGCTGCCCGCACACGCCCAAACCAGCCTCTGCGTTGCGGATACGGTGGTGGGTGGGCCGCTCGCTGGGCACCCAAGCGGCGCGGCGACTTGCCAAGCCGCGTGTGAATCAGAAGCAGAATCAAGAGACGCGCAACTCTGTTCAGTCATTGAAACTGACACGGCAAGCGGCACCGAATGTTCGTGTGAACTTGATACTATTCCTTAATAAACTTTCACTCGTGCTCTAGTTGGGCGATCTAGTAGCCAATACCTATTAGCAACAGCCCTGAGACGAAGGTAAACGGGCTTTTAGGCTTTATTAAAGCTTACATGCAGGGGAATGGCGAATCGGGCTAATGCTTATCGCTGTTCTGAACACTGGCAAGCAGCTTATCTTGTTCGGTGTAATAGTGATAAATGAACTGTCTGGCCACGTACGCACTGCGCACATACCATTTTTCTTTGTTCACAATTAAAGAAGCGTAGGCCACTTTGCGCCCATTTTTTTCTGCGTAACCCACAAACCAATCGTGCCGGCCTTTGGGTGAATAACCTGTCAGCGAACCGGTTTTACCGCCAATTTCCATGTCGGTGTAAACGCGGTATTTATTCAAACCACGAAACGACTTTCGTGCCGAGCCAATGCGTGCGGTTTCTTGCATCATGGCACGCAAGGCTTTTGCCGACTCAGGCTTAATAACTTGCTTCGTCGCATTACTGTTATTGGCGCTGTGTTGATAAAGCTTGCGGCCTTGGCTGTCAGTCACCGCTTCAACCATGTAAGGCGTCACCATTTTTCCATTATTGGCCACAATGGCGGCTAATTGCGCGGCGTGTATTGGGCTTATTTTAATGTCTTTGGTGTAACCTGATGCGGCCTCAGCAATCTCCCACTGGTCGTCCAAGTTTAAGTTAATTTGGCTGACTGGAATAGTAAAGTCGGTCATCATGGTTTGACCAAAGCCAAATCGGTTGGCGTAATCAAGCAAATGATCTTTACCTAGTTTAAACACGCCTACTTGCGCAAACACAGGGTTAATTGACTTGGCAAACGACTCTTTGAAGGTGGGCTTGCGAGTCCACTTATTATCTTTGTGTTTAAGAACTTGGTTTTTATACAGCGAGGTTGATTTACCATTAAACGGTATCACCGTGCCAGTATTCAGCTTTCCGCTGTCTATGCCAGCCGCGGCCGTAATCATTTTAAACACCGAGGCCGCCGGGTAATCGGCACGCATCACCAAATTGTCCCACTGCTCATTAGCCTTAATAAAACTGGTGAGGTTTAAGATAGCCCCAGTCTCCACATCCAGCGCAACAAAACAGGCGTAATCGGGCTGATAACGTAAGTACACTTCGGCCAAGTTTTTATGCACAGCCGGGTCAAAGGTGTAATCAACCGATGCGGCAATGGCTCGATCGCCATTCACCTGAAACTGCATTTTATTAGGAAAGCGGTTTTTTATCGCATGCGGCGTCACGGCTTGAGCCACTTGCTCTTTACTGAGCAGGTTTTGCCCGTAAGCTGTGCTAGAAACGACCGTAGTTACAAATAAAAGAGAGCTTAACGCCGACTTATTTAAGGTGGCGAAAAAAGGGAGGGGGTTTCTCATTTTATGCTTTTTTTATGGGCAAAAATTGCTCTAGCTCACTCAATGCTTTGCGGTACACCGAGCGCTTAAAATCAACAATATTGTCAATGGCGTGTTTTTTATCCACCCATTGCCATTTATCAAATTCTGGTTGTTCTAACCCAGCGGTCAAATTAACGGCCGAGTCGTCTTCAAGTAACTCAAGCAAAAACCATACTTGTTTTTGCCCTTTGAAACTGACCCGCTTACGCCCCCCCAGTGGAGAACGTGTGCGCTGGTTGCGTAACAGCTTTTTAGGTAAATCATAATGCAGCCACTGCTTAGTGTGAGCCATGATTTTCACTTGCTTGCTGAGCAAACCGGTTTCTTCTTGCAGCTCACGGTACATGGCATCCACAAGGCCTTCATTGCGGCTAACGCCCCCTTGTGGGAACTGCCAACCGTCTCGATTTATTCGCCGAGCCCAAAATACCTTACCATCGCAATTACAAATGATAATACCGACATTAGGCCGGTAACCATCGTTCGCGAATATGGGTTCGAAATTATGCATTTAACCGAGTATTGCTGCTTATTTTGTTGTCTTTTCGCATTATAATCAGAACCGTGCAAAATTTGCATTAGTTTCCTGTAAGCTAACGGCGCTTCACCGCCGATTACCCTCTTATTTATCACCAGTTCAACTCAACTAACAACGCTCACGAGGACAACGCAGTGGCTCTTGCCTTATTCGATTTAGACAATACGTTACTCAATGGTGACAGTGACCACGGCTGGGGAATGTACCTAGCCAGTGTTGGCGCAGTAGACCCAGTAGTTCAACAGCAAAAACAAGACTACTTTTATCAGCAATACTTAGATGGCACCTTAAACATTACAGAGTTTTGTGAATACCAGTTTGAAGTGTTGGCCAATACCCCACTCGCCCAACTCAATGAGTGGCACCAAGGTTTTATGCAAGATGTAATAGAACCAATGATCACCTCAGGCAAGGCGCACTTACTCGACAAGCACCGCGCTGCCGGCGACGACATTGTTATCATTACCGCCACCAACGACTTTGTAACCGCCCCAATTGCAAAACGCCTAGGGGTCGACACCCTGTTAGCCACAACGGCCGAGTTTATTGACGGTAAATACACCGGCAACGTCAGCGGCACGCCGTGTTTTCAAGAAGGTAAAATCACACGTTTAATGCAATGGCTGCAAAACAACGACAAAGTCTTCGCCGACAGCGTATTTTACAGCGACTCTATTAACGACCTGCCTTTATTAGAAAAGGTTGATACCCCAATTGCCGTAACGCCCGATGATCGGCTGCGTGCGCACGCCGAAAAACTTCACTGGCAAATCATTGACTGAGTTTATAATCACTGCGAAATAAACACCTTACCCGAACACATTATTATGAGCATTAATATCGGCGATCAAATACCAGATTTAGTGGTAGCCACCACAAAAAGCGAATCACTGTCTTTACGCAAAGACTTAGCAGGTAAAAACTTAGTGCTGTACTTCTACCCTAAAGACAGCACCCCAGGCTGCACCACCCAAGGGCAAAACTTTCGTGACGCTTACGCCGATTTTCAAGCCGCCAATACTGAAATCCTTGGTTGTTCGCGCGAAAGCATTCGTTCACATAACAATTTCATCAACAAACAAGAGTTCAACTTTGATCTTATTTCAGACCCCGATGAAATTTTGTGCAACGCCATGGGCGTAATCAAAGAAAAGAACATGTACGGCCGCAAATTTATGGGCATCGAACGCAGCACCTTTATCTTCGATGCCAACGGCACACTCAAACACGAAATCCGCAAGGTAAAAGTAAAAGGCCATGTGGATGAAGTGCTGGAGCTGGCTAAAAGCCTTTAATTCACGCTTTGATCTAACTAAAAAAGCCCTGAAATTATCAGGGCTTTTTTAGTTAGGGGCTTATTACGTGCATGTCTGCTTTTGTCCATTTCGGTCATCCTATTTATAGTCGTTAAATACGATCTAATCACTGCGCCAAACATCCTTACTGTCAGTGACTATTGGATACCAATGGTCTTGAATACAACGGTAGATTTGCATTAACGCTCTTTTTAAGCCAAGCTTTTACAAGCTTCAAAAACTTTTCAAAAGGGTTTGCAACAATGAAAATAATTAAACTTGGCTTGAGTTTTTTGTTAGTTCTATCCAGTTTTTTTGGGTCAATATGGTGATTGCTCAGGTGGATGCACCCGCCGCTTTGCAGCCAGGAGACCTTACTCCAGGCCAGACCTTCTTTGTTATTTTCGTCACAAGTGGTCAAGTGAATTACAACGAAGCACTCACATCTGCAGCCATAGATACCGACGGCGTGAATGCGGCTGCAGCAGGCACCGAAACAAGCGGGGTCGTTGGCTGGCGCTCATTGTATGCGTTTGAAACCAGTTCAGGTGCTGGAACCCTCAATACGATGGACGCCACAGAAGCTTGGGGAAATGTGACTGACAGACCAGTTTACACCACTACGGGAGTACGAGTAGCCAATGACCGAGCCGACATGCTGGATGGCACACTGTTAGCCGCTGTCGGTTTCGACGAAAATGGGGCGACACCTGCTAATCCTGAGGTATATACCGGTCTTACCAGTGCCGGAGAAATAGATGTAGGCGCATTGGGAACTAATCTGATTACCGGATCGGGGTCTGGCCTAAATAATTCCACAACGGGTACATGGCTTGAAAATACCAATGCAGGTTTCCCACGTCATCTGTATGTGTTATCTCCGCTATTAGTTATTCCTGGCGGTGAACCGGAGCCGGATAGCGACGAACTTTGCCTACCAATTGTCACAGATCGAGGCAATGCAATCACGTGTTTATGATCCATCGCCAAATTTACTCGTAAAACGCAGCACTTTTATATTCGATGCCAACGGCACACCCAAACACGAAATCCGCAAGGTAAAAGTAAAAGGCCATGTGGATGAAGTGCTAGAGTTAGTTAAAGGCCTTTAGTTCATGCCTTGATCCAACTTAAAAAGCCGTGAAGTTGTCAGGGCTTATTAATACAGCTTACGTTATATACGAATACGTTTATTCACCTCAAACATTATGGTAACTCCTTTAAACCATTAGATATTTCGTCATACATTCTAGTTTCAAACTCTGTTGACCAAATACCATCTCCCCAAATCAAATACGCAAGAGCAGTGAAATCAGCGATTTTCATTGACCGCCCACCATTAATAGCTTTGACTTCATTCTCTAAACCACTATTTCGGATGTACTTGCCTATATTAGTTGGCACAACATAATTATCGTTATACCAACCATCACGATTACCAACGTAACTAAATGTAGATGAATTTAGAAAAAATGCTCTGCAAGACGGCTTTCCTGCTGTAGAGCATGGAATTATGTGATGATTATTAGATCCAACAAAACCCTCTATAGCCGTATCTACGTTTACAGGGCAATTTGCAGGGTTGAATTCGCTGCATTCTTGAATTCCGATAACTCGAATCAAATCATGAATCGGGGTTCCTCGCGTAACTGCTTCATCAATCGATTCTTTAACAATATTTCTGGGTCCACCAATCGCAATGACCATACGATTATTAGGTGAACCGAATTCAAGTGCTTTTGCTATAATCGAGTCTCTAAAGCTATCAGATGCATCTGCATCTATATCTGAATAAACAGTAATATCAGTCTCACCCATAATAGTTAACAGGCTTTGAGCAAAACCAGCATCGAGCTTTTTGCACTTGTCACCGTCTGTCATGTCATCGTGTGCCGCAGCCCCCACACCGACTAGTTTGTAGTAACCCAAATTTCTCCACCCAACAACTATTGGCAATTCCTGAACTGCATTAGGGTCGCAATTGATGTTTGACTTTCGAGTATCTCCAATGTCATCAATATAATAGACATTGGGTATACTGGGAGCCGAAACAGGAACCAAATATTTTTTGTACTTAATAAATTTGGGAGGGGTACTATAAGCGTTGAAAGCTAGAAAAAAACAGGTTAAGAAAATTATTTTCCTTTTCATCATTTATGCCACGCTGTATTAGTTATATTGATCAATATTATTGTTGCACATTAACGAATTGTGCTCGGTAATAAGGGTTTTCAGCTGGGTTTCCATTTGGTAAAGCATCACAGTCATCTGTATAAGTTAAAAACTTAATAGGTTTACCAGTTGCTTGTGCAAGCAATACTTGAGAATAAACTTGATCAAAGGCATTTTGATCGCCTGATGGTTTTAGTAATACCACTGTTTTCTCTTCACACCTATGACCTGTTGGAAACCAACTCCCTGTTGTCCATAAATAAACCGCTTGATTGGGGGTTTGTAATTGGACTGCGCGAAGACTTTTCTCATCTGTCCAGTTTGTAGCTGACTGACTGTAAACGTTTGAAGAGAGAATAAAGAACATAACCAACAGTAAAAATTTTGAAAATTTCATTCAGTTGCTCCTATATTATAAAAGTTAAAATACTAGTTCTTAGATGTGAATATTCACAAATATAAGATTCTAAAAAATGACTCTTTTGTACAACCTTTAATATAATAAGCCTATATAAATAACGACTTACTTGGATCAATGCATGAAATAAAGGTTTTTAACTAACGCCAACGTTTCGTTCGCGCAGCAGACTAACAAAAAGAAAATTAATCGTAATGAAGAAAGTGTCTGGTGTGCGCAAACAGCAAAGCTAATGCTACTACGCCTAAAATCCTTTTAGTTTCAACGATAAGTCGGTTGAGCTTGAGGCATTATTCAAGGCTACTTCTTCCGTAATTTGCCCTTCTCGCACCAAGTGCAATAAGTGGTCGTCAAAGGATAACATACCGTCTACTTTTTCACCACCTTTGATCAGGTCCTTAATTTCTTTAATGCGGCCAGCTTCAACAATTAGCTCTCTGGCCAATGGGGTAATGTTTAGCACTTCACACGCCACGGTTCGGCCACTGGCTTCTTTTTTCGGTAGCAAGCGTTGCGTGACAATGGCTCTTAAGTTTTGCGATAACTTAGCTCGAATGGTGGATTGCTCATCGCCGTCAAAGCTCGACACCATACGGGTAATGGCGTCAGCGGAATTGGGGGCGTGCAGTGTACTGAATACTAAGTGGCCGGTTTCGGCCGCGGTTAGGGCTATGTCAATACTCTCTGGGTCACGCATCTCGCCCATTAATATGATGTCTGGGTCTTCACGTAGGGCGGCTTTCATGGCTAAGCCAAAATCGGGCACATCAATGCCCACTTGGCGTTGCGAGATAACACAGCGCTTTTCGGTGAAGATATACTCCACTGGGTCTTCAATGGTTAAAATATGCTGATAACGCTCTTTGTTGACTTCATTTAGCAGCGACGCCATGGAGGTGGATTTACCCGAACCGGTAGCCCCGGAGAAAATAACCAAACCTTGGCGCATTTTGGCAATGGTTCGTACTTGGTCTGGCAGGTTTAGTTCATCGGGGTTGGGTATGTGGCTTTCAATCACACGCATCACCACGGCTAAGTGCCCGAGTTGGCGAAACATGTTTACCCGCACACGATTACCATCGTTGTCGCTTAACGATAAATCAACTTGGTTGTTCTCTTGAAACAAGTCCATGTGGTATTTAGACATTAACGGGTAGATCAAACGTTCGATCATTTCGTCGCTCATTTCAGGCGAGCCTTTGACTTGTCGAATACGGCCGTCTAGACGCATCATGATTTGATGCCCCGAACGTATGTGAATATCTGAGGCCTTAAACTGGCAGGCAGACCCAACAATGCTGGTCAGAAATTCCATCGCCTCTTTAACTTGAGGCGTATCTGGTAGTTTGGTGGCTAGGCGGCTACTTGATTTAGGCATGTGTATTCTTCTAATTGTTAATATTAATGTGCATCAGCTAATGAGAGCATCAAACCTTGCTTTTGCCGAACCATTATCTAAGCAGTTTTGTACTTTTTCAACCGCTTGCTGAAAAACCAGTGTTGAGTCGTAGGCGGTTAAGATTTGCGCCACGGCTAATGTTAGCGAATCGCGCGCTGTGCCGTGGGCGCCGTTCAATACACTCACACCTTGCTCAAGGCACTGTTGTGTTGGCTCAGGGCTGTGTTCTATTGGCTCAAGGCTGTTATTTCCTCGCTCAAGGCTGTGTTCTAACGGCTCAAGGCTGTTATCCATCGCTTGCGCGGCGATACTGGCGGTGTCGGTGAACGGTGTTTGCAGCACTTGCTTAACGCTATCCACATCATCAGGCAATTCGCCATTGAAAACAAACCGCCGTAACGGCTTGTTTAATGCCGGTGCCAAACCACCTTCCACGCCTTTTAATAATAAAATGCCGTGAAACCCCGCCGCCAACGCCACCCGGGCGTAAATGTCTGGGTAAGCTTTATGCACATAACCCAACACTAAGTCGGTTTGAATGCGCCCTTTAATCGGCATTAGTAAACGTTCTAAAGTGGTTAATGCGCTGCGTTTGACCATTCGGTGGCGCAAGCTTTGTAAGCCATGCAACGCCGGGGCGTATTGGGCTTGATCTACGTAACAACAGCCCAAATCCGACAACATTGCTGATGCTTGTTGCGGCGTTAAATGAGTGTTCGCGCCCGCCATTTTAAGCACCTTGTGGGCAGTAACACCGTGCTTAGGGCCAACCGTTTCTACCCCATGAATAACCGCATTGAACCCGCAAGCGGCTAACACGAATGGCATAAATGGCGTCATGGTGGCATTGCGCACATAACCATCGAAGGGGTCAGCCAAACAGATCACCCGGTCAACATCAGCAACCACTGAGGTGGCGTGTTGCTGCAAGGCTGAAAAAATGCCTAAAAACTCGTCCAGCGATTCTCGTTTCATGCGCAACGCAATAAAAAAGATCGCTGTCTGTACCTCATCCACATCACCATTTATAATGTGGCTCATAACCTGTTGTGCCTGCTCTGTGGTAATATCACGCCCACGGTCAGGACCCACCGCAATATCTTGAATGGCGGCTCTGATGATTGAGTCTGCTTCAGACATCACTTCTCCAATTAATGATACATTTCAGTCGCTTTGAAAGGCTTGATAATGCCACAAGCCAAGCAAGGTGCGTTAAAATACTTGTATGCAAAATTACCCTATTTTCGTCAACCTGCAGAACCAACCTTGCTTGGTCGTTGGTGCTGGCCCAGTCGCGTTAAGAAAAATTCGCCTAATGCGTTCAGCCGGTGCAAAAATAACTGTGATCGCGCCCGAAATGTGCGATGACTTAGAGCAAGAGTTCATAAACGACATTGACTACCTGCAACGCGAATTTACCGACGACGACATTCACGGTTATCGGCTAATTACTGCCGCCACAAGCGCCCCTGAAGTTAATCAGCGGGTCAGTGAACTGGCACAAGCCGCCAACATACCGGTTAATGTGGTGGATCAACCCGAGCTGTGCAGCTTTATTACGCCGTCTATTGTTGACCGCTCACCGGTGGTCATTGCCATTTCAACCGGCGGCGGTGCGCCCGTGTTAGCGCGGCTACTGCGAGCCAAACTTGAAGCCTTGATTCCGGCCAGCTATGGAAAACTGGCCTCCAGCATGGCGGCGTATCGAGACAAGCTCAAAAATAAACTGCCTGAAGAACGCGATCGGCGCCTTTTTTGGGAGCGAGTGGTGCAAGGCCCCATTGCCGAATTGTTTTTTTCTGGGCGTAATCAAGAAGCGAACACGGTACTAGAAGAAGAGCTCGAAGCCCTTTCAACCGAACAGGCAAAAATTGGTGAAGTTTGGCTTATTGGTGCCGGCCCCGGCGACCCTGACTTATTAACATTTCGCGCTTTAAGGCTGATGCAACAAGCCGACGTGGTTTTGCATGACCGCTTAGTCAGCGACGAAATACTGAACCTAACTCGGCGCGATGCTGACCGCATTTACGTGGGCAAAAAACGAGCCGATCATGCCGTGCCTCAAGGCCAGATCAACCAACTGCTTGTAGACCTTGCTAAAGAAGGCAAAAACGTGGTGCGCCTTAAAGGTGGAGACCCGTTTATTTTTGGGCGTGGCGGCGAAGAAATTGAACTCTTAAGTAGCAACAACATTCCGTTTCAAATTGTGCCTGGCATTACCGCCGCCAGTGGTTGCGCTACTTACGCGGGCATACCATTGACCCACCGAGACCACTCACAGTCGTGCCTGTTTGTAACTGGGCATCTAAAAGACGGTACGGTAGATTTAAACTGGCCACTGTTAGCCACGCCCAACCAAACGGTTGTGATTTACATGGGCTTAATTGGCCTACCCGTAATTTGCCAAAAATTGATTAGCCACGGCGTTTCAGCCGACATGCCCATTGCATTAATACAGCAAGGCACCACACTTAATCAACGCACTTTTACTGGAACTTTGTCTACTATTGAAGCCAAAGTGGCCAATGAAAAAGTGCAAGCGCCAACCCTGATTATTATTGGCAGCGTGGTTGCATTGCAAGACAAGTTGGCTTGGTTTGAACCACAAGATCAGCCCCCCACAGAAATAAGTTAACATTTGTTCACTTTTACTATTTACTTTGTCAAGCAACTAGCTCTAACATGTACTTTGTAAGCTTAAACCAGACCGATAATTCTAGGGTAACAAAATAAGGTCAGGGTAACGGAATAACGCTGGCACTGAGCTTACAGTTGGGTTTTGCATTAGATTAGTAATTTTAAAGGGTAAGTACTAAGTTTTAAGGGTAAGGATGCTGTTTCTGCGTAAAGTCAGAACGCGCTAATGCGATTCATTATTTATGGTTAAGGTGTTTTATTATTTAAGCGAGCAGCCATCAGGTTCGCTAATAATTTAGTCACCGTTAAATCGGGTAGGATTCGGGTTTGTTCACCAGTTTTATGCTATTTAGGATAAAGGCATAACTGACGAATACATAACTGGATCCGCATAAAAAGGAGTCATACTATGTCGGGTAGTACTATTGGTGCCAGCAGTGCAAGCAGTGTCAGTAAGAACGCGGTAGTAAATGCGAATAAACGTAGCTCACGTAATTTAAATGTGAATTTCGATGCATTGAGTTCGTTGCAATTTTTCCCCCAAGCAATTTTTCATCTGGACAGAAAATTACGGATTTTATATTCCAACACTCTGGCTGAAAAAGCACTTGATTCTCATTTGGTCAGCATGAAGCACAACGGTCAAATTCACTTCAACTCAATTAATGAAGATAAAAAGATCGCTGCTGTTGCCAACCGTTTATCAATGTGTGATGACAAAACACACCCAGATGGCATGTGCACTGAACGAGTTATCTTTCGCTCAATGGATGGCCATTATCGAACACTCATACTGTGTCGCGAATCGCTTCTAAACTCTAATTTTCTGTTAAGCATTAAGTCTGATCTGGTGATCAATGATGCAAACATTAGAGCTCTGGGCGCGGCATTTTTGTTGAGCTCAGCCGAACAACGAATATTAAGAATGATGGTTGTTGGGCTAAAACCTAAGGAAATTGCTTACGAGATTGGTATCTCATTAAATACAGTCCGGTCACATTTGCGAACCCTATACGCAAAAATGCAGGTCAGTGGCTATGACGACGCGCTGTCGTTAGGCATTCAGTTGCTCTCTTAATGTGAGTTAAGTTACGGCCTTGATTCAGCCTCGCGATACGCGGGCAACATAAACAACAGCGAACTTATTTCCCAGCCTTCCCTCTTTTATATAACAGGCTTGTATACCAAGCTTATATAGTAAGAGCTCTATTTACAGGGGTTTCACCCGCATACCACCCTGCTACCCAAACTCGCATCTAATCATCACTATTGATG
Source organism: uncultured Arenicella sp. (assembly GCA_938045295.1). Classification (GTDB taxonomy): domain Bacteria; phylum Pseudomonadota; class Gammaproteobacteria; order Arenicellales; family Arenicellaceae; genus Arenicella. The sequence goes on from CALINO010000008.1 coordinate 156,513, forward strand.
ATTAGAATCAATCATTGAATGTCATGGTTCAATTTGATGATTGTCTCTGCTGGTCAAAATCAATCATTACTTTCGATCATGCAATGGGCGCATCACTATTGCTCCACATTCTTGACGTTAACAATATTTAACGTTCTCTCTATTATTTTCATGTGGCTGAGGAATTGTAGCCATTAACGGGTAAAGATCTGAATAGGTCTCAGATAAGGCGAAACATTTCGCTTCAGTTTAAGGAAGAGACATCAAAGGAAGATCACTATCTAGCTTTAACTATGTATCAACATTGTTTGAAATTAATAAAATAGAGGAATATCGAAATGAAAGACCTAACTAAACTAACTCTTATCGCCGCTTCTTTAGTATTTGCTGGTAATGCCTTTGCCGATGATGGCCCAGGTAATGACAGCGACACCGACTACATTAAAGTGAAAGGCCATGTACCGCCACGCTGCGACATTCAATTACAGCAACCCATTGCCGCAGATTTCGGCCATAAAGTGAAAGAAGGCGAGTCACGTGGTGGAAAATTCGGCATCTTTTGTAACTCTAAATCTGGCGCAAAATTAACCATGACATCTCAAGGTGGTGGTTTGGCTCTAGAAGGATTTGAGGACACTGATCACCGCGTAAGTTATGCCGCATGGTGGACAGCGGGCGATGTAGCCGCTGAAATTGACACCGGCGCAGGCGTTAACGAGCACAGCGTAAAACTAGCTGGTAGCAAAGCACTTGCTATGGGCATGGTTGAAACTGCGTTCTCAATGACATTGACTGACACAGCGAAATTCGCTGGTTACTACAATGACGTTATTTCATTGTCTATTGAAGCCAACTAAGAATAAATAAGAAATTATTAATTCGCTCAGATAAGGGGCGATTAGTCGCCCCTTATCGCCAATCTGTACATAGGCTGTCATGACAACCGTAGCAAGGAAATACTTATTATGTTCACTCTCACTCGATCACAAATAAATAAGCAATGGCTCCACAGCGTAATTAAATTTTTCATTACTCCAAGCCTGTTGTTACTCAGCAGCATTCATGCGGGCTTTGCTCAAAGCGTACAGCCCATGGTGTATGAGCTTGAACCAATCGGCAGTAAATCTTCCATTGATTTACGCATAGAAAACACAAAAAACTCGCCCATTACCTATGAGATTAATGCGGTAAAGATCACCCACGAT
>CALINO010000009.1 GCA_938045295.1 uncultured Arenicella sp.
GAACATGCGGTACGGCTCTTTGGTGCCCATGGTAATTAGGTCGTCCACCAACACACCAATATAGGCCTGGTCTCGTGTTGGGTACCACGACTCTAGATCTTGTGCCTGACGCGCGGCATTCAAACCGGCCAACAAACCTTGCCCACCGGCTTCTTCGTAACCGGTGGTGCCATTAATTTGGCCAGCAAAAAACAAGCCATCGACGTATTTAGTTTCCAGTGTTGGCTTCAAGCCCCTAGGGTCAAAAAAGTCATACTCAATGGCATAACCGGGCCGCACAATACGCGCATTTTCAAACCCAACAATCGATTGAATAAAGTTCAGTTGCACATCGTAAGGCAGAGACGTGGAAATACCATTAGGGTAAACCTCATAGGTCTTTAAACCTTCAGGCTCAACAAAAATTTGGTGCGAGTCTTTATCAGCAAAGCGCACAATTTTATCTTCAATCGACGGGCAATAACGAGGGCCCACGCCTTCAATCACGCCACCGTACAACGGTGATCGATCCAAGCCGCCGCGAATAATATCGTGCGTATGAGCGTTGGTGTGCGTGATGTAGCAATTAACCTGAGTAGGGTGCTGTGACACGTCGCCTAAAAATGAAAACACCGGCTCTGGTGTGTCGCCAGGTTGCGCCTGCATTTTACTAAAGTCGAGCGTGCGTGCGTCCAGCCTTGCTGGAGTACCGGTTTTTAAGCGATCAACCGTAAACGGCATTTCGCGTAAGCGCTGGGCAAGGGCGTTAGACGGCGGGTCGCCAGCGCGCCCACCTTGAAAGTTTTCCATGCCAATGTGCAACACCCCGCCTAAAAAGGTGCCCGTGGTTAACACCACGGTTTTAGCCCGAAACTTAAGCCCCATTTGCGTGACAACGCCCGTCACACGGTCGTTTTCAATAATCAGGTCATCGCACGATTGTTGAAACAGCGCCAAATTATCTTGGCTCTCGACAATGTCTCGAATGGCCGCTTTATACAACGCACGATCAGCTTGCGCGCGCGTGGCTCTAACCGCCGGGCCTTTGCGGGCATTTAAAGTACGAAATTGAATTCCACCTTTGTCGGCGGCTTCAGCCATAGCACCACCGAGAGCGTCTATTTCACGCACAATATGGCCTTTACCAATACCACCAATGGCCGGATTGCACGACATCTGGCCAATGGTTTCTATGTTGTGAGTGAGTAACAGTGTGTTGGCACCGGTACGCGCCGACGCCAATGCAGCCTCGGTACCTGCATGGCCACCGCCAATCACAATCACATCATAGGTTTCAGAATGGAACATAATTTCGTTTACTAATTAACTCGACGCGATTCTAACGCTTTGCAACAAAAATCACTATCCAATGCTGAGTAATTTTTAAGCAAAATCGGCTATTTTTATATATGCAAATACCAAACAGCGCCTTCATTTAATAAAGTTGATAAGTAACACCGTTAATATTAGCATCGAATAATACAAGAGACTTTTATTAACACGTCAAGCACATGGATAGATTTAAAAAAACAGGGATGCTTTTAGCGAGTATTCTTTTACTTATTACTGCGTTATACGGATACGCACACGCTAAAGCGATCGTTATTGTGCGAAGCAATGGTTACCTTATTATTACTATTGGGGTAAAAGCATCTAAACCTGAGAGTATTAACTACGAATACGATGCACTGGGGCGCCTTGTTGAAGTAGAAACAAGTAATAACGCCAATCAAAGCTACGACTATGACGACGCTGGTAACAGAACAGTTATTCGAATATTTTAATTTAAGGAAGTTTAAGTGGTTAGGGAAATGATTTTTATAAGATACGGCTTCACGTTTCGTAGCGTTAGAGTGTTCAACGTCAACATAGCCTGCAGTTTGCTTGTGTGCCTTTTGGGAACAAACACAGCTTTGTCGTACGAAATAGCACCACCAAAATACAATATTGTAGACCGAATGGGCGTCAACATGGCAACCGGTCAAGTTCAAGTGTCACAAACCGACTTGGCCATTGGCGGCGAGCAAGGCCTCAGCCATACGGTGTCGCGCCACAGCAGTGAGTTTTTTGGTGGATTTAACGACAATTTTAAAGGGCTGGCAGCATCAAAAATACATTTAGCTGGTGGTGATGTGTCTTCTCAGTTCGGTATTGTACGAGTGAGTGGCAATGGGGCTACCGAAGATTTCCGCTATACGCTTTCGGGCAACACTTATATTTATACCGCTCTCAACGACCCACGAAATAGCTTGGAGTTTTTGTCAGGCACCGGATTGGTGTTTACACAAGCGGATGGAACCAAAAACATTTATGCGCAGGCCTACAGAGGCGGAGCAACAATAACCTCCTATCGCCCAACCAATGCTGCCACTTTAAGGCTAAATCGAATTGTTTACCCCACTGGCTTGCAAGTTACGATCAATTATAAAAATAGTGCACTAGTAAATGATTACCCCGCCGTGTCAAGCGTGAGAACCAATACCGGCTTCCAACTAAAATATCAGTATGTGGACGACAACCGACCATTAAGCAGCGCCAAACGAAATAGCACCATGGAAGCCAGCATGACTGCCAACTCTTTATCATGGTCTAGAGGTAATCCAAAACACATTGTTGCGTTGAACAATGCGTATGAGCATTGTGATGTATCGTTGAGTTTTTGTAACACCAACCAAGCATGGCCCACGGTTACTTACCAATGGCCAGCAGGAATGCCACGCGCCATGGCAGTAGGGCAAAGCACATTCAGCATTACCGACCCCGAGGGCAGAACCACATATTATCACCATACTGGCATTGATAAATCATTACAGTTACCAAACGGAACCTGGTTGGCGGGTATTTTACCAAACACAAAATCAGAACCTCGAATTACCTCGATTGACTCACCCGACAATAGCCCTGTTGTTTATGAATATGAAAACCGTGTTCTTTCTGGGTGTACTCCTAGCTGTGAAGGCGGTGGGCTTGGCTTTAGTTTGCCACGTTGGTTCCCGAATGGTTATGGCATTCTTACTGATGCCAGTCATGATAGCGAAACTCAGAATTACACGTTAGTTCAAAGCGCAAATGGTAGTGACACTATTAATGCAAGCGGCGGTTATAAAGCCATCAATCGCACTCTTCACAATAACCAACTGGGCACTATTAGAGAAATAGATACTTTTGATCTTACTGTTCGGCGAGAAGACACATTCTACAACCGAATACGAGACATCTATAATAAACGTACCGGGCTGTATACCGAGTATGAATACGATAGCCGTTTAAACATCACCGCAATCAAAGAAAACGACGTAGGCTACTTTGGTTCACCCAACCATGAAGTAACACTGTCTGCAGCCAGTTATCCAAGCGCCTGTAATACGGCTAACCGAAAGTACTGCAACAAGGCCACTTGGGTTAGAGATGCCAACGGCCATCAAACCGACTACACCTATCATGCAGCATCTGGCATGGTCGCCAGCGTAACTCAACCCGCTGATAAGCGGGGGGTAAGACCTCAGAGGCGCTACTATTACGTTCAAAAAGTACCCACCCACTCTGGCGCGGATCATTCACCTATTTGGGTGCTAGATAAAGAAGAGTTTTGTCGTAACAGTTCAGCTTCAAACGGGAATTGTTCTGGTAATGATGAAACCGTTATTAAATATCAGTATGAGTTAAAGAATTTGCTTCTCATTGGCAAGGCCATTACCGCTGAAGGCAAAACGCTTCGTACCTGCTATGAATACGATCGTTTTGCTCGCAAGATTGGTGAAACCCAGCCAAACGCCAATTTAAACAGTTGCAGTTAGGGGAGCGAAATGAAACTATCACAAAATAAATTCAGTCATTCTTCGGTCAGTTTTCTCGTATTATTGATCAGCTTGTTAGTTGCTGGGCAAAGTTGGGCTGTACAAAACGCCTCTGCTTATAAAACCGGCACTCGTTATAATTTAAACGGCCAAGTCACGGGCATAATATCACCGGCCAACACCCATACCACCGGCAACAATTACCCCGCAATAAGAAACACCTACAACAACAGCACCGGCCTTTTGACGCGTGTTGAAACTGGTGTGTTGTCGTCATGGAAGAATGAAAATATCACCCCAAGTAATTGGAGCGGCTTTACAGTACTAACGCGAACCGATTACACCTATGACAACCATGGGCGAAAACGCACTGAAAAAAACAGCGCTACTAATGGCAGTAAATCAACACTAACGCAATATTCTTATGACGATTATGACCGCGTAGTATGCATGGCGGTTCGCATGAACCCAAGCAGATACAATAGCCTGCCAAGCAGCGCCTGCACACTCGGCTCACAAGGCAGTTACGGGCCTGACCGCATCACCAGATACGACTACCAAACTCGCAGCCAAAATATTGCCACTTACCATTTTGATTTGGTTGTAAGTCAAAAGCGAGCGGTCGGCACGAGCCTTCAGCAAGTGTATCGAAAGAACGAATACGACCAATATGGCCGCGTTCAATACGTCACCGATGCTAACGGCAATCGTGCTCGTATGAGCTATGATAATCGCAGCCGATTACGTCGTTGGTATTTTCCAAACAAAACCAACCCCGGTGTTATCAACACCAGCGACTATGAACAGTACACATATGACCACCATGGCAACCAAACCTATTTACGTAAGCGTGATGGGCGAAGTATTGGCTACCGGTATGACAAGCTTAACCGAGTAATAAAGAAAGACATACCTAACTCTTCTAGCCTAGATGTATATTACAACTACGACCTAAGAGGTCTAGAACTGCATGCACGGTTTGGGTCTGATAACGGTGCTGGCATAACTCGCACGTTCGATGGCCATGGCAGAAAAAAATCAGAGAGTAATAATACCAGCGGCACAAACCGCACTCTCACTTACCGATACGACAATAATGGCAACCGAACGCGGCTAACCTATCCTGACAATAAATACGTTGTTTATGGCTTTGATGGGTTAAACCGGTTGGCACACATCAGCTTGCCAAACTCAACAGGCAGTATTGTTAATAGGTTTGATGCGTTTGCTCGGCCAGCGTCAACAGAGCGTGCCAGCAACGCCAATACAACCTATAGATACGATGAATTATCGCGCCTTAATCAGATCGCCGATGATTACCAAAGCAAAGGCTACGACAACACGTTTGACTACGCTTACAGCCCGGCCAACCAAATGGTGCGCCAAGACATCAGTAATGGTAATTACCATTACGACCTAAGCGCAGAAAAAGGCCTTAACCACAGCTATGGCAGCAATGGTTTAAACCAATACACCAGTGTTGCTGGTAAACAGTACCGTTATGATTCAAATGGCAACCTTACTCGAGATGCCGACACCACCTACACATACGACGTTGAAAACCGATTAACACGCGCCACAGGCGCTAAAAACGCAGCTCTCACCTATGACCCAATAGGGCGATTAAGCAAATCAGTGGCTAATAACGTAACCACGCATTTTGTTTATGACGGCGATGCACTAGTACTCGAATACACGGGCAACAACCTAAGTAAACGGTATGTGCACTCAGTGGAAATCGACCACCCCGTTGCTGAATACAGCGGCAACACCATCAGCGCCAGTAACCTCTCGTACTTGCATCGCAATCATCAAGGTTCAATCATCGCAGCCAGCAGCAATACCGGCAAAGGTGATTATATCAAGCAATATGACGCCTTTGGTAAAATGCAAGGCAGCAAACAAGGGCGTTTTGCGTATACCGGGCAAATATACCTGCCTGAGTTAGATTTGTACCATTACAAAGCCCGTACCTACAACGCTAATATTGGGCGTTTTATGCAAACGGACCCAGTAGGCTATGAAGACCAAATGAATCTTTATGCGTATGTACACAATGACCCCATGACTTACAACGACCCAACGGGTGAATTTGGGGTTATAGGGTTCTTTATTGGTGGTGGTGTAGAAGTTGGTATACAGCTCCTTAAAAATGGGGGTGATTTCAGCAAAGTTGATTGGACTGATGTTGCGGTTAGTGCGGCGGTTGGAGCTGTTGCTCCTGGTATGTTGGGTACTGGTAAAACTGTCTTAAAATCAAGCCAAGCGGCGAATACATTATCTAAGCAAACCAGACACGCTCGCACAAAAAATCGCCGAAGAAAATTAACTCAACGAGTAAATGCTCACAAAAAGAATATTAAAACTGCGGTAAAAGTTCAAGCAAGCTTCCAAGCCGCAAAAGCAGTTGGAAAGGAACTAGCTGATGGCGTGGAAAGGGCTGTGAATATAGAAAGACCTGATAGGTCTAGCTCTGAGACTCAAGAAAATAAAAACGATACTATGGATCACAAAGAACCTACTCTTGATTCAAACCGTATGGGGAGAAATCGTGATATTTAGAGTACTCAAATATGATGAAAGCTCCTATATTGAACCATTGTTGTTACCACTTTATTCTTAGGAGGTATAATTGAAAAAAAATTATATTTTTTTAGGGGGAGTCATTTTTCTTGGTTTGGTGTACCCCCTTGCTAAACGTTATACTGAAAGCGATTTATTACTTATAGCATGTGTTGTGATATACCTACTTTTAATTAGAGGTGCTGCTAATTATTTTGGAAAAGATTAATCTTAATACTAATTCCAAAATACAGGAAATTGATGAACAAAAACACCTAATAGCACTACTGCTATTGATTTCATTAACTATATTTTCATGTAAATCAAACTGATTTAGTGGGAATAAAATCACTATAAGTAATTCTATCTGTAAGATACACATTGGCCATGATTCATTAGTTGTTAAAGCGTCTTCGGACAAAGCACTAACCCATACAGAAAACGGTGAAGATTATTACTATAGGGGTCTAGTATGTACCTCTAACATACTTAGTAGAGGTAGGCCTTCTGGATGAGTTGGTTGATAGAATTTCCATAATTGATTCTAATTTTTGCCATCGAGATATTTGTATTGGAGATTCATTTAAAAGCATTAGATTAATTTTACCGAACTCAAAGCTCATCTTTAGTGGCGAAGAAGGTGGGGTCTTTGCTCTTATTAGACTCTAATGGGCTTTCATATGCTTTCTCAACAGATGGCATAGATATATCGTGCTATATAAATAAAGAACAATGTAGTGGGTTAATTAATAACGCTAAATTGGCTTCAATAGTGATTACTGATTAACCAAAGAGTTTATGAAAAATTAAACTTTATGTGATCATTAACGCACAAAGCCCAGCAGTGCTGGGCTTTGTTTTGTTTGCCGCTTAAAAACTCAGTTATTCAGAGTGTCGTACACATTGGCCGACAAGCTCTTGCGACTGCCGTTTTTAATTAAGCGTACTTTTCTCCACAAGCTCCACCAACGACGTTTGGTTTCGTCGTTAAAATCGACCCGAACCCCATTGAATGTTCGGTCATTAATGATGGTGGCGTAGTCGCCACTGCGGCGATTGCTGATCACTTCGCTGTGGTCGGCGTCATCGCCCATTAATAATGGAAAGTGGTTGGCATAAAATGAAGATGGCGCGCGGGTAGAGCGTAATACGCCATTGGTTTGAATGCTTCTGTTGCACGACTGGAAGTCACCACGGCTGCGCGACCCGCAGGCACTGTGAAACGGCACAACACTGTCGTCATAGCCTTGAATAAATCCTTTGGTGGCTCGTAAGTACTGGTCACCCGAGCCAACAAAGCGTAACCTGGGTGTTGCATTATTGTTGGTGGCAATTGAGCGCGCATTCGATGGGCGTAAGTCATTGAGTACACCAATGCTTGATGATGATAGATCAAAGCCTAAGAATAAATTAACCGCCGCTCGTTGTATTGCGTTAATGGCGCCACTTCCGGTGGCAACATTATACGCCACGTCAGCCAACTCTGTGCCGCCGCCAGCGCCGGCAAAGTCTAATACCGCCAGAACTCTGAAGTTATTACTGTTTACCCCCCATTGCCCCAAACGGGTGAGCGCGTCTCGCAACACTAAGTCGCCGGTTGAGTGCGTGACAAACACACAACCGTTGGAGCACACGCGTTGTGCTTCTAGTTGTTTTATTTGGGTGCGAATGGAGTCTTTAATACCGCCGGTGACACGATCGGCTGAAGACCAATACAAAATGGCTTCTGAACGCGCTGCCCAATAATCATTCCAATAGGCGTTGGCGTCTTGAGTTTGCTGATTAACGCTCGGCGGGTTTGTCAGTTGCTGTGGTTGAAAGCCGTGCACCAGAACCACGTTTTTGCCTGCCAACTTAGCTTGTGCTGTGTTGGTGGCAATCAATAGCGACATTAGCGCCAATAATATTGTTTTTTTCATTCTGCATTCCTCATTGGTTTTATTATTTTATGCTTCGAGTCTTTGCGCTCGTTTAATGCGGCTAAGCTTATTATTAATAGTTACTATTCTCGGTTATTGTTCTTGGTCATTACCCAAAGCACCAAGATCTCGTAAAAAGGTGATGCGTTCCTGCGCTTGTTTATCAACGTGGGCGTCGTTGCTGTAAGACGAAAAAGGGTGGCCTTGTATGGCGATTTGCGGCTGCAGGCTTGAGCCCGGTGAATCAAACTGCTCTTGCGCTTCCGCACCACGGTACAACTTAAAGCTGCGCAATAAATAGGGCCCTTCTGAGCCTTGCCTTTTAAGCGCCGACGCGTGCGCATGTAGACTTAGAATGCCATTGCCCGCTTGCAAACGACCCTCGTTTTGCAGTTCAATCAGTGGCTGGCCGGTGGTGGCATCATCCATAATGGCGCGCACAAAATAATACCCGCTTTGACCAACGTTAACTTGCAGCGGAACCACCAAGTTTGCGCCGTTCACATACGAGGGCTGAGCGCCAACTATTTGAGCTGACGGAACCGCGTAACGAAATGCCACCGAGGTAAACAACTCTCTCTCATCCACTGTAACCGTTAATTTCACCTGCATTTCTGTGGTTAATAGGTTGGGCGGCACTAGTTTTGTATCCAGTTGCGCACCCAAAACAAAAGGGTTGTCGTTGATGGGGTGAAAGTTTAGTGGCAGTGGTATATCACCGTTTGCGCCCGATAATATGGCATCAACGGAGACAAACGCTTGCTTTTCAGCCCCCATGACCTGCAAGCGCGCTTGCAGCACATCGCCTTGAAAATATTGATATGTGTCGGTTGCTGCGGCTAATCGCAACGGCGTGTCGTCACCCGCCTTTTCAGGGAAGGGCAGGTCAACCTCCGTGAACTCGAATGGTTCAGGTTCTGCAACGGCGCTGGAGTCAAAAACCGGTTGTGAGTTAATTGGGTATTTACTCGACTCTTCATATAGATCAGCCACTTGCTGAATTTGCGCCTTAAAGGCCTCAGACTCATAAGGATCCGGCTCTTGATTTAACTCAGCGGGCAAGTCTTGCTGTTTTACAGCAGCACTAGAAGCGGGCTCTTTGGCTTTTTGCGCAGCAGGCTTAGCACTAATCTCTTTAACGACATCAGGGCTTGGCTTGTTGTCGTAGAACCACCAAGCGAATAATGCCAACCCAATGGCCGCGGCTGTGCAAATGAAAACCGCCGGCTTTTTCATGATGTGTGCTCAATTTTGCTGGTGGTTTTTTTACCACCGGCCTTATTAAGGGTGTTTAAAAAACGGCAAGAGCAATCAGGGCGATTAAAATAAAAAAAAGTGTGCATGTACTAACAAAACTCCGGTTGATAACAGAATCAGTCATTACTGCTGTGACTTTGATGCTCCTTTTTAACAGACCGACGCAAAACATACCAGACCAAATGTCCAGCAAGTGATTTTAAAGTCCGTTTTTCTTACACTATATGTGCCTAACACTGTTCAGTGTTATTTTCCTATGCAAAAGCCGCTGAAGATTTCGCCCAGCAAGTCATCAGAACTGAATTCGCCGGTGATTTGATTAAGCGCGTTTTGCGCTTGTAACAGTTCGTCGGCCAATAACTCACCGGCATTGTGCGTTTTAAGCTGATCTAAACCACGAGCCACGGCGTCGCGCGCTTCGGTTAACGCGCTAATGTGTCGGCGGCGTGCGGTGAATACGGTTTCATTTTCTTGTGCAAAGCCGGCCACGTCTTTGATGGCTTGTTTTAACGCGTCAATGCCGTGACCTGTTTTGGCTGAGATTGCTATTCCTTGAATGCTTTCTTCTTCGTTTTTTAGCGCATTCGTCGATTCGAGCAAATCAACTTTATTAAACACCACGGTTAATTTAGCTGGGTCTACTTCTGGGTAATCGCTTACATTTACCTCAGATGATTCGCTGGCATCTAACAACAACAAGATATGATCGGCGTCGACAATGGCTTTACGAGCACGCTCAATGCCAATTTTTTCCACCACGTCATGGCTGTCGCGCAAACCGGCGGTATCTATGATGTGCACTGGCAAACCGTCAAGATCAATGGTTTCACTGACAATGTCTCGCGTGGTTCCGGCAATGTCGGTGACAATGGCGGTGTCTTGACCCGCTAAGGCGTTTAACAAGCTCGACTTACCCGCGTTTGGCTTGCCGGCAATCACCAGCCGTAAACCGTTGCGCAATATGGCGCCTTGGCCGGCTTGTTTAATGGTGTCAGCCAAACTTTGTTGCAAAGATTCAATGCTGTTGCGTACTTTTTCGTCGGCCAAAAAGTCAATTTCTTCTTCCGGGAAATCAATGGCAGCTTCGACGTACATGCGCAAATAAATAAGCTGCGCCAGCAGCTCATTCACTTTGTGTGAAAACTCACCCTGCAAAGAACGCATGGCGCCTTTGGCCGCTTGCTCGGTGCTGCTGTCGATTAAATCGGCAATAGCCTCGGCTTGCGCTAGGTCAATTTTGTCGTTTAAAAATGCGCGCTCAGAAAACTCGCCAGCCCGCGCTTGGCGGGCACCCAAAGAGATCAGTGTTTTGAGTAATACGTCTTGAATCACCGGCCCACCGTGGCCCTGCAATTCAACCACGTCTTCGCCGGTAAATGATTTGGGGCCAGCAAAATACAGCACTAGGCCACTGTCAATCACTTCGCCATCTTGGTTTTTAAAATGCGCGTACACCGCTTGGCGAGCGGTAAGCGGCTTGGCCGCTATCTGCTCACCAATGCGTTTGGCGTGTTCACCAGATATTCGAATAACCCCCACACCGCCTTTTCCGGGCGGGGTGGCAATGGCAACAATAGTATCTTGTGTCACGGGTGCTTTATTCGAACCTAATAAACAACCAGCCTAGGCGGCGTACTTTTTATTGATGTACCACTGTTGAGCCATCGATAAAATGTTGTTTACCACCCAGTAAAGTACCAAGCCTTGCGGGAACGTGGCGAAGATAAAAATGAAGACGATCGGCATGATCATAAACACTTTTTTCTGCATGTCGTCCATCGGCGCTGGGTTTAAGCGAAACATAATAAACTGCGTTACGCCCATCAGTACTGGCAAAATATAGTACGGGTCTGGCGCTGATAAGTCTTGCAACCATAAGGCAAACGGCGCTTGCCTTAGCTCCACACTTTCTAACAACACCCAGTAAAGCGCGAAGAAGACTGGCATTTGCACCAATATGGGCAAGCAACCGCCGGCCGGGTTAATTTTCTCTTTCTTATAAAGTGCCATCATTTCCATTTGGAATTTTTGACGGTCATCTTTGTATCTCTCTTTTAAGGTTTGCAGACGCGGCTGAATCTTTTTCATGGCCGCCATGGATCGGCCACTCTTGTCTGACAACTTAAAGAATGCGGCTTTAATCAATACCGTTAAAATAATGATGGCCCAACCCCAGTTGCCAACAATATCGTGAATTTTATCTAACAACCAAAACAGAGGGTCGGCGATTACGGTGAATATGCCGTAGTCCACGGTCTTAGCCAAACCGGTTACGCCTTGCTTTTCCAACGCTTTTAAACGGCTTTGCGTTTTCGGGCCAACGTATAATCGGCTTGATATTACACCTTCACTGTTGGCCGCCACTGAGGTAGCCGCCTCATCAATGTAACCAAAGCGATATACTGGGTTGGCTTCGTTGCCAGCCAATGAATAGATTCTTTTTTTATGGTCGGCGGGAATAAACGCACCAACAAAATAGTGTTGAAGCATGGCCACCCATGACTTATCAACATTCTTTGCTAACGCGGCATCGCTCATGTCACCAAAGTCAAACTTGGTGTACTTATCTTCTTCGGTGTAATAGACACCGCCGGTGTAGCTTGGTAATTGACCAAAGCCACCGCCGTTTGAGGCTGGTTCAGTGCGGCGAAATTGCCCGTAAAAGAAACCGTTCCAGTCGGTGGCGCCGGTGTTAATCACTTTATAGTCGATATTAATGACATAGCTGTCGCGGTTAAATGTGATTGTTTTGGTAAATTTAACCCCATCTTCACCGGAATAGGTCAGTGGCACTGACACAGAGTCGGCCGAGCCTAATTCATAGCTACTGCTAGCGTGCTGATACAAACTACGATGGGTGGGCGCAACGCCGGTGTTTGTTTGCAAACCGTCTTCAACCGCAAACTGCTCATCAACGTCATTCTTTAGTAACACAAAGCCTTGGTCTGGCGTTTCTTTTGAAGCAGGCTCTTGCTTTAATTCAAGACGTTCAATGGTACCGCCCTGAGTGTTGATGGTGGCAATCACAATGTCGGTTTCAACTCGAATCAACGTGCCTTCGCCCGACGACACTGTATTCGCTTGACTAACGGCGGCGCTGTTTACTGGTGCGCTGGGCAGTTCAGCGCTGGCGGCGTTGCCCAAGCTTGAGTTACTGGGAACCGCAGGTAGGTTTGACTGCTGCTCAACAGCAACCGCTGGCTCAGCCGTTGGCTTGGAAAATTCCAGCCATTTCAAATACAGCACGACCGAGATCGTGAATAAGCCTATAAACAACAGGTTGCGTTGGTTTTCCATAATAAATAAATCAGTTAGAGCAAGATGTGCTTGAATATGGGGGCGTATTCTACCTTTTTATAGTGTCAACTGAAGTCGAAACCGTACGATTAGCCCTAATCTTTTACTTTGCTGCCGTTTTAGCGCTCAGTTCTTGCGATCTTGGTCTGTGTTTTGCGCCTGTTGACTGCCAGGAACGGGGTCAAAGCCATGACCACCCCACGGGTGGCAGCGGCAAATTCTTTTCACGCCAAACCACCCGCCTTTTACTGGCCCGTGCAACTCAATAGCAATACGCGTGTATTCAGAGCAACTGGGGGCATAACGGCAATTAGTGCCTAGCAATGGGCTAATAAGCACATGATAAAGGCGAAACAGGCTGTTAAAAAATGCCTTCATTACTAATCGGGGTTTCGTTGTTGTTGGTGGGCATTCCAGCGTTGCCACTTTAATATTTTTTGCCAGAGCTGTTCTAATTCGTCGCAAAACTCTTTGTTGCTTGCATTTCTGGCCGCGGGCTTAACCGTGATTACCAATTTCGCGTGAGTGAGCTCGCTTTGTTTATTGCGGTAAAATTCTCTGATCAGCCTCTTTAGGTGATTACGTCGAACCGCTAAGTTTGATACCTTTTTTGCCACTGTCACGCCCAACTGACTCGGGTGATCAACCGACAACACATTAAAGGTAAGCAGGCGCGTGTTGCCCCACTGCTTGTTGTTATAAACCACCTTAAACTCGGCTGGTTTTTTTATGCGTTGTTGTTTACGAAACCGGTATGACACGTTAAATATGTATGATGGGCGTTTGCAGGCACTTGTTGCCTGTGGTGTTTAAGAACCGCGCGTATTAGCGAGCGGAGTGGTTGAATTATAGCGCGGTTAAATACAAAAAAGCCGTTTGTGCTACCACAAACGGCTTTTATCTATCAGGCAACTTGTTTGGCTTTTTAACAGCTCAAACAACTGCTTAGGTGATAGAGCAACTGCTTTTAAATAATACGTAAGCCGTATTAATTAAACAGTCAGTGCTGCGCGACCTTTTGCACGACGTGCATTGATAATGGCGCGGCCATTTTTAGTAGCCATACGAGCACGGAAACCGTGAGTACGCTTGCGCTTAATTTGGCTTGGTTGAAAAGTACGTTTCATTGTTAGGAACCTTTTTTAATACTCAATGTGTGATCTAACGTTTTCATTAATCACTGAGCGTTAGTAAACTAGTTTTCCGAATTATTGCGCTGTGGCTTGCTTAAATTGAGGGGCAAATATCAAGTCACTAACAGCGACTGTGATTGGCCCTGTAAGCTAAATAACTCTAAAAATGAGTTACTCAACGTCTCAACCTAAAGTTCTAAGTAGCCCGAACAGTTAATTAGGCTGTTACCAGCATCAGTAAAACGGGCTGCAAAGGTACTCACTTTGCCGTCGCCAGTCAACAACTTATGCGCATTCTTTATACTTTTTTGTCAGTTAGTTTTTTCACCCTGCTCATTTTAAAAAATGCGTTTGGGGGTTATATTATGCTGCTGCCTGCCTAATACTGGGCTGTGCTCTGGTGCTGATAATTATAATCAATGCAGCACATTTCATATTGTTGTAACCATCGCATTATTAAACGTTCGGTTAATAATGCCCAACCGTCATTAAAAAAGAATGGAAAACACGCTCCTTTGGGATAAATGCTTAGAAAAGTTAGAAGATGAAATTGAAGATCGTGATTTTCATACTTGGGTTAGGCCACTTAGCGTCAGCAATAATGACAACAACCTGGTTTTATACGCACCCAACCGGTTTATCGTTGACTGGGTAAACGACAATTTATTCGACACGCTGTTATCCACCGCACAACACTTTGCGGGCAATGAGGTTGTGGTGTCGATATCGATGACACAAAACAAAAATAAACCTCAAAGCAATAAACAAAACGTTTCAATAGAAGAACCCAGTGAGACAACCGATTTGGCATCTGAGTTTGGTACTAATGTGCTTAATTCAGCCTTCAGTTTTGAAAACCACATTGAAGGTAAATCAAACCAAATTGCACGTGCCGCCACCAAACAGGTAAGCGAGAACCCAGGCACGGCTTACAACCCCTTATTTATTTACGGTGGGGTGGGTTTAGGGAAAACGCATTTAATGCATGCCGCGGGTAACTTAATTCACAAGAACAAAAAGAACGCCAACGTCGCTTACGTTCACTCTGAACGATTTGTTTCTGACATGGTGAAATCCATTGAACGAAACTCCATGGAAAAGTTCAAAAAGTACTATCGTTCGCTGGACGCATTACTGATTGACGATATTCAATTTTTTGCCGGCAAAAACCAATCGCAAGAAGAATTCTTCCATACGTTTAACACGCTGCTTGAAACGGGCGCGCAAATCGTATTGACAAGCGACAAATTCCCAAAGGAAATCAATAACTTACAAGAAAGATTAACTTCCCGATTTGAAAGTGGTTTGACGGTTCGAATTGACCCGCCTGAATTGGAAACCCGTGTGGCTATCCTTAAAAACAAAGCGCGCAAGAACGAAATCGAGCTCAATGACGAGGTTGCGTTTTTAGTGGCAAAGAAAATTCGCTCGAATGTGCGCGAGTTGGAGGGCGCCTTACACCGCTTAGTCGCAAGCTCACGTTTCACTCATCGTGATATTGATCTGGATTTAGCAAAAGACACCCTGCAAGACTTAACCCTGTTTCAAGAGCGAAAGATATCCATCGAAAATATTCAGAAGACGGTGGCTGATTTTTACAGCATTCGCGTGTCAGATCTAAAATCCAAACGCCGTAATCGGCAAATTGCACGGCCTCGACAAATCGCCATGGCTCTGGCCAAAGAGTTAACCAGCTTAAGTTTACCCGACATTGGCGATGCTTTTGGTGGGCGAGACCACACTACAGTGATTCACGCCTGTAAAAAGGTGGATGAGCTGACCCGCACAGAGCCAAAAATTAACGAGGACTATAAAAGTTTGTCGAAAATATTATCGGTTTAGCTGAGCTCAATTCATACTCAATTTCACTTGTGGATAAGTTCTGTATAAATACGGTATTATTCTTTAACAAAAGTTATCCACATTTCATCAACAGTTTATTATTTTGTTTCAAAAGTACTTATCCACAGCCAAAAAACAAAATAAGTTTTTGATTTTAAAGGGTTTTCAATACTTCTTATAGTTATGTACAGCCCTAAAAACAATAACAACAACTCTATACGTAAATAACATGAATATTAATATACAAAAAGAGACACTGGAAAAACCACTTTCGCAAGTAATCGGAGTGGTGGAGAAAAGGCAAACACTCCCCATTCTAGGAAACGTATTTATAGAGTTAAACCAAGGAACATTAACCTTAGTCGGTTCTGATTTAGAAACAGAAATAACCACGAGAGTGCATAACGTCAGTGGGCAAGACGGTAAGACAACGGTTTCTGCTCGTAAGTTGTTTGATATATGCCGATCGCTTAAAAACGAGGCTTTGTTAACATTAACCACTGAGTCCGACAGTAAAATGGTTGTCTCAGCGGGTAAGAGCCGGTTTACATTACAAACGCTGTCGGCTGACGATTACCCTAGATTAGAAGAAACCCATTGGAAGCATGAGTTTCAAATCCAACAGAACCAGTTAAATAGTTTATTAACCAAAACGTCTTTTTCCATGGCTCAACAAGACGTTCGTTATTTTTTGAACGGTCTGTTAATTGAAATACATAACGACCATATTTTATCGGTAGCCACTGATGGACATCGTTTGGCTAAAACTCAAGTTCATGTAGAAAATACCGACATTGAGTTTGTACAAAGCATTGTTCCAAGAAAAGCGGTGTTGGAAATTGGTAAATTTCTTGATGCTGGTAGTGAAGAGCCCGTGGATGTAAAGCTTAATGCCAGTCATATTTCGATTAGGTCTGGCGACTTTATGTTTATATCTAAGTTGATTGACGGTCGATTTCCCGATTATGAAAAAGTAATACCGGCCAATTTAGATAAGCACATCATTATTAACAGAGAGAATTTAATTGAAATTCTTAGCCGTGCTGCGATCTTAAGTAATGAAAAGTTCCGAGGTGTGTCACTTAAAGTGGAAAATAATCTGTTACAAGTGCGTTCGCACAACCCAGATCAAGAACACGCTAAAGACGAAATGGAAGTTCAATATGACAACACCTCCATTGAGATTGGGTTCAATGTGAGTTATTTACTGGAAGCTTTAAGAGCTTGTGATTCAGAAAACATTGATTTGGGCCTACTTGATCCGAATACAAGTTGCACATTCCATGCACAAGAATCAAACGACACTTTGTATTTAATCATGCCAATGCGTCTTTAAAGCGGTATTTTCACTTGACCAAAAAAAGCCACCGAGTCGGGTGGCTTTTTTTATGTTCCACGTGAAACATAAAATTAAAACGTTTCACGTGGAACATAAATGAATCGAATAGTTTAATGTGCAGTAGTTAGGTGAAGCGAGCGTTTATTTGTTACAATATATAGCTTAGAAATACGCCTAACGACGATAAAAATAATGAGTTACGATTCCAGTAGTATTAAGGTTTTAAAAGGCTTAGACGCCGTTAGAAAGCGTCCAGGAATGTACATTGGTGACACGGATGACGGCACCGGTCTGCACCACATGGTTTTTGAGGTGGTTGATAACTCCATCGATGAAGCCTTAGCCGGTCATTGTACTGGCGTAAATGTCGTTATTAACCAAGATAACTCAATCTCTGTGTGGGACGATGGGCGTGGTATTCCGGTTGGTATTTTAGAAGAAGAGGGGAAATCGGCGGCTGAAATTATCATGACGGTACTGCATGCCGGTGGTAAGTTTGATTCTAATTCATACAAAGTATCGGGCGGCCTACACGGAGTTGGTGTTTCGGTGGTCAATGCCTTATCTGATTGGTTAAAACTGGAAATTTATCGCGATGGTAAAGAGCATTTTCAGGAATATCATTTAGGTGATCCTCAAGAAGACTTAAAAGTCGTTGGCGACACTGACCGCACCGGCACTAAAGTAACCTTTAAGCCAAGCGCGGATATTTTCGCAATTACCGAATACAGCTATGACATATTAGCTAAACGTTTGCGTGAACTCTCGTTTCTGAATTCCGGTGTGCGCATTGAGCTGTTAGATGAGCGCAGCAAAAAACACGAAGTATTCCAATACGAAGGCGGAATAGCCGCGTTTGTAGAACACCTCAATAAAATGAAAACCCCGCTTAACCAAAACATTATTCACGTCACAGGCGAGAAAGATGAGGTTACGGTGGAAGTGGCATTGCAATGGAATGATTCCTATAAAGAGAACGTCTTTTGCTACACCAATAATATTCCTCAGCGCGACGGTGGCACTCACTTGTCGGGGTTTAAAGGCGCACTGACCAGAACCTTGAATCACTATATTGATGAATCAGGCCTGGCTAAGAAAGAAAAAGTGAATGTTAGTGGTGATGACTCGCGCGAAGGTTTAACCGCGGTTCTGTCTGTAAAGGTTCCCGACCCTAAATTTTCATCACAAACCAAAGACAAATTGGTGTCGTCTGAGGTGAAGGGCGTTGTAGAGTCGGTGATGAATGAAAAATTGTCTGAGTTTTTATTAGAAAACCCAGCCGAAGCTAAGCGAATTGCTGAGAAAATTGTGGATGCCGCGCGCGCGCGCGATGCGGCTCGAAAAGCTCGAGAAATGACGCGCCGAAAGGGTGCACTCGATTTAGGCGGTTTACCAGGGAAACTGGCAGACTGTCAAAACAAAGACCCGGCGTTATCTGAAATATACCTGGTGGAGGGTGATTCAGCCGGCGGTTCAGCCAAGCAAGCGCGTGATCGTTCTTTTCAAGCGATATTGCCGCTTAAAGGTAAGATATTAAACGTGGAAAAAGCACGTTTTGATAAAATGCTTACCTCGGATGAAATCACCATTCTTATCACTGCCTTAGGCGCCGGTATCGGCACTGACGACTTTGATATTGAAAAGTTGCGTTATCACCGCATCATTATCATGACCGATGCCGACGTAGACGGTTCTCACATTCGAACTTTGTTGTTGACGTTTTTCTATCGTCAAATGCCTGAATTAATTGAACGTGGTTATATTTATATTGCGCAACCACCGTTGTACAAAGTGGGCAAAGGCAAGTCTCAGCGCTACGTGAAAGACGATGCGGAGCTTGAATCACACTTACTTGAGCTAGCCCTACAAAAGTCGGTGTTAATTAACACCGAAAGCAAAAAAGAAATCGAAGGTGCCGAGCTTAAAACCTTGTGTCGTGAATATTTGTCAGTGGAAAAAACTATTGAACGGTTATCACAAGACTATGATCCGATTGTATTAAAAGCATTGATTGACCATTCGGCGGATCAAGACAAGTTAACAGATCCAGTGATTTCACAAATACAAGAGTCGTTGAACGGTGAAGGTTATGAAACACCAAGATACGAATTAACCATGGTGAAAAACGGCAATGCCAGCTTGAAAATTAAGCGCACTTTGCACGGTATGAGTTCTGAAAGTGAGTTTGATGCCGACTTTTGGGCATCACCAGAGTACACATCAATCAAAGCATTGGCTGACAAGCTTGATTCAATATTAGGCGATACTATTCTGGTTAGAAGGGGCGAGCGTGAGATTGAGTGCGAAGAATTTTCTGAAGCCTTAAGCTTTTTAATGACGAGTGCTAAAAAAGGTTTGGACATGCAGCGCTACAAAGGTCTGGGTGAAATGAATCCAGAGCAACTTTGGGAGACCACCATGGACCCCGATGTTCGGCGCTTGTTAAAAGTGGTTATTGAAGACGAAGTGTCTTCCGATGACACCTTTACTATTTTAATGGGGGATCAAGTAGAGCCGCGGCGCGATTTTATTGAGAAAAACGCCTTCACAGTTTCAAATCTTGATATTTAAAAAATAATTTAAAAACAATAACTTATATTGATTTTAATGGGTTTTTTATGAAAAAGGTAAGCGCTCTCGCGAATAGTTTTTTATTAGGAGCCCTAATGATCAGCGTAAAGTAAAAAAAAGGCCTATTTTGCAGCTACAAAATAGGCCTTTTTTCTTTATTAAGTTAACTTAGTGAACCACTCTGGGCACGGTTAATAAAAACTTAGGAATCAAAACTTCGAACTCACTATTACTATCTTGCTTACTGCTTTCATTCGGTGAGGTGAAAAAATAACGCCCCTCCATGGTTCCCATGTCAGTTTCTAAAACAGCACCGCTGGTGTAAGAAAAATAGCCCCCAGGTTCAATAATCGGTGTTTCACCAACAACCCCATCACCCGCCACTTCTTCAACTTTCATGTTCGCATCTTGAATCACCCAGTGACGAGATAATAATTGATACGGCTTTTCTGATTTGTTTTCAATTTTAATGGTGTAAGCGAAAACATAACGGTTTTGTTCAAAGTCTGACTGCTGAGGAATAAACTCGCTCTCGGCATTCACAATGATATTGGGGGCTAGAGTATTGAAAGGTTCGTCCATTATTATGTGTTCTAATTATAATTTATTGTATTTTGTTAAGCTGGTTGAGTGTAAAGCGTAACCGGCTTATCCAATGATTTAGGTATGCGGGCCATGGTCATTTCACGGCCCCACACACAGCCTGTGTCTAAGCTTAAGAAGTTTTTGGTGTTCATCAATCCCAAAGCAGACCAGTGACCGAAAATAATGCGATGATTTTTTATAGACTGATTTTCTATATGAAACCAAGGTAGTCTATTTTTTCTGGATTTTCCACTATAACCGCTTTCCACTAAATTTAAATGACCCTTAGGGCTGCAAAATCGCATTCGGGTGAATGCATTAATAGTGAATCTGCGTCGTTGTAGCTTTCCTAAATCATGACTCCATTTACTGGGTTTGTTGCTGTAGATTTTTTTTAATAATTTAATGCACTTGTCTTCATTGCTGAACACATCGTGAATATCTTGAGCTTGTTCTAGGGCGTATTCTAAGGTCCACCACGGGTAAATACCCGCATGACATAGCACAAACTTGCGTTTCTCGTTAATCACCATTAACGGCTGTTGACGTAACCACAGGGCTATTTCCGTGACATCGTGAGCTTCAATAACTTTACTAACCGTGTCATTTTGGCGAGGAGTGCGAATACCATAAATCATCGACAGTAAATGAATGTCGTGGTTTCCAAGAACGGTAACACATTGATTTTTAAGTGATTTTAATAGTCTTAGTGTTTTTAAAGACTTAGGGCCTCGATTCACTAAATCGCCCACACACAATAAAGTGTCCTTATTCGTATCAAAGTTTACTTTGTCTAATAGACGAGCCAGCGGGTCGTAACAACCTTGAATATCGCCCACGGCATAGTAAGCCATTTTTTATTCCTATTGTTTTGGTTCAGCCTTATTACAAAAAAAGCCTCACACCACAAGGTCTGAGGCTTTGTGTTTTAGCAAGATTTTGATTAATTAAAAATCAAAATCTTCATCACTCTCAACTGAGCGGCCATCGTTAATCGCGTTGGTTCGAGTATCATCGATGGTCGTTTTAATAAACAAATAAGGGTCTAGCTGCTTCTCAAGCGTGGAATCAAACCCCAAAAGCCCCGCTCTGGTGTCGACCAAATCTAAAACGGTTAACCCTAAACGGGCTGAATTAGAATCTGATAACTCATTGATTGGGTAGTAAACAGCCGACGAAACGCTTCGCCCAAGACCATCGCGCAGAGTTGTGGGCCCCAAAAAGGGAAGCATGATATAAGGGCCAGGTTTTACCCCCCATACAGCCAGGGTTTGGCCTAAATCTTCAGGGGCACGCTCTACGCCTTGTTTTTTAGCGATATCCATTAAGCCCAACACACCAATGGTGCTGTTTACCACAAAGCGGTAAGTACTGCCTAAAGCACGATCAACCTTACCTTGGAGTAAATTATTAACCACACTCAAGGGCTCACCTAAATTAGAAAAGAAATTAGAAACTCCTTTCTTAGCCGGGGTTGGTAGGGCGGCGTTATAACCTCTAGCAACAGGCCGCAGTACGTATTTGTCTGCGGTGGTGTTAAAGGCATAAACAGAACGGTTTAACCCTTCCAGCGGGTCAGAGCTGGTGTTCCATTCGGGGCTTACTGTTTTATTATGTGTACTGCAGGCTTGAAATAAACAGCAAAAGCTCAAAAGCACTAATAATCGACCGTATTTCATTAGAGTACCTATTTCCATTAATATTCCCATATAAGACCATTATATTCCGTTAAATATCACAACGCTGTATATTTACACAGAGTTTATGCCAGGCTCTTACAAGGTTGGTATAAACGCAAAACCCAATCAAAGTTAATTGATGCGTTTATACCATTTTAGAACTGTTATTTAGAGCTATTGCACGGGCTCAGTTTGATCGCTAACTTTTTCAGCGGCCGCTTTCTGCATCTGTGCTTGTTTTTGCTGAAATAACGATTCGAAGTTAATGGGCGAAATCAACAATTGAGGAAACCCAGCTTTACCAACCAAATCAGAAATGGCTTCACGCGCGAATGGCAGTAATACATTCGGGCAGGCTATTTCTAAAGCCAACGGCAGGTCTTCGTTACTAAGGCCCACAATTTGGAATACACCAGCCTGCATGACCTCTACCAAAAACGCCGTTTTTTCACCGATCTTGGAGGTTACGGTCATGCCAAGAACCACTTCGTAAAAATCTTCTTGCTCTAGTTTGGCCGTTTTGATCGTTGCTTCTATCGACACTTCAGGCTTTGATGGGTCATCAAGGAAAATGCCAGGAGCGTTAGGCGACTCTACAGATGAGTCCTTAAGGTAAATTTTGCGTATATCAAACGCATGTGCTTTTTCTTCAGCCATCTTATTTTTTAGTGTTTTAAGAGTAAATTATTGAGTGTTGGCGCTGGCAACGGGCAAGTTCTCTTTAGTCCAAGCCATTAAGCCGCCGCGTAAAATATTAACGTTTTCAAAGCCCATTTCCACAAGCTTTTTGGCGGCCGTTTGACTTCGGCTACCTGATTGGCAGGTTAAAATAACAGTTTTATCTTTATATTTTAGCAACTTAGAGTTATCTTTAGTGATATCTTCAAGTGGGATGTTGGTGGATTTAGGGATGTGTGAGACTGAAAAGTTTTCAGCCTTATTCACATCAATAACTACCGACTTCCCGCCGCGTTGTAACGAAGGCATTTCTAATGCCGAGACTTGCGATGCACCTTTTGTGCCACCGCGTAGATAAGAAAACACCAGCACGTTAAACAAAACAGCCCATGCAACAAACCAAAAAATATTTTGATTAATAAAATCAGCGAACATAATAAGGTGTGGGAGTACTCAGCCCGAGCTATAATTGAAACCGCGAATTATACAGTAGAGACCACGGATTTGAACGGTTAAACCCAAGAAAACCAAACCTTAATGCAAAGTTTAAAATCAAGGCTCACCAGTTCAGCCAATAAACCACACTCTACCAGTACAAAACAAAACCCAGTGCGCCACAGTCATAAGCACTGGGTTGTTATTCTGTTTGCCCCTTTTTATTTGTTGCACGCTTGCGTAGCGCTGGCGCAAAGCAACAGCGAAGAACAATACAAAAAGTCGCTGAACAACATTAGCAAAGAAATAAACACTATTAGTAAGCGCCTTAATGTCAGTAAATCAAAGTTAGAAGCTGAACAAACGCAATTACTCAAAGCTGAAAAGGAGTTATATCAAATAACCCAAAAGCTCGAAGAAGCTAAACGAGGCATACAGGCCAGCAAAAAGCTAATAGAAGAGCTGGCAATCCAACAAGAACAGTTAAAAAAAGAACAGCAAATTAGCCGAACGGCGTTGGCCGAATTGATACAGGCCAATCACAAAAACGGCCGCGTGAGTCAGTTAAAGCAAGTATTAAGCCAGGAAGACCCATACGCGGTTGGTCGTCTAAATAATTATCAAGGTTACTTTGGTGTGGCTATTGAGCAAAAATTTGCCGAACTGGAAGCTCAGGTGCAAGCGCTGGGACAGGTGCACAAGCAACAGAAGAAAAAAATCATTGAACTGCAGGTGTTGGAGCAAGAACAAGAGTTTTTAAAACGCACTCAAGAAAACAAACGTAGTGAACGAAAACGCGCGGTAGAAAAGCTAAACGCTCAAGTGCAAGCGGGCGAAGGCAAACTAAAAAAACTAAATCAAGATCGCGCCCGCCTTAACAGTTTAATTAAAAAGCTTGAGCAACAGCGAAAAGAACTCGAGCGAATAGAGCGAGAGCGCAAAGAAGCCGAGCGATTGGCACGCGAAAAAGCCAAACAAGAAGGTAAAAAACCACCCAAGAAAGTAGTGCGAGCGCCGGTTAAAGGTGGGTTTTTAAAGCAAAAAGGCCGGTTAACATGCCCGGTGTCTGTAACGCCTAAAACCAAGTTTGGTCAACGCATTGTAAGTTCTGGTATGAAATCAGAAGGGGTGTTTTACCAAACCAAAACCACACAAGATGTGCGTTCTATTTTTCGTGGGCAAGTGCTGTTTGCTGACTTTTTAAAAGGTTTTGGCTTGTTGTTGATTGTGGATCACGGAGATGACCACATTAGTTTGTATGGCCACAATAGGGTACTCTACAAGAAAGTTGGTGATGCTGTGGCGACAAATGAAGTCATTTCACAAACAGGCACCACGGGTGGTTTAAAATCAAATGGCTTGTATTTTGAAATAAGAAATAACACAACACCGGTCAATCCAAGTAAATGGTGCCAATAAGATGTCAGATATGATGAAGAAACGATGCAGTTTTTTGAGTGTTACCTTTTTATTGATGCTACCGATTGGTTTGGTGGCGCAAGAGGCTGAAGAAGTGAAACCAGTGCTTGAAACCGAGCCGGTGCTAGAACAAGTACAAGAAGAAGCACAAACGCCACTGCCTCTGGATCAGGTAAAAACTTTTGCCGACATCTTCACCAGAATTAAACAGAGTTATGTGGAGCCGGTGAGTGATGAACAGCTTCTTGAATATGCCGTTGAAGGCATGTTGTCAGGGCTTGATCCTCATTCAGCGTATTTAAAGGGTGAGCGTTATGAAGAACTGGATAAAGACACCCGGGGTCAGTTTACCGGCTTAGGGTTGGAAGTGGTGATGGATGGGGGCTTTATTAAAGTGGTGGCGCCAATTGACGACACCCCAGCTGATAAGGCAGGGATACAAGCCGGTGACCTAATCATTCGCATTGACGGTGAGATTATTTCAGGTTTAACGCTTAATGAAGCCACGGAAAAAATGCGCGGAGAGCCGGGCACAGACATTGTCTTAACCATTTTAAGAGAAACAGAGCCAGACCCGTTTGATGTTTCAATCACACGAGCGGTGGTTAAGCTTAGCTCAGTAAAACGCAAGCAGCTTAGTAATGAAATTGGTTACTTAAGAGTCACTCAATTTCAGCAAAACACCGGCGAAAATTTTCGTAAGCAATTAAGCAAATTAAGAGACCAACCGGATTTTTCTGGGCTGATTCTTGATTTACGAAATAATCCTGGTGGCTTACTCACCAGTGCGATCTCGATTAGCGACACTTTTGTTACTAAAGGCAGCATTGTCAGCACCCAAGGCCGGTTGCAAAAAAGCCGTCAAGAGTACCAAGCCACCGCATTAGACTTAATTGACGGAAAGCCGATTGTGGTGTTGGTGAACGGTGGTTCTGCCAGCGCGTCTGAAATTGTTGCTGGCGCCTTACAAGATCATAAACGCGCAATCATTATGGGCACAGAGACCTTTGGCAAAGGTTCGGTTCAAACGGTGATCACTATTAATGATAGCGATGCGATCAAGCTAACCACAGCGCGCTACTTCACACCCAGCGGCCGCTCAATTCAAGCCGCAGGTATTGTGCCTGATGTGTTGGTGGAGCAGCGCAGTTTTAAAGATAAAAAAACGAGCTTTAAGCGCATTAAAGAAAACGACTTGCCCGGTCATTTAGACAATAAAAATAACGCTAAAACCGCCAAGGCCGCCAAAGATGTTGATGAATTACTGGCCGCTGACTACCAGTTAAACGAAGCGTTTAACTTAATGAAAGGCATGGTGTTGTATGCCAAAACAGGGGTTGTTAATTAAAGCGGGGGCTGAGCAATTAAAGGGGCTGGCCAAGCTAGTAGAAGCAAAAAAATGGGGTAAGCCTAGGCGTGTAAATCTGGAATCAGCTTGCTTTCTAAGCGGGCGATGGCGTCTTTGAGTTTAAGTTTTTGACGCTTTAGGCGGGTGACATCGAGCTGGTTGCTTTTCAACATAAGCGCCATTTCAGCGATTTTTATGTCAAGTTCGCGATGATCTTGTTTTAGCTGAGCCAACTCCTGTAAAAGAGTGTGTTTTTCGTCACTACTGAAGGTCATGATGTCTTTAATATACCACTCAATGAAATAAAAAACGATTTGCCTTAACAGGGCAGTGTTATCCTAACAGTCTGGAATGTAATACCAATAAACTATGACTATAAGAAGCTTTATTGCCCTAAGACTACCACAGGAAGCCGTCAACGAACTGGGTGATGTGGCGGCAAAGATGTCTTATCAAGACAAAAGCGGTGCCTTACGTTGGGTCGACCAAGAAAACTACCACATAACCTTGGCATTTCTAGGTGAGCAACAACAGTCTGATTTAGAGCGCTTAGCGGAAAATCTAGACGCCGCTGTAATGCAGCCTGAATTTGCATCACACATCAGCCATATAAGCCCGTTTCCCGAAACAAAGCCCAAACTCATGGCCGCTTTGCTAGAAAAAAACGATGGGCTTTTTGAGCTGCATAAGCAAGTGGTGTCGGCGGTTAACAGCACTGGGTTGGTTATGGATAAACGAAAATTTATTCCACATATTACCCTGGCGCGCTACCGACACAGCCGAAATGAGTTTGCGGGCGGCATACCAACCGCAATAGATTGCCCACTGTATTTTGATGAAGTGACTCTATTTGAAAGCGTATTAACGTCTTCAGGGGCAGAGTATGAGCCTATTTTTCATTTTCCTTTAGACTTAGTGGATTACCCGCAGTCTCAAAACGCGCTCGATTAGCGCCGTTTTCAGGTTATGGACACAAAATACGATTTGCACAGCCACTCTTACTATTCTGATGGTGACTTAAGTCCAGAACAACTGGTCATAAAAGCAGCCGAAGCTCAGATTAGCCACCTAGCATTGACCGACCATGACACGGTGGAAGGCTTAAATGAGGCGCGTTTGGCGGCCAGTAAGCATGGCGTTGAGTTAATTAATGGCGTTGAGTTGTCGTGCACCTGGGAAAACCAATTGGTGCACATTGTGGGGTTGAATATATCCTCCTCCGATCCTCTCTTGCGTGCCATTATTGAACAAAATAAGCGCCGCCGGCTAAACCGTGCCGAAGCCATGTTTGAAGACTTTGAGCAAAATGGCATAGAGCTGCGTGATAGCGTGCAGGAATTGCTGGTTGACCGGTGTGTGCCTACTCGGCCTCATTTCGCTGAAGCCTTGATTAACCAAGGGTATGCCAAAGACAAAAAGCAGGCGTTTAAGCGTTTTTTAGTGCGCGGCAAGCCGGGGTATATTCCCATGCTGTGGCCTAACTTAAATGAAGTTGGCAAAGCCATTGTTGCTAGTGGCGGAGTGGCGGTGTTAGCTCACCCCATGCGTTACAAACTAACCCGAACCAAGCTGTGTCGGTTGATTGCGGATATGGTGAGCGCTGGAATAAAAGGCATGGAAATTTCCACGGCGTCAACCGACCGGCAGCAAGTCATCATGCTAAGTAAATTGGCCGAGCAGTTTAATTTGTACTCATCGCTGGGGTCCGATTTTCATTCAGAACACCAACCTTGGGCAAGGCTTGGCCAAGCCGCACCGTTACCTAAAACATTAACCCCCGTATGGGAAGCGTTTAATTAATTATGTTAGAAAATGATTTAGCCCCAACAGTTAAACCAAGCACGGTCTACTTAAAAGATTACAAAGCCCCTGAGTTCTTAATTCCCAGTGTGGAGTTAATGGTTGAATTGGGCGAAGTGTTAACAACCATCACCGCAAAACTGCGTATTCAGCGTAACGGCGCGCACCAGCAAGCGCTGGCGTTGGATGGTGAAAAAATAACGCTGCTGAAAATAAGTATAAACGGCAAAGAGCTGAGCCACGATGACTATCAACTGGAAACAGAACGTTTGGTTTTAAACACGCAGCTGGATGAGTTTGAACTGGAGTTGGTAACACAAAGTGAGCCCAAGCTAAACACAGAACTCTCAGGTCTGTATCAATCTAGCGGCAATTTTTGCACACAGTGTGAGGCCGAAGGCTTCCGCCGCATCACTTATTTTCTTGATCGCCCCGATGTGCTCAGTGAATACACAGTGACACTCTCAGGCAGTAAATCACAGTGCCCAGTATTACTTTCCAACGGTGACTTAATAGACTCTGGTGTGTTGGAAAACGACCGACATTGGGCTAAGTGGCACGATCCGCACCCGAAGCCATGCTATTTGTTTGCACTGGTTGCGGGCGACTTACAGCACATAACGGATTCGTTCACCACGCTGAGTGGGCGCGATGTTGAGCTTAATATTTACACTCAAGCGCACAACATTGATCAGTGCGAACACGCCATGGAGTCATTAAAAAACGCCATGCGTTGGGATGAACAAACCTATGGCCGTGAGTATGATTTGTCGGTTTACAACATTGTTGCCGTCGATGATTTTAATATGGGGGCAATGGAAAACAAGGGGCTTAATGTATTCAATTCTAAGTACGTGTTAGCGAATCAACAAACCGCGACTGACACCGACTTTGAGGGCATTGAAAGTGTGATTGGGCACGAATATTTTCATAACTGGTCGGGTAACCGAGTAACGTGCCGAGATTGGTTTCAGCTCAGTTTGAAAGAAGGGTTCACGGTATTTCGTGATCAAGAGTTCAGCGCTGATATGTCATCGCGAGCGGTGAAGCGAATTCGAGACGTACAGCTATTAAGAGCGTACCAATTTAAAGAAGACGCGGGGCCAATGGCGCACCCAATAAGGCCGGATTCGTATCAGGAAATTAATAACTTTTACACCGTCACCATTTATGAAAAAGGTGCGGAAGTCATTCGAATGATGCACAGCTTATTAGGGGCAGAAGGGTTTCGCAAAGGGGCCGACTTGTACTTTGATAAATTTGATGGCCAAGCGGTAACCACTGAAGATTTTGTGCAATGCATGGAGCAAGCCAATGGCGTGGACTTCACCCAGTTTAGGCATTGGTACACCCAATCAGGCACACCGGTGGTTGACGCAAAGGCGCATTATGATGACTCTGGCACCTACACTCTAACCTTAACGCAGAGTTGCCCTGACACACCGGGGCAAAAAGACAAGCAGCCGTTCCAGATACCGGTAAAAGTAGCGTTGTTTTATCAAAGCGGTGAAAAAGCCATTGAGCAAACCTTGTCGCTCACTCAAGTTGAGCAAGAATTTAGCTTTAATGGTCTTACTGAAAAACCTGTGTTGTCGGTATTGCGCGACTTCTCGGCACCGGTTATTTTCAATCTTGAGCGAACAACGTCAGAGTTAGCCACATTAATTCGCGTGGATGACAATGGTTTTTCACGTTGGGAGGCCATGCAGGAGTTAAGCCTGAACCTTATTTTGCCAGCCATTAAAAGCGGCAGTATTAGCGACGAACACTATCAGCACTTGTTAGAAGCATTTAAAGGGCTTATTGCCAGTAACCCAGAAGACAAAGCGATATTTTCTGAAATGCTTACATTGCCGTCAAACGCTTACATTGCTGGCTTAGTGAACCCGATTAACCCATTAACAATTGCGCAAATTAGAGAAGAGTGCGTTAGCCGGTTGGCGCGGGACTTAGAGTCGCAATTTCACGCGTTGTACGCCAACAATAATCATCAAAACGAGTTCTCGTTATCTGGCGAGGCCATGGCCGAGCGGGCGCTAAAAAACAAAGCATTGTCGTATTTGGTGGCAACCGATCAAGCGGCATACCACGCTTTGGCGAGCCATCAATACAATATAGCGAATAATATGACCGACCGTTTGGCGGCATTTTCGGCGCTTCTGCACTCAAATT
Organism: uncultured Arenicella sp.; assembly: GCA_938045295.1. Classification (GTDB taxonomy): domain Bacteria; phylum Pseudomonadota; class Gammaproteobacteria; order Arenicellales; family Arenicellaceae; genus Arenicella. The sequence continues at coordinate 29,813 of CALINO010000009.1, forward strand.
ACCCAGACAGAGCCGCCTTAATTGATGATTTTTATGAGTCTTGGAAAGACCAAACCTTGGTAATTGATAAATGGTTGACCCTACAGGCACTCAGGCCAACTCCCAACGCCTTGGCCGATATTAAACGCTTGTGTGAACACCCAACGTTTTCAATCAGTAACCCCAATAAAGTGCGTTCTTTAATTGGGGCCTTTACCTCAAATTTGGTGGGTTTTCATCAAGACGACGGAGCAGGCTATCAATTTTTGGCTGACAAAGTCATTGAATTAAATGGCATTAATCCGCAAATAGCGGCTCGGCTGGTGGGCACATTTAATACATGGCGACGTTACGCGCAACCGAACAAAGGCTTAATGAAAGCGCAATTAGAAAGGATAAATGCGCAAGAAAATTTGGTGAAAGATGTGTCAGAAATTGTCACAAAGGCACTGAGTAATTAGTTTTTGTCGCTATAACACTGCTTTCACACACATTTTATAATTTTTGGTAATGCCACTTTTTGACAGTTGAGGCCATAGTGTATAAGGGCTATCTTGTAGTTGGGTTGGTAAGGTTGGATATAAAAATTAATAAAATAATAATGGTTGGTGATAGCCGTCTGCTTTTGTTGTGAGTTGATGTACACACATTGGGAGTTAGAACATATTCGCCGACTGAACCGACGATACTATGTTCATGACTCACTCCAAACTTTTGCTGCTTTCTGTGTTTGCGCTTTGCGTGATGCTTTCAAGCAAGCTTGCATATGCCCAAACTGACGCCCAACGCGCAGCGGCCATTACAGCCATCATTAGCACTATATTGTTCGAGGAAGAGGTCACGGAGATTGATCTCGGCCTTAATGGTTTTGATTCGGTTCCTAAACCTGTTCGCGAGGAATTTACGGTTTCATTTGAAGCTCAAACTCGAGATATTGAGTTTTGTTTTCACCTAACGGCCAGCCAAAGTGTTTCGTCAAATAACCTAAGCCTTACAATCAACGGTGTAGTGCAAACGGGTAACAATGCCCCCAGAGTTGGTGAAAATTGTTACACCATTCCAGTTAGTCAGCAATTGGCAGAAAACCAGATTATTTTTAATGTGTCTGATAACCAGTTTCTTACGTTACGAGACATTGGTGTGACATTAGCAAACCCAACCTCCTTAACCTTACCGGTTCTCACTAGAAGTTCGTGGGGTGAGCGAGAGGTAAGAAAAGTTCTTAAAATTTTTGCTTTTGGTGGCCATGCAACCGATTCGCAAATTCGTGTCTGGGCGAATATGCGGCCCAATGTTGCAATACGAGAAATGCTGAATTTTAACCAGCATAACCCCAAGCTTTCGCCATTGGCTCCGAATGAAAAATACCGCGAAACCGCTTCTTCGCATGGCACCTTTGGTGAATTTATTGATCATATAAGCTCACCGTCATCCGATATCCCGGTCGATATCAATGAGCGAGATCATCTTGATCGTGACGGTTACCGTTTTGCTTCCACCTTTGGCCGCATGGCCACCATACGAGGTTTAAACCCGTTTAGGCAGCGCATTGGCTTTTGGGAAACGAACTATCATTTGGCCACCAATTTAAACGCTGGTGTTAGCCGTCCTCAAATGGTGGTGTATTACGACGCCATCATGCAAGCACATGAGCAGCGCTTGCCCTACCATCAAGTCATGGGGGTGGCCGCTAAATCAGCGGCGGTGGCGATGCAATACGGGCATCGCCGTAACCAGTGGGTACGGCGTTGGATTGATGAAGACGGTGACGGTGATCTTGAGTTAGTTTATGTGCTTGAAGGTAATGACGACTTTGCACGAGAAATTCACCAATTGTTCTATGGCATTTTTGGCATTGATAATCCGGACAATCACGAGAATGTTACTATCCGTAACACAGCAAAAATGCTCACAGACATGCGAGTGCCTTATATTGACGGGGTTGGTTTTGACACTGTGGTTACTTTTGAAACCGACGACCACCACCGTGATGAGTTTGGGCCACTGAATATTTTGGGTCGAAATATCACGGGTATTGATGCCGCAGCTAAAATTGATAATTTAATGCCGATATCCATTCAGCATCCGGAAAGTTTGGCTAATTTACCCGTTTACATTATTAACACACTGGCCGATGACAGCTTAAATGACGCTAAGCGCACACAAATACGCCGAGCTTGGGCAAGGCTAGGACCCAATAAAGACTTTCTTACTTTTATCCATACGTATGCCACTTCTGAAATGTTTCACAGTGCTGATCACGTGAAATACTTAACCAGCTTTGAGCGTGCGTATTACATGGCTAACAAGTTCAATATTGATAATATTGAGGCCTATCTGAGCAATGACTATAACGAAGGTAGGGCTGGTCTTGAAATTGATGATGTCATCGAAGACGACAATGCTAACCAAGTGTTCAGGCCATTGCACAATGTATTTGGTGGCCAAACGTCGCTCGAAGCAGCGGATTCAGCGGTCGCGTTTGAAAAAAACTACAACCGCAGTGCCGCTCAAGAGCGGTATCGGTTTATGAGAAATTTGCCAGTGGAGTGTGAGGGCTGTGATCAGAGTCAAGCCTGGACTAAAGACTGGAGCAAGGTTATTCCAAGGCCCAGTGGCGGGTATACCGCCGAATACGTGGCACGCTGGTTGTGGAAACATGTGGTTGGTAATACCGACAATTACACCACGCTTGAGCGAGCGCATATGGTGGCTATGTTAGGCGCCAAACGCTTACCTAACAGCAATGGCACAGAACACCCTTGGCAGATTAATAACACCTACCCCTATTTTGATTTGAACTACTTGCTGTGTTTACGAGAAGACCGCCTTGCTGATGGCCAAACTAATAACAGTTTGGCTAATATTATGGCGTTCGATTCTTGGGACGATTACTGTCGGGAAAACAACGGAGAGTATTCACAAGTTGAAATAGACGCGTTTAATTTTACGTTTACAGGCCAACAGCTTGAAAACAATAACGCAGACCCATTCCCTTATTTACGGGGGTTAGTAGAAGAATTGGCTCAATCCGAGGTAAACCTGAATGACACAGACGCCATACAACGCCGAAGAGCAAATGAGCGCGTGCAAGCCGCATTGGCATTTGTTTTTGCCACCCCATTTGTTTTTGCGGAGGGTCGGTAATCATGGATAGGCGACAATTTTTACAAACATCACTCTACAGCTCCTTACTATACGGTGCGGGCAGTTTACCAAGCCTGGTTAACGAAGCGTGTGCGGGTTTTGAACCGGTGCAAAATCGTTTATTGGTAAAACTGTTCTTAGATGGCGGCCCTGATTTTAGACATTTAATTGTGCCTGCTTTTGATAGCCAGCCCGACAGTTTTGGTTATAAGTATTGGAAGCACCGTTGGCGCGCTCACGATATTGCTAATAATGCTTCGGCTTGGCAGCAGCGCTGGCAGAACGACTATTATCCAATTACAGTGGGGGGGCAAAATTGGTCAAATGGGCTTACTGATGTTGGTGGCACTAATGGTGGCGTAACCTTCGGTGTATGGA